>NZ_CP075715.1:2183950-2785925 GCF_024584805.1 Streptomyces sp. FIT100 | reverse complement strand
GCGGGCGGGCCGCCAGTCGTTGCGCGGCCCGCCCCGGTCGGGTGGATCAGCAGCAGGGGCCGTCGCCGCAGCACGTCGGGGGATTGCAGTCCGCAGCCGTGCCCCACAGGGACTCGTCGACCACGAAACCGGCATCGCGGATCTTCCCGACGACGTCGACCATCAGCCCACGAGTACGGGTCTTGGAGTTCGGCGAGTGGTGGAGGAAGTAGCCGAACTGCTCCCGGCACCACTCGGCGTACTCGGCGCTGTGGAGCATGAAGGTGTGCCAGCCCGGGTCCACCGTCTCCGACGGGGCCATGAGGGCGCCGGAGTTGGTGGTGCCCATCACGTAACACATGGCGATTGCCTGGTCCTGGACCTGCTCGGCGACGAGGCGCTCCAGGCCGTACTCCTGGGCGCAGAAGTCAACGAGCCGGTCGAAGAGCTCGGGCTCGACGAGGTCGCGGCCATGGCGGAGTTCCACAGCTAAAGCGGTCATGCGATGCTCCTTGCGTGTGTGCTCGGCGCGGGGCCACTCCCCGTGCCGTGGTGCATGTGCTGGGCCCGTTGGGGCCCTTCTCCGCCTCGGCCGACGTCCGGCCAGGAGCTCGGCCGAGGCGGAGACCCGTGTTCTGCCGGTCGGCCGACAGCGCACGGGAGCTCAGGAAGTGCGGCGGGACGGGCAGGCCACGTGCCGGTACACGGTGCTGCCAGGGCCGGACGCCGAGTGGATGTCGTGCGTCGTGTACTTCTCGCCGGGCCCGATGGCCTTCTGGCACTTGGTGCAGATCACGACCTGCTCCCCTCGCTGGTTGAAGGGCGAGTCAGGTTCTCGTAGTGGTCGCACAGGGCGAGCACCGACCGAGCCAGACGCTGGGCGTGGCGGTGCGCGGCGTCCGGGCCGAACCCGCGTGTGGTGTACAAGCGCCTCCACGCCTCGTCCACGCCAATCCGCGCGACGCGGGCGGGTGCGTCACCGGAAGGCAGGCGGGCGATCAGAGCGCGGACTGCTGGCACCAGCTGCTCCACGTTGCCGCGCATCGCGTCGGCGCGGTCGGCCAGCCCCGGCCGAGTGTCGCCCAGCATGAGGACGCTCTGAGCGGTCGCACGTATCGTCGCGATGTCGAGTGGGCATCGACCCGGCGCTGCCGCAGCAAGCGGTTGGGCGGTACCTTGCTCCATGTCGACGCTCCTTGTCAGCGTTGGCCGTCCCCGGGACCGGTAGCGCGGTTGCCGGGTCTGATGCACAACTCTTCGGGAACGTCGGGCTCCTCGCTTCCCTGCGGCCGGTATACCCATCCTGGGTAGGCTCGTTGAACGACCGTGAGACACACTCGCTCCAGCAGGTACACGGGGCCACGATGACCGACTACAAACCGCCCACCGCGCTGCCTCATCACGCGCTCAACTGCGCTGAGATGCAGGCTGCAATCGGAGCTCACGACTTCGGGACCGTCTTTCGGCTAGCCCGCGAAATGGCGGGCATCAGCTACTCGAAGATCGCTGCCGAATGCGACATCAAGCCGGAGCGCGTTGGCACTCTCGCGCGCGGCCGCGGGCGCATCACCACCTTCGACAAGGTCGTGGTCATCGCCGACGCGTTCCGTATCCCGGGGCGCATGCTCGGACTCGCCGAACGGCCGTGGGAGGTGAGCGAGCAGCAGTTCCCCGCGCTGCCTGTACGCGCGACCATCCCGCAACAGGACAGGACCCACCAGGTGCGGCGCAGAGAGTTCTTCCACACGGCAGCCGGCGCGAGCCTCGCTGTTGGCATCACCGACCTGACCAGACCCGCCGCGGGCAAGCGCATTGGGGCCGACTTCCCCGGGCTGCTCCGGCTTCGTACGGCGCGCCTGCGCCGCCTAGACACCGTCCTCGGAGGCGGCGATACCTACCGCGTCTACCTCGGCGAGTACCAGGCGACGAAAGGCCTGGTGCGCGACGCGACATACTCGGAGGAGACCGGGCGGGCGTTGCTGTCCGTGCTTGCGGAGCAAGCGCAACAAGCTGGCTGGGCAGCATTCGACGGCGGCCGGGAAGCTGACGCAACCGCGCTCTACAAGGAGAGCCACCTCGCTGCGACCCACGCGGGCGACACGGACCTGGCGGGGAATGCCCTGGCCTTCCTCGCGTACCAGACGGTTAACGGCGACCGGAAGGCCGGAGTGGAGATTGCCACGCGCTCTTGTAAGACGCTTGGCCCGGACGCCCCCGAGGGGGTGCGTGCGCTGCTCCACGAGAGGCGAGCCTGGGCCTGCGCCGTGGCCGGCCTCCCCACCGAGACGGGGCGCGAGCTCGCTGAGGCGGAGCGCGCCCTTGCGGACGCGCACGGGGCACCCCAGCCGGACTGGGTGTCGTGGGTGGACCACAACGAGCTGCAGATCATGACTGGGCGGTGCTGGGCCGAACTGCGCAGGCCGCTCCGGGCGGTGCCCGTGCTCGAGGCCGCCCTTGCGGGGTACGACGACAGCCAGGCGCGGGACAAAGCGCTGTACCTGTCCTGGCTCGCTGACGCCTATCTCGGGGCGGGCGAAGTCGAGCAGGCAGCACGCGTTACGGGCCGCGCGCTGGACCTCATCAGCGGCGTGGCATCCGTCAGGCCTCGGCGCCGACTAGACCCCTTACTCACACGCCTCTCCCAGCACCGCGGCGTCGCCGACGTCGACGACGCCTTGGAGAAAGCGGGACTCTGACCAGCTACTCGTTGGCGATGGGTTCGGTGTTCTCGGACAACCAGCGCAGGCATGCCTCAGCGCCCGAGACGATCGGCACTGCCGCCACCTCCGGGTTGTCCCACGGATGGTTCTTGATCAGGTGTGCCTCGAGCTCGGGGTACCGCTCAGCGCGAGTCTTCAGCAGAAGTTGCCATTCCTCCCCCGTGCCGAATTCCCCGAGGTGCCAGAACACCGACGTCACAGGGCCGATGATCTGGGCGCCAGCGGCAAGGCGTTCTTTCACCACCGACTGCGCCAGCTGGACCGCCTGTTCCCTGGTCGGTGTCGCCGTGGACACCTGCACGAAGCCAGTCATGGGCCCGACCCTACCGACGGCTCCCACCCGCGGACATGGCGAAAGCCTCCTCCCGCGCGTGTGGCGTGAGAGGGGGCCTTCTTCATGCGTACTGGCGGCGCTGCGGGTCCAGGTCCTGGGGGCCGTCCCCGAGACGGCGCGGCGGGACCGCGGCGTGTACCTGGCGCGGTATGCGACGGCCGCGGCTGCGGCCCGGGAGCCGGACCAGGCGCTTGAGATCGCGCGCACCGCAGCGACGATCGCTGTGGAGACGCGATCAGCCCGGATGCGGGGCGAGTTGGCCGCCCTGGAGCTGGCCATGCAGCCGTGGCAGGATGCGCCGGTCGGCCGAGATCCTGCGGAGGTCCTGGCACCTGTATCGGAGGGGAGCTGAGCATGGCCGAGGTTGAAGGGGGCACCGCGATCCTGGGTGAAGTCGAGATCGAGGCGTGCCTGCAAGACCTCCCGACGTGGCAGCGTGTCGGCGATACGATCACGAGCGCCTTCCGGATCCGCTACCACGGCGGTGTCGCGATGATCGTGCACGTGGCCGACGTGGAGCGGCTGATCAGCCACCATGCGGACATCGACCTGCGGTGGGATCACGTGCGCTTCACGATCACCACACACGATGTGGGCCACAAGCTGACGCTCGCCGACTTCGACCTGGCCAAGCGCATCAACAAGATCGCTGCGGCCCACGAAGCCGAGCTGATCTAAGGGGCTGTCGGACCCGGCCGATAGCCTTGTCCCATTCCTTGCAGGCGCTTGGAACGGTACTCGCACACGTCTGTGCGGGAGAACGCTTCCGCCCCTGACTCCACCCGGACCAGGGGCAGTTGCCTGTGGTCGGATGGGATCCATGACGAGGATCATCTACCTGTTCGGAAGTGCCGCCCCGCCGGTTTTCGATGTCGCCCGAGTGATCGAGGACGCACACAGTCGGGGGTGGGATGTGTGCTTGGGTCTCACTCCCATGGCGGCTCGCTGGCTGGGTGGCAGCGTCAGCAGCCTCGAGGCGCTGACCGGTCGCCCGGTCCGGTGGGAGTACAAGCTGCCAGGTGAGCCGGATGTGTGGCCGAAGGCAGACGCGATCCTGCTGGCGCCGGCCACCTTCAACACGGTGAATGCGTGGGCCCTCGGGCTGACGGACCGTTTCATTGTTGGAGTCGTCGCGGAGGGGATCGGCAAGTCCATCCCGATGGCGGTCATGCCGTGCGTCAATGCGGCCTACGCGCAGCACCCCCAGTTCGACCGCTCGCTTGGCACACTGAGCAAGGCCGGGGTGAGGGTGCTTTATGGGGAGGGTGGGTTTGTGCCGAATCAGCCCGGTCAGGGACGGCCGGAATCGTATCCGTGGGAGCTCGCCCTGGATACGGTCGAGGAATTGCTTGGTCCCAAGAGCTGATCTTCTTGACGCAGGGTATGTCGGACCCGGCCGATAGGCGTGTCGCATGCCCCCTGAACGCGAGCGATCTGGTTCTGTGAAGCCCTGCTGCGGTGGTCAATAGAGGCAGCCGTGCCCTGTGGGCG
The DNA here is from genome assembly GCF_024584805.1 of Streptomyces sp. FIT100. Classification (NCBI taxonomy): domain Bacteria; kingdom Bacillati; phylum Actinomycetota; class Actinomycetes; order Kitasatosporales; family Streptomycetaceae; genus Streptomyces; species Streptomyces sp. FIT100. The sequence continues at coordinate 2,781,401 of NZ_CP075715.1, read as the reverse complement.
GGCGCACGACGTGCCCCACGGAGACGGCGCCCGGAGACACGAGCAACTGCTGGGGAGTGGGCCACGGTCCTTCCAGTGTAGTCACGCCCGTGTGCCGCCATGGAGTCCGTACTCCAGCGGAAGGCATTGACCGTGTCCGAGCGGCGAAACCTCGGCGAGCGCACCGTGTACGAGAACCGGTGGGTCACCGTGAACATGGCCGCCCCCCGGAGCCACTGGCCCACCTGCCGTGCGTCGGCGGGCATACTTGCTCCATTCGGGACGTCCACTCCGAAAGGTAACCGCGCGGCAACGCACGGTAGGTCAAACCTTCCTGCCGACATCGGGCAGGGCCGTTGCTGTTCTACGCCTTGACGATGTCGACGAGTTCGGTGAGGGAGCCGATACTCCAGTCGGCTGCCGCCAGGACTTCCGGGTCGTCAGCCCAGAGGAAGCCCCACGGCCCGCGCCGTAGATGGGCGGTACGCAGTCCGGCCCGGCGCGCAGGGTGGACGTCGTTCTGGGGGTGGTCGCCGACGTAGAGCGTCGTTTCCGCCTGGGAGCCGGACGCCTCGATCACTCGGGCGAAGAACCGGGGGTCGGGCTTCGCAACACCCAACTCTCCTGACGTGATGACCAGATCGGCAGGGAGTTCGAGAGAGCGCAGCAACTCGCCGACGCGGGTGGTCTGGTTCCCCGCCACGACCACGCTGACACCACGCTCCCGCAGCGCGGACAGTGCCGGGCGCACATCGTCGTAGAGGTCTGTTTCGCCGAGCTGCTCTCCCAGGCCGACCGCCTCGCGCGCCGCGTACTCCGCGTCGATGTTGATGCCGGGGCGCAGAAGTCTCAGAGCCTCCGCGTTGTCGAGGTCACGCGCTACGACCGCGCCGACGAGGGCAGACAGAGTGTGGCGCGGCACATCGAGCCAGTCTGCCCAAGATGCCCAGTATCGGTCGTCGCGGGTCAGTGTCTCGCCGACGTCGAACACGATGGTGTCAATCACACCTCGAGCCTACGGCGGCAGGAGCGCAGGGGCACCGCCCCACTTGTGCCACTCACGCAGGGGGATGCGGTGGACGACCCTGTTGCCCACCCTGGGACCGCGAAAGAGCGATGACGGGGCGCATTGCCCGACGACTGGCGCAGCTCCGCGGAGCAGACCCCACGGATCTGGACCCGGCTCCGCCGCCGTGGACGGGAACCGCCCGTGCCGCTGGACGAGCCTCTGGCTGTGCTCGCCGACGCCGCCCGGCTGACGTCCAACTGGTCTTCAGCGCCGCTATGCCGTGTCGTCGATGTCCCAAAAGCCGCAACAACCCTCCACACCCACCCGACCAGCCGATACATTCACCTTCCCCCCACACCATCACCACCGCACCATTCGAGGGGAAACCGACATGAGCCAGCAGTTCCCCGGGCCGCAGCAGCCACACGGGCGCCAGCCCGCCCCGCAACCACAGTGGGGCCAGCCACCGTTCCAGCCCCAGCCCCCGAAGAAGGGCATGTCCAGCTGGGCCACCGCCGGAATCATCGTCGGCGGCCTCTTCGCTTGCTTGATTGTCCTCGGAGCTGTCGCCGGCGGCGACGACACGGCCACCTCCAACAAGCCGTCCGACAAGGTCACCGTCGCAGCGCCGTCCAGCGCGACGCCCACCGAGCAGGACCCCGACGAGGCCCTGAAGGAAATCCAAGAGCAGAACAAGAAGAACCGCGACGAGCTCCAGAAGCAGATCGGCGAAGAGGCCAAGAAGGACGGCCAGTTCGACGATGGCGACTACGTCATCGGCGAGGACATCCCGCCCGGCACCTACACCACCACCGGCGCGGAGAAGGGTTTCTTCGAGCTGTGCACCATCAGCACCAAGCCCACCGACGACTCGACGTGGCCGCAGCTGAAGTCTGCGAACGCTGATGAGCGCATCATCATCACCCTGAAGAAGAGCGATGGCGTGGTGAGCATCGCGGGGTGCGAGCCGCTGACGCTCCGCAAGTAGCCGCCACAGGCCGGGCCCCGTCTCGAAGCCCTCCACGGCGGGGTCTCCTGCTGCATCCCTCGCACGATCGGCCGGTACAGCTGGCTACCCAAGCCCCGACCTGCGCTCCACCCAGGCCCACCGCCAGGCAGTCAAGCGCCGGCGCAACCTCTCGAAACGCGCCCGTTGCTCCGGCGCGACATCGCTCAGCGTCTGGAGGTAGCCGCGAGAGTCGTCGATGAAGTGGTCTATCAGTGCCCTGAGACCGCTCATGTGATCAGTCAATCTGCGGTGAGCCTCTCCCGCGTCCGGGGCACCCACCCTGATCGCCTCGAGCCATCTGTCGAGATCCCTGACCACGCCGGTGAACACCGACACGAAGCCGTCGGCCCGATGGCTCTCAGCGACCGTCACAGAGAGGCCGAGTACTGTGCCCTTGTGCATTAGGTCAAGGTGCGCCTCGTGAAGATGCCGGACGGCCTCCGCTGCATGTTCAGTGGAGACGGTTGGCGGGCCGGCGTCCTGCCATCCTTGGAAAAGGCCGTACGCGGTGCCGATGCGTATGCGCAGCGCCTCTGCGCTGTTCAGCAGGTCGGCGTAAGCCGCGCGCCGCATCTGCCATAGACCTTCGAAGCGTTGCGCGCGGACCTGGAGCGTCATGGCCCGTAGCGCGGCCTTTGCCTGAGCCCGAGCTCCGATCCAGGCGATCGCGCTGCCCACAGCCGTCGCGCCGGCGCCGATGAGCGCGCCCTTTGTCGTCGCGTCCACGACACACCTCCATGCAAGTCGTATATAAGTCCTGCTCGCGCCGCCGCGCCCCGTCGCGGCTGGGACTCTCACGTGCCCTACCCCTATGCCGGCCGTCCCGGCGAGGCGCGGTCGACGACCTCGACTAGCTCTCCATGCTCGTCGAGCGACCACCGCAAGCCCGAACTGTCAGTGAATAGCAGGATCGGCCTGGCGTTCTCCAGGGCCACCTCACTGATCCGCGGGACTCGAACTTGAAGCTGCGGCCGGACCCGATGAGGTGTATCGGCACGCCTCTGGAACGCCCGTTGGCCACCCCACCCACATCTGTGGGCGTTGCGTTCGTTGCGTTGTACGCATCACCGAAGCGAACTGTTACATCGCTGAGTGCTCCTGCGCTGCCGTTGCGGACGAACACCTCCCAGTGATCCGCTGGCCCTGGGAGGTTATAGGCAGTGGAGCCAGACGGAGGTAGCTCCGCAACCATGACGACCGCTCGTGCCTGGGTGTGCTTACGGTCTTCCGCCTGGGCCTGCAGCTCGGAGCGTTCGAGCTGGAGATTCTGCGACTGTTCGGCGATGAACTGACGTTGCTCGTTGATCTGCCGACGTTGCACCACCATCGTGACGCCGGCGAATACGGCCGCGCCGCCAGCGAATACGGCTGCTCCCCAGGTCGGGGCGTCGCCCCAATCGATCCCACCCATGCCGCGACGGTACGGGCGAGATCAGCTGCTGTCTGACGGATGGCCCGGATAGGTACCGGCGACGCTCGCCATGGCGGGGGAGAGTGCGCCGATTGAGCGGAGGGCGTCTGACCATTGTTTGGCCAAAGCCAAAACAAGATCAGCCGGTGACCCGTTCTTGCAGGTCACCGGCTGATCATTCAGGGTGAGTGACGGGACTTGAACCCGCGGCATCCTGGACCACAACCAGGTGCTCTACCAGCTGAGCTACACCCACCATGACCGGTCGCTTTCCCGACCGGCCGAGAAAAAGTGTACAGGGTCCGAGGGGGTGCTCGCGCCCGCGTTTACGTCGTCCTGTCGGGGGACCCTCGCGCGGGCGACGTCGCCTACTCCGCCGTGACCTGTGTGACCTGCTCCGCCGCGACGGGCTCCGCCGGGAGGACATGGCGGGCTGCGATGGTCCTCGCGGTCTCCGAGTCGGGGCCGGGCTGCGGGACGAAGATCGCCTCGCGGTAGTAGCGCAGCTCGGCGATGGACTCGCGGATGTCGGCGAGGGCCCGGTGGTTGCCGTTCTTCTCCGGACTGTTGAAATACGCCCTCGGGTACCAGCGGCGGGCCAGTTCCTTGACCGAGGAGACATCGACGATCCGGTAGTGGAGGTACTCCTCCACCTTCGGCATGTCACGCAGCAGGAAGCCGCGGTCGGTACCCACCGAGTTCCCGCACAGCGGGGCCTTGCCGGGCTCCTTGACGTGCTCACGTACGTAGGCCAGGACCTGCTCCTCGGCGTCCGCGAGCGTCGTGCCGCCCGCGAGCTCGTCGAGGAGGCCCGAGGCGGTGTGCATCTGCCGCACCACCTCGGGCATGGTCTCCAGCGCCGCGTCCGGCGGGCGGATCACGATGTCCACCCCTTCACCGAGCACGTTCAGTTCCGAGTCGGTGACCAGTGCGGCCACCTCGATGAGTGCGTCGTCCGTCAGCGAGAGCCCGGTCATCTCGCAGTCGATCCACACCATGCGATCGTTCATGCGTCCTACCTTAGGCCGACCGGCGATCGCGAGGCGTCGCCATGTGCCGGTCGGCCTAGAGGCTGTCCTCCGGATCAGGCCCTACGGCGCGCTCCGCTGGCCGGGAAGCGCCGGGCGGCCGGAGGCGTACGCGTCGGAGCCCGGCTTGCCCGGGTCCGGCGGAGCCGGACGGCGGGCCTGGCCCGGCACTCCCTGGGGCGGGACGACGGCCTCGACCGCCACCGGGGGCGGCGGGGCCTCGGCCTGCGGCCGGCGGGCACGGTAGGCGGCCCGGTACGCCGCCGGGGACGAGCCCAGCTGGCGCCGGAAGTGGCCGCGCAGCGCCACCGGGGAGCGGAATCCGCAGCGGCCCGCGACCTCGTCGACCGAGTAGTCGGAGGTCTCAAGCAGCCGCTGCGCCTGCAGTACCCGCTGGGTGATCAGCCACTGCAGGGGTGCGCTCCCGGTGAGCGAGCGGAACCTGCGGTCGAAGGTCCGCCTGCTCATGTACGCGCGCGCCGCCAGGGTCTCCACGTCGAACTGTTCGTGGAGGTGCTCCAGCGCCCAGGCCACGACCTCGGCGAGCGGGTCGGAGCCGATTTCCTCGGGTAAAGACCTGTCGAGGTAGCGCTCCTGCCCGCCGGTGCGGCGCGGTGGGACGACCAGCCGGCGGGCGAGCGCCCCGGCGGCCTCCGCCCCGTGGTCGGTCCGCACGATGTGCAGACACAGGTCGATCCCCGCCGCCGTCCCCGCCGAGGTGAGGACGTCGCCGTCGTCCACGAAGAGCTCGCGCGGGTCGACGTGGACCGACGGATAGCGTTTGGCGAGCGTCGGCGCGTACATCCAGTGCGTGGTCGCCGGCCTGCCGTCCAGCAGCCCCGCCGCGGCCAGCACGAACGCCCCGGTGCACAGCCCGACGATCCGGGCCCCCTCCTCGTGGGCGCGGCGCAGTGCGTCGAGCGCCTCGGGCGGCGGTGGCGAGGTGATGGACCGCCATGCCGGCACGACGACGGTGCCGGCCCTGCCGATCGCGTCGAGCCCGTAGGGCGCGGTGAGTTCGAGTCCCCCTGTGGTCCGCAGGGGTCCTTCCTCACCGGCGCATACGAGCAGCCGGTAGCGGGGAACTCCGGCGTCCTGGCGGTCGATTCCGAACACCGAGAGCGGGATGGAGCTCTCGAAGATGGGACCGCCGCTGAACAGCAGCACCGCGACGACCTCCCGGCGGCGCCGCCCGGAGAGTCTCCGTGCTGCCTCCGGTGCGGCGGAGTCCTGACTCATGACGCTAAGCCCCCCTCGGTGTTCGCGTCTCCCCGTTCGTTTCGGGCGTGTCGCTCCTGCACGTTTCCCCTCGGTTCTGCACGAGTCCCAGCCTTCGATCCTCATGATCGAATCTACTGCGTCCCGTGGTGCCGGCGTGACAAGTTCCGAATCCGGCACATTGTCGACAAGGCAACTTGGCGCGAAGCATTCGCTCGCGAAGCGTTTCATCCGTGAGCCGCGCAGGGAAGTGCGCCGGGCATGCATGGCCCATCCCCGTAGGGTGCGAGCGACCGTTACGGTCCTTTCTTCCCTGGTGGAACGGGGGTTGGCGGCCCATTCGGGCACGGGCGGGCGCTGGCAGCGAAGTTGGCTGAAAACAATCGGTGCGTGCGTGAACTCGTCAGTCGCCCTGCGCGATTCGTGCATGCCGACTTCTGCCTCTGTGCGTCCCTGTCGCCCCAGCTGCCCCAGCTGCCCCTTCTGTTCCCGCAGCGCCCGTCGTCATGGTCGCCCGCTCCGACCGTCGCAGCAGCACCCGGCAGACGGCGGTCACCGAGGCCAGGCCGAGCGCCATGGTCGAGGCCCCGGCGACGGACGTGCCGTACGCGACGAGCACGACGGGGACGAGGAGGCAGCTGAAGGATCCCCAGCGCACCACGTCACCCACGGAGTCGGTGCGGCCCTGGCGGCCGGAACCCGGCACCGGCAGGGCGCCGCCCGGCGCGGACCGGTGCTCCCGTGCGCCCCGGGCGGGCGCCGGCAGTGACCCCGATCCCGGTCGCGACGGTGCCCTTCGTCGGCCGCGCGCCGGCGGGGCCGCCGGCGTCGGGGCGGAGGCACGGGCGGCCGGTCGTGCGGGCACGGAAGCTCCTTCGGGGGCGGGGGGACGGGTTCGCATGCCAACGAGAAGCGGAACCCTACGGTCACTGCCGTCACCGCGGTCGCGCGGGCTCCGGCGCCGAAGCCTGTATGGGACAGATGCCATTGCCATACGGAGCGTGCTCGTGCATGCTCCCTGGAACGCCGTGAGAACGCCGTGAGTAGGGCTGCCGGCTCTGGGCAGGGGAGGAGTGTCGCCGTACCCTTGGGGTATGGGGTTGGGAAGATGATTCCCGGACACAGCTCCGCCGCTGCCAACCGCCGCCCTCCCATGAGGATCTAAAACGCCGAGACACCGATGGCCGGTCACGAATTCCCCGAACCCGCGGACCGCAAGCAGGTCGCCGACCCCCTGTCGGATCTGCAAGCGGCGGAAGAGTCACGCCATGCCTGCGATCCCGCCTTCCGGCACGGAGTTGTCGTCGGCTTCGACGGATCGACCTCCAGTGAGCGGGCGCTGGCGTACGCGATCGGCATGGCCCGGCGGTCCGGTTCCGGCCTGATCATCGTTCACGTCGCCAACCGCCTTCCCACGACCGTGTGGGCGGGCTGCGAGCCGCCGGTCTTCGTGGACGTGCCCGACCACCGCACCGAGGTGCTCGGTCTCGAGCTCGCCTGTGCCGACTATCTGTCCGAGGTCCCGTGGATCCTCGTCGAGCGAGGCGGGGACATCTGCCACGAGCTCGAGGAAGTCGGCCGGGAGTATTCGGCGGACGCGATCGTCGTCGGCTCCACGCACGGCATCGTGGGGCGCATCTTCGGGTCGGTCGCCGGCCGTCTCGCGCGCCGCGCGCAGCGGCCGGTCGTCGTCATCCCCTGACCCGCTCCGAGAGGTCGCGTCGCCTCTCGTTCCCCCTGGTCGGACCGGTTGTATAACTTTTTGACGACCGTCAAATCTACTCGCCCGTAGAGGTGGATTGTGCGCTTGTGAAGGGTACATAACCGTGGCTGGGAAGCAGCACCAACCCGCGCACGAAGGGAGCCCGCCGTGGACAACGAAGTCTCCGCGGGAAGCGCAACGTCATCCACTCTCGGCCACCTCGCACTGGGACTGACCCTGTTGGCCTTCGGTATCGGCCACACCGGTGTGATCGACAACGTCGCGGCATCCGACGCCGCGTCACTAGCGACCTGGGTGGGCGGGGTCGCACTGTTCATCGTCGGGTTGCTCGAGTTCCGTGCGGGCAACGGCGGTACGGGTACGGCCTTCGCGGGCCTCGGCGCCTTCTGGTTCACCTGGGGCAACGGCGCCGGCTCGGAGGTCTCGGCGGAAGCGGCGGGCATGTTCCTGCTGCTGTTCGCGCTTCTGGCTCTCACCCTCACCGCGGCCTCCGCGGGCAGCGGACTCTTCGGACAGGGTGTGTACGGGCTGCTGTTCATCTCGCTGCTGCTGCTCGCCATCGCGTCGTTCGCGGAGAACGACGGCCTGGCGAAGGCCGGCGGCTGGGCCGGCGCGGTCGCGGGCCTCGCGGCCTGGTACGGCGCCACGGCGACGCTGGCGCACTGGCCCACCTTCTCCGGGCGCGCTGCCGGCCGGGGGGTGACGGCCACCGGCTGAGCGGCCACGGGCCGGCGTGAGGGCGACGCCGGCGACGAAAAGGGAGACCCCCTCTGCGCGCAGGTGGCGTGCGCGGAGGGGGTCTCCCCCTTGTGTCAAGTCCCGAATTGCCGTGCCGTGACGCACGGCACCCGGCCGGGCCTACTGGACGCACGGGCTCTCACGGAGCACATGACCACATCCCTGAGGAACGAAGGAGAACTCCCATGATCCGCAACTCGCGAGCCAAGCGCCTGGTGATGCTCGCCGCCGCGACCGGCCTGGCGGCCGGAGGCGCGCTGCTGCCCTCGAGCGCCTTCGCCGCCCCGGCGGCGGCGCCTGCCGGGGCCTCGGTCGTGCCGGCATCCGCCGGCGCCTTCGCGGCCTGGGACGACGACTGGGACGACGGCTGGGACGACAGTTGGGACGACGACAGCGACTGCTGGGAGGACGACGACAGCGACTGACAGCAGACGAGGTGACGACATGGCGAGGGCGCGGTCCTGATCAGGACCGCGCCCTCGCCACGCCCGTTCCGCCGGCTCGCCGGCGCCGGGCAGGGGGTCACTCCACGGTGACGGACTTCGCCAGGTTCCGCGGCTTGTCGATGTCCCGGCCCAGGGACAGGGCCGTGTGGTACGCGAGGAGCTGGAGCGGGATGCCCATGAGGATCGGATCCAGCTCGTCCTCGTTCTTCGGCACGACGATCGTGTGGTCGGCCTTCTCCTGCTCCTGGTGCGCGACCGCGAGGATCCTGCCGCTGCGGGCCTTGACCTCCTCCAGCGCGGCGCGGTTCTTCTCCAGCAGCTCGTCGTCCGGGACGATCGCGACCGTCGGCAGGGCGGGCTCGATGAGCGCCAGCGGCCCGTGCTTCAGCTCGGAGGCCGGGTACGCCTCGGCGTGGATGTAGGAGATCTCCTTGAGCTTCAGGGAGGCCTCCAGCGCCACCGGGTAGCCGCGGACGCGGCCGATGAACATCATCGACTTGGCGTCGGCGTACAGGTCCGCCAGCTTCTTGATCTCGTCCTCGAGTTCGAGGATCTCGGCGATCTGGGCGGGCAGCCGGCGCAGGCCGTCGATGATCCGCTTGCCGTCGGCGACGGACAGGTCGCGGATCCGGCCCAGGTGCAGTGCGAGCAGCGCGAAGGCGACGACGGTGTTGGTGAAGCACTTCGTCGACACGACGCAGACCTCGGGGCCGGCGTGCACGTACACGCCGCCGTCCGTCTCGCGGGCGATCGCGGAGCCGACCACGTTCACCACACCCAGGACCCGCGCTCCCTTGCGCTTGAGCTCCTGGACGGCCGCGAGCACGTCGTACGTCTCGCCGGACTGCGAGACGGCGATGTAGAGGGTGTCGGGGTCGACGACCGGGTTGCGGTAGCGGAACTCGGAGGCCGGCTCGGCGTCCGCCGGGATCCGGGCGAGGGACTCGACGAGCCCGGCGCCGATCATGCCCGCGTGGTACGAGGTGCCGCAGCCGAGGATCTTCACACGGCGGATGCCGCGGGCCTCGCGGGCGTCCAGGTTGAGGCCGCCCAGGTGCACGGTGGAGAACCGGTCGTCGATGCGGCCGCGCAGCACGCGGTCCACGGCGTCGGGCTGCTCGGAGATCTCCTTGTGCATGTACGTGTCGTGGCCGCCCATGTCGTACGACGCGGCCTCCCACTCGACGGTCTCGGGGGTGGCGGTGGTCCGCGTGCCCGAGGTCGTGTAGGTGCGGAAGTCGTCCGCCTTCAGGGTGGCCATCTCGCCGTCGTTGAGGGTGACGACCTGGCGGGTGTGGGCGACCAGCGCGGCGACGTCGGAGGCGACGAACATCTCCTTCTCGCCGATGCCGAGGACGACGGGGGAGCCGTTGCGGGCGACGACGATGCGGTCGTTGTAGTCGGCGTGCATGACGGCGATGCCGTACGTGCCCTCGACGACCTTGAGCGCCTCGCGGACCTTCTCCTCCAGCTTCTCGGCCTGGGAGCGGGCGATGAGGTGGGTGAGGACCTCGGTGTCGGTCTCGGAGGCGAAGACGACGCCGTCGGCCTCCAGCTTGGCGCGCAGCTCGGAGGCGTTGTCGACGATGCCGTTGTGGACGACGGCGACCTTGTTCTCGGCGTCGAGGTGCGGGTGCGCGTTCACGTCGCTCGGGGCGCCGTGGGTGGCCCAGCGGGTGTGGGCGATGCCGGTGGTACCGGCGAAGCGCTTGGGGACCCGGGCCTCCAGGTCGCGGACCCGGCCCTTGGCCTTGACCATCTTCAGCCCGGCGGTCCTGGGGCTGGTGATCACGATGCCCGCGGAGTCGTAGCCGCGGTACTCCAGCCGCTGCAGACCTTCCAGCAGCAGCGGAGCGACATCACGCTTCCCGATGTAACCGACGATTCCGCACATAGAGTTTCCTGCCCCTCCAACGACGTTCGTGTGTGTGCCCGTGTCCGACCCGGCGGCTGCCCGTCCGTCCTGCGTCCGTCCGGCGGCGGCTCTAGCCGTAGACGATGCGGCGCAGCTGGCGGAGCGAGAGCTCCGGCGGTGCCACGGCGCGGTGCGGCAGCTCGGCGGCGATCCGTTCGAAGATCTCCGTGTTCACGGCCCCGCCGGACTGCAGCTCGCGGTGGCGACGGCGAACGTATTCCTCGGCCGTCTCGTCGAAGAACGCCAGCACGTCGAGGACCACCCGGGCGGCCTCGCCGCGCTGGAGCGCGGTGCTGCGCACCAGGTGGTCGATGAGGTCGTCGTGCGACGGACGGCGTTCGAGCACCCGTCGATATTGAGGGGTCGCCCGCCCCCAACGCAAGAATCCTGCCCGATATCGGGCAGAAACCTGCGTGATCATGATTACAGGGCAGATTTACGCCCGATTTACATGCGTTTGAGTACGGCCTGCTTGGCCGTGGTGAACTCCTCGTCGGTCAGGATCCCGCTTCGGTGGAGCTCACCGAGCTCGCGCAGCCGCCGCAGCAGCACATCATGATCGTCGGAGCTGGGAGCCGCGGCCACGGCGGGCGGCCCGCCCGCCGGCGCCGCTTCCTGCCGGGGGTCCCCCGACCCCCGCAGGGCGTGGGGGGAGCTCGGATGCGGAAGCCGGGCGATCACGGCGGCGGCGACCAGGACGGCGGTGTGCTCCTTGCGGGACAGTCCCCACAGATCGAGGGCGTACGGGTCGTACTTGGCCGGGCCCGAGGCGTTCCTGCCGCGCATCACGAAGCGCAGATGGCCGTTCTCCAGACCCATCGCCGGAAGCCACTGCACCGCCGTCACGTCCCCGAGCGGGAAGGATGTGGCACCCGACGCGTTCTTGGACTCCTCGGCCTTCCAGTTCCAGGTGAGCCGGATCGCGTCGCCGTCGAAGGAGGCGGTGCCGTCGCCCCCGCCGCCCGAGACGGGGACGGCCGGGCCCGGCAGCAGGAAGCGGTCCGCCGGCCCGTCCGGAACCTGGTCGAGCAGCAGGGCGTTGCGCAGCTCGTCCACGAAGTACTCGGCCACGCCCGTCCGGTCGTTCTCCACGGTCAGCCGGTACGGGTCGCCGTTGTCCGGCAGCCGGCCGTCGGCGGCCAGCAGCAGAGGGTCGCTGCCGTCGCGCAGCTTCAGCCGCAGCCGACCGCTGCGGCGTCCCGGCTCGAAGGCGACACCCGCCAACGCCTCCAGCGGAACGCCGAGTTCACCCAGGGACTGCCGCACCGGATGCGTCTTGCCGCCGCTGCCCGGCACGATACGGACGACATCGCCGTCGAAGGTCCAGGTCCCGTCCTTCTGGATGATTTCCGCCATGGGGGTGATTGTCGCACCGGGCCGCCGGAGGCGTCGGCATCCGCAGACGAGCCCGAAGTGGTCTACACCTTGACCGCCACTGGGACGCACGGTACGGATGGTCACCGTTCGGTTGCTCAGCACCACAGTCGTGACGCCCTCGGAAGGGACCCAGCCTGTGAGACAGCACAGAACGTTGCCCCGCCTCCTCGGTTCGCTGCTGCTCGTCGCCGCGGCGGGCATCTCCTGCGTCGGAGCGGCCCCCGCCCCCGCGCAGGGCGCCCCGCAGACCGCGGCCGCCAGACCGCTCGGCGAGATCGTGCCCGCCCCGGCCTCCGTACGGCCCGCCGGCGCCCCGTACGCCCTCACCCCCGCGACCCGCATCCGCGTCGACGACGACTCGCGCGAGGCGCGCCGCATCGGCGCGTACCTCGCCTCCGTGCTGCGCCCGTCCACCGGCTACCCGCTGCCCGTCACCGACGACGGCCACGGCCGCGGCGGCATCCGGCTCTCGCTCGGCTCGCGCGACAGGAGCCTGGGGGAGGAGGGGTACCGGCTGGAGTCCGGCCGCGACGGGGTCACCATCACCGCCCGTGGACCGGCCGGCCTCTTCCACGGTGTCCAGACCCTCCGCCAACTGCTGCCCGCCGCCGTCGAGAAGGACACCCGGCAGGCCGGCCCCTGGCAGGTCCCGGGCGGGACGATCACCGATACCCCGCGCTACGGCCACCGCGGCGCGATGCTCGACGTCTCCCGGCACTTCTTCACCGTCGACCAGGTCAAGCTCTACATCGACCAGCTCGCGCTCTACAAGATCAACAAACTGCATCTGCACCTCTCCGACGACCAGGGCTGGCGCATCGCCATCGACTCCTGGCCGCGCCTCGCCACCTACGGCGGCTCCACCCAGGTCGGCGGCGGGCCCGGCGGCCACTACACCAAGGCCCAGTACAAGGAGATCCTCGCCCACGCCGCGTCCCGCTACCTCGAAGTGGTCCCGGAGATCGACATGCCGGGGCACACCAACGCCGCCCTCGCCTCGTACGCGGAGCTCAACTGCGACGGCGTCGCCCCGCCGCTCTACACGGGCACGAGCGTCGGCTTCAGCTCGCTGTGCGTGCCGAAGGCCGTGACGTACGACTTCATCGACGACGTCGTGCGCGAGCTGGCCGCGCTCACCCCCGGCAGGTATCTGCACATCGGCGGTGACGAGGCACACTCCACCAGCCACGAGGACTATGTCGCGTTCATGGACAAGGCGCAGGCCGTCGTCGGCACGTACGGCAAGACGGTGGTCGGCTGGCACCAGCTGACCGGGGCGGTCCCCGCCAAGGGCGCGATCGCCCAGTACTGGGGCCTGGACGGCACCGGCGCCGCCGAGAAGGAGCAGGTCGCCCGGGCGGCGCGGAACGGCACCAAGCTGATCCTGTCGCCCGCCGACCGGATCTACCTCGACATGAAGTACACCAAGGACACCCCGCTGGGCCTGGCCTGGGCCGGCTACGTCGAGGTGCAGCGCGCGTACGACTGGGACCCGGGGGCGTATCTGCCCGGTGCGCCCGCCTCCGCGATCGCCGGGGTCGAGGCGCCGCTCTGGTCGGAGACCGTCTCGACCAGCGACCACATCGAGTTCATGGCCTTCCCGAGGCTCCCGGGGGTCGCGGAGCTCGGCTGGTCCCCGGCGTCCACGCACGACTGGGACGCGTACAAGGTGCGGCTCGCGGCGCAGGGGCCGCGGATGGCGGCGCTCGGTATCGACTACTACCGCTCGCCGCAGGTTCCCTGGCCCGCCGGGTAGTTCACGGGGAACGAGGAAGCGGGCGCCCCGCGGAGGACCGTACTCCGCGGGGCGCCCGCCGGCTTGTGGCCCCGCCTACCGGAACCGTGCGATCGGGTTCTCCAGGGTGCCCACCAACTGGAGCGCGCCCGACGGGTCCGCCAGATCCACCATCTGCTTGTTGTTGCGCAGCTGGAGCCGGTTGAGGCAGGACAGCGCGAACTCGTCGGCGAACATGTCGTACTGGGCGAACTTGTCGGCCAGGTGCGGCGCCGACTCCTGGTACGCGGTGACGCACTGCGCGACCGTCCGCCAGAACGCCTCCTCGCTCACCACGCCCTCCGTCGCCAGCGTGGCACCGAGGAAGCGGAAGAAGCAGTCGAAGACGTCGGTGAAGATCGACAGCAGCTTCATGGACTCGGGGACCTCGGCGCGCACCCGCTCCACCACCGGCGGAAGGACCGCGTCCGGGTCCATCACACAGATCTCCTCGGCGATGTCCTTGAAGATCGCGCGTCGCACCGCCCCGTCCTCGCCGATGACGAGGATGACGTTCTCGCCGTGCGGCATGTAGACGAGGTCGTAGGCGTAGAAGGAGTGCAGCACCGGCAGCAGATAGGCGTCGAGGTAGCGGCGCAGCCACACCTCAGGCGCCAGGTCCGACTCACCGATCAGCGCGCCCGCGAAGGACTTGCCCGCGCGGTCGACGTGGAGCAGCGAGGCCATCGTGGCGAGCCGTTCGCCGTCCTCCAGCGTCGCCACCGGGCTCTCCCGCCAGAGCGCGGCGAGCATTTTGCGGTACGGGGAGAAGCGGTCGGTGGCGGCCTCGTACTCCAGGTGCCGGTAGCCGACCGCCGCGTGCTCGCGGATGATCGAGAAGCGCGCGGCCTTCAGCACGTCGTCCCCGGCGATGAGGCCGGCCAGCCAGTCGTTGATGGCGGGCGTGGCCTCCATGTACGCGGCGGACAGACCGCGCATGAAGCCCATGTTGATGACGGACATCGCCGTCTTCACATAGTGCTTGGCCGGGTCGCTGGTGTTGAAGAACGTACGGATCGACTGCTGGGCCAGGTACTCGTCGTCGCCCTCGCCGAGCACGACGAGGCGGCGCTGGGCCACCTCGGCGGCGAAGGTGACGGAGAGCTTGTTCCACCACTGCCAGGGGTGGACCGGCATCAGCAGGTACTCGGCCGGGTCCAGGCCGAGCTCCCGCAGCCGCGCGTCGAAGCGGGCCAGGGCCGCCTCGCCGAGCTCGGCCCGCAGCAGGTTCTCGTAGCCGAGGTCCGCGCCGGAGGTGAAGGTGGCGCGGGAGCGGTGGGCGGCGACCCACAGCAGCCGGATTGGGGCCGCGGCCTCGGGGGCGTACCGGTGGTACTCGTGGACGCCGAAGCCGAGCCGTCCGTTGTTGGCGACGAAGCAGGGGTGGCCCTCGGTCATCCCGGTCTCGATGGCCTGGAAGCCGGCGTGGGCGAGGTCCGCGGCGGGGACGTCGGGCTTGGTGAGCTTGTAGGCCGTACCGGACAGGGTGGAGGAGATCTCCTCCAGGTAGACCGGCAGGATCTCGTCGGACAGCCCGAGCGCGCCGCGCAGTTCGGTGAAGAACTCCAGGGCGTCCAGGGGGAGTTCACGGCCGTCGCGGTGGCGGGTGACCGTCTCGGGGAGTACCTGCCAGTGGTCGAGGGCGAAGCGGCGGGCCGTGAACCGGTACTCGGTCCTGCCGTCGTCGCTCGCCACCGCGTACCGGTCTCCCCCGGAGCCTTCGGCCGGCACGGGGGTGAGCAGCCGCTCGTGGGCGAACTCGGCGAGCCCCTTGCGGATCAGCTGCCGGTTGGCCTCGGCCCACAGCTCGGGGGTGAGGTGGGCGACGCTGTCGACCGGGTTGTCGATGGAGGTCATCGCGGATCACTCCCCACGGCCGCCTCGAACTGCTCACGTGTGCAGAAGCTCAGCAGCGCCTTCTTCTCGGGCTTCTGGATCTCCCGGTCAGGGACGAAGCCGACCGCCTCGTTGAGCGCGTGCACGGCCTTGTTCGCCACGTCCGGCTCGACGACGACGCGGCGCGTCGCGGGGTCCGCGAACAGTTCGCGCATCACCGCGGTGATCACGGCACGGGTGAAGCCGTGGACCGGGGTCTCGGTCGGGGCGACCAGGAAGTGCATGCCGACGTCGCCGGGCTCGGGCTCGTACAGCCCGA
This sequence comes from Streptomyces sp. FIT100, assembly GCF_024584805.1. Lineage (NCBI taxonomy): Bacteria > Bacillati > Actinomycetota > Actinomycetes > Kitasatosporales > Streptomycetaceae > Streptomyces > Streptomyces sp. FIT100. The sequence goes on along the minus strand of NZ_CP075715.1, from coordinate 2,765,619 downwards.
CGAGCTCGACATGGCGCGGGTCGTACCGCTCCATCAGGAACGCGGGCTCGCCGTCGTGCAGACCGATGAGCGCGTCGTGGTGCTCGGCGGCCGCGATCGCCATGTACTCGCGCTCGACGTCGTGCAGTGCGGCTTCCTGCATCATCCAGAACGCGGCCTTGGGGTGGGTGACCCAGCCGTGCAGCAGCTCGGCGTCCGCGATCGGATCGAGGGGACGGACGGAGAACGTCCCCAGGGCGGGGGCGGTGGTGCTCATACAGCGAACTCCTGGAACGCGATGGTCTTCTCGACGGGGTAGTACTCGGAGCCGAGCAGCTCACGGATGATGTACGCGTTGCGGTACGCGCCCATGCCCAGGTCGGGCGAGGTGATGGAGTGCGTGTGCACGCCCGCGTTCTGGAGGAAGATGCCGCGCCCGGTGGTGTCGATCGCGTAGTTGCGGGCGACGTCGAAGCGGCCCTGGCCGTCCCAGCGGATCCGGTCGTGCACCGGCTCCAGGAAGGCGGGGGTGGCGTACTTGTAGCCGGTGGCCAGGATCAGGCCCTCGGTGTGGATCTCGAAGTCCTTCTCCTGCTCCTCCTGGCGCAGCCCCAGGGTGTACGTGCCGTTCTCGTACGAGGCCGTGTGGAGCGCGGTGTTGGTGAGCAGCCGGGTCGGGACGGGGCCCTTGAGGTTCTTCTGGTAGAGCAGGTCGAAGATCTCGTTGATCAGCTCCCCGTCGATGCCCTTGAAGAGGTTCTTCTGCTCCGCTTCGAGCCGGTAGCGGGTGGTCTCCGGCAGTGCGCGGAAGTAGTCGATGTACTCGGGGGAGGTCATCTCCAGGGTCAGCTTGGTGTACTCCAGCGGGAAGAACCGCGGGGAGCGGGTGACCCAGTTCAGCGCGTAGCCGTGGACGTCGATCTCGGCGAGCAGGTCGTAGTAGATCTCCGCCGCGCTCTGGCCGCTGCCGACGAGGGTGATCGACTTCTTCTTCTGGAGCTCCTCCTTGGCCGGGAGGTAGCGCGAGTTGTGGGTGAAGTCGCCGCCGAGGTCCTGGCAGGCGTCCGGGATGTACGGCGGGGTGCCGGTGCCCAGGACGAGCCGGCGGGCCCACAGGACGGAGCCGTCGGCGGTGGTGACCGCGTACAGCTCGTCGTCGGCCTCGTAGGAGACCGTCGTCACCGTCGTGTTGAAGCGGATGCTGCTCAGCTTGGCGGCGGCCCAGCGGCAGTAGTCGTTGTACTCGGTTCGCAGCGGGTAGAAGTTCTCGCGGATGTAGAACGAGTACAGCCGGCCGTTCTCCTTCAGGTAGTTGAGGAAGGAGAACGGGGACGTCGGGTCGGCGAGCGTGACGAGGTCCGACATGAACGGCGTCTGGAGGTGGGCGCCTTCGAGGAACATCCCCGAGTGCCACTCGAAGTCCGGCTTGGACTCCAGGAAGACACCGTTCAGTCCGTCGATGGGCTCGGTCAGGCAGGCGAGGCCGAGGTTGAACGGACCGAGTCCGATACCGATGAAATCGTGGATGTCACGGTGATCAGGAAGCGTGGACAAGGTTCTCTCCAAGGTACTGCTCGGCGTGGCCGGCTATCAGATCGAGGACGGCGGCGATGTCGTGCACGGTCGTCTCGGGGTTCAGCAGGGTGAATTTCAGGTACTGGCGGCCGTCGACCTTCGTCCCGGCGACGACGGCCTCGCCGGAGGCGAACAGGGCCTTGCGGGCGTAGAGGTTGGCCCGGTCGATCTCGGCGGGGGAGGTGACGTGCTCCGGGATGTAGCGGAAGACGAGGGTGGACAGGCTCGGCTCCACGACGACGTCGTAGCGCGGGTCGCCGGCGAGCAGCTGCCAGCCCTCGGCCGCGAGGTCGCAGACCTCGTCGAAGAGCTGCCCGACCCCGTCGGCGCCCATGACGCGCAGGGTCATCCACAGCTTGAGCGCGTCGAAGCGGCGCGTGGTCTGGAGTGACTTGTCGACCTGGTTCGGAATCCTCCCCCGTAGCCCTTCGGGCACGGGAGGTGCCCCCACCTCCACCGTTGGCCGGGGGTTGAGGTAGTCCGCGTGGTACGTGGCGTGGCGCAGCGTCGCCCGGTCCCGCACCAGCAGGGCGGAGGAACTCACCGGCTGGAAGAAGGACTTGTGGTAGTCGACGGTCACGGAGTCGGCGCGCTCGATGCCGTCCAGGAGGTGGCGCCGGGTGGGCGATGCGAGCAGTCCGCAGCCGTAGGCGGCGTCCGCGTGCATCCAGGCGCCGTACAGCGTGCACAGGTCGGCGATCTCGGGAAGCGGGTCGATGGAGCCGAAGTCGGTGGTGCCGGCGGTGGCGACGACGGCCATCGGGACCAGCCCGTCCTGCCGGCACTTCTCCAGCTCGGCGGCGAGGGCCACCGTCTGCATCCGCTTGTCCCGGTCGGTGGGGATCGAGACGACGGCGTCGTGGCCGAGGCCGAGCAGCGTCGCGGACTTCTGGACGCTGAAGTGGCTGCACTCGGAGGAGAAGATGCGGAGCTTCGACAGGTCGTCCGTCTTGGCCTCTTCGCGGGCCAGCAGCATCGCCTGGAGGTTGGACTGCGTGCCGCCGCTGGTGAAGACGCCGTCGGCGGCGGGGCCGAGGCCGATCCGGCCGGTGGTCCAGTCGATGAGGCGGCGCTCGATGAGGGTGCCGCCGGCGCTCTGGTCCCAGGTGTCGAGCGAGGAGTTGACCGCGGAGAGGACCGCTTCGCCCAGGACGGCGGGGATGACGACCGGGCAGTTGAGGTGGCCGAGGTAGCGGGGGTGGTGGAAGTAGACCGCGTCGCGCAGATAGACCTGCTCCAGCTCGTCGAGCGCGGCGGTGGCGTCGCCGAGCGGCCGGTCGAGGTCGACGGCGTCGATCACCGGGGCCAGCTCGTCGGGGGTGATCCCGGTGAACGGCTGCCGGGTCGTGGCGAGTTTGTTCGCCACCCGCTCGACTCCTTCGGTCACGGAGCGCCTGTAGTGCTCCGCCGTTGTGTCATTGAGCAGGTGCGAGCGCATGTGAGGGTCCTCCCGGGGACATGAAGAGGGGGCGAGGGGGAGCGCGTTGAACTTAGGTTAGCCTAACCTAAGTTTGCGCGGCAATCGGCCCTCGCCCCCCTGGGGAAGCAGCTGTTACGTCAGCGTTCGCCCGACGGTCGGTCAGGCATCGTCGTCGGGGGTCTCGCGCAGGGCGTCCTCGCTGAGGCCCCTGCGCCAGTAGCCGACGAACGTGACACGGCGGCGGTCCAGTCCGCGCTCGTTCACCAGATGACGGCGCAGCGCCTTGACCGAGCCGGACTCGCCGGCGATCCAGGCGTACGGAGCGGCACCGGCGAAGCCGGCGGCGCGCACCGCGTCGACGGCCGAGGGCGCGCCCTCCGCCCGCACCAGCCAGGTGACGGTCGCGTCGGCCGCGGTCTGCGGCTCCAACCGGTCCTCGGCGTACGGGACTTCGAGCCATACCTGTGCGCGGATCCCGGCCGGCAGCGACTCCAGAATCGCCGAGGCGGCGGGCAGCGCCGTCTCGTCGGCCCACAGGAGCACGGAGTCGGCGTCGCCGGGCAGCCGGAAGCGCACGGCCGTGTTGTCCGCGACCGCGGGGCCCAGGACGGTGACGCGGTCACCGCAGGAAGCCTTCTGCGCCCAGCGGCAGGCCGGGCCGCCGTCCGTGTGGACGGCGAAGTCGATGTCGACCTCGCCGTGTGCACCGGCGTCCGGTCGCTGCTCCCGCACGGTGTACGAGCGCATCACGGCCCGCACGTCGTCCGGCAGCGCACGCCAGGCGCCGAGCGCGGCGTACATGTCCCCGTCCTCCGGCACCGGCACGACCGGGGCCTCCTGGCCGGGATGCGGCAGGAAGAGGGAGAGGGACTGGTCGCGGCCTCCGGAGGCGAAGTCCTTGAGGGCTGCTCCCCCAGAGCCTTCGGCCTGGGAGGTGCCCCCACCGAAGGTGACACGGATCAGTGACGGGCCGAGCCGCCGCGTCCGTACGACCTGGAGAGGAAAGAAACGGAACGGGGCGGCTGCGGCTGCCGTCATCGTCAGGCGACCTTCTTCGCGTTCTCGATGGCCTCGGCGAGGTCGTTGAGGATCGGCGTGCACTTCTCGTACGAGTAGATCGGCTCGGTGACGCGCGGGACGACCTGGCCGGCCTTGACGGCGGGCAGCTGGGCCCAGGTCGGCTTGGACTTCAGGGCGTCGGGCTGGATGGCCGAGGCGCGGTTGTCCATCATGATGACGTCGGCCTTGTACTTGTCGACGTTCTCCCAGCTGAGGCTCTCGAACCAGCCGCCCTGGTCGAGCTTGGTGGGCGTCACGAAGTTGACGCCGAGCTCCTTGAAGTAGAGCGTGTCGGTCGGGCGCTCCGGCGCGGAGATGTAGAACAGGTCGGCGCTGGCGGAGCCGACGAGCACCTTGATCTCGGGCTTGGCCTTGGCGGCCGCGCGCAGCCGGGCGGCGGCCTTCTCGAAGGCGGCCTTGGCGTCGGTGACCTTCTTGCCCTTCACATCGGCGCCCAGCGACTCGGCCAGCTCGACGTGGCGCTGGAGCACCTTCGGCATGGACAGGTCGGAGGCCCACAGGGCGACGCTCGGGGCCAGCTTGAGGATCTTGTCCTTGGACTGGTCCGGCACGTACCAGAGGGCGTTCTTCTCCCACATGTCGGTGACGAGCAGCTCGGGGGCGGTCGCCGCGTACTGCTCGACGTTGAACTCGCCCCAGACATTGCCGAGAACCTTGACCTTGTCGATGTCGAGGTCGCCGGCCTGGACGTCGGGGGTCTTGGTGCCCTTCGCCTTGTCCTCGACGTACGTCGGGCCGAAGACGGCCTTGACCTCGATGCCGAAGTCGTGGAGCGCGGCGGCGGCGCCGGTGAAGGCCACGATGTTCTTCGGAGTGGACTTCGCCTTGGCCGTCTGGCCGCGGTCGTCCTTGAACTCCCACGGACCGGACTTGGCGTCGGCCGACGAGTCGCTCTTCGACTCGCCACCGCAGGCGGTCAGTGCGGCGCCGAGCCCGAGGGCGCCGCCCGCGGCAAGCAGACCGCGACGGGTGAGATGGGAAGCGCGGGCGTTGGGCATGGGCGTTGTCGCTTTCGGTGCGTGCCGGGGTCGGCCACTGGCAAGTTCGTGGGTAGGTTAGCCTAACCTCAGATCTTGTTCAGCGGCCGCCCCCCGTGACGCTGATCACCGCCCGCCAGGGAACGCCTGTCGCCGCCGTACGGCCACCACCGCACTCGCCACCGTGCCGGCGGCACCTGCGCCGGCGGTCGCTTCGAACGGCACGCTGTCCCCCGGATCAGGGGGACAGCGCCTGCGTCAGGCGGAGATCCCCAACTCCCTCGCGATCAGCATGCGCTGGACCTCACTCGTGCCCTCGCCGATCTCCAGGATCTTGGAGTCCCGCCACATCCTGGCCACCGGGTACTCGTTCATGAAGCCGTAGCCGCCGTGGATCTGGGTCGCCTCGCGGGCGTTGTCGACGGCGACCGTCGACGAGTACAGCTTCGCCAGCGCCGCCTCCTTCTTGAAGGGCTCGCCGAGGACGAGCCGGGAGGCCGCGTCGCGCCAGGAGAGACGGGCGGTGTGGGCCTTCATCTCCATGTCGGCGATCTTGAACTGGATGGCCTGGTTGTCCCCGATCGGGCGGCCGAAGGCGTGCCGCTCCTTCGCGTACTTCACGGACTCGTCCACACAGCCCTGGGCGAGGCCCGTCGCGAGGGCGGCGATGGCGATCCGGCCCTCGTCGAGGATGCGCAGGAACTGGGCGTAGCCGCGGCCCTCCTCGCCGAGCAGATTCCCGAACGGGACGCGGACGTCGGAGAAGGACAGCTCGCGCGTGTCCGACGCGTTCCACCCGACCTTCGAGTAGGGGGCGGCGACGGTGAAGCCGGGGGTGCCGGAGGGGACGATGATCGAGGAGATGAGCGGCTTTCCCTCGGGGGTGCGGCCGGTGACAGCGGTGACCGTGACCAGCCCTGTGATGTCCGTACCGGAGTTGGTGATGAAGCACTTGGAGCCGTTGATCACCCACTCGCCGGTGGCCTCGTCGCGCACGGCGGTGGTCTTCGTGCCGCCCGCGTCGGAGCCGGCGTCCGGCTCGGTCAGCCCGAAGGCGCCGAGGATCTCGCCGGAGCACATCCGGGGCAGCCACTCCCGCTTCTGCTCCTCGGTGCCGAAGCGGTGGACCGGCATGGCGCCGAGCGAGACCCCGGCCTCCAGGGTGATCGCGACGGACGAGTCGACGCGGGCCAGCTCCTCCAGGGCGATACCGAGGGCGAGATAGTCGCCGCCCATGCCCCCGTACTCCTCGGGGAAGGGCAGCCCGAACAGGCCCATGCGGCCCATCTCGCGGACGATCTCGTAGGGGAACTCGTGCCGCTCGTAGAAGTCGCCGATCTTCGGGGCGATGACGTCATGGGCGAACTCCTCCACCGTGCGGCGGAGTTCCTCGTGCTCAGGGGCGAGACGGTGGTCCAGGGACATGGCTAGGACTCCTTGTGGGAAGCCGTGCCCGCGAGGGCGCGAACGGTACGGGAGGGGCTGGGACGGCCCAGCCGCCCGGCCAGCCACACACTGGTGGCGGTGAGCCGGCCGAGGTCGACCCCGGTCTCGATGCCGAGGCCGTGGAGCATCCACACGAGATCTTCGGTGGCGAGGTTTCCGGTGGCGCTCTTCGCGTACGGGCAGCCGCCGAGGCCGCCCGCGGAGGCGTCGACGGTGGTGACGCCGTGCTGAAGCGCGGCCAGGGTGTTGGCCAGCGCCTGGCCGTAGGTGTCGTGGAAGTGGACCCCGATGGCGCTGGTCGGCACACCCTCCTCGTTGAGCTCGGCGAGGAGGGAGAGGACATGGCCGGGCGTGGCGACGCCGATGGTGTCGCCGAGGCTCAGCTCGTCGCAGCCCAGGTCCATCAGCCGTCTGGAGACGCGGACGACCTGGTGGACGGGGACCTTGCCCTCCCAGGGGTCGCCGAAGCACATCGACAGATAGCCGCGGACATGGATCCCGTCGGCCTTCGCGCGTGCGACGACCGGCTCGAACATCGTGAGCGACTCGTCGACCGTGCGGTTGAGGTTGCGGGAGGCGAAGGTCTCGGTCGCCGACCCGAAGACGGCGATGCGGCGGGCGCCGAGCGCGACGGCCCGGTCCAGTCCGCGCTCGTTGGGCACGAGGACGGGCAGGGCGACGCCCTCGATGTCGCCGAGCCGGGGGAACAGATCCTCGGCATCGGCCAGTTGGGGCACCCACTTCGGGTGGACGAAGCTGGTCGCCTCGACGGTGGTCAGCCCCGCGTCGGCGAGGCGGTGGACGAACTCCGCCTTCACCTCGGTGGGGACGACCTCCTTCTCGTTCTGCAGCCCGTCGCGGGGCCCCACCTCGTGGATCCGCACCCGTGGCGGAAGATCCGCGACGGGCACCTCCATCGGCAGTCCCTCGGTCATGCCTCGCCCTCCTCTCGCGGGGTGACGACCGCGAGCACCTGGTCCATGGCAACGGTGGCCCCCGGGGTGACGTCCAGCTCGGTGACGGTGCCGGCGTGCGGGGCGGAGATGACGTGCTCCATCTTCATCGCCTCGACGACGAGCAGGCTCTGGCCCGCGGTGACCTCGTCGCCGACCGCCACCTTCACGACCGTGACGGTCCCGGGCATGGGCGCGGCGAGCGTGTCCGCGCCCTGGTGCGCGGCGCCGCTGAGACTCGCCGCGACCGGGTCGTGGTCCAGGACGTGCCAGGAGTCCCCGTCCCGGCCGAGCCAGCTCCCTCCGGGCGCGGCGGCGTGGGTGAAGGTGTGGGTGACACCGTCCACCTCGACCCAGACCCGTGTCTCCGTCCTCGCCCCCCGGACGGGGCCGAAGGGAATCCGGACCGACACCGGCTCGTGGCCCGGCACACGGAAGTGGCGCACCGCCGGGGCCGGTTCACCGCCGAGCCGCCAGCCCGACGGTACGGAGAACGGGTCGGTCCAGCCGTCCGCGTCCGCGGCCCGGGACGGCTGCCGCAGCAGCGCCGCCGCCTCGTACACCTCCGCCGGAACCGTGGCGTCGACGAGGCCGTCCACCTCACGCTCGACCAGCCCGGTGTCCAGCTCGCCGGAGACCACCGCGGGGTGGGCCAGCAGCCGGCGCAGGAAGCCCGCGTTCGTGGGGACGCCCAGGGTGACCGTCTCCGCCAGGGCGGCGCGCAGCCTGCGCAGGGCGCTCGCGCGGTCCGGGCCGTACGCGATGACCTTCGACAGCATCGGGTCGTAGAGGCTGGAGACCTCCACGCCCTCGCTGAGGCCCGAGTCGGTGCGGACGCCGTCGCCCTGCGGCTCGTGAAGGGCGAGGACCGTACCCCCGGAGGGGAGGAAGCCGCGGGAGCCCTCCTTGACGGACACGGTCTCGGCGCAGATGCGGGCCTCGACGGCGTGGCCGGTGAGCGTGATGTCGTCCTGGGCGAAGGGCAGCTTCTCGCCCGCCGCGACGCGCAGTTGCCACTCCACCAGGTCCAGCCCGGTGATCAGCTCGGTGACCGGGTGCTCGACCTGGAGCCGGGTGTTCATCTCCATGAAGTAGTACGAGGAAGGGTCCCCGCCCGGGACGATGAACTCGACCGTGCCCGCGCCCCGGTACCCGCACGAGCGGGCCGCCTGCACGGCCGCCTCGCCCATCGCCGCCCGGGTCTCCTCGTCGAGCAGGACGGACGGCGCCTCCTCGATGATCTTCTGGTGGCGGCGCTGGAGCGAGCACTCGCGCTCGCCGAGGTGCACCACATTCCCGTGGCCGTCCGCGAGGACCTGGATCTCGATGTGCCGGGGGCGGTCGATCCACCGCTCGACGAGCAGTGTGTCGTCGCCGAAGGACGCCCGCGCCTCGCGCCGCGCCGCCGCGATCTCCTCCAGGAGCGCCGACTCCACGCGGGTGAGCCGCATGCCCTTGCCGCCGCCGCCGGCCGAGGGCTTCAGCAGCACCGGCATGCCGATCTCCCGGGCGGCCTCGGCCAGTTCGTCGTCGGTCAGCCCGGACCCCGAGGAGCCGGGCACCACCGGAACCCCGGCCGCACGGACCGTCTCCTTCGCCCTGATCTTGTCGCCCATCAGGGAGATCGCCTCGGCGGGCGGTCCGATGAAGGCGAGGCCCGCGTCCGCACAGGCCCGCGCGAATTGCGCGTTCTCCGCGAGGAAGCCGTAGCCGGGGTGGACCGCCTGGGCGCCGGTCCGCCGGGCCGCGTCCAGCAGCCGCTCCACGGAGAGATAGCTCTCTCCCGCGGGCGGCGGACCGAGCCGCACCGCCGTGTCCGCCTCCCGCACATGCCGGGCGTCGGCGTCGGCGTCGCTGAAGACGGCGACCGAGCGGACGCCCAGGGTCCGGAGCGTACGGATGACGCGAACCGCGATCTCGCCCCGGTTGGCGACGAGAACCGTGTCGAACATCAGCTGTCCTTCGAGTGTCACAGCAGTCCTCACATCCGGAAGACGCCGAAGCCGGGCTCGCCCAGCGGCGCGTTGGCACAGGCGGTCAGGGCCAGACCCAGCACCTGCCGGGTCTCCAGCGGGTCGATCACCCCGTCGTCCCACAGCCGGGCCGTCGCGTAGTACGCGCTGCCCTGCTGCTCGTACTGGGCGCGGATCGGGTCCTTGAACGCCTCTTCCGCCTCCGCGGGCCACTCCTCGCCGCGGCCCTCGATCTGGTCCCGCTTGACCGTCGCGAGCACCGAAGCGGCCTGCTCCCCGCCCATGACCGAGATCTTGGCGTTGGGCCACATCCACAGGAAGCGCGGCGAATAGGCCCGCCCGCACATCGAGTAGTTCCCCGCGCCGTACGAACCGCCGACGACGACCGTCAGCTTCGGCACACGGGTGCACGCCACCGCCGTCACCATCTTGGCGCCGTGCTTGGCGATGCCCCCTGCCTCGTAGTCCCTGCCGACCATGAACCCCGAGATGTTCTGGAGGAAGAGCAGCGGGATGCCGCGCTGGTCGCACAGCTCGATGAAGTGGGCGCCCTTCTGGGCGGATTCGGAGAACAGGATGCCGTTGTTGGCGACGATGCCGACCGGATGGCCGTGGATCCGGGCGAAGCCGGTCACCAGGGTCGTGCCGAACTCCGACTTGAACTCCGCGAACCGGGAGCCGTCCGTGACGCGGGCGATGATCTCCCGCACGTCGTACGGCGTGCGGGAGTCCACCGGCACCGCCCCGTACAGCCCGAACGGATCCACCTTGGGCTCCTCGGCCGGCTCGACCGGCCAGGGGAGCGGGCCGCGCCTCGGCAGCGTCGAGACGATCGTGCGCACGATGCGCAGGGCGTGCGCGTCGTCCTCCGCCAGATGGTCGGTGACGCCGGAGACCCGCGAGTGCACCTCGCCGCCGCCGAGCTCCTCGGCCGTGACCACCTCGCCCGTCGCGGCCTTCACCAGGGGCGGGCCGCCGAGGAAGATCGTCCCCTGGTCCCGCACGATCACGGCCTCGTCGCTCATCGCCGGCACATACGCCCCGCCGGCCGTGCAGGAGCCGAGCACGGCAGCGATCTGCGGGATGCGGGCGCCGGACAGCCGCGCCTGGTTGTAGAAGATCCGGCCGAAGTGCTCGCGGTCCGGGAAGACCTCGTCCTGCATCGGCAGGAAGGCGCCGCCCGAGTCGACGAGGTAGACGCACGGCAGCCCGTTCTCCAGCGCCACCTCCTGGGCGCGGAGGTGCTTCTTCACCGTCATCGGGTAGTAGGTGCCGCCCTTGACCGTGGCGTCGTTGGCGACGACCACCACCTCGCGGCCGCTGACCCGGCCGATTCCGGCGATCACCCCGGCGGCCGGTGCCTGTCCCTCGTACATCCCCTCGGCCGCGAGCGGCGCCAGCTCCAGGAACGGCGAACCGGGGTCCAGGAGGGTGTCCACCCGGTCGCGGGGCAGCAGCTTCCCGCGCGCGGTGTGCCGGGCGCGGGCCTTCTCACCCCCGCCCAGCCTGGCCGCGGCCAGCTTTGCGCGCAGCGTGTCGACGAGGGCGCGGTGCGCCTCCTCGTTCGCCTGCCAGGCCGCGGATGCGGGATCCGCCGCACTCGCCAGCACAGGTGCCTGCTGCATCCGGCGGGCTCCCTTCGTGTTAATGAGCGTTAACCCATGTCCTCCAGGTTAACGAGCGCTAACTGCCTTGTCTAGAATCGATGCCATGACCACCAGGACCGACGCCCTGACCCGGCGCGAGCAGATCCTCAAGGAGGCCGCACGCCTCTTCGCCGAGCGCGGGTTCCACGGCGTCGGCGTCGACGAGATAGGCGCGGCCGTGGGGATCAGCGGCCCCGGCCTCTACCGCCACTTCCCGGGCAAGGACGCGATGCTGGCCGAGCTGCTGGTCGGCATCTCCGGCCGGCTGCTGGACGGCGGCAGGCGCCGGGTCGCCGAGGCGGACGGCGTCCCCGAGCAGGTGCTGGCCTCGCTGATCGACGGGCACATCGACTTCGCCCTCGACGACCGCCCCCTGATCACCCTCCACGACCGCGAGCTGGACCGGCTCCGCGACAGCGACCGCAAGCTGGTGCGCCAGCTCCAGCGGCAGTACGTCGAGCTGTGGGTGGACGTGGTCCGCACACTGCACCCGGAGATCCCCGAGGGCCAGGCGCGGGCGGCCGTCCATGCCGTGTTCGGCCTGCTGAACTCCACCCCGCACCTCGGCCGGGGCGCGGGCGGACTGCCCGGCCGCGCCGCCATGGAGGCGCTGCTGCGCAAACTGGCGCACGGCGCGTTCGCCTCGCTGTCGGCCTGACGCCGCCACCGTCGGCCCGGCGCCGCCGTCGGCCCGGCGCCGCCGCTCTCGGCCCGGCGCCGCTCTCGGCCCTGCCGGAGGCGTCCAGCCAGCGGGACGCCAAGCACGCTCCGCACACCTGGCGGCACAATGGGCGCATGCCGATACCGAACCGCGCCGCCCTTGTCGACCACCTCGTCCGCACGCGTATCGCCGGAGCCGTCGCCACCCCCCGCGACAACAACCTCTCCCACTACCGCAAGCTCTCCAACGGAGACCGCCACTACTGGCTGGGCCTGGAGCTCGGCGACCGCTGGACCGACGAGCAGGACGTGCTGGCCGTGATGGCGGAGCGCTGCGGCGTCAACGACGACCCGCAGTACCGGTTCGGGCAGGACACCATCGACCCGGAGCTGACCGTCGACGCGCTGGACCGGATGGCCGCCCGGCTGAAGCAGGCCGCCGCCGGACGGGAAGCGGTGCTCTTCGCGACCGGCCACCCCGGCGGGCTGCTCGACGTGCACCGGCAGACCGCGGACGCGCTGAGATCCGCCGGCTGCGAGATCGTACGGATCCCGTCCGGGCTCATGGCCGACGAGGGCATGGTCTACCAGTTCGCCGACGTGGCGATGCTGGAGCGCGGGGCGACCCTGTGGCACACCCACTCACCCGAGCCGATGGCCGCGATCCTGGACGGCCTGGAGCGCGATGGGCGCCCGCTGCCGGATCTCGTCGTCGCCGACCACGGCTGGGCCGGCTGCGCGGGTCAGCGCGGGATCGACGCGGTCGGCTACGCCGACTGCAACGACCCGGCGCTCTTCATCGGCGAGGCCGAGGGCACGCTCCAGGTCACCGTCCCGCTGGACGACCACGTCACGGACCCGCGCTTCTACGAGCCGATGACGGCGTATCTGCTGGAGGCGTCGGGGCTGCTCTGACCGGGCGGTCGGCGGTCGGCCGGCCGGCCGGTGACCTGCGGGCCTCAGCGCGGGCTCGTCGGGCCGGTGCCGCCCGGCCGCACCTGATGCACCCCCGGGGTCGGGTCCAGGTACACCCGGCGGATCGCCGGGAAGCGCTGACGCAGTTGCTCCTCGGCGTCCTCGCAGGCCCACTCGACCTGTTCGGCCGACGCCACGTCCCGGAAGTTCACCTTCGCGGCGATCAGGATCTCGGTGGGGCCCTGGATGAGTGTCGTCAGTTCCAGCACGCCGACGATGTGCGGGACGGTGAGGAGCTCCTCGTGGACCGAGTCCCGCATCGTAGGCGGCAGTGGCCGCCCGATCAGCAGCTCGGCGTTGCTGTGGCCCAGCACCCAGGCCACGTACACCAGTAGCAGGCCGATAAGGATCGAGGCGACGCCGTCCCAGACGGAGGAGCCGGTGAGCTGGGCGCCCGCAAGGCCGCCCGCCGCGAGCAGGAGGCCGCTCAGGGCCGCGGAGTCCTCCATCACCACGGCCTTGACGGCGGTGTCGGGGGTGTAGCGCAGATAGCGGCGGGCGGGCGTGCCGAAGCGTGCCGCCTCGCCGCGGATCTGGCGGATGCCGGTCCGCAGTGAGAAGCCCTCCAGCACGGCGGCGACGGCGAGCACGATGTACGACGGCAGCGGGTTGCCCAACTCCTCGCCGTGCGCGAGCGTGTGGATGCCGTCGTACAGGGAGAAGACGGCGCCGCCGACGAAGGTGGCGACGGAGGCGAGCATCGCCCAGATGTACCGCTCGGGGCCGTAGCCGAGCGGATGCTCCTCGTCCGCCGGTCTCACGCTCCGCCGCAGAGCGGTGAGCAGCATCACCTCGGTGACGGTGTCGGCGACCGAATGGGCGGCCTCGGAGAGCATCGCGCTCGATCCGCTGATGACTCCGGCCACGGCCTTCGCCACCGCGATGCCGAGGTTCGCCAGCGCCGCGACGATCACGGTGACGGTGCTCTCCGGCGTCTCACCCTGCTCGATGCGCTCCGGGGGCGGTACGGGCTCGTCGGCCTGCCCGCCGGAGCCGTGGCCTCCGCCCGTGATCTCCTCGCTCGCCATGAAGGGAGGGTATGTCCGTTGTGCGGCCGCATCGCGGTCCGACCCGTGCGGCGCCGGACTGGTTGCGGGGCGAGTGACCGCGCAACCGGTGAAGACACGACCTAGTCGCGCGGAACGCGGACCACGCCCTCCTGGATCACCGAGATCGCCAACTGCCCCTCCCGCGTGTAGATACGGGCCTGGCCGAGCCCCCGTCCGCCGTGCGCGCTCGGCGACTCCTGGTCGTACAGGAGCCACTCGTCGGCCCGGAACGGCCGGTGGAACCACATGGCGTGGTCCAGCGAGGCGCCGACGACGTCCCCGACCGCCCAGCCGCCCCGCCCGTGTGCGAGCAGGACGGAGTCGAGCAGTGTCATGTCGGAGACGTACGTGGCGAGGCAGACGTGCAGCAGCGGGTCGGCCGTGTACGCGTCGAGCTTGCCGTTCGTGCGGAACCACACCTGCGAGCGCGGTTCGCGCGGCTCTCCGACGCTGGCCCACGGCGTCGCGCCGACGTAGCGAAGGTCGACCGCCGCACGCGCCTGGACCAAGCGCTCGGCGATGTGCGGCGGCAGATGGCGGGGCAGCGCCTCGGCGGCCGTGGGCAGGGTCTCGGGGTCCGGCGCCGGAGGCATGGCCGCCTGGTGGTCGAGCCCTTCCTCGTAGGTCTGGAAGGACGCCGAGAGGTGGAAGATCGGCTGCCCGTGCTGCACGGCGACGACCCGGCGGGTCGTGAAGGAGCGGCCGTCGCGGATCCGGTCGACCGTGTAGACGATGGGGGCGCCCGGGTCGCCGGGGCGCAGGAAGTACGCGTGCAGGGAGTGCGCGGTGCGGTCGTCGGGGACGGTGCGGCCCGCGGCGACCAGCGCCTGGGCCGCGACCTGACCGCCGAAGACGCGGGGCACGATCGCCGAGCGCGAGCGGCCCCGGAAGAAGTCCTGCTCGATCTGCTCCAGGTCGAGCAGATCGAGCAGTTCGTCAAGCGGCTGTGCGCCTTCGCTCACAGGGTCACAGGCCCATCGACTTGGCGATGATCGACTTCATGACCTCGCTGGTGCCGCCGTAGATGCGGTTGACGCGGTTGTCGGCGTACAGGCGGGCGATCGGGTACTCGTTCATGTAGCCGTAGCCGCCGTGCAGCTGGAGGCAGCGGTCGATGACGCGGTGGGCGACCTCGGTGCAGAAGAGCTTCGCGGAGGCGGCCTCGGCGGCGGTCAGCTCGCCCGCGTCCAGCGCCTCCAGGGCGCGGTCGGCGACGGCCTCGGCGGCGTCCACCTCGGCCTGGCAGGCGGCCAGTTCGAACTTGGTGTTCTGGAAGGACGCGACCGTCTTGCCGAAGACCGTGCGCTCCTGCACGTACTGCTGGGCGAACCGGACGGCGGCCTTGGCCTGGGCGTACGCGCCGAAGGCGATGCCCCAGCGCTCGGAGGGCAGGTTCTGGCCGAGGTAGTGGAAGCCCTTGTTCTCCTCGCCGAGCAGGTCCTCGACGGGGACCTTGACGTCGACGAAGGCCAGCTCGGCCGTGTCGGAGGTGCGCAGGCCGAGCTTGTCCAGCTTGCGGCCGATGGAGTAGCCCTCCGCCTTGGTGTCCACGGCGAAGAGCGAGATGCCGAAGCGGCGGTCGTCCTCGCGCGGGGCGGAGGTGCGGGCGCACACGATCACGCGGTCGGCGTGCACGCCACCGGTGATGAACGTCTTGGCGCCGTTGAGGACGTAGTGCGTGCCGTCCTCGGAGAGTTTGGCGGTGGTCTTCATGCCGGCGACGTCGGAGCCGGTGCCCGGCTCGGTCATGGCCAGCGCCCACATCTCCTCGCCGGTGACGAACTTCGGCAGGAAGCGCTTCTTCTGCTCGTCGTCGGCGAGCATCTTGATGTACGGCAGGGCGAGCAGGACGTGCACTCCGGAGCCGCCGAACTGGACGCCCGCGCGCGCGGTCTCCTCGTACAGCACCGCCTCGAACTTGTGGGTGTCCAGGCCCGCGCCGCCGAACTCCTCGGGGACGTTGATGCCGAAGATGCCCAGCTCGCCGAGCTTGTCGTAGAAGTCGCGCGGCGCCTGGCCCGCGGCGAACCACTCGTCGTAGACGGGGACGACCTCGGCCTCGATGAAGGCGCGGATCGTCTCGCGGAACGCCTCGTGGTCCTCGTTGAATACGGTCCGACGCACGGACGCCTCCTCGTGCTGGTCCCGGGGTGCCCCTGGGTACGACATGTCTAAGCGCTTGCTCAGGGTAAGTTACCCGGCGGTTCGCAAGCCTGTCCAGAGTGAGATGCGGCACCCCCGCCGATCGGTCCGCTGTCGAGGCGCGCGCCTCCCCGTTCAGCCCTGGGGGAGGGTGGGCGTTCCCGACTGCGGGTCCTCGCCGTCGTAGGAGTCCAGTGCGGCCTGGCGCAGTTCGAGGAGTTCGCCGAGGTCCTCGGGGGTCAGGCGGTGCAGGGTCAGCTTCACCGCGGCCCTGCCCTCCACCTCGGCCCATGCGCGGCGGGCGCGCTTGTTGGCCCGGCACCTGGTGGCGCTGCGGAGGAAGCCGGCCCCGGCCGCGAACCCGGCGGAGGCCAGGGCGAGCAGCGCCGCGGGGATCCGCGCGTCCGCCGTGGCCAGGCCCGCCGCTCCCGCCGTGCCGGCGAGGAGGGCCGCGGGGAAGCCGAGGGCGACATCGGCCTTGGCCCAGAACTCGGCTCGCCGGTGGGCGAGTGCCTTCTGGCGCACCGCCTCCTCCCGCAGCCGCTCGATCTCGGTGCGCAGACGGCGCTCGGGCTCGTCCGGGTCCAGGGTCGTGATTCCATCGGCGGGAGAGGCCATGGGCGTATTCCAACACGGCTGTGGCACACGGGACTTGGGTCGTGCCGACAGCCTTCGGGCGCGAGAGTCGTGGGCTTCCCACGGAACCGCGGCGACGCGGCCCGTCACACGTGCGGCGAGGCGCCCAGTCCCGCATGCGGTGACGCGCCCCGCCCCGCATGCGGTGACACGTCCCGCGCCGCATGCGGTGACGCGCCCCGTCACACGTAGCGCAGCGCGAACCACAGCTCCATCCGCACGTCCGCGTCGTCCAGGTCCGCCCCGAGCAGCGCCGCACAGCGGGCGATGCGCTGGCGCACGGTGTTGCGGTGGACGCCGAGGGCGATCGCCGTGCGGTCCCAGCTGCCGTGCAGCGAGAGCCAGACGCGCAGTGTCTCGGTGAGCGCCGGGGTGCCCGCGATCGGCGCGAGGAGGCCCCGGGCGTGGACGGCGGCCTCGCCCGGGGCGACCAGCTCCGCGAGGCCCGCGTCGCGCTGGCGGGCCAGCGGCTCCCGGGTCGCCTCGGCCCGGCGCAGAGCCCGCGCCGCCGCGGTGTCGGCGGCGGACAGCTCGGCGGGGTCGGCCGGGGCGCTGACCCCGAGCGTCCAGCCCGGCTGCGGCTCGATCCGGCGCTCACCGGAGAGCACGATCCGTACGGTCGCGCCGTCCGCGTCCACCAGCGCGCTGCCCAGCGCCGCACCGAGCGCCGACGCCGCGATCCGGTCGGGCGGCTCGCCCGGGCGCGTGGCGTGGACCACGGCCCAGGGGCCCGGCCCGAGCGTGGGCGCCACGTCGGCGGGCGCGGCACCCAGCAGCAGCCGTACGAGGGCCGCGGACCGGCCGGTGGCGTCGGTGCCCTGGTGCGGGGCCGTGAGCAGCGACAGCAGGACGACGGCCATGCCGGCGACGGTGTGGCCGCCGGGCTCGCGCCCCTCGGTCGCGATCCCGAGGGCGAGCGCCTCGCCGCCGCCGAGGGCGTATGCGGCGAGGTGCGTGCCCGCGACGGAGTCGGTCGCGGACGCGGGAGCACGGCGTGTGGCGCCGTCGCCCGGCCCGCCGGTCCCGGCGCCGCTGTCCCCGGACCCCGGCCCCGTCCCCGTCCCCGATCCCGCTCCTGACCCTGATCTTGATCCCGGCCCCGTTCCCGTTCCCGGCCCCGCTCCCGAACCGGACCCGGTCTCGTCGTCCGCCGCCGGGCTCACCACCCGCGCCAGCCGCCCCAGCGCCTCCCGTGCCTCGCGCGACGGCGGACGCCCCGACGACTGGAGGACGGAGCCGTCCGGCGCGAGCAGCACCGCCCAGCCGCCGAGGCGGGACGCCAGCTGCTGGAGCACGGCGAGGACCGGGTCGGGCCGGGCGGCGGCGGTGGCCAGGCCCTGCTGGGCCTCGCTGACCCGGCGGAGCTCCTGGTGGCGGACCTGGGCCATGAGCCGCCAGACCGCACGGGCGATCGCCGTGAACGGGGTCTGCGGCGGCACCTCGACCAGCGGCAGCCCGCGCCGCTCGCACGCCTCGACGAGCGCCGGCGGCACGGTGTCGTACACGGGAGCGACCCCGAAGCCGATCGCCGCGCCGCCCGCCTCGGCGACCCGGGCGGCGTACGTCTCCGGGTCCTTCAGCAGCACGCCCGCCGTGAGCAGCAGCTCGCCGCCGAGCAGATAGGGGTACGGATCGGCCATCTCCGAGGTGTGCACCCACTGGATCTCGGCGTCCTCGGGGCCCGCGACGAGCCGCAGCCCCAGGTCCTCACGGGCCAGCAGTGCGGCCAGCGGGATCGGTGGGGCCGGTGGGGCCGCTGGGGCGGACGGGTATGGCGCAGGATCCGGCATGGTGGACGTTCCATCCGACGGCGTCTTCGAGAATGGAGGAAACGTACACTTCATCGTCGCTTACCGGCCACTTACCGTCGTGGTGTCCGGCGGCCGCGGGTACGGGCGGATGTCCCCGCGCAAGAGCCGCCGCGTCCCCTCACATCCATTGCACGACACGCCACCGAGGTGAGCGAAGGAGGGCCCCATGGCCGTCGACTACGCAGTGATCGTCGTCTATCTGGCCGGCATGCTGGCCATGGGCTGGTGGGGCATGCGCCGCGCCAAGTCCAAGAGCGAGTTCCTGGTGGCGGGCCGCAGGCTCGGCCCCTGGATGTACTCCGGCACGATGGCCGCCATCGTCCTCGGCGGCGCCTCCACCATCGGCGGCGTCGGTCTCGGCTACAAGTACGGGCTCTCCGGCGCCTGGATGGTCTTCACCATCGGCCTCGGCCTCCTCGCCCTCTCGGTCTTCTTCTCCGCGCGCATCGCCCGGCTGAAGGTCTACACCGTCTCCGAGATGCTCGACCTGCGCTACGGCGGCCGCGCCGGGCTCATCACCGGCGTCGTGATGTGGGCGTACACGCTGATGCTCGCGGTCACCTCGACCATCGCCTACGCCACGATCTTCGACGTCCTCTTCGACATGAACCGGACGCTCGCGATCATCCTCGGCGGCTCGATCGTCGTCGCCTACTCCACGCTCGGCGGCATGTGGTCGATCACGCTCACCGACATGGTGCAGTTCGTCGTCAAGACCATCGGTGTGCTGCTCCTGCTGCTGCCCATCGCGGTGATCAAGGCCGGCGGCTTCGCGGAGATGAAGGCCCAGCTGCCCACCGACTACTTCGCACCGCTCGGCATCGGCGGCGAGACGATCTTCACCTACGTGCTGATCTACACCTTCGGCATGCTGATCGGCCAGGACATCTGGCAGCGCGTCTTCACCGCCCGCAACGACAAGGTCGCCCGCTGGGGCGGCACCGTCGCCGGCACGTACTGCCTGGTCTACGCCCTCGCCGGCGCCGTCATCGGCACCGCCGCCAAGGTGCTCTACCCCAACCTCGCCAACGCCGACGACGCCTTCGCCACCATCGTCAAGGACGAACTCCCCCTCGGTGTGCGGGGCCTGGTGCTCGCCGCCGCGCTCGCCGCCGTGATGTCCACCTCGTCCGGCGCGCTGATCGCCTGCGCCACCGTCGCCAACAACGACATCTGGCAGCGGCTGCGCGGCGCCGTCACCCGCCGGGGCACCGACGGCGAACCGCACGACGAGGTCAAGGGCAACCGGCTGTTCATCCTGGCCATGGGCGTCGCGGTGATCGTCATCGCCATCGCGCTGAACAACGTGATCGAGGCGCTCACGGTCGCGTACAACCTGCTCGTCGGCGGACTCCTGGTCCCGATCCTCGGCGGTCTGCTGTGGAAGCGCGGCACCGTCCACGGCGCGCTCTCCTCGGTCGTCGTCGGCGGCCTCGCGGTCATCGGCCTGATGTGGCACTACGGCATCCTCGCCAACGAGCCCGTCTACTACGGCCTGCTCGCCTCGCTCGCCACGTACGTCGCCGTCTCGCTGGCGACCCCGCCGACCGACGCGGCGGTCCTGGCCCACTGGCGCGAGCGCCTCGCGGGCCGCGGCGGCCCCTCGGACACCGCGGAGGCGGCCGCGGAGCCGGCCGTCCCGGCCACCCCCTGAACCCCGTTACAGTCATACGACTGCGAACCATAGGAAAAGCGTAGGAAATAGGCATGGTCATGAGCAGCAACGAGACGCCGCGCGGCCCCATCGACTCGTCCCGCATCCCGCGGTACGCCGGACCCGCGACGTTCGCCCGGCTGCCCCGGCTCGACGAGGTCGGTACCACCGATGTCGCCGTCGTCGGCGTGCCCTTCGACGCCGGGGTCTCGTACCGCCCCGGCGCGCGCTTCGGCGGCAACGCCATCCGGGAGGCGTCGAGGCTCCTGCGGCCGTACAACCCGGCGCAGGACGCCTCGCCCTTCGCGCTCGCGCAGGTCGCGGACGCGGGCGACATCGCCGCCAACCCGTTCAACATCAACGAGGCCGTCGAGACCATCGAGGCAGCGGCCGACGACCTGCTGGGCACCGGCGCCCGGATGATGACCCTCGGCGGCGACCACACCATCGCGCTGCCGCTGCTGCGCTCGGTCGCCAAGAAGCACGGCCCTGTGGCGCTGCTGCACTTCGACGCGCACCTGGACACCTGGGACACCTACTTCGGCGCCGAGTACACGCACGGCACCCCGTTCCGCCGTGCCGTCGAGGAGGGCATCCTCGACACCGAGGCGCTCTCCCACGTCGGCATCCGCGGCCCGCTGTACGGCAAGCAGGACCTCACCGACGACGAGAAGATGGGCTTCGGCATCGTCACCTCGTCCGACGTCTACCGGCGCGGCGCCGACGAGGTCGCCGACCAGCTCCGCCAGCGCATCGGCGACCGCCCGCTCTACATCTCCATCGACATCGACTGCCTCGACCCGGCGCACGCCCCCGGCACCGGCACCCCCGAGGCCGGCGGCATGACCTCCCGCGAGCTCCTGGAGATCCTCCGCGGCCTCGCCTCCTGCAACCTGGTCTCCGCCGACGTCGTCGAGGTCTCCCCGGCCTACGACCACGCCGAGATCACCTCGGTCGCGGCCTCCCACACCGCGTACGAGCTGACCACGATCATGTCCCGCCAGATCGCGGCGAACCGCGCCGCGGGCGCGGCGGAAGCCGCGAAGTGACCCCCACCCCGACCGGCCCCGGCGCCACCAGGAGCTCGCGCCGGGCCGGCCGGGGCCCGGCGGCCGGAGCACCGGCGCGCCGGACGCAGAACGACCGCGACGCAGAGGACGCCAAGTGACCCACGACCACGACCTCGTACTGCGCCCCACCGCGGCGCAGACCGCGGCCGCGCTCAACCCTCCCGCCCGTCACCCGGCCACCACCCCTCAAGGGGGCGCTACGCGCCACGTGTCTGATCGGCGGAACGGCGGTGACCTCGTCGTCGAGACCCTCGCCGGGCTCGGCGCGACCACCGTCTTCGGGCTGCCCGGGCAGCACGCGCTCGGCATGTTCGACGCGCTGCGCCGCTCCGATCTCGCGTACATCGGACTGCGCGTCGAGAACAACGCGGGCTTCGCGGCCGACGCGTACGGTCGGGTCACCGGGCAGGTCGCGCCGCTGCTGCTGTCCACCGGACCCGGCGCGCTGACCTCGCTCGCCGCGCTCCAGGAGGCCGCCGCGGCCAGCGCCCCGGTGCTGGCGATCTCCAGCCAGATCCCCACCGCGGGCCTCGGCGGCGGGCGCCACGGCTATCTGCACGAACTGCGCGACCAGAAGGCGTCGTTCCGCGACATCGTCAAGTCCGTGCACACCGTCCGCCACGCCTCCCAGATCCCGTCGGCCGTCGCCGCCGCCTGGGAGTCCGCGCTGAGCGCCCCGCACGGCCCGGTCTGGGTGGAGATCCCGCAGGACGTGCTGCTCGCCGAGGTGACCCTGCCGGTCGTCTCCGCCATGGACGCGACCCCGCACGACCTCGTGCCGCGCCCCGAACTGACCGCCGTCGCCGCGGACCTGCTGCGGAACGCGGAGCGCCCGGCGATCATCGCGGGCGGCGGAGTCGTACGCTCCGACGCGTCCGGCAAGCTGCTGGCGCTCGCCGAGAAGCTGGACGCGCCGGTCGTCACGACCTTCGGCGGCAAGGGCGCCTTCCCGTGGGAGCACCCGCTGTCGATGCGGTCCTGGCTGGAGGACCGGCACACCACCGACTTCCTGGAGGACGCCGACGTCCTGCTGGTCGTCGGCTCGGGCCTCGGCGAACTGTCCTCGAACTACCACACGTTCGCCCCGCGCGGCCGCGTCATCCAGATCGAGGCGGACCTCGGCAAGCTGGAGTCCAACCACCCGGCGCTCGGCATCCACGCCGACGCCCGGACGGCCCTGGCCGTACTGCTGGAGACCGTGGAGGAGCGCCGCGACCCGGCCGCCGCCGAGCGGGTGTCCACCCTGCTGGCGAAGGTGCGCGAGCGGATCGCCGACCAGGAGCTGACCCTGGAGCAGCAGGTGCTCGCCGCGGTCCGCGAAGCCCTGCCGGACGACTCCCCGAGCTTCTGGGACATGACGATCCTGGCGTACTGGGCCTGGTCCGCCTTCGACGCCCGGCAGCCGAACACGATGCACTCCGCCCAGGGCGCAGGCGGCCTCGGCTACGGCTTCCCCGCCGCGCTCGGCGCGGCCGCCGCGGAGCCGAGCCGTCCGGTGCTCGCGGTCTCCGGCGACGGCGGCGCGATGTACTCGATCGCGGAGCTGGCGACGGCGAGGCAGTACAACCTGCCGGTGACCTGGCTGATCGTCGACGACGGCGGCTACGGCATCCTGCGCGAGTACATGACCGACGCCTTCGGCGAGGCGACCGCGACCGAGCTGTCCCGCCCGGACTTCGTCGCGCTCGCCGAGTCGTTCGGGGTGCCCGCGGTGCGTACGACGCCCGAGTCGCTCCGCGAGGACCTGGCCAAGTCGCTGGCCGAGCCCGGTCCTTCGGTGGTGGTGCTGCCGGCGCTGCTGAGGATGTTCGCGCCGACGCACCTCTGAGCTCCGCTCGCAGGATCCGCGCGTGAGGCCCTGTCGAACGACAGGGCCTCACGCGTACAACCTTTCGTCCGCTGTCGAGTCAAGTGAGGCGTGAACCCACACCTCATCATCCGCCGCAGACGTGCGGCCCTGTGCGCGACGGTCGCGCTCGGCGTGCTCCTGCCGGCCGTCGCGACGGTGGCGACCGCCACGCCGGCCGCTGCCGCTGCACCCGCCGCGACCTGCACCTCGCTCACCCCGGGCCTGGCCGCCAAGCTGGCCAAGGACATCAACGGCGCCCTCGCGGGCCGTGCGTCGACGACGGCGATCTTCGTCAACGACCGGATCAGCCGGACGAGCTGCACCCTGCGCCACGAGCAGCGGTTCGACTCGGCCAGCGTGGTCAAGGTGACGGTGCTCGCCGCTCTCCTATGGGATGCCCAGAAGAGCGGCCGTGCGCTGACGGCCACCGAGAAGTCCCGCGCCAAGGCCATGATCACCCAGTCGGACAACGACTCGACCAGCGCGCTGTGGCGCCAGCTCGGACCGACCAAGATCCAGAACTTCCTCCGCGCCGCGGGCATGACCAAGACCGTCCCGGGCTCCGGCGGCTACTGGGGGCTCACCCAGATCACCGCCTACGACCAGCAGAAGCTGCTGTCGCGGATCACGGTGAAGAACGGCCTGCTGACGGATGCCTCGCGCAGCTACATCCTCCAGCTGATGAACCAGGTCGTCTCGTCCCAGCGCTGGGGCGCCCCGGCGGGCGCCCCCGCCACCGCCAGGATCCACGTGAAGAACGGCTGGCTGTCGCGGTCCACGCACGGCTGGCGGGTGCACTCGACGGCCGCCTTCACCGGTGGCGGGCACGACTACCAGATCACCGTGCTCACGTACGACAACAAGACCATGAACGACGGCATCAACACGATCCAGGCCGTCGCGCGCGCGGTCCACAAGGACCTCAACCCCACCGCGCCCACCCGCCTGGGCTACACGCCGACGGCCACTCCGGAGGAGGCCGTCCCGGCGGTTCCGGGCCGCCCGGCGCAGGACGCCGTACAGGCGGACCCGGCGCTGCGCTAGGCCGTGTCTGACAAGTCCCGCCTGGTGCGCGATGCCCGGCACGCACTCCTCCGTAGCCCTTCGGGCACGGGAGGTGCCCCGACGCTGCGTTGTCGGAGTCATCCGAGTGCGTCCGGTACGAGGATGGTCCTCTGCCTTGCGATGGCACGTACCGGATGCCGCGCACGCCGCCCTGCGGGCGGACGGCGCCATGTGTCAGACACGACCTAGCCGCTCTCCCGTTCGGCTGCCTCATGTACTCCGTACGGCTCCCGGGAACGGTCCCTGGTCCTAGGACCAGGGACCGTACTTTTGTTGCGGCACGTTGCCGCGGGATGAAATCCGCCGCGGCCCGTGTTGGTGCCTTCCGGCAGAACAGGACATCGGGAGGCACTGGTGACGGCGGCGGCAGAGCATTCGTGGGCACGGCGGCTGGCCGGGTACGCCTGGCGGTACCGGCTGAACGTCGTGCTCGCCCTCGGGTCCTCGCTCGCCGGCATGGCCGTGATGGCCGTCGTCCCCCTGATCACCAAGGTCGTCATCGACGACGTCATCGGCGATCACACACGGTCACTGGCGGTCTGGACCGGTCTGCTGATCGGCGCCGCGGTCGTCGTCTACGTCTTCACCTACATCCGCCGCTACTACGGTGGCCGCCTCGCCCTCGACGTCCAGCACGATCTCCGTACCGAGATGTACGCGACGATCACCCGGCTCGACGGCCGGCGCCAGGACGAGCTCTCCACGGGACAGGTCGTCGGACGGGCGACCAGCGACCTCCAGCTCATCCAGGGGCTGCTCTTCATGCTCCCGATGACGATCGGGAACGTCCTCCTCTTCGTCATCTCCCTCGCCGTCATGGCCTGGCTGTCGCTGCCGCTCACCCTGGTCGCGCTCGCCGTCGGCCCCGCCCTCTGGTTCATCGCCAAGCGCAGCCGGGTCAAGCTGCACCCCGCCACCTGGTACGCCCAGCAGCAGGCCGCCGACGTCGCCGGCGTGGTCGACGGGGCCGTCTCCGGTGTCCGGGTCGTCAAGGGTTTCGGCCAGGAGGAGCAGGAGACCGGAAAGCTCAGGGAGGTCGGCCGCAGGCTCTACGCGGGCCGGCTGCGCACGATCCGGCTCAACGCCCGCTACACCCCCGCCCTTCAGGCCGTGCCCGCGTTCGGACAGGTCGCGATGCTGGCGCTGGGTGGCTGGCTGGCGACCCGCGGCCAGATCACCCTGGGTACCTTTGTCGCCTTCTCGACCTATCTCGCCCAGCTCGTCGGGCCGGTGCGGATGCTCGCCATGGTGCTCACCGTCGGCCAGCAGGCCCGGGCCGGGGTCGAGCGGGTGCTGGAGCTGATCGACACCCGGCCGTCGCTGCAGGAGGGCACGAAGGAGCTGCCGCCCGACGCCCCGGCGACCGTCGAGTTCGACGACGTCGGCTTCGCGTACGGCTCCGCCGGCGAGGCGGGGCGGCCCGTGCTCGACGGTTTCTCGCTGGAGATCAGGCCCGGTGAGACCGTGGCCGTCGTCGGCTCGTCGGGCAGCGGGAAGTCCACCGTCTCGCTGCTGCTGCCGCGCTTCTACGACGTCACGCACGGCGCCGTCCTCGTCGGCGGCCACGACGTGCGCGAGCTGACCCTCGACTCGCTGCGCGCCGCCATCGGCCTCGTCCCGGAGGACAGCTTCCTCTTCTCCGACACCGTCCGCGCCAACATCGCGTACGGAAAGCCCGACGCGACGGACGAGGAGATCGTCCAGGCCGCGCGCACGGCGCAGGCGGACCGTTTCATCGACGAGCTGCCCGACGGGTACGCCACCACGGTCGGTGAGCACGGCCTCACCCTCTCCGGGGGCCAGCGCCAGCGCATCGCCCTCGCCCGCGCGATCCTCGCCGACCCCCGGCTGCTGCTCCTCGACGACGCCACCTCCGCCGTGGACGCGCGTGTCGAGCACGAGATCCACGAGGCGCTGCGCGGCGTGATGGCCGGGCGGACGACGCTGCTCATCGCCCACCGCCGCTCCACGCTCGGCCTCGCCGACCGCATCGCCGTACTCGACGGCGGCCGGCTCGCCGACATCGGCACCCACGAGGAGCTCCAGGAGCGCTCCGCGCTGTACCGGCGGCTGCTCACCGACCCGGACGAGATGGGCGGGGTCTCGCCGGGGCACACCGTCACCGTCGAGCTGCCCGAGGACCGCACCGTCCTGGCCGAGCTCGACGCCGGGTTCGACGCCGAGCGGGGCATCACGCCGCCGCTGTGGGTGCGCAAGGAGGAGGCGGAGGAGGACGCGGTCACCGGGGCCACGCCCGAGCTGCTCGCCCAGGTCGCGGCGCTGCCCCCGGCCACCGAGACGCCCGACGTCGACGAGGTGCGGGCGGTGACGCCCGAGGTGTCGTACGGACTGCGCAGGCTGCTGCGCGGTTTCGGTCTCCCGCTGCTGTTCAGCCTGGTGCTGGTCGCGATGGACGCGGGCATGGGCCTGCTGCTGCCGGTGCTGATCCGGCACGGCATCGACGACGGTGTCGAGAAGGCGGCGATGGCCGCGGTGTGGGCGGCGTCCGCGCTGGCGCTCGTCACCGTGGTCGTGCAGTGGGCGGCGCAGATCGGCGAGACCCGGATGACGGGGCGCACCGGCGAGCGGATCCTCTACGCGCTCCGGCTGAAGATCTTCGCGCAGTTGCAGCGGCTCGGCCTCGACTACTACGAACGCGAGCTGACCGGCCGGATCATGACCCGGATGACGACGGACGTGGATGCCCTGTCCACGTTCCTCCAGACCGGTCTGGTCACCGCCTTCGTCTCGGTCGTCACCTTCTTCGGCATCATGGCCGTGCTGGTGGTGATCGACGTGCAGCTGGCGCTGGTGGTCTTCGCGACGCTGCCGGTGCTGGTCGTGGGCACCTTCTTCTTCCGGCGCCGGTCGGTGAGGGCGTACGAACTCGCGCGCGAGCGCATCGGCGTCGTCAACGCCGACCTCCAGGAGTCGGTCAGCGGGCTGCGGATCGTGCAGGCGTTCCGCCGCGAGCGCTCCGGGAACCGGCGGTTCGTGGAGCGCAGCGAGAGCTACCGCGAGGCGCGGGTGCGCGGCCAGTGGCTGATCTCCGTGTACTTCCCGTTCGTCCAGCTGCTGGCGTCGGTGGCGGCCGCGGCCGTGCTGATCGTCGGCGCGGGACGGATCGAGGCGGGCACGCTCACGACGGGTGCGCTGGTCGCGTATCTGCTGTACATCGATCTGTTCTTCGCGCCCGTGCAGCAGCTGTCGCAGGTCTTCGACGGCTATCAGCAGGCGACCGTGTCGCTGGGCCGCATCCAGGAGCTGCTGCGCGAGCCGACGTCGACGGCCGAGGCCCGGGAGCCGCTCGACGTGCTGTCGCTGCGCGGCGAGATCGCCTTCGAGGACGTGTCGTTCGCCTACGGCGACGACGAAGAAGCGCTCAGCGGCGTCGACCTGCGGATCCCGGCCGGGCAGACGGTCGCCTTCGTCGGCGAGACCGGCGCGGGCAAGTCGACGCTGGTCAAGCTGGTGGCCCGGTTCTACGACCCGAGCAGCGGGCGGGTCACGGCCGACGGCGCCGATCTGCGCGACCTCGACCTCACCGCGTACCGGCACCGGCTCGGTGTCGTCCCGCAGGAGGCGTACCTCTTCCCCGGCACGGTGCGCGACGCCATCGCGTACGGGCGTCCGGAGGCGACCGACGCCGAGGTGGAGGCGGCGGCCCGTGCCGTCGGCGCCCACGACATGATCGCCATGCTGGACGGCGGCTATCTGCATGAGGTCGCCGAGCGCGGCCGGAACCTCTCGGCGGGCCAGCGCCAGCTCGTCGCGCTCGCCCGGGCGGAGCTCGTCGACCCGGACGTGCTCCTGCTCGACGAGGCGACCGCCGCGCTGGACCTGGCCACCGAGGCCCAGGTCAACCAGGCCACCGACCGTCTCACCGGACGCCGCACGACGCTCGTCGTCGCCCACCGGCTGACCACCGCCGCCCGCGCCGACCGGGTGGTCGTCATGGACCGCGGCCGGGTCGTCGAGGACGGTACGCACGACGAACTCCTGGCCGAGGACGGGCGGTACGCGCGGCTGTGGCGGACGTTCATCGGCGAGGAGGCGCCCACGGAGGAGGCGCCCACGCCGGCCTGAGGCCCTGAACCCCCGCCCAGCGGGCCCGGGTGAGTTGCCGGTTTCGGCAACCGCCCGGGCCCGTGTTGCGTCGTACGTCAGTACGGCTTGGTGCATGAGGGGAGCAAGGGTGTTCGGAAGACTGGTGGTGCATACCGTCGTGGTGCTCGCCGTCGTCATGACGCTGTCCGCGGCCGGTTCCGGGAGACAGCAGGCGGCGGCCGTGTCCGTGTGCTCCGGACGCCCGGCGAAGACGGTGCTGTTCGCGACGGGCGAGCTGCGCATCCACAAGACCCGCCAGTACGTGTGCGCCCTCGCCGTCGCCAGAAAGCCCGGCGCCCGGCGGGAGATGTCGGTGTCCCTCCAGCCCCGCGGCGGCCACGCCGCCGTGGACAGGGGCCGCTTCACCCGGCAGGCGGGCCCGGTCACCGTGCACGCGCTCAACCGCTGCGTCCGCGTCTCGGGCGCCATCGCCGGGCACAGCGCCTCGACCGGCTGGATCCTGTGCTGAATCCAGTGCCGATTCCGTTGCCGATTCCGTTGTCGAATCCTGTACTGACGCACCGTTGACCGGAATTCGCCACGACAACTGGGTCTGGCGATGTGGGTGTTGCCCCCGCTAGGTTCACCGCGACCAATGTGAACCAAGGGGAGGGTGCTGCATGCGCAAGGCGCTGAGATGGCTGCTGTCGCTGACCGTGCTCATAGGCACGGCAGGTGCGACGGCGAGCGCGGCCACCGCCGCCGATCCGGCCGTCACGGGCTCACCGGGAGCGTCCGCCGGCACCGTTGCCGACACCGGCACGGAAGCCGACATCAAGGACCGGATCCTCGCGATCCCCGGGATGAGCCTGATCGAGGAGAAGCCGTACCCCGGCTACCGCTACTTCGTCCTGAACTACACCCAGCCGGTCGACCACCGCCGGCCTTCCAAGGGCACGTTCCAGCAGCGGATCACCGTGCTGCACAAGGACACGGCCCGCCCGACCGTCTTCTACACCAGCGGCTACAACGTGGGCACGAGCCCCCGCCGCCGCGAGCCCACCCAGATCGTGGACGGCAACCAGGTCGACCTGGAGTACCGCTACTTCACCCCGTCCCGGCCCCAGCCCGCCGACTGGTCCAAGCTCGACATCTGGCAGGCCGCGAGCGACCAGCACCGTGTCTTCGGCGCGCTGAAGAAGATCTACGACAAGAAGTGGATCTCCACCGGCGGCTCGAAGGGCGGCATGACCGCAACGTACTACGAGCGCTTCTACCCGCGGGACATGGACGGTGTCGTCGCGTACGTCGCGCCCAACGACGTGGACAACAAGGAGGACGCGGCCTACGACCGGTTCTTCGAGAAGGTCGGCACCAAGGAGTGCCGCGACAAGCTGAACGCGGTGCAGCGCGAGGCGCTCGTACGCCGTGAGCCGCTGGAGGCCCTCTACACCACGTACGCGGCCGACAACGGCTACACCTTCAAGACCGTCGGCTCGCTCGACAGGGCCTTCGAGGCCGTCGTCCTCGACTACACCTGGGCGTTCTGGCAGTACAGCCTGGCCGCCGACTGCGACGCGGTCCCGGTCGCGGCGACCGCCACGGACCAGGAGATCTGGGACAGCGTCGACGCGATCTCCGGCTTCTCCTTCTACACCGACCAGGGCCTGGAGCCGTACACCCCGTACTACTACCAGGCGGGCACCGAGCTGGGCGCGCCCACCATCACGTTGCCGCACCTCAAGGGACTGAGCCGCTACGGCTACCAGCCGCCGCGGAACTTCGTGCCGCGGGACATCCCGATGCACTTCAAGCCGTGGGTGATGGACGACGTGGACGGCTGGGTCCGCCACCATGCCCGGCAGATGCTCTTCGTCTACGGCGAGAACGACCCGTGGGGTGCTGAACCGTTCAGGCTCGGCAAGGGCGCGCGCGACAGCTATGTCTTCACCGCCCCCGGCGCCAACCACGGCGCCAACGTGGCCGGTCTGAACCCCGACCAGAAGGCGCAGGCCACTGCGCGGATCCTGGAGTGGGCGGGCGTCGCCCCGACCGCGGTCCAGGAGGACCCGGCGAAGGCGAAGCGGCTGACGAAGCCCGACGCGAAGCTCGACAAGCAGGACATCGAGCGGGAGCCGACGCTGCGCCCGTGATCACCCGGGCTGCGTCCGTCGACCGTGTGCCACAGGCGACGGGCGCAGCCCACCGGGTCTTCCCCGAACGGCAGCCGGACGTACGGATCGGCCGAGGACGGGCACTGCGCCCGCTCCTCCATGGCGGACACCACCGTGAACTCGGGCCACCGCCCTCTCGCTCGTGCACGCCGCCTCGCGCGCACCGGTGACGCCACGGCTGCCGCCTCCCGGTGACGGATGGCAGGCGACCATGAGTGCGCAGACCACGCCCACGCCCGGCAGACGTCCCGCGTGCATGCATCCCCCGATCGCTCCGCCCGGCGTGACCCGCGGGCCCGGGTGCACGCCGGGGGAGCAGAGGGACTTTGCGCCGTGTGAGGGTGGTGCGCCGACGGCGCGGCCCACACCGCGCTACTACCTAATAGGTCAGTCCGTATCCCACCGGGTACAGCACCTGGGCGGGATCGTCCGCCCGCTGCACCGGCACGGGGAGCCTCCCCGACGGCTCGGCGCGGCCCGCGATCACCCTGACGGCCGCGCTCAGTTCGACGTCCGTCCAGCTGTACGCGGCGAGCGAGGCCGCGGCGCCCATGCCCGTCAGCTGTGCGATGTCGTACGGATTGCGGATGGCGACCGTGACCACGGGCACGCCCGTCGCGGCGAGCCGGGCCACCAGCGTGCGCTGGGGGCTGGTCGCCGAGACGTTGTACGTGCCGACGACGACGACGTCCCTACCGGCCGCGGCCGCCACCGCCTCGTCGATCTTCGCGGCGGTCGGGGTGATGCCGGTGGACACCACGGTCGCCGCAAACCCGAGTTCGGTGAAGGCCGTGGCGAGGGTGGTGGTGGGAGGGCCGGTCGTCCCGGAGGGCGAGGCCGGATCGGCGCCGACGACCAGGACGTCGGCGTGCCGGCGGGGGGAAAGCGGCAGCAGGCCGCCCTCGTTGGCCAGCAGGGTCGTCGTCTCCTCGGCGATCCGGTCCGCGGCCTTCAGATGCGACCGGGTGCCGACCATGCGGTCCACTCCCTCATGGGTGACGAACGGGCCGCGGAACAGCCCGAGTTTCGTCTTCAGCAGGAGGATGCGCAGGATGGACTCTTCGAGGCGCTGCTCGGTCAGCTCGCCGGTCTTGACGGCATCGAGGACGGCGTTCCAGGCGAGGGGCAGGCTCGGCGGGTTGAGCAGCTGGTCGCAGCCCGCCTTCAGCGCCAGCACGGGGACGCGCTCGTCGCCGTACTTCTGCCGCACGCCCGCCATGCCGAGCGAGTCGGTGACCACGACCCCGTCGTAGCCGAGCTGCTCGCGCAGTATGCCCGTCAGGATGGGGCGGGAGAGGGTCGCGGGGTCCTCGCTGGGGTCGAGCGCGGGGACCACGATGTGCGCGGTCATGATCGAGTCGATCCCGGCGGCGATGGCGGCCTGGAACGGCGGTGCGTCCAGCTCGCCCCACTGCTCGCGGGTGTGGTGGATGGTGGGGAGGGCGTAGTGGCTGTCGTCCTTGGTGTCGCCGTGGCCCGGGAAGTGCTTGGACGTCGCGGCGACGCCCGCGCTCTGGTACCCGCGCACCTGGGCGGCGACGAGCCCGGCCACGGACTGCGGATCGGCACCGAAGGACCGTACGCCGATGACGGGGTTGGCCGGGTTCACGTTCACATCGGCGACCGGCGCGTAGTTCTGCACGATGCCCATCGCGGCGAGCTCGGCACCGGCGATCCGCGCCGCCTCCCGGGCGTCCGACCGCGAACCGCCCGCGCCGAGCGCCATCGCACCGGGCACGAGGGTCGCGGGCTTGCCGACGCGGGCGACGATGCCGTGCTCCTGGTCGGTGGAGATCAGCAGGGGGATGGGCGTGGGCTGGGCGAGGCCCGCCTGCTGGATGCCGTTGGAGAGATCGGCGATCTGGTGGGGGTCGCGGGTGTTGTGGGCCCAGACGAAGTAGATGATTCCGCCGACGTGGTAACGCTCGATCAGCTCGGCGGCCGTCCGGACGCCGATCTCCGTGAGGTTGGCGTCGATATCGGCCTGGTCGGGGGCGGTGGCCGAGTGGCCGTACACCCGCATGACGAAGAGCTGCCCGACCTTCTCCTCCAGACTCATCCGGGAGATGAGCCGCTTGAGGCGGTCACGAGTGGCGGCCTGGGCCCGGGCGTCGCTGTGGGCGCTCGCGGGGCCTGCGGCAAGAGCGACGGCCGCGGCTCCGGCGGCGGTTGCGGTGAGGAGAGTACGTCTGGAGGGGGTCGTCCGGTCCTGCACTGGTGCTCCTCCCATGAAGGAAACTTCCAAGGTGCCACGGATATCTGGAAAGTAACTGCCAGTCAAGGGATGTGGTCGCCGAGGAGTGCGAACGGCATCCGTGCTGCTGGAGGATCACCTTCGGGCGGAGGATCACCTCGGCCGAGGATCACCTTCGGGCGGAGGATCAACTCCGGGCGGCCGAAGGAGCCGGGGCGGCCGGGGTGATGTGCGCTGCCACCGTGCCGCTTAAGCGTTGCTTCCGGTCACCGTGTAGAAATCCGCACTGGTGCTACGAGGGGCCACCCGCGAACCTGTGGTCATGCGCCCCGCTCACATCGCTCTCGCCGCCCTCGTCGCCGCTGTGTGGGGCGTGAACTTCGTCGTCATCGAGATCGGGCTCGATCACTTCCCCCCTCTCCTCTTCTCGGCCCTGCGCTTCCTGGTCGCAGCCCTTCCGGCGGTGTTCTTCGTCGGCCGCCCCAAGGTGGCCTGGAAGTGGATCATCGCCGTCGGACTCGTCCTGGGCGTCGCCAAGTTCAGCCTGCTCTTCACCGGGATGAACGAGGGCGCCCCGGCCGGACTGTCCTCGCTGATCCTGCAGATCCAGGCGGTGTTCACCGCCGCCTTCGCCTTCCTGGCCCTGGGGGAGCGGCCCGGCCGAGTGCGGTTGCTCGGCATGCTCATCGCCCTGGCGGGAATCGGGGTCGCCGCGATCGACGAAGGCGGCTCGGGCCCGATGATCGGCTTCGCGCTCGTGATCGCCGCGGCCGCCTGCTGGGGCGTCTCCAACGTCCTGACCCGCAAGGCATCACCACCCGACGCCCTCAACTTCATGGTCTGGGTCTCGACCGTTCCCGTCCTCCCCCTGGTCGTCCTCTCCCTGCTGATCGAAGGCCCGGAGCAGGACCTCGCCGCACTGCGCGGACTCGACTGGGCGGGCGCCGGCGTCATCGTCTACGTCGCGTGGGTCACCACCGTCTTCGGCTTCGGCGCCTGGGGCTGGCTGCTGCGCAACCACCCGGCCTCCTCCGTGGCCCCCTTCTCCCTCCTCGTCCCGGTCTTCGGCATGTCCTCCGCGGCCCTTTTCCTCGGCGAGCCCGTCAGCCCGCTGCGCTGGTGCACGGCGGCCCTGCTCGTCGGCGGAGTCGCCCTCACCTCACTGGCGCGCAAAGCGACTCCAGATGCTCCCTCCCCGCTGCCAGCAGCCCCGGCAGCTCCGCCGCTTCCGGATACCAGCGCTTCTCGTACTCCCAGCACACCCAGCCTTCGTCGGCCGTGAGCGACAGGCACTCGGCGAGGGGCAGAGCACCGGCACCGAGGGGCAGAGGTGTGAGGTCCTCCGGCGAGGCGACGTCCTTGACCTGGACGTAGCCGAGGAACGGGGCGAGCGCGGCATGTGTGGCGGCCGGCGGCTCGCCGTCCAGCCAGGGGTGCATCACGTCCCACAGCGCGCCCGCATGGCGATGGCCGACCGGCCCCAGGACTCGGGACACCGCCGCGCCCGTGCGGTGCGAGTCATGGGTCTCCAGCAGGATCCGCACGCCCAGCTCCGCCGCCGTCTCCGCGGCCGCGGCCAGCCGGCGGGCGGCCGTGGCGTCGGCCCCCGCCGGATCCTGGTCGCCGCCACCGGGGAAGACCCGCACGTAGGGAGCGCCCAAGTCGTGCGCCAGCGTGAGCAGTTCGGCGAACTCCTCGCGGACGGCCTCGTCGGCGCCCGCTGCCGCCACCCGCGCATACCCCGCGACCGTGAGGATCTCCACGCCGGATCCCGTGAACTCCGCCTTCACCGCAGCCCGTTCGCGCCGGCCGATTCCAGGGTGGACCGGCTCCTCGGGGTGCGCCCGCAGCTCCACTCCCCGATAGCCGGCCGATGCGGCGAGGGCGGCCACCTCCGGCATGGGCATCCTGGGCACACCCAGCGTTGAGAACGCGAGCTTCACCGGGCCGGACCTTCCTGGAGCGGGAGCCGCCAGTCCTGGCCGACCAGGTCGGCACCGTACGAGCGGTGGGGCTTCTCCGCGACGAGGGTGAACCCGGCGCGCTGGTAGATCGTGCGGGCGGCGGTGAGCACGTCGTTGGTCCACAGCACCAGCTCCCGGTAGCCGACCTCGCGGGCGAAGTCCACGACGGTCCGCACCAGCCGGTCCCCGAGACCGTGCCCGCGCGCATCGGTCTCGACCAGCAGCAGCCGCAGCCGGGCGGTGGCCGGCGCCTCGTCCCGCACGCACATCACCGAGCCGACCGGCCGGCCGTCCAGCTCGGCCATCCACACCCGCTCCAGATGCGGGTCGTGGTCCTGGGCGAAGTCCGCGACGATGCGGGCGACAAGACCCTCGAAGTCGGTGTTCCACCCGAACTCCGCGGCGTAGAGCGCGCCGTGGCGCTGGACTATCCAGCCCAGGTCGCCGGGGGCGGGCTCCCGCAGCACGGGTCCCTCATGATGCCTGTCCTGGTCGGGGCGGGCCTCGCCCAGTATGTCCCGCACCGTGCGCATCGCGTCCGCAAGACGGGGGCGGTCGTCCGTCGGCACGGCCGACAGCAGCTTGCCGACGGCTTCCCGCGACCGCTCGTCCAGCAGTGCGGTCGCCTCCCGCCCGCGCTGCGTGAGCGTGATGCGCTGCCGTCGCGAGTCCGCCTCCGACGGCGCCCGCTCGACCAGCCCGTCGCGCTCGAACTTGCCGAGCAGTCGGCTCAGGTATCCCGCGTCCAGCGAGAGCTCCATCCGGAGGTCGGCCGCATCCGTGCGCGGGGCATGCGCGAGCTCGTACAGCACGCGGGACTCCGTCAGCGTGTACGGCGTGTACAGATGCTTGCTGTAGTCGAGCGCGCCGATGAGGTTCGTGTAAAAGCGGTTGAAAGCGCGGATCTCGTGAACGGCCATGATCCACACCGACCTTTCCTTTGACTGAGTCAAGGCTAGGTTCGTGCGCCGACGTCCGGCAAGCCCTGTGGACAACTTTCGCCCACGCCCCTGATCAGGCCGCCGACGCCCATCCGGTCAGGTCCGGCCCGGCCCCGGCCCGGGGCGGCCCGGCCTACCCGGCCCGGTCCATCCGGTCAGGCCCAGCCCGGACTCACCCCCGCTTCGGCGGTGCCGTCGACGCCCGGGCCATCAGCTCCGCGCCGATCGTCGCGATACCCCCCGGCGGTGGCGTCTCCTTGCCCATCGCGAGCCGCCCCGCGCGCGTGCCCGCCTCGTGCAGCGGCAGCCGTACCGTCGTGAGCGCGGGAACCGCGTCCACCGAGAACGGCAGATCGTCGAAGCCGGCCACCGACACGTCCTCGGGGATACGCAGGCCCTGGTCGCGCAGTGCCGCGCAGGCGCCGAGCGCCACCGTGTCGTTGGCTGCCGCGATCGCGGTCAGCCCCGGGGCGCGGCGCAGCAGCTCGCGCGTCGCGTCGTAGCCCGAGCGCCGGTCGTACGAACCGTGCACGGTGAGCCGTTCCTGGTCCTCGTCGATCCCCGCCGCGGCCAGTGCCGCACGGTGGCCTTCCAGGCGGTGGCGCGTCGTCGTGCGCTCGGCCGGGCCGGCGACGTACCCGATCCTGCGGTGCCCGAGCGCGAGCAGATGCTCGGTGAGCCGCCGTCCCCCGCCCCGGTTGTCGAAGGTCAGCGTGGCCGTGACGGAATCGCCCGGCACGGGCGGCCGGCCGCACAGCACCACCGTCGTCCCCGCATTCGCGAGCCTCGCCAGCTTGGCCGACATCGCTGCGATGTGGTCCGGGTCCTCCAGGGCCCCTCCGGTCAGGACGACCGCCGCGGCACGCTGCCGCTGGAGGAGGGTGAGGTAGGTCAGTTCGCGCTCCGGCGAGCCGCCCGTGTTGCAGACGACCGCCAGCTTCTCGCCGCCTGCCCGCCCGGAGGCGCCTTCTCCGATGGCGGTCTGCGCCGCCCCGGCCATGATCCCGAAGAACGGGTCGGCGATGTCGTTGACGAGGATGCCGACCAGGTCGGAGGTGGCGGCGGCGAGTGAACTGGCCGGCCCGTTGAGTACGTAGTCGAGCTCGTCGACGGCGCGCAGCACGCGCTCCCGAGTCGTCGCGGCGACCGGGTAGTTGCCGTTGAGCACCCGGGAGACGGTCGCAGGAGACACCCGGGCGCGGGCCGCCACATCCGCCAGCGTGACTGTCATCGCTTTCCTCCGGGGAGATCGGGCCGAGCTCTTGCAGGGCCACTGTGCGCAGGCTAGCGTCATAGCGCATAGAAAGCGCTTGCTGTCACCGTTTCGCAGCCGACCGAGGACGTGAGGTGCGGGAACGTGACGACGCGAGAGCGCTGGGGAATCGCGGGGACTGGGGAACCGGGGAACATGGAGGCAGTTTCGTGACACGCAGGACAGTGCGGATCGCCATGAACGGCGTCACCGGACGGATGGGGTACCGGCAGCACCTGGTGCGCTCCATCCTCGCGCTCCGCGAGCAGGGCGGTCTCGACCTCGGCGACGGCGAGGTCCTCTGGCCGGAGCCGGTCCTCATCGGCCGCCGTGAGCACGCCCTGCGTGAACTCGCCGAGCGGCACGGCCTGACGGAGTGGTCCACGGACCTCGACGCCGTGCTCGCCGACGACACGGTCGACCTCTACTTCGACGCCCAGGTCACGTCGGCCCGCGTCGAGGCGATCAAGAAGGCGATCGCCGCGGGCAAGCACATCTACACCGAGAAGCCCACCGCGACCGACCTCGACGGCGCCCTCGAACTCGCCCGGCTCGCCCAGGCCGCCGGTGTGCGGCACGGTGTCGTCCAGGACAAGATCTTCCTGCCCGGGCTGCTGAAGCTGAAGCGCCTCATCGACGGCGGCTTCTTCGGGGAGATCCTCTCCGTCCGGGGGGAGTTCGGCTACTGGGTCTTCGAGGGCGACTGGCAGGACGCCCAGCGGCCCTCCTGGAACTACCGCTCCGAGGACGGCGGCGGCATCGTCGTCGACATGTTCCCGCACTGGGAGTACGTGCTCCACGAGCTGTTCGGCCGGGTGACGAGCGTTCAGGCGCAGGTCGTCACCCACGTCCCGCAGCGCTGGGACGAGCGCGGCAAGCCGTACGCGGCCACCGCGGACGACGCCGCGTACGCCGTCTTCCAGCTGGAGGGCGGCGCCGTCGCCCAGATCAACTCCTCCTGGGCGGTCCGTGTGAACCGCGACGAACTGGTCGAGTTCCAGGTCGACGGCACGCACGGCTCGGCCGTCGCCGGACTGCGCCGCTGCCGCGTACAGCACCGCAGCGCCACGCCGAAGCCCGTATGGAACCCGGACCTGCCCGCCACCGAGTCCTTCCGCGACCAGTGGCAGGAGGTGCCGGACAACATGGAGTTCGACAACGGATTCAAGGCGCAGTGGGAGCTCTTCCTGCGCCATGTCGCCCTCGGGGAGCCGTACCACTGGGACCTGCTCGCGGGCGCGCGCGGGGTGCAGCTTGCCGAACTCGGACTGAAATCGTCGGCCGAGGGACGCCGCTTCGACGTGCCGGAGCTGACGCTGTGACGATCCGGCTGCCAGGCGTCGGCGGGACGCTCCGCACGTACGAACCGCGGGTCGAAGGGACTGCCCACCCGGCAGGCGGTTCCCCACTCGTCTCCCGCACGGTCTTCTCGGCCGCGCACGTCGTCGCCGACCCGTACGCCGACACCACCCCTGACGGCCTTGCCGCCGTCGACTGGGAGGCGACGCTCGCCTTCCGGCGTCATCTGTGGGCGCACGGGCTCGGGGTGGCCGAGGCCATGGACACGGCGCAGCGCGGCATGGGCCTGGACTGGGCGGGCGCCGCGGAGCTGATCCGCCGCTCGGCCGGGGAGGCGAGGGCTGTCGGCGGCCGCATCGCCTGCGGTGCCGGCACCGACCAGCTCACGCAGCCCGGGGCGGACCTCGAAGCCGTGGGAGCGGCGTATGAGGAGCAGCTCGCGCACGTGGAGGACTGCGGGGCGCAGGCGATCCTCATGGCCTCCAGGGCGCTCGTCGGGGCGGCACGCGGCCCTGAGGACTACTTCGAGGTGTACGGCCGGCTGCTGCGGCAGGCGAGCGAGCCCGTCATCCTCCACTGGCTCGGACCGATGTTCGACCCGGCGCTGGAGGGCTACTGGGGCAGCACGGACCTCGACGCGGCCACCGAGACCTTCCTCAAGGTCATCACCGAACACCCCGACAAGGTCGACGGCATCAAGGTCTCGCTGCTGGACGCCCAGCGCGAGATCGACCTGCGCCGCCGGCTCCCCGAAGGCGTGCGCTGCTACACGGGCGACGACTTCAACTACCCCGAGCTCATCGCGGGTGACGACCAGGGCTTCAGCCACGCGCTGCTGGGCATCTTCGACCCCCTGGGGCCGCTGGCGGCCGAAGCGGTGCGCGTCCTGGACACGGGTGACACCAACGGGTTCCGCGCGACCCTCGATCCGACGGTCGCGCTCTCCCGCCATCTGTTCGAGGCGCCCACCCGCTTCTACAAGACGGGAGTGGTGTTCCTCGCGTGGCTGGCCGGCCACCAGTCGCACTTCACGATGGTCGGCGGCCTGCAGTCCGCGCGGTCGCTGCCGCATCTCGCGCGCGCCTACGAACTCGCCGACGGTCTCGGGCTGTTCCCGGACCCGGCACTGGCGGAGGCCAGGATGAAGTCCCTGCTCACGGTGTACGGAGTGGCCCAGTGACGCACGACCTCGCCCGCTTCAGCATCAACCAGATGACCGTCAAGCAGCTCACCCTGCCCGAGCTCACGCAAGCCTGCGTGGCGCTCGGCGTCCCCGGAGTGGGGCTCTGGCGCGAACCCGTGCGTGAGTACGGGGCCGAGGCCGCGGCCAAGCTCGTACGGGACGCGGGGCTCGCGGTCACCACTCTGTGCCGTGGCGGCTTCTTCACCGCCATCGACAGAGTGGAGCGGGCGCAGGCCCTGGCAGACAATCGCGCGGCCGTCGACGAGGCGGTGACGCTGGGCACCGACACCCTCGTCCTCGTCTCGGGCGGCTTGCCGGCGGGCAGCAAGGACCTGCCCGCCGCACGCGAACGCATCGCGGACGCGCTGGGTGAACTCGCCCCGTACGCGGGCGAGCGGGGGGTGCGCCTCGCGATCGAACCGCTGCACCCGATGTACGCGGCGGACCGCTGCGCCGTCTCCACGCTCACCCAGGCCCTCGACATCGCCGAGCGCTTCCCCGCGGAGCAGGTTGGCGTCGTCGTGGACACCTACCACATCTGGTGGGACGACCAGGCTCCGGCGGCGGTCGTACGCGCGGGGGAGGGCGGGCGGATCCACTCGTTCCAATTGGCCGACTGGACCACCCCGCTGCCGGCCGGCGTGCTCAACGGCCGCGGGCAGCTGGGCGACGGGGCCGTCGACCTGCGCGCCTGGCGCGAACGGGTCGACGCGGCGGGCTACACCGGCCCCATCGAGGTGGAGCTCTTCAACGACGCGCTGTGGGCGCGTGACGGCGTGGAGGTGCTGTCGGAGACGGCGGCGCGCTACGCCCAGCACGTGCTGTAGATGCCCGGACGAGCGTTGCGGGGCGGCTCAGTGCTTCTTCGGCTCGCCGCCCAGCAGTCCGCCGAGCACCTCGCCCATGCCGCTGCCGGAGGCGCCGGGCGACGGCGCTGCTCCGGGAGCCCCTCCGCGGGTCGCGGGGGTACCCCCGGAGGCGGCGCCGCCGGAGCGGCCCCTTGCTGCACGCTTCGTCAGGACGGTCACCACCACGGGGATCAGCAGTTCGAGCACGCGGCTGACCGTGGCGACGGGAAGCCCCGTCCGTTTGGCGACCGCCGTCGCGGCGGGCCGGGCCAGCCGAGAGAGCACGCTTGCCATCAAGCCGCCGCCCAGCAGTCCGCCGCCGAGGGTCGCCACGCCCTCCAGAGGCGGCTCGGACACCTCGGCGACGGCCTGCCGGACCTCCTCCGCCTGGTCCGGTGTCGCCGCGGCCTCCCGCAGTCCGCCGGACAGCTCCGAGACCGAGCTGTCGACGACGGTCGTGGCCCCGGCCGCATCCGTACCGAGCAGTCCGGCGATCTCGGTGAGCCGGTCGTCGCCCAGCTCGTTCAGAACGTCCTGCTGAAACGAATCGTCGCTCATGGCGAAAACGCTAAGGCTGCCCCGGTATGTCGGCATTTCGAGATTCCGCGAAAATAACTGCCCGCAATCGCGCAACCCTTCTGGCGTGAGGGGAGTCGTATGTGGCGTCAGGGCTCCCGGGGAGGGATCTGGGGGGATCGGGGAGCTCTGCCGGTGGGGGAGTGAGCGGGGCCCGGTCGTGTGACCGGGCCCCTTGAGCTGTCCGGCGCGTGGCTGGGCAGGCGGTCGCGGTCGGGTCGACGGACGGTCGACGGCCGGTCGACGGCCGGTCGACGGTCGGCGGCCGGTCGACGGTCGGCGGCCGGTCGGCGTGCGGCCGACGGCCGGTCTGGGTGTCGGTCGGGATTCGGTCGGCGTGCGGAGTTCTCCACAGGCCCGGTGGGCTGTCCGAGCCGGACGGTAGCGTCGGATCATGTCCAATCTGGCAGTGCTCGAAGGGGTCCTGGAGCGGATCACCTACGCCAACGAGGAGAACGGGTACACGGTCGCCCGCGTCGACACCGGCCGCGGCGCCGGCGAGCTCCTCACGGTGGTCGGCTCCCTCCTCGGCGCGCAGCCGGGCGAATCGCTGCGCATGGAGGGCCGCTGGGGCTCCCACCCGCAGTACGGCAAGCAGTTCACCGTCGAGAACTACACGACGGTCCTCCCCGCCACCGTCCAGGGCATCCGGCGCTATCTCGGCTCCGGCCTGATCAAGGGCATCGGCCCCAGAATCGCCGAGCGGATCGTCGACCACTTCGGGGCCGACACCCTCGACATCATCGAGCGCGAGCCCAGGAAGCTCATCGAGGTCCCCGGCCTCGGCCCGAAGCGGACGAAGATGATCGGCGCCGCCTGGGAGGAGCAGAAGGCGATCAAGGAGGTCATGGTCTTCCTCCAGGGAGTGGGCGTCTCCACCTCCATCGCCGTGCGGATCTACAAGAAGTACGGGGACGCCTCGATCTCCGTCGTGAAGAACCAGCCGTACCGCCTCGCGGCGGACGTCTGGGGCATCGGCTTCCTCACCGCCGACCGCATCGCCCAGGCCGTCGGCATCCCCCACGACAGCCCCGACCGGGTCAAGGCCGGCCTGCAGTACGCACTGTCGCAGTCCACGGACCAGGGCCACTGCTTCCTCCCCCAGGAGAAGCTCATCGCCGACGCCGTGAAGCTCCTCCAGGTCGACACGGGTCTGGTCATCGACTGCCTCGCCGAGCTCGCGGCCGACGAGGAAGGCGTCGTACGGGAGCGGGTCCCGGACCCGGAGGGGGGCGATCCGCTGACCGCGGTCTATCTGGTGCCGTTCCACCGTGCCGAGCTGTCCCTCTCCGCGCAGCTGACCCGGCTGCTGCGCACGGACGAGGACCGGATGCCGGCGTTCCAGGACGTCGCCTGGGACAAGGCGCTGGCCTGGCTCGCGGACCGTACGGGCGCGGAGCTGGCGCCCGAGCAGGAGCAGGCCGTCCGCCTCGCCCTCACCCGCAAGGTCGCCGTCCTCACCGGCGGACCGGGCTGCGGCAAGTCCTTCACGGTCCGCTCGATCGTCGAGCTGGCCCGGGCCAAGAAGGCCAAGGTGGTGCTCGCCGCGCCGACGGGGCGTGCCGCCAAGCGGCTCGCCGAGCTCACCGGAGCCGAGGCGTCCACCGTGCACCGGCTGCTGGAGCTCAAGCCCGGTGGCGACGCGGCCTACGACCGGGACCGGCCGCTCGACGCCGACCTGGTCGTCGTCGACGAGGCGTCCATGCTCGATCTGCTCCTCGCCAACAAGCTGGTGAAGGCCGTCGCGCCCGGCGCGCATCTGCTGCTCGTCGGGGACGTGGACCAGCTGCCGAGCGTCGGCGCGGGCGAGGTCCTCAGCGACCTCCTCTCGGACGGCAGCCCGGTCCCCTCCGTGCGTCTCACCCGCATCTTCCGCCAGGCCCAGCAGTCCGGTGTCGTCACCAACGCCCACCGCATCAACTCCGGAGCGCAGCCCCTCACCCAGGGCCTCGACGACTTCTTCCTCTTTGTCGAGGACGACACCGAGGAGGCGGGGCGGCTCACCGTGGATGTCGCGGCCCGGCGGCTCCCCGCCCGCTTCGGCCTGGACCCGCGGCGGGACGTCCAGGTCCTCGCCCCGATGCACCGGGGGCCGGCCGGTGCGGGCACCCTCAACGGGCTGCTGCAGCAGGCGATCACGCCCGCCCGCCCCGATCTTCCGGAGAAGCGCTTCGGCGGAAGGGTCTTCCGCGTCGGCGACAAGGTCACCCAGATTCGCAACAATTACGAGAAGGGGAAGAACGGAGTCTTCAACGGCACGGTCGGCGTGGTGACCTC
This sequence comes from Streptomyces sp. FIT100, assembly GCF_024584805.1. NCBI lineage: Bacteria > Bacillati > Actinomycetota > Actinomycetes > Kitasatosporales > Streptomycetaceae > Streptomyces > Streptomyces sp. FIT100. Next base: position 2,722,904 of record NZ_CP075715.1, on the reverse strand, counting down.
ACTGAACGCGGACGATCAGCGGCTGACGGTGCTGACGGACGAGGACGAGGAGGTGCCGTACGACTTCGACGAGCTGGACGAGCTCGCGCACGCGTACGCCGTGACGATCCACCGTTCCCAGGGCAGCGAGTATCCGGCGGTCGTGATCCCGGTCACCACGGGCGCCTGGATGATGCTCCAGCGGAACCTCCTCTACACGGCCGTGACCCGCGCGAAGAGGCTCGTCGTCCTCGTCGGTTCCCGCAAGGCCATAGGGCAGGCGGTGCGCACCGTTTCCGCAGGCAGGCGCTTTACCGCACTTGACCACCGGCTGGCAGGTGAAGGGATCGTGGGAAGGATCACCTAAGGCTTCCGGAACCGGGGCGAAGGGGGCACGATGAGCAGGTTGACGGCACTGAGTGCCGCCAAATGACCCAATGGTCGACCCCGAGTGCACTCTCCTCAGCCAAATGGGGGATGGTAGAGACAGTCAGGGCACCTCGAAGAAGAGGCACTACGTCGGTGAGGGATGACGTGAGCGACAACTCTGTAGTACTGCGGTACGCGGACGGTGAATACACCTACCCGGTGGTCGAGAGCACCGTCGGTGACAAGGGCTTCGACATCGGGAAGCTCCGGGCGCAGACCGGTCTGGTGACCCTGGACAGTGGTTACGGCAACACGGCCGCCTATAAATCCGCGATCACCTACCTCGACGGCGAGCAGGGCATCCTGCGTTACCGCGGCTACCCGATCGAGCAGCTGGCCGAGCGCTCCTCCTTCCTCGAGGTGGCGTACCTGCTGATCAACGGTGAGCTCCCGACGGTCGACGAGCTGGCCGCCTTCCGGGGCGAGATCACCCAGCACACCCTGCTGCACGAGGACGTCAAGCGGTTCTTCGACGGCTTCCCGCGCGACGCGCACCCGATGGCGATGCTGTCGTCCGTGGTCAGCGCCCTGTCGACGTTCTACCAGGACAGCCACAACCCGTTCGACGAGAAGCAGCGCCACCTCTCCACCATCCGGCTGCTCGCCAAGCTGCCGACGATCGCGGCGTACGCGTACAAGAAGTCGATCGGCCACCCCTTCGTCTACCCGCGCAACGACCTCGGGTACGTGGAGAACTTCCTGCGGATGACCTTCTCGGTCCCGGCGCAGGAGTACGAGCTCGACCCGGTCGTGGTCGCCGCCCTCGACAAGCTGCTCATCCTGCACGCGGACCACGAGCAGAACTGCTCGACCTCCACCGTCCGCCTGGTCGGCTCCTCGCAGGCGAACATGTTCGCCTCCATCTCGGCCGGTATCTCCGCGCTGTGGGGTCCCCTGCACGGCGGTGCCAACCAGTCGGTGCTGGAGATGCTCGAGGGCATCGCGGCCAGCGGCGGCGACGTCGACACCTTCATCCGCAAGGTGAAGAACAAGGAGGACGGCGTCCGCCTGATGGGCTTCGGCCACCGGGTCTACAAGAACTTCGACCCGCGCGCCAAGATCATCAAGGCCGCTGCCCACGATGTGCTCTCCGCGCTCGGCAAGTCGGACGAGCTGCTCGACATCGCCCTCAAGCTGGAGGAGCACGCGCTCTCGGACGACTACTTCGTCGAGCGCAAGCTCTACCCGAACGTCGACTTCTACACCGGCCTGATCTACCGGGCCATGGGCTTCCCGACCGAGATGTTCACCGTGCTCTTCGCGCTCGGCCGGCTGCCCGGCTGGATCGCCCAGTGGCACGAGATGATCAAGGAGCCGGGTTCCCGCATCGGCCGCCCGCGCCAGATCTACACCGGCGAGGTGCTCCGGGACTTCGTCCCGGTCGAGGCGCGCTGAGTCTTCCTCCAGGGCCGCGAGCCCGGGAGCTGGGAGTCAGGAGCCGGGTTCCGTGCCGTCCCCGGGCCCGGCCGTGAGGCTCCTGGCCATGTACAAGGCGCAAGGCGCCGCAGACGATAGAGAGAAGCGCCCCGCTGCCGATCCCCCCACGGGTCGGCGAGCGGGGCGCTTCCCATATCCCGGTGCGGATTCCCCCCACGGGATCCGGCCCGGGCGTCTGCTGAAACTCAGCAGCAGCCTCTTCGCGCGGTCTGCCGGGGTACGTATGTACGGGAGGGCCGCTCAAAGCTCCCCGGTCTACGTGCCCCGGCCAACGCTTGCCTGGGACGTCCCCCAAGACATCCCGTGAACGTCCCCCAAGACGTTCTGGCATCGCCCACTTAGACTCGCGAAGAGCCCGAATGGTTACCCACAACTATCTGTGATCTGGATCTCTTTGTGAAGGTCCTGTGTATCACGTGAAGGATCGCAGACGAAGGCTGTTGCTGACCACGAAAACGGATGAGAAAGCCATGGCGAATCCGGCGATCATGGGATTCAGCAGTCCCGCGGCGGCCAGCGGCAGGGCCGCGACGTTGTAGCCGAAGGCCCAGAAGAGGTTCCCCTTGATGATGGCGAGGGTCCGTCGCGACAGCCGGACGGCGTCGGCGGCCACCCGCAGATCGCCCCGTACGAGCGTGAGGTCCCCGGCCTCGATGGCGGCGTCCGTGCCGGTGCCCATGGCCAGACCGAGGTCGGCGGTGGCCAGTGCGGCCGCGTCGTTCACCCCGTCGCCGACCATGGCGACCCTGCGGCCCTCGGCCTGAAGCCGCCGTACCGTCGCCACCTTGTCCTGCGGCAGTACGCCGGCGTGGATCTCCTCGATGCCGACCTCGGCCGCGACCGCCTCGGCGACCGCACGGTCGTCACCCGTCAGCAGGACCGGCCTCAGCCCCAGCCCGCGCAGCCGGGCAACCGCCTCGGCGCTGCCCTCCTTGACCGCGTCGGCGACGGTCAGCACGCCACGCGCCTTGCCGTCCCAGGCGACCGCGACGGCGGTACGGCCAAGGATCCCCGCGAGCTCGGACGGCGGCTCCACACCGGCCTCCTCCAGCAGGCGTGCGCGCCCGACGAGCACGGTGCGCCCCTCGACCGTGCCGCGTACACCGAGGCCGGGCACGTTCTCGAAGGCTTCGGGGACCGGGAGCGGGCCGACCCTGGCCGCGGCGCCGTCCGCGACGGCCCTGGCGACAGGGTGCTCGGAGGCGTGCTCGATGGCGCCCGCGAGCCTCAGTAGCTCCTCCTCGGAGGTGTCGCCGGTGACGTACACGTCCTGCAGGCGCATCCGGCCCGTGGTGACCGTCCCGGTCTTGTCGAGGACGACGGTGTCGACTCTCCGGGTCGACTCCAGGACCTCGGGGCCCTTGATGAGGATGCCGAGCTGCGCACCGCGTCCCGTACCCACCAGAAGGGCGGTCGGGGTGGCCAGGCCCAGCGCGCACGGGCAGGCCACGATCAGCACTGCGACGGCCGCGGTGAACGCGGCGGTCGCGTCCCCCGTGACCAGCAGCCAGGTGGTCAGCGTGCCGAGTGCGACCAGCAGGACGACGGGGACGAAGACGGCCGAGATGCGGTCCGCCAGGCGCTGCGCCCGGGCCTTTCCGTTCTGGGCGTCCTCGACCATCCGGGCCATCCGGGCCAGCTGGGTGCCGGCGCCGACCCGGGTCGCCTCCACCACCAGCCTGCCCGTCGTGTTGACGGTCGCCCCGGTGACGCTGTCGCCGGGGGTCACGTCCACGGGTACGGACTCGCCGGTCAGCATCGACGCGTCCACGGCGGAGGCGCCCTCGATGACGGTGCCGTCGGTGGCGATCTTCTCCCCGGGGCGCACGACGAAGACGTCGCCGACGGAGAGCCGGGCGGCCGGAACGCGTACCTCCGTGCCGCCTCTGAGGACGGCCACGTCCTTGGCGCCCAGCTCCAGCAGGGTGCGCAGGGCGGCGCCCGCCTTCCGCTTGGCGTGCGCCTCCAGGCAGCGGCCGAGAAGGAGGAAGGTGATGACGCCTGCGGCGACCTCGAGGTAGATGGCGGAGGCGCCGTCGGCGCGGGCGGCCACGGGGTCGACGGTGAAGGCGAAGCCGTGACGCATGCCTGCCGTACCGGCGTGCCCGAAGAACAGGGCCCACAGGGACCAGCCGAAGGCGGCCAGAGTGCCCAGTGAGACGAGGGTGTCCATGGTGGCCGCGCCGTGCCGGAGGTTGGTCCACGTGGCGCGGTGGAAGGGCAGCCCGCCCCAGAGCACGACGGGCGTGGTGAGGGCGAGGGAGAGCCACTGCCAGTTCTCGAACTGGAGCGCCGGGATCATGGCCGGCAGTACGACGGGGGCGGTGAGCACCGCGGAGACGGCCAGCCGTCGGCGCAGCCCGGCCACGGGGTCGGGGCGAATCGGCTGCTCCGCCCCGGAGCCGGTCCCCGCCGCCGCCTCGGTCCCGGTCCCGGTCCGCGCTGCGGTCTCGGCTTCGGGCTCGGGCTCGGTCCTGGCCTCGGGCACCGTGGCGGTGCGGGGCTCGGGCTCGGAGCCGGTACGGGGCGGGAGACTGCTCCCGGGGCGCGGTGCGGGGGCGCTCAGTGGTGCGGGGGCAGCACTCGCGCCGGCAGCCGCGTCGTGGGCGCCCTGGGAGGCGGCGGCCGCTCCGCTCGGCGGACGGCTTGCCGTGTACCCCGTCTTCTCCACCACGGCGATGAGGTCGGCGACGTCCGTGCCCGCGCCATGGACGACACGGGCCTTCTCGGTCGCGTAGTTCACGGTCGCCGTGACCCCGTCCATGCGGTTGAGCTTCTTCTCGACGCGGGCCGCGCACGCGGCGCAGGTCATTCCGCCGATCAGGAGCTCGATACGGGAGGCGTCGGCGTCCGGGGACTCGGTGGCGGTGGTGGTCATGGGGCAGGTTCCAGGAGCGGGGCGGGCAGGGCCGGCCGGGGACGGTACGGGACGGGACGGGGCAGGGCAGGGCAGGGGGGCGGGACCGAGGGCCGGGCCGTCGGCCGTGTGGGGTGCGGCCCGGCCGGAAGCGGGTGTGTCAGGCTCGCGTGACCGGGTTGTCAGGCTCGCGTGACGAGCTCGTAGCCCGCCTCGTCGATCGCGGCGCGCACGGTCGCCTCGTCCAGCGGGGCGTCGGAGACCACGGTGACCTGTCCGGTGGCGGCGACCGCCGTGACGGAGGTGACGCCCGCGATCGCGGCGATCTCGCTCGTCACCGCGCCCTCGCAGTGACCGCAGGTCATGCCCTTCACCTCGTACACCGCCGTGGCGCCGCCCAGCTGCACGTCGGCCGCGCCGCCGCCGTGGCAGGAGCCGGAGGGGGAGCAGCAGGCTCCGGTGGCCTGGGGGATCTCGGTCTTCGTCTCGGTGGTCATGGCGATTCTCCACTTCGGGGCGTGTGGCGCTGCGCTTCGCGGTCACTTCGCGGAACGTACTCGTGATACAGCAGGAGAGTCCTGGGAACACCGGGACTGCTCCACTCTCGCCAGGTTATACCCCTAGGGGGTATGAACTCCAGTCTGGAGTGGCGTGTCGGGGAGGTCAGGCCGATGGCTGAGGGCCGGATCGCGACAGGCCCCGCCGCGGGCGGATAGGTTCGAGCCCCGACCCGACCCGACCCCAGCGGGAGTCGGGGCAGCCGGGGGCCGGGGCAGCCAGGGCGGCCGGGGAAACCGGCCGGGCGGGGAGAGGCGGGACGATGAGGGCCGTGGTGTTCGAGGGGTACGGGCGGGTCGCCGAGGTGCGCGAGGTCCGTGACCCCGTGCCGTCCGAGCACGGCGTGGTCGTGCGCGTCGAGGCCACCGGACTGTGCCGCAGCGACTGGCACGGCTGGATGGGCCACGACCCGGACATCAGCCTTCCGCACGTTCCCGGGCACGAGCTCGCCGGAGTCGTCGAGGCGGTCGGCCCGGGCGTCGCCAACTGGCGGCCCGGGGACCGGGTCACCGTCCCCTTCGTCTGCGCCTGCGGCCGCTGCGCCGCCTGCGCGGCCGGGGACCAGCAGGTCTGCGAGCACCAGACCCAGCCGGGGTTCACCCACTGGGGCTCCTTCGCCGAGTACGTGGCGCTGGAGCACGCCGACGTGAATCTGGTGGCCGTGCCCGAAGAGCTGTCGTTCGCGACTGCGGCGGGGCTCGGATGCCGGTTCGCGACCGCCTTCCGGGCCGTGGTGGCCCAGGGGCGGCTGGCGCCCGGGGAGTGGGTCGCGGTGCACGGCTGCGGCGGGGTCGGGCTGTCGGCGGTGATGATCGCGGCGGCCTGCGGAGCGCGGGTGGTCGCGGTCGACGTCTCACCGCAGGCGCTGGAGCTGGCACGGAAGTTCGGCGCGGCGGAGTGCGTCGACGCCGGCGGGCTGACAGACACGGGCGGCGATGTCGCCGGGGCGGTGCGCGAACTGACGGGCGGCGGCGCCCATCTCTCGCTCGACGCGCTCGGTTCCCCGGCCACCTGCGCCTCCTCGGTGCAGAGCCTGCGCCGCCGGGGACGGCATGTGCAGGTGGGCCTCCTGCCCACGGCCGCGGGAGACCCCGTGGTGCCCATGGGGCGTGTCATCGGGGAGGAGTTGGAGATCCTCGGCAGCCACGGGATGCCCGCCCACGCCTACGGTCCGATGCTGGACATGGTCCGCGCCGGAGTGCTGAGGCCCGACCTGCTGGTGACGTCGGTGATCCCGCTGGACGCCGCCCCGGCCGCCCTCGCGGCCATGGGTACCGCGCCGGGTGCGGGCGTGACGATCATCGAGCCGGCCCGCGGTGTCGAGCCGGCCCGCGGCTGAGCGTTCCCGGGCGCCGGCCGGGCCCGGCGGCAGGTCCACGGTGCGGGCGCCGCGACCCGTACCCGCCTGGATGCCGGGGCGGCCGGTCTCATTCCCTGCGCCCCCTGTTGCTCGGGCGGTTGGCCACCCAGCGGCGGATCGTGTCGGCGTACCAGTAGGGCTTTCCTGCCTCCACGTGGTCGGGCGGGGGAAGGAGGCCGTGCTTGCGATAGGACCTGACCGTGTCCGGCTGCACCCTGATGTGTGCGGCGATGTCCTTGTACGACCAGAGCCTTCTGTCCGTCATCCGTGGCACCTCCCTGCGCGCGCCGCAGCGGCGGCCGGGGGGCCGTCGGGGGAGCTGCTGCGCGGACGCTGGCGATCACTGAGCCTGTGTCCGGTGAACGACGCAGAGTGACGAGAGCGAGGGGCTGTCGAGGGCCTGTGACGGAAGTCCCGCGTAATCGTGACAAGTGTGACGGGGAGGCGACTGCTGTCACGTGAGGAGAGCGGCGCAGGGGCGGCGACGAGGAGGCCGGCCCTCCGGGGCGCCGGCGGCCTGGCGGTCCGTCACGCCCCGCAGGAGCGGAGGAACCGGCGGGTGCGTTCGGCGATCGGGAAGGGCCTGTCCGGAGGGCACGGATACATGTCCTGCTCGACGATGGCGAAGAGCTCGGCGTCCAGTCTCTGTGCCGCGGCCAGCACCGGCTCCAGCGCGGGTACGCCTGCGGGCGGCTCGCACATCACACCGCGTGCCACGGCAGGGCCGAACGGCACCTCGTCCGCGACCACTTCGGCGAGGATCTCCGGATCGACCTGCTTGAGGTGGAGATAGCCGATCCGCTCGCCGTAGGTCTCGATGAGTTTGACGCTGTCGCCGCCGCAGTAGGCGTAGTGCCCGGTGTCCAGGCAGAGCGAGACCAGGGCCGGGTCGGTCGCGTCGAGGAAGCGGCCGACGTTCGCCTCGCTGTCGATGTGGGTGTCCGCGTGCGGATGGACGACGATCCGCAGCCCGAACCGGTCGCCGACCTCCCGGCCGAGGCGCTCGGTCTGGGTGGTGAGGTGGCTCCACTGCTCGGCCGTGAGTGTGCGGTCCTCCAGCACCTCGCCCGTCTTGTCGTCGCGCCAGAACGAGGGGATGACGACGAGGTGGTCCGCGCCCATCGCCCGGGTGAGCGCGGCGATGTCGGCGACATGGGCCCAGGTCTTCTCCCAGACGGCGGGTCCGTGGTGCAGTGCGGTGAAGACCGTTCCGGCCGAGACCTTCAGCCCGCGGGCCGCGGTCTCCTCGGTGAGCCGGGCGGGGTCGGTCGGGAGGTAGCCGTACGGGCCGAGTTCGATCCACTCGTATCCCGCCCGTGCGACCTCGTCGAGGAAGCGCTGCCAGGGGACCTGCTGCGGGTCGTCGGGGAACCACACGCCCCAGGAGTCGGGGGCCGACCCGATCCGGATGCGGTCGAGCAAGGGTGTGGAGGAGGTCATGGCGGCCAGCTTTCCGGCCGCCCGAGAAAGGTGTCAAGCTTTCGTCCGAATGTAAGGACAAAACGTTGACAGTGTTCAGGTGGGCGGGCTAGACCAGGGAACAGCCGGGCGTGGAACCGAAAGGACACGTATGCCTCAGCCGTCTCAGTCGTCCCAACCATCCCCGCCATCCCCGCCATCCCCGCCATCCCCGCCGTCTGAGCCGCCGTCTCAGCCATCCCCGCCGTCTCGGCCGTCCGAGCCGCTGTCTCGGCCGTCCCAGCGGTACGACGTGATCACGATGGGCCGGATCGGGGTGGACCTGTACCCGCTGCAGACCGGGGTTCCGCTGGCGAGGGTGGAGACCTTCGGGAAGTTCCTCGGCGGCTCCGCCAGCAATGTGGCGGTCGCGGCGGCCCGGCTGGGCCAGCGCGCCGCGGTGATCACCCGCACCGGGCAGGACGCATTCGGGGAGTATCTCCACGAGGCGCTGCGGGAGTTCGAGGTCGACGACCGCTGGGTCACGGCCGTGCCGGAGCTGCCCACGCCGGTGACCTTCTGCGAGATCTTCCCGCCGGACCACTTCCCGCTGTACTTCTACCGGCAGCCGAAGGCCCCCGATCTCGAACTGCATACGGACGAACTGGACTTGGCCGCGATCGCCGCGACACGGGTCTTCTGGACGACCGGAACGGGGCTGTGCGCGGAACCGAGCAGAAGCGCGACGCTCGCGGCCCTGGAGCACCGGGCGAAGTCCGGGACCACGGTCTTCGACCTGGACTGGCGGCCGATGTTCTGGGGCGACCCCGGCCAGGCACGGTCCCTCTACGCGCAGGCCCTCACCCGTGCCACCGTCGCGGTCGGCAACCTCGACGAGTGCGAGATCGCGACGGGGGAGCGCGAACCGTACGCCGCCGCCCGCGCGCTGCTCGGCGCCGGGGTCGAACTGGCCGTGGTCAAGCAGGGCCCCAAGGGGGTGCTGGCCATGGACCGCGGCGGCACCACCGCCGAAGTCCCGCCGGTGGAGGTCGAGGTGGTCAACGGGCTCGGCGCGGGGGACGCGTTCGGCGGGGCGATGGTGCACGGACTGCTGGCCGGCTGGGAGCTTGAGCGGGTCATGCGGTTCGCGAACGCGGCGGGTGCGATCGTCGCCGCCCGCCTCGCCTGCTCCTCCGCCATGCCCTACCCCGCCGAGGTGGAAGCGCTGCTGGACGGCCGGGCGCCCGGAGCGGCGTCATGACCCGCGTCGATGTCGCCGACCTCGTCAGGGTCAGGACCCGCCGTCCCGAGGCCGTCGCGGAAGCCGCCGCCGGGCGCCGCAGGCGGCCCCTGGTCGACGACCGCGGCCGTCTGATGATCATCGCCGCCGACCATCCCGCCCGCGGCGCCCTCGCGGTCGGCGACCAGCGGCTCGCCATGGCCAACCGCATCGATCTGCTGGAGCGGCTCTGCGTCGCGCTCGAACGGCCCGGCGTCGACGGGGTCCTGGCCACCGCGGACATTCTGGAGGACCTGCTCCTCCTCGGCGTCCTCGACGACAAGGTCGTCATGGGCTCCATGAACCGGGGCGGACTCGCCGGGGCCGCCTTCGAGCTCGACGACCGCTTCACCGGGCACCGGGCACAGGACCTGGCAAGGCTCGGCTTCGACGCCGGCAAGCTGCTGCTCCGTATCGACTACGACGACCCGGGCTCCCTCGACACCCTCCACGCCACCGCCCGGGCCATCGACGACATGGCCGCGCACCGGCTGCCGGTCTTCGTCGAGCCGTTCATCTGCCGCCGCGCCGGCGGACGGCTCGTCACCGACCTGTCCGCCGAAGCCGTCACCCGCTCCATCGCCATCGCCTCCGGGCTCGCGGGCACCTCGGCGTACACCTGGCTGAAGATCCCGGTGACCGACGACCCGGACGACATGCCCCGTGTCATGGAGACCTCCACGCTCCCCGCCGTCCTGCTCGGGGGCGAGGTCGGAGCCTCCGCCGAGGAAACGGCGCGCGCGTACGAGAAGTGGCGCGGCGCCCTGCAACTTCCCACCGTCCAGGGTCTGGTGGTAGGGCGTTCACTGCTCTATCCGGTCGACGGCGATGTCGCGGGAGCGGTCGACACGGCCGTAGGACTCCTCTAGCGGGTACGGAGAACTCATGGACGACCACAGGCATCTACGGGCGGGCACGGCCTCCGACGGGCCGTACACGCTCGACATCGACCCCAAGACGGCCGGCTGGGGCTACTCCGCGCTCCGGATCCTGGAGCTGCGCCCGGGCGGCTCCCATCTGCTGGGCGCCGGGGACAGTGAGTGGATCGTGCTTCCGCTCAGCGGCGGCTGTACGGTGCAGAGCGACGGCGAGGTCATCGAACTGCGGGGCAGGGAAAGCGTGTTCGCCGGAGTCACCGACTTCGCGTACGTGCCGCGCGACGCCCACGCGCAGATCGCCTCCGGCGCAGGAGGCCGCTTCGCCCTGGCAGGAGCGAAGTGCGAGCGACGACTCCCCGCTCGCTACGGTCCCGCGCCGGAGGTCCCGGTCGAGCATCGCGGCACGGGCAGCTGCGCCCGCCGGGTGCACAACTTCGCCGCCGCGGGCACCTTCGACTGCGACCGCCTGATCGCCGTCGAGGTGCTCACGCCCGGCGGCAACTGGTCGTCGTACCCGCCGCACAAGCACGACGAGCACCGGCCCGGCGAGGAGGCCAGGCTGGAGGAGATCTACTACTTCGAGATCGACGGCGACCACGGCTTCGGCTACCAGCGGGTCTCGCCGTCCCGCCCCGGCGGTACCGACCTGCTCGCCGAGGTCCGCAGCGGAGACGCCGTCCTCGTCCCGGACGGCTGGCACGGCCCGTCCATCGCCGCGCCCGGCCACGACATGTACTACCTGAACGTCATGGCGGGCCCGGGCCCCGAGCGGGAATGGCGCATCTGCTTCCACCCCGACCACACGGAGGGCTACCGATGAGCACCGGACCGGGCACGACGCCGGGCACGGCGCCCGGCACAGGACCGGGCACGACGCCGGACTTGCGCCGCGGCGCCCGCCGCCTCACCACCGCACAGGCCCTCATCGCCTTCCTCGCCCGCCAGTACACCGAGCGCGACGGCCGGCGGCAGCGGCTGATCGGCGCGACCTGGGGCATCTTCGGCCACGGAAACGTCGCCGGGATCGGCCAGGCGCTGCTGGAGAGCGGCCCCGACATGCCGTACTACCAAGGGCGCAACGAACAGGCGATGGTCCACGCGGCCGTCGGCCACGCCCGCCAGTCCGGGCGTCTCTCCACCCACGCCGTCACCACCTCCATCGGCCCCGGCGCCACCAACCTCGTCACCGGCGCCGCCCTCGCGACCATCAACCGGCTCCCCGTCCTCCTCCTGCCGGGCGACACCTTCGCGGGCCGCCCCGCCGACCCCGTCCTCCAGCAGCTCGAAGTCCCCTACGCGGGGGACGTCTCCGTCAACGACTGCCTGCGCCCGGTGTCGAGGTACTTCGACCGGATCACCCGCCCCGAAGCCCTCGTCCCGGCCGTCCTCGCCGCCATGCGGGTGCTCACCGACCCCGCCGACACCGGCGCGGTCACGCTCGCGCTCCCGCAGGACGTGCAGGCGGAGGCGTACGACTGGCCGGAGGAGTTCTTCGCCGAGCGCGTCTGGCACGTACGCAGGCCGCAGCCCGACCCGGACGAGCTGGCCGCGGCGGTGCGGGCGGTGCGGTCGGCACGGCGGCCACTGGTCGTCGCGGGCGGCGGCGTGCACCACAGCGCTGCGGAGGCCGCCCTGAAGTCCTTCGCCGACGCGACCGGTGTCCCCGTCGCCTCGACCCAGGCGGGCAAGGGCGCCCTGCGCCACGACCATCCCGCGGACGTCGGGGGCATCGGCCACACCGGCACCGCGGCCGCGGACGAACTCGCCCGGGCCGCCGATCTGGTCATCGGCGTCGGCACCCGCTACACCGACTTCACCACCGCGTCCGGCACCCTCTTCACCCGCCCCGACGTCCGCTTCCTCAACCTCAACATCACCGCCTTCGACGCCCACAAGCTCGCCGCGCTCCCCCTGGTGGCCGACGCCCGGTCCGGCCTCGAAGCCCTCACCGCGGCCCTTCGCGGCCACCACGTGGACCATGGCTACGAGGTGGAGTACACGCGAGGCAAGGAGAGCTGGGAGCGTCGGGTCGAGGCGGCGTTCAGGGCGTCCGACGAGGACGGACGCCCCACCCAGCCGCAGGTCGTCGGCGCACTCGACGCGGTGGTCGGCGACGACGACATCGTGATCAACGCGGCGGGCTCCCTCCCCGGCGATCTCCACAAGCTGTGGCGGGCCCGCTCCCACGACCAGTACCACGTCGAGTACGGGTACTCCTGCATGGGATACGAGATCCCGGCGGCGATCGGCGTCGCGATGGCCGCGCCCGGCCGTCCCGTATGGGCACTGGTCGGTGACGGTACGTACCTGATGAATCCCACCGAAATCGTCACGGCGGTACAGGAGAACATCCCGATCAAGGTGGTCGTCCTCCAGAACCACGGGTACGCGTCGATCGGCGGTCTGTCTGAGTCGGTCGGCGGCGAGCGGTTCGGCACGGCCTACCGCTACCGGGAGGCCGGCGGCACGTACACGGGACCCCCGCTGCCGGTCGACCTCGCGGCCAACGCCGCGTCCCTCGGAATGCACGTGATCCGCGCCAGGACCGTGCGTGACCTGCGTGAAGCCCTCGCCGAGGCGCGCACCGCGGACGGCCCCACATGTGTCTACACCGAGACCGAAACGGCAGACACTGTGTCGGGCGCGCCCCCGGCACAGGCGTGGTGGGATGTTCCTGTGGCCGAGACCGCGACCCGCCCGTCGGCGGTCAAGGCACGGGGGGAGTACGACCGGCAAGTCGCAGCCCGACGCCGCCATCTCTGAGGGACCCGAAGGAGCTTTCCGTCATGACGAAGACCGTCAACCACTGGATCGGTGGCAAGACCGTCGAGGGCGCGTCCGGCAACTGGGGACCGGTCACCGACCCGGCGACCGGGGCCGTGACCACGCAGGTCGCGCTCGCCTCCGTCGACGAGGTCGACGCGGCGGTCGCCGCCGCGAAGGCCGCGTACGAGACCTGGGGCACGGCGTCCCTCGCCCAGCGCACCACGATCCTCTTCCGCTTCCGCGCGCTGCTGGACGCCAACCGCGACGCGATCGCCGAGCTGATCACCGCCGAGCACGGCAAGGTCCACTCGGACGCGCTCGGCGAGGTGGCCCGCGGTCTGGAGATCGTGGACCTGGCCTGCGGTATCACCACCCAGCTGAAGGGCGAGCTGTCCACCCAGGTGTCGAACCGGGTGGACGTGGCCGCCATCCGCCAGCCGGTCGGCGTCGTCGCGGGCATCACGCCGTTCAACTTCCCGGCGATGGTGCCGATGTGGATGTTCCCGCTCGCCATCGCCTGCGGAAACACCTTCATCCTCAAGCCGAGCGAGAAGGACCCGTCGGCGTCGCTGAAGCTCGCCGAGCTGCTCGCCGAGGCGGGCCTGCCGGACGGCGTCTTCAACGTCCTCCAGGGCGACAGGGTCGCGGTCGACCGTCTTCTGGAGCACCCGGACGTCGCCGCGATCTCCTTCGTCGGCTCGACGCCGATCGCCCGGCACATCCACACCACCGCCTCCGCCAACGGCAAGCGCGTCCAGGCGCTCGGCGGCGCCAAGAACCACATGCTGGTGCTGCCGGACGCGGACCTGGACGCGGCCGCGGACGCCGCGGTCTCCGCGGCGTACGGCTCGGCCGGCGAGCGCTGCATGGCGATCTCGGCGGTCGTCGCCGTCGGCGCGATCGGCGACCAGCTCGTGGACAAGATCCGCGAGCGCGCCGAGAAGATCAAGATCGGCCCCGGCAACGACCCGGCCTCCGAGATGGGCCCGCTCATCACCAAGGTCCACCGCGACAAGGTCGCCTCCTACGTCCACGGCGCGGCGGACCAGGGCGCCGACGTCGTCCTCGACGGCACGGGCTACACGGTGGACGGCTTCGAGGACGGCCACTGGATCGGCCTGTCCCTGCTCGACAACGTCTCCACCGACTCCGACGCCTACCGGGACGAGATCTTCGGCCCCGTGCTGTGCGTGCTGCGCGCCGAGACCTACGAGGAGGGCGTCGCGCTCATCAACGCCTCGCCGTTCGGCAACGGCACCGCGATCTTCACCCGCGACGGCGGCGCCGCCCGCCGCTTCCAGATGGAGATCCAGGCCGGCATGGTCGGTGTGAACGTGCCGATCCCGGTGCCGGTGGGCTACCACTCCTTCGGCGGCTGGAAGGACTCGCTCTTCGGCGACCTGCACATCTACGGCAACGACGGCGTGCAGTTCTACACCCGGGGCAAGGTCGTCACCACCCGCTGGCCCGACCCCTCCGAGGCCCCCGCCGGCGTCGACCTCGGCTTCCCCCGCAACCACTGACGCCGACCGCCCTCGGCCGAAGCACGCGGCCCGTACGGAGAAGGCTCCGTACGGGCCGCGCGCTCGTGCTCGCAGCGTCCGCTCCCGCCCCCCGGGGAAGGTCTCGCCCGCTACAAGCGCGACATGACCAACGGCGGCTGCGGGACCGCGACGCGGTCGTGGCCGGACGGCCCGGACCGCCGTCGAAGGCTCCGGCCGGGGCCCGTCAGTGGTTCGAGCCCTTGGTCTGACGGTGAGAGATCTGTTCCCGTGCCGTGCGCCACTGTGACCGGGTCTGCTCGACCACCTTGTCCCACTGTCGGCGGACCTCGCGGTCGGAGGGGCGGCGGCCCACACGGATCCGGCTGAGTTCGTCCCGGACTTCTCGTCCCAGCGCCGCCGATGCCACCAGGACGAACATGGCTGCGAAGAGCGCGGAGATCATCGCGAAGACGGCACCGACCACCCCGTAGCGTGCTGCGGAGGAGTCGAAGAGCCGCGGCATCCAGATGGTTGCGCCCACTGAATAGGCCGCCGTCAGAACGGCGCCGGTGACGCCGAAGGGGAGCAGGTCCGGCCGGCTGATGCGCTTCGCCGACAGGATCCAGCCGCTCCAGACGAGGAATGCGGCGGTCACCGGCACCTCGCACGCCAGGGCGACCAGGCCCAGCGCGTAACCGCCGAGGAGGGCGGAGAGCAATGCGGTGACCGCCGCGTAGCCGGCGAGCGTGAGGATCCACCACATGCCGTTGCGCGTGTTGCGCACGCTGAGGGGCTTGAGTTCCCATGTCTGTTCGAAGAGTCGCTGCGCGGCTCGCGCGAAACTCAGCACCGAGATCGTCAGGAACACGACCCCGAAGATGCCGAAGCTGACACTGGTCCCTTCGGCGGGTGAGAACAGCGAACTGACTGCCGTGGCGCCTGCTCCGGTGAGGTGGTAGCGCCTGATGATCCGCTCTGCGGCGTCGTACTGCGCGAAGACGGCGGCAAGAAGGATGGAGAGCGGGACCAATGCCGTCAGGGCGCTGGACGCGAGGGCCATCGAACGGTCGAAACCCACGATCTTCTGGAACCGGTTGACCACCCGCAACGCGAAGGCGGGCCGCAGCCAGAACGTCAGTGTTCTGACGAGGCGTTCTCGATTGATACCCGTCGTCCTGCCCTTCATGGCGATCGGGGCTTTTATGGGCGAAGCGAGCCTAATGGACGGTCGCCTGACCGATGGAGGGCGACACGAGCAGGCTGATGCCCGAGGAGCCCCTACCCGGTGGGGTAGGGGCTCCTCGGGCAACCGGGCATCCGGGTGTCCGGGTGTCCGACGGGGTCAGAACAGCGAGTGCAGCAGCTTGTTCGGGGAGCCCGAGAGCGGGTTCGTGACCTTGCCGTTCGTCGCGTTGTTCACCAGGGCGTCGCGCACCTGGGCCGGGGTGGCCGAGGGATGGTCCGCCAGGTAGAGCGCGGCGACGCCCGCGGTGTGGGGGGTGGCCATCGACGTACCGGAGATGGTGTTCGTCGCGCTGTCGCTGCCCATCCACGCCGACGTGATGTCCACGCCCGGGGCGAAGAGGTCGAGGCAGCTGCCGTAGTTGGAGAACGACGCGCGCCGGTCCGTGTTGTCCGTCGCGCCGACCGTGATCGCCTCGGGGACGCGGGCCGGCGAGTAGTTGCAGGCGTTGGCGGGGAGGCCGATGATGGGGAGCCCGTTGCCCGCCGCGACCGAGTAGCTGACGCCCGCCGCGATGGACCGCTTCACCGCGTTGTCCAGGGTGGTACTGGCGCTGCCGCCGAGGCTCATGTTGGCGACGGCGGGCTTGGCGGCGTTGGCCGTGACCCAGTCGACGCCGGCGATGACGCCGACCGTCGTACCGGAGCCGTCGCAGCCCAGGACGCGTACGGCGATCAGGTTGACGCCCTTGGCGACGCCGTACGTCTCGCCGCCGACCGTGCCCGCGACATGGGTGCCGTGGCCCTGGCAGTCCTGCCCGTTCTGGCCGTCGTCGACGGCGTCGAAGCCGACCCTCGCGCGGCCGCCGAACTCGCTGTGCGAGGTGCGGATGCCGGTGTCGATGATGTACGCGTTCACGTTCGACGCGGCGGTGTCGTACGTGTACGTCGTCGACAGCGGCAGATCGCGCTGGTCGACGCGGTCGAGGCCCCAGGTCGCGTTCGCCTGGGTGTCATTGACCCGGACGACGCTGTTCTGCTCGACGTACGCGACGCGCGGATCCGCGGCGAGCCGCTGGGCCTTCGCCCGGGACATCGACGCGGAGAAGCCCTTGAGGACCGAGCGGAAGGTGTGCTTGGGAGTCACGCCTTGGTCTGCGGCGAGATCGGTGGCACGGGTACTGCCGTCCTTGAGGACGACGATCCAGCTGTTCTCTATAGCGGTTGCAGTGGGGGCGAGACGGAGATCGCCGAGTGACGCGCTCTGCGCGGTGGGGGTGACGGCGAACTGGAGACCGGCCGCGAGGGCGACTGCGGGGAGCAGCGCGCCCAGACGTATGGAGCGGCGGGCAGTGAATCTCATCTCGTGCACCTGACCTCTCTCTGTGATCGGAACACGACAAAAACATCCGCCTGGCGGTGCGGATGTGCGGGACAGCGTCTCGTGCGCTGATCGGGCGGCACAAGGGGGTGTTACCGCTGGTTTCAGATCAAGGCCCGGACGGGATGCGGAATTTGGCGGACATCGCGGACAGTGGCCCCGCACACGGCCCGCCACCTGCGGCGCACAGGGCCGGCCACCCGCGGCGCACGCCTCGCCACCCGCGGCGCGCGCCTCGCCACCCGCGCCGCACGCCCCGCGTACCGCGGCTGGTGTACGCGGGCGGCGCCGCGTAATACCCCAGGAGGTCGGTGAGTTCCGACCGGTGGCAGCCGCGGCGGGAGCGACCACTCGCTTAAGGTTTCAAGCATGAAGATCCGACTTCCCGGGCGGGCCGCCGTGTCCCGGCGCCGCGGGCGATGGCTCGCGGGCCTCGCCGCGCTCGCCGTGCTCGCCGGCGCCGGCACCTGGACGGCCGCCGCTTCGGACGACGTGCCCGCGGTGCACCGCGAGGACCGGGCGCTGACGATGCCCGGGGCGCGGATCGACACCTCGTACTTCATCTCCGGCGGTGGCACCGGGCGCCGGCCGGCCGTGCTGCTCGCCCATGGCTTCGGCGGCAGCAAGGAGTCGGTCCGCACCCAGGCGGAAGCGCTCGCGCGCGACGGGTACGCGGTCCTGACCTGGTCCGCACGCGGCTTCGGTGCGTCGACCGGGCAGATCGGCCTCAACGACCCCGCCCACGAGGTCAAGGACGTCAGTCGGCTGATCGACTGGCTGGCCGGGCGTCCGGAGGTACGGCTTGACGCGGACGGCGATCCGCGCGTGGGCGTGAGCGGCGCGTCGTACGGCGGCGCGATCTCCCTGCTCGCGGCGGGCCACGACAGCCGGGTCGACGCGATCGCCCCCGAGATCACGTACTGGAACCTCGCGGACGCGCTCTTCCCCGACGGGGTCTTCAAGAAGCTCTGGGCCGGGATCTTCTTCACGACCGGTTCGGCGAGCACCGCAGGACCCATGACCGGGGCACCGGGCCGGAACGCCGCCGCCGGGCCCGAAGCATCCGCGTGCGGACGGTTCCAGCCCACCCTCTGCGCCATGTACGAGCGCGTCGCCACCAGCGGCAGGCCCGACGCCGAGGCCCGCGCACTGCTGGAGGCGCGCAGCCCGTCCGCCGTCGCCGACCGCATCAAGGTGCCCGCGCTCATCGTGCAGGGGCAGTCCGACTCGCTGTTCCCGCTCTCGCACGCCGACGCGATGGCCGAGGCGATCAAGGGCAACGGCGCGCCCGTCGCCGTGGACTGGATCGCGGGCGGCCACGACGGCGGGGACCCCGAGGCCGAGCGGATCCAGGGCCGGGTCTCCGCCTGGTTCGACCGCTATCTGAACGGGGACGAGGCGGCCGGTACCGGCCCCGCCTTCCGGGTCAGCAGGGCCGGAGGGGTCGACTCCACCGACGGCCGGGCCACCCTGCGCGGCGCGACCGCGGCCGCCTACCCCGGGCTGCGCGCCGGCGCCCGTACGGTCGAACTCACCGGCCGGACCCAGTCCTTCCGCAACCCGGCCGGTGCGAACCCGCCGGGGATCTCCGCCGTGCCCGGCGTCGGCGGCGGGCTCTCCCAGCTCTCCTCGCTCGGGCTCGGCCTCTCCCTCGACTTCCCCGGCCAGTACGCCCGCTTCGACTCCCGGCCGCTGGACGGGCCGATGCGGATCACCGGCTCGCCCACCGTCCGCGTCACCGTGGCCTCCGACAGCGGCGAAGCGGTCCTCTTCGGCAAGGTGTACGACGTCGGGCCCGACGGCCGCGGACAGGTCCTGCCCGCCCAGCTCGTCGCCCCCGTGCGGATCGAGGGCGCCGAGACCGCCAAGACCGTCGAACTGACCCTGCCCGCCGTGGACCACGAGATCGAGGCAGGCCACCGGCTCAGCCTCGTCCTCGCCGCCACCGACCTCGGCTACGCCTCCCCGGCCGCCCCCGCCTCCTACACCGTCGGCCTCGCCGGACAGCTGACGGTCCCGACCGCGCCCGCCGTCACCACCCAGGCGGCCGCCCTCCCCTGGTGGGTGTGGGGCCTGCCCGCGGCCGGGGCCGTGATCGCCGCCGCGCTGCTGCTCACCGCCCGCCGGCGCACCATCGCCCCCGCGCCCGACCCGGAACTGGCCGACGTACCCCTCCAGATCACCGGGCTGACCAAGCGGTACGCGAAGTCCGGCGACCGGTACGCCGTGCAGGACCTGTCCTTCCGCGTCGAGAAGGGCCAGGTGCTCGGGCTCCTCGGACCGAACGGTGCGGGCAAGACCACGACCCTGCGCATGCTGATGGGCCTGATCACGCCCGACGACGGCGAGATCCGGGTCTTCGGACACGCCGTCAGGCCGGGCGCGCCCGTCCTCTCCAGGGTCGGCGCGTTCGTCGAGGGCGCGGGCTTCCTTCCGCATCTCTCGGGGCGCGAGAACCTCGAACTGTACTGGCGGGCCACCGGCCGCCCCGCCGAGGACTCCCAGATCGAAGAGGCCCTGGAGATCGCCGGCCTCGGCGACGCCCTCGCGCGCGCGGTCCGCACGTACTCGCAGGGCATGCGCCAGCGCCTCGCCATCGCGCAGGCCATGCTCGGACTGCCGGACCTGCTCATCCTCGACGAGCCGACCAACGGACTCGACCCGCCGCAGATCCGCGAGATGCGGGACGTGATGATCCGGTACGCGGCCGGTGGCCGGACCGTCATCGTCTCCAGCCACCTCCTCTCGGAGGTCGAGCAGTCCTGCACCGACCTCGTCGTCATGGACCGCGGGCGGCTCGTGCAGGCGGGCCCGGTCGCGGAGATCACCGGCGCCGGCGAGGTGCTGCTGGTGACGACCGCGGGCGAGGTGCCGGAGCAGCTGGCGGAGAAGGTCGGGGCCCTGCCCGGCATCGGCTCCGCCGTCCGCACCGGCGACGGCGGCGCTCTGCTCGTCCGGCTGGACGGCGCCACCGCGTCCGCGCTCGTCGCCGAACTCGTGCGGCTGGACGTGCCGGTGACCGGCGTGGGCCCGCACCGTCGCCTGGAGGACGCGTTCCTCACCCTCATCGGAGGAGAGATCGGAGGAGCATCCTCATGAGTACGGTGACTGTGGCCCACGGCTACCGGGCGGGGCACACCCTGCCGCTGCGCGTGGAGGCCGTCCGCCAGCTCAAGCGGCGGCGGACGCTCGTGATGGGCGCGATCCTGGCCGCACTGCCGTTCGTGCTGATCGTGGCCTTCGCCATCGGCGGCACACCGGGCGGGAACGACGGAGGCGGCGGGGGAGGCGGCGGCAACCGCATCAACCTGATGGACACGGCGACCGCGTCCGGCGCGAACTTCGCCGCCACCTGCCTGTTCGTGTCGGCCGGGTTCCTACTGGTGGTGCCGGTGGCGCTGTTCTGCGGGGACACCGTGGCGTCCGAGGCGAGCTGGTCGTCGCTGCGCTACCTGCTGGCCGCACCGGTCCCCCGGGCCCGGTTGCTGTGGTCGAAGCTGGCCGTGGCGCTCGGCTTCAGTGCGGCGGCGATGCTGCTGCTGCCGCTGGTCGCCCTCGCGGCGGGCACGGTGGCCTACGGCTGGGGGCCGCTGGAGCTGCCCGCCGGAGGGGCCCTGGCGGCCGCGGACACCCTGCCGCGGCTCGGGCTGGTCGTCGCGTTCATCTTCGTCTCCCAGCTCGTCACCGCCGGGTTGGCGTTCTGGCTGTCGACCAGGACCGACGCACCGCTGGGCGCGGTCGGCGGCGCGGTGGGGCTGACCATCGTCGGGAACGTCCTGGACGCGGTGACGGCGCTCGGCTCCTGGCGCGAGTACCTGCCCGCGCACTGGCAGTTCGCTTGGGCGGACGCACTCCAGCCGCAACTGGAGTGGGGCGGGATGCTGAAGGGTGCGGCGGTGTCGGTGACCTACGCGCTGATCCTCTTCGCCCTCGCCTTCCGGGGCTTCGCCCGCAAGGACATCGTGTCGTAAGGAGGTTGCCCCGGCCGCCGTTGTCGCATTGAGATCCATCCGCAACCCCTTCGACTGCTCCCTCGGGCCGTCTCGGACGTCACATTCACAAGTGCTGACGATCCAGCGGATCCAGGGGGCGGAAGATGAATGTCTCGGCAAGGACACGGGGAGCGCTCGTCGCGCTGCTGGCCGGTGCGGTGCTGCTGACCGGCTGCGCGGGGGGCGGGTCGGCCGACCGCGCATCGAGCGGCGACGGCAGGCAGCAGGCGCCGATGCCGCCCGACGGCGGTGGCGCGCCCGACGGCGGCAGCGGGAGCGTGCGTGAGGGGGAGCAGGACGGCGACGCACAGCGCGATGCGCCGCCCGCCGACCATCTGTCCACCTTCGCGCTGGACGTGGACACGGCCTCGTACGGGTACGCGAGGCGCGCCCTCGCCGAGGGAAGGCTGCCGGAGCCGGACTCCGTACGGCCGGAGGAGTTCGTCAACAGCTTCCGCCAGGACTATCCGCGGCCGGAGGGCGACGGCTTCACGGTGACCGTGGACGGTGCCCGCCCGGGCGGGCGGGGAGGCGAGGACTGGTCGCTGATGCGCGTGGGCCTGGCGACCCGTGCGTCCACGAAGAGCGCGGAACGGCCCCCGGCCGCGCTGACGTTCGTCATCGACATCTCGGGGTCCATGGACGAGCCGGGCCGCCTCGACCTCGTCAAGGAGTCCCTCGGCATCCTCACCAACGAACTGCGCGACGACGACTCCCTCGCCCTCGTCACCTTCAGCGGCGAGGCCGAGACCCGGCTGCCGATGACCCGGCTCGACGGCAACCGCAACCGCATCCACGACATCGTCGACTCACTGGAACCGACCGACTCCACCAACGTGGCGGCGGGCGTGCGGACCGGTTACGACGTCGCCGTCGAGGGCCACAGGCCCGGCGCCAACAACCGGGTCGTGCTCCTGTCGGACGCCCTCGCCAACACCGGCGAGACCGACGCCGACGCCATCCTGGAGCGGATCGCGAGCTCCCGCCGCGAGTACGGCATCACCCTCTTCGGCGTCGGGGTCGGCAGCGAGTACGGCGACCAGCTGATGGAACGTCTCACCAACCGCGGCGACGGTCACACCACGTACGTCTCGACCTCGACGCAGGCCCGCAAGGTGTTCGTCGACCAGCTCCCCGCCCATGTGGAGCTGCGCGCCCGCGACGCGAAGGCACAGGTCGCCTTCGACCCGCAGAACGTCGAGGAGTTCCGGCTCATCGGGTACGAGAACAGGGCCGTCGCCGACGAGGACTTCCGCGACGACCGGGTGGACGGCGGCGAGGTCGGCCCCGGCCACACCGTGACCGCGCTCTACGCCGTGCGACTGCGCGAGGGGGCGAGCGGGCATGTGGCGACGGCGACGGTGCGCTGGCTCGACCCGCGCAGCCGCGCCCCGCACGAGGCGTCCGCCGTGGTCGAGGCGGCCGCTCTCGACCGCGACCTCTGGTCCGCCGGGACCGCGCCCGGGCTCCAGGTCAGCGCCGCCGCCGCGTACTTCGCGCAGGCGCTGCGCGGGGCCGAGACCCCGGGCGCACCCGGACTGGGCGAACTCGGTGAGCGGACCGGCGCACTGGCACGGCGCACGGAGGACGCGTCCGTCGGCCAGCTGGCGAAGTCGATCGGCCAGGCGGAGGGGATGCTCCGCTGAGGATCCGCCGAGTTGTCCACAGGGCCCGGTGCACCTGCTGCGCACGGGCCCTGTCTCGGGCCATCATGAACGCATGGCCGCACACCTGTTGCTCGCTCTCGCCGTTGTCTCCACCGGGCTGTATGCCGGCTTCATGCTGATCTTCCAGACCGGGATCATGCCCGCGCTGGCACGGCTCTCCGACGACCAGTTCGTCCCGGCCATGCGGCGCATCAACGAAACGGTGCCGCGGGCCGTGTTCCTGGTGGTCTTCCTGGCCGTCGTCGCGTTTCCGGCGGCGGCGCTCGCCGTTCCTGGCGAGGACCGTTCGGACAGGCAGATATGGCTGGTCCTTGCCGGGCTCGTGTGCGCGGTGCTCAACCATCTGGTCACCATCGCCGGGAACATACCCCTGAACAACGCGCTGGCGTCGTCCGTGAGTTCGCCCGACACAGAGGTCCGCGCGGCCTTCGAAGGGCGGTGGAACCGGCTCCACGCCGTTCGTACCGTCCTGATCCTGGCCTCGTTCGCGCTGCTCGTCTGGGCCGCGGTGGTGTGACGGCGCGGCGGCTCAGACGCCGCCGTCCGGGAGGCTCTCGCCGCAGCGGGCGCAGAAGCGGGCGTCCGGCTCCGTCGCGAGGCGGCCGCATTCCGGGCAGACCCGGTCGAGCAGACAGGCGGGCTCACCGCCGGTGGTCCGGATGGCCAGCCCGGGCCGCCGCCGGTGGACGCTGAGTTGGACGAGACCGTCGGGGCCCGCGCGCAGGGCCCGGCGGCTGCCGCGCGGCAGCCACACGACGGAGCCGGCGGTGACGTCCTGCTCCACGCCGTCGACGTGGAGCAGTCCGCCGCCGTCGATGGCGTAGAGCAGAACGTCCAGATCCGGCTCGATGTGCTCGGCGATACGGACGTCGGGCGGCAGGCGGACGACGTTGGCGTCGAGTTGGCGACTGCGCTGTGCGAGGCGCCAGAGCGCGCCGCCCTGCTCGTCGGAGAGATCCTGGCTCAGCTCGGCGAGCCGCGCGAGCACGCCGCGGGCCGAGTCGGACATGCCGGGGGCCGAATCGGAAGGGGGTGCCATGCGGTTCCTCCTGGGTCGATCCCCACGCGATCCTCGGCGTGCCATCGGAGCCAGGGATGCTACTACCCGCTGTGGCGGGCGGTGACACTGTGGCGATCCGTGACGGGATCCTTTCCCCCGGGCCGCCTCCCCCTCCGTCCCATCTCCCTCGGGGCGCCTCCCTTGTGCCGCCCCGTGCCACTCCCTCGCGCCGCCTCCCCTCGCGTAGTCGAGGCCCGGCCCGCCGTGTGGCCTGCCCTTCACGCCTCCGGACCGGTAACCCCGCCGCGGACGGCCGCGTTCGCAACCTGAAGGATCCGCGCCGCTCCCGCGTACTCCGTGGGTGGCACATCCCGTGCCCGGCCGTCCGTCACGAAGCCCCCGGCTTCGACCAGCATCTGAAAAGGAACGAGACCCATGCCGTCGCTCTCCGGTCAGTCATCCGCCCACAGCATGCCGTCCGTGCTCGAACCCCTGTACACGGAAGCGCTGCGGCGCAATCCCGGCGAACCCGAGTTCCACCAGGCGCTCGGCGAGGTCCTGGAATCGCTGGGACCGGTGCTGGCCGCACGCCCCGAACTCCTCGAAGCCCGTGTGCTCGAAAGGATCGTCGAACCCGAGCGCCAGATCATCTTCCGCGTCCCCTGGCAGGACGACTCCGGAGCCACCCGGGTCAACCGGGGCTTCCGGGTCGAGTTCAACAGCGTGCTGGGACCGTACAAGGGCGGGCTGCGCTTCCATCCGTCGGTCGATCTCGGGATCGTGAAGTTTCTCGGCTTCGAGCAGATCTTCAAGAACGCCCTCACCGGTCTCGGTATCGGCGGCGGCAAGGGCGGCAGCGACTTCGACCCGCGGGGGCGCTCGGACGCCGAAGTGATGCGGTTCTGCCAGTCGTTCATGACGGAGCTGCACCGGCACCTCGGGGAGCACACGGATGTCCCCGCCGGGGACATCGGGGTGGGCGGCCGCGAGATCGGCTACCTCTTCGGACAGTACCGGCGCATCACCAACCGCTGGGAGGCGGGCGTCCTGACGGGCAAGGGCGTCGGCTGGGGCGGATCCCCGGGCAGGACCGAGGCGACCGGATACGGCAACGTCCTGTTCGCCGCCGAAATGCTCAAGCGGCGGGGTGAGGGCCTGGAGGGCCGGCAGGTCGTCGTCTCGGGCTCGGGGAACGTGGCCGTCCACTCCATCGAGAAGGCCCAGGCGCTGGGCGCCCATGTGGTGACCGTGTCCGACTCCTCCGGATACGTAGTGGACGAGAAGGGCATCGACCTCGAACTCCTCAAGCAGGTCAAGGAGATCGAGCGCGGCCGGGTCGGCGACTACGCCGAGCGGCGGGGCGCCTCGGCGCGGTACGTCCGCGACGGCAGTGTCTGGGATGTGCCCGCCGATGTGGCCCTCCCCTCGGCGACCCAGAACGAACTGGACGGCGACGCCGCGCGGACCCTGGTCCGCAACGGCGTCAAGGCCGTGTCCGAGGGGGCGAACATGCCCACCACGCCCGAGGCCGTACGGATTCTGCGCGCCGCCGGGGTCTCGTTCGGGCCGGGCAAGGCCGCCAACGCCGGCGGCGTCGCGACCAGCGCGCTCGAGATGCAGCAGAACGCGGGCCGGGTCCGCTGGGAGTTCGCCGAGGTGGAGGAGCAGCTGGCCGCCGTCATGCGCGGCATCCACGACACGGCGTACGAGACCGCGGAGCGGTACGGCGCCCCGGGCGACTACGTCATGGGGGCCAATATCGCCGGCTTCGAGCGGGTGGCCGACGCGATGCTCGCACAGGGGGTGGTCTGACGCCGAGGTCTGACCGCGGCCCTGAGGTATCGGTGCGGGCAGGGGACGCCGGCCGTCGGCTCCGGCGGGGCGTCGGCTCGGACGGGCGTCGGCTCCGGCGCGCGTCAGCTCGGAAGGGCGGCGCCGGGGCTGAACGTGACGGGCAGCCGCACCGGACCGCGCAGGCCGCCGGGCCGCCACCGCAGCTCCCCCGGCGGCACGGCCAGCGCCAGGCCGGGCAGGCGTCGCAGCACGGCCCCGATGGCGATCTGGCCCTCCAGCCGGGCCAGCGGTGCCCCCAGGCAGTAGTGGATCCCGTGCCCGAACGCGAGATGCGCGTTGTCCTGCCGTGTGATGTCCAGCCGGTCGGGGTCGGTGAACCGCTCCGGATCACGGTCGGCGATCGCGGAGGCGATCAGCACGGTCGCGCCGCGCGGGACGGTCACGCCCGCGATCTCGACCTCCTCGCGCGCGAACCGGGCGATGCCCGGGCTGACCGGGCCGTCGAAGCGCAGGAACTCCTCGACAGCGCCCGGCAGCAACTCGGGGTCGCTGCGCAGCAGCTCCAGCTGGCGGGGGTTGGCGAGCAGCGCGGCGATGCCGCCGCCGATTAGGTTGACCGTGGTGATGTACCCGGCCACCAGCAGCAGGAACGTCATGGCGATCAGCTCGTCCTCGTTCAGCCGCTGCTCCTCGTCGCGGGCGGTGATCAGCGCGCTGAGGAGATCGTCGCCGGGTCGGGCCCGCTTGTTCTCCAGGAGCTTGGTCAGATAGGCGCGCATGTGCTGCCACGCCTCGTTGACGACGGCCGGGTCCGGCATCTCCGCCCTGCGCAGGAGCATGTCGTCGGTCCACCGCTGGAAGTCGTACCGGTCGTCGAAGGGCACCCCGAGCAGCTCACTGATCACGGTGACCGGGAGGGGCAGGGCGAAGTCCGCGACCAGCTCGGCCCGGCCGACGGGCACGACCGCGTCGAGCAGCCGATCGGTGATCTCCTGGATACGGGGCCGCAGCTCGGCGACCCTGCGCGCGGTGAACGCCTTCGAGACCAGCTTGCGCAGCCTGGTGTGGTCGGGCGGGTCGGAGCGCAGCATGTTGCTCAGCATCGACTCGCGCTCGGTCTCCGGCAGCTGCTGCATGACGCGGGGGTCCGCGGCGTCGCGCACGTCGCTGCTGAGCCTCGGGTCGGACAGCGCCGCGAGCCCGTCCTCGTAGCGGGTGACGAGCCAGGCGTCGAGGCCGCCCGCGATGACCGCGCGCCGGAC
Organism: Streptomyces sp. FIT100; assembly: GCF_024584805.1. Classification (NCBI taxonomy): domain Bacteria; kingdom Bacillati; phylum Actinomycetota; class Actinomycetes; order Kitasatosporales; family Streptomycetaceae; genus Streptomyces; species Streptomyces sp. FIT100. The sequence goes on along the minus strand of NZ_CP075715.1, from coordinate 2,696,201 downwards.
CGGGCCGTCCTCGCGCAGCTGTCGGTAGAGCGGGAAGGGATCCGCCACGAAGGCCGGGTCGGTGTAGGGGAGAGGGACCGGCTGCTGGCTCATCATGCCTCCCGGGGGCACATAGCGACCTGTGCGGCAGTTTGCTGTTACTTGAGGGTATATATCCCAGTGGCCGATCCCGCGATTCAGCGAAGGGATGGGGAGCCATGGACAGGAAGGACACCAGGGGCGCGAAGGACGCCGGGGAGGCGGGCGCCGCGGTGGAGCGGACCACGTGCTGCGTGGTGGGCGGCGGCCCCGCCGGAATGGTCCTCGCCCTGCTGCTGGCCAGGGCCGGGGTCGAGGTCACCGTCCTGGAGAAGCACGGCGACTTCCTGCGCGACTTCCGCGGCGACACCGTGCATCCGACCACCCTCGCGCTCCTGGACGAGCTGGGCCTGTGGGAGCGGTTCGCCGCACTGCCGCAGCGAAGGGTCACGACGGTCCAGCTGCCGCTCGGACCCGACCGGGCACTGGTCACCGTCGGAAACATCGGCGCACTGCGGAGCCGGTACAACTACATCGCGATGGTGCCGCAGTGGGACCTGCTCAACCTCCTCGTCGACGAAGCCCGGCGGGAACCCGCCTTCTCGCTGCGCATGAACACCGAGGCGACCTCCTTCCTCGTGGAACGCGGACGGGTCACCGGGGTGTCGTACCGCACCTCCGACGGCCGCACCGGTGAGCTGCGCGCCACCCTCACGGTCGCGTGCGACGGGCGGGGCTCGCTGGCCCGGTCGATGCCCGGTCTGGGCCTGCGGAGGTTCAGCTGCCCGATGGACGCCTGGTGGTTCCGGCTGCCGCGGCACGACGCCGATCCGCACGGCCTGGTGGGCGGCGTCGGCGACCGGTTCCTCACCGCCATGATCGACCGCGGAGACTACTGGCAGTGCGCCGCGCTCATCCCGAAGGGCAGCGACGCCCGCCGCCGCGCGGCCGGTCTCGAACGGTTCATGGCCGATTTCGCGGCCGCCGTCCCCTGGGTCTCCGACCGGGTGCACGCGATCGGGTCGTGGGACGAGGTGAAGCTGCTGGACGTACGGCTCGACCGGCTCCGGCGCTGGCACCGGCCGGGGCTGCTGTGCATCGGCGACGCGGCCCACGCCATGTCCCCGGTCTTCGGCATCGGCATCAATCTCGCCGTCCAGGACGCCGTCGCCGCCGCCCGCCATCTCGTCGGGCCGCTGAGCCTCGCCGACGGCGCGGCCGGCCTCCCCGGGGCCGTACGCCGGGTCCAGCGCCGCCGCTGGCCGACCACGGCCGCGACCCAGGCCGCCCAGCGCTTCGCCCACACCCATGTCATCGGACCGGTCCTGTCGGGCCGCCCGCCGTTCGGCAACGCCAGGCGTGCCCAGCGCCTGAGCGAGCTCGCCGCCGGCTCGCGCTGGCTGAACCGGGTGCCGGCGTACTTCATGGCCTACGGAGCGCTGCGCGAACGCCCGCCGGCGGCGTCGGTGCGCTGAGCCGCCGCGAGCGCGGCGCGGGGCGATCCCGTGACGGGCGGTGACGAGGGCGGCGGCCGGTGACGCGGAGCGGCGACCGGTGACCGGGAGCCCCCGGACCGGCCGCCGCCGCCCTCGTACCCGTACCCGTACCCGTACCTACGCCAGGGGCTCGATCCAGATGTTCCGGTACCGCACCTTGTTCCCGTGGTCCTGGAGCCGGATCGCCCCGGCCGTCGGCCCTTCGGGTGCGCCCGCCCCGGTCGGCCCGGTGAGCGCCACGTCGTCGTGGACCTTCGTGCCGTTCCACACCACCGTGACGCGGGCGTCCTCGACCTTGGTGCCGTTGCTGTCGAAGCGCGCCGCCCGGAAGGTGATGTCGTACGTCTGCCAGGTCCCCGGCGGCCGCGCGGCGTTGGCGTCCGCGGCCTTCTGCTTGTAGATCGCCGCGGCCTCGTCGTCGGCGGGGGTCGTGTCGCCGTACGAGTCCAGCACCTGGATCTCATAGCGTTCCTGGAGGTACACACCGCTGTTCGCGCGGTTCTGGCCCGTCACGTCCGGTGGCAGCTCCGGCAGCCAGAACTCGACATGGAGCCTGAAGTCGCCGTAGGCGTCCTTGGTGCGGATGTCGCCGCAGCAGACCTCCATCCCGCCGCCGGTCAGCGGCCACTGCACGGTGTGACCGTCGGTGTGCTGCCAGTTCGACCGGTCCGCCCCGTCGAAGAGCGTGACGCGGCTGCCGCGTGGGTGCACGCTGATCAGGTCGAGGTTGACGTGTCCGGTGTCGTCGGCGTCGTGCTGGTAGGTGATGGTGTTGGTGCCTCTGCGCAGCGGGAGCGCCTCGGTCCTGGTCGACCAGGTGTCCCAGTTGCCGGTGCTGAGCAGGCTCGTCCGTCCGACCTTGGCGCCGTTGACGTAGACGCTCACGGACTTGGTGCCGGTGAACGGGTTCGGCCCGTTGGAGTAGCGCAGGCCCACGTCGTACGTGCCCGACCGGCCGACGTTCACCGTGAAGGCGGTGGCGGCGCCCTTGGTCCCGTACCCGGCGACGAAGGCACTGCTCGAATAGCCCACGTGGTCGGTGGCGCGCGCGGCGCCGCCGGTGAGCGTCGCCTCCTCCGCCTCGTAGAGCGCGGGCTGCGGCTGCCTTCCGGGCAGGGAGTTCAGTGTGTACCAGGCTTCCGTGCTCCACAGCGCCTCACCCGAGGCCGAGCTGAAGGGGCGCGGCGAGCGGATGTGCACCACCCGGCCGGGCTTGAGGCCCACGATGTCGAGCGTGACCTTCTTGCGGTCGGCGGACAGGGCGGCGCCCCGGACGGCGAGCGTCTCCTCGTCCACCTTCGGGCCGCCGTAGGCCGGCGTCGGGACGTAGCGCCACTGCTCGACCTTGTAGCGCTCGACCAGCTCGGCCGCGGTCTCGTCGGAGAGGGGCTGGGTGTACTCCAGCTCGAAGCCGTTCGGCCTGACGCGCATCCTGCGGATGTCGAAGGCGTTGCCGCCGTTCGGGGTCAGCTTCTGCAGGCCGTAGGTGAGCTTGCCCTCCTGGCCCCAGTTGCCGCCCGCGCCCAGGCCACCGTTGTAGATGGCGCCGTCGGGGCCCTGGCTGATCCGGGTGATGCCGGATTCGAGTCCCTGGGTGTGGCGGAAGACCGCGCCCTGGTACTCGCCGTCGACCTTCTCCAGGTACGCGCGCTGGAGACCGCCGTATGTCACGTCACCGAACAGCATCTGCCCGGCGAACGGCCCCTTGGTCAGATACAGCGGGGTGCTGGGCGAGTTCGCGATCTCGTTCTGGGGCAGCCACAGCACCGGCTGGGTCACCGGTTTCGCGTCGTACGGCCCGGACGGGTTGGTGTAGTGGTTGAAGAACCGGTCCTGCTTGATGTGCACCAGTTTGGACGCGGGCAGCCAGCCGCCCTGGTTGTCGGTCACGAAGAGGTCCCCCTCGGGACCCCAGCCGATGCCGTTGGGCGTGCGCAGGCCGCCCGCGATGTACGAGACCTTGCCGGTCTTCCTGTTCACCTTGATCGAGGTGCCGCGGTTCGGCGCGGGCTGCGGATCCGTGGTCGCGCCGCCGTAATCGATGGCGACCGACAGGTTCAGGTAGAAGTACCCGTCCCGGTAGAGCAGCCCGAAGGCGAACTCGTGGAAGTTGCCGCCGAAGGGCCAGGTCGCGATCGTCTTCTGCGCGTCGACGACGTCGTCCCCGTCGACATCGCTCAGTTCCGTCAGCTCGTGCTTCTGGGAGACGTACAGCTTGCCGTCGAGGGCCTTGATGCCCATCGGCTCCTTCAGGCCGCCGGCCACCTTCTCGGCGGTCACCTTGTCGGGACCGGTGCTCCCGGTGACGTTGCTCAGCAGGTAGACCTCGCCCGCCGTGTTGTCGGTGCCGCCCCAGGTCGTCACGGCCAGTCGCCCGTCGGGCAGCCAGTCCATCGCGGTGACCTGCGGCTCGAAACCGCTGGGCCGGAGGTCGGTCAGGGTGTAGTTCGGGTGCACGCCGGTCAGCTGCATGCCGTCACCCGGCGTGTCGGTCCCGCCCGTGCACTCCTTGCGGCCAGGAGCGGTCACCCGTACGACATCGGCGTCGGTGCTCAGTACCGAGTTCGGCACGAGCGCGAAGCCGGAGGCGCCGGGCGGCATCCACGCCAGCGTGATCTGCTGGCCTCCCGTACGGTCGAAGTGATCGATGCGGAGTGAGTGGTAACCGGCCGTCAGTTCGACCGCGCCGTCCTTGGGCTCGGCGGCGTGGAGGCCGTCGTGGTCGATGACCAGCTTGTCGTCGATGAGCAGCCGCGAGCCGTCGTCGCTGGTCAGCCGGAACGTGTACGAGCCGTCCTCGGGCACGTTGACGTTGCCGGTCACCTGCGACACGAAGTTGTCGCCGACTCCGCCGAAGTCGTCCGTCGTGCTCCAGTCGACCGACGGCATCAACTTGTCGACGTTCGGGGTCTGTCCGGGTTTCAGGTCGCAGATCTCACTCGCCGGGAACTGTATGTCGAAGACGCGCAGTGTGACGCCGGGTTCCTGCGGCGGCAGTTCGACGGCCGACCGAGCGGACTGGCCGGGCTGTGCGGCGGCCGGTGGCGAGGAGAGGAAGCCGCCGGCGAGGAGAGAGGTGACGACCAGGCCGACCAGACGTCTGCGAAGTCGGCGGTACGGGCGTGGATTCATGCATCCTCCTGGTGCTCCCGGCGCAGGAGGGAGCACATAGCGGTGGTGGTGCGTGGGCCACAACGCGGGGCGATCGGTCGTACCGAGCCGGAGGTCGAGGAGCGCTTGCAGAATCAGAAGCTCCGACGATTTGCGACGCACACCCTAGGAGGCTTTTTCCGGCGGTGTCCATACTTCGTCATCAGTGAGTACAAACTCCGTGGCCGGCGAGGCGAAGAGGGCAGGTCGAGACGCCAACTGTGCTGCGGTGAAGGGAAAGTTGAGAGGGTGGTGCGGGTGCGGGGCGCCGCGCGGGGCGGGGCGGGGGCGGCGTGGTCGTGCGGGACCTCTGGTATCTGTCAAGTCCCGAAATTCAGGGACATGACCCGGACCGCTCGCCGGCGGTCTTCTTGATACGTGGGCATACGCCCCCACTGCTGGAAGGCCCATGAAGCGACAAGGGCGTCCGGCGACCCCGTTCGTCCATTCTTGCGGAGGGAAATCTCCGTAATTCACGCCTTCCGGATATGGAGCAATAGCTGCAGAGAGGGCAAACGGGGTTGAGCGAATTTTCCGATGCCCTTACGTCTGGGGAGAGCGCCTGTGAGTTCCCTACCTCCTCCGTCCGGCCCCCCCGCAGGCCGTTCCGGAGGCCGCCCCATCGGCCCTCCGTCCGGGCCGCTGTCCGGACCGTCGTCGGGTGAGCAGCCGCAGGGGGTTCCTGGACCACCGCCGACCCCACCGGGCCCTCCCAGCGGCCCGGTCGTCATCGGCGGACCGGGCGGACCGGGTGAGCCGCCGGACCGGGGCCGCGGCGGGCGGTCGTCGCCCTGGTGGCGGATGCGCAGTACTTTGGTGAGCGCCGGTGCCGCGCTGGCCGTCGTGATGGCGGTGGTCCTCGCCTACCCGCTCGTGGGCGGGGGCAGGGGCGGCGGGGAAGTCTTCCTCCAGACCGCCTCGGCGGCCGGCGCCGACCCGTTCACCGCCTCGACGGCCACGGAGGCCGATTCCGCGGAGGCCGATGCCGCGGGCGACCGGTCCTCGGTCCCCGGGGTGTCGGCACCGGGCGGCAGCGGCGGAGGCACTCTCCAGGTCAACGGTGCGCACCCGGGGCTGTACGGGGGCACGCAGAACGTCACGAGCTGCGACGTCGAGAAGCAGATCAGGTATCTGACGGAGAACGACGACAAAGGGAAGGTCTTCGCGGGCGTTCTGAGCGTCCGGCAGTCCGACATCCCCTCGTACCTGCGGTCCCTGACACCCGTCCGGCTGGGCTGGGACACCCGTGTCACCAGCCACGGGTACAAGAACGGCGAGGCCACCACCTACCAGGCGATCCTCCAGACCGGTACGGCCGTCCTGGTCGACGGCCACGGCGTACCGCGGGTCCGCTGCGCCTGCGGCAACCCGCTGACCCCGCCCGTTGCCGTCGAGGGAAAGCCGACGTACACGGGCGACCGGTGGACGTCGTTCCAGCCCTCCGGCCTCGTCGCGGTCAAACCCGCCGCACAGCCGATGAAGGCCATCACGGTGTTCGACAAGGACCGCAAGGCGTGGTTCGAGCGTCCGAGCGGAGACCTCCGGGGCAGCAACGACCGCAAGGTCCCCCCTCCGGAGAGCCTGCCCTCCGGCTCCCCGGACCCGGTGCTGCCGTCGCCGTCGCCGTCGCCGTCGACGAGCGCGCCGGCGGAACCGCCCCCGGACAAGGGGAAGGACGAGGAGGGAGAAAAGGGAACGATCAAGGACGAGGAGAAGAAGGAAGAGCCCAAGAAGAAGGAGGAGGAAAAGGAGAAGGAGCAGGGCAAGGAGGGCGAGCCTCGGGACAGCGAAATGCGCTCTCCGGAAAGGCCCTGGTCTCCGGACGGGTCGCCGTCTTCCGAGTCGACGTCTCCGGAGAAACCGAAGGCCCCGGAAAAGCCGTCGGAGCCGGAGCCTCCGCAGTCCCCGGAGCGCCCGGAGCCTCCGGAGTCCCCGGAGCGCCCGGAGCCTCCGGAGTCCCCGGCATCACCTGAGGAGCCGGAATCACCCGAGCCGGCCCAGCCGGACTCCCCGAGCCCGCCGGACTCGCCGGACTCGCCCGAGTCCCCGGATGAGCCGGAGGCACCGAAGTCCCCGGATGGGCCGCAGTCCCCCGCCGAGCCCCGCACTCCCGAGCAGCGCGTACGGCCGGGAGCTCCGAGGTCGCCGGACGGGCCGGCCTCCTGTGGTGGCGGAGAGTGGTGGCGGAGAGTGGTGGCAGAGGTGTGCTCCAGGCCACCCGGGGGGTAACGCTGTGACGGAGCGCTCCGGCTTCGTCGCTGTCTGGGACCGTCATCTGCTCCTCCAAGCCGGTGTTGCTGCTGGTCGACAGCGACGTGTCGGTGATGGAGGGGGTGCAGTCGTGCGGGCGACGAAGATGACTGTCCAACCCCTGAATCCGCCAGACGCGCAGGCCATGACCGCGCCGGACGCGGCAGAGGCCGTGGACGCTCAGCTGATCACGGGAGGATTCCCAGAGATCGTGCAGTCGTGACGCCCGGGAACGAGCCGTATCGACTTCCTCCGGGTCCGTCGCCAAATCCCTCTCCTCCTTGTCGTGGCTGGCGAGCCGTCCCTCTTGGGCGAGTTCCCCGAAGCGTCCCGCTCACGGGCTGTGCTGGAATCGGTCGGCAGTGGTGAGCGGACGTCCAGCGCGATCGCTGCCCCCAAGCGGTGGCAGCGGCGCAACTGCCGTCCGGCACGCTTTCCCCGCTGCTGACCACCCTGCGGACCAGGCGGGTTCTGGCGGCTGATCTCCCCCCTGTCCGTCAAACCGGACGGTAAGAACAATCGCTGTCGGATCGCTGACCCGTACCTGCGGTTCTGGCCGGCGTTCCTGCAGCGCGCGATCCCGCTCATCGAGCGCGGTCGCGGCGACTTGGCGCTGCACTGCATCGAGTGATCCTGGATCACCTGGCGTGGCCGCGCGGTCGGGCCACTGATCCGCGAGTCATTGCTGCGCCTTCTTCCCGATGACGAGTGGCCCGAGACCGAGGCCATCGCGGCTGGTGGAACCGGCAGGACGACCCCGAGATCGACCTTGTCGGCGCAGACCGCGAGCCGGTGGCCCGGAAGGTGCATTTCGTCGGGTCCGTCAAGTGGCTGGAGACCAAGCCCTTCGGTCGTCATGAGTGAGACGCTCTCGTGAGGGACATGCTCGCTGTCCCCGGCACCGGTCCCGACACGCCGCTGGTCGTGGCCGCACGTTGCGGGGTGGCCGACGGTCTGCCGATGACCGCGTATTGGGGTCCGAAAAGGATCTCGTACGAGCGTGGCAGTCCCGCTAGCTGCAGTGTTCCGGCATCTCGTGGCACGGTCCTGAGCCCTCGGGTGGCGGCGGTCCGCCGTGGCCCCGTTCGCCCGGCGCCGTCTTGGCCTCCTCCGGCCGCCAGCAGCAGGGGTGCTCGGAGTCGCCCGAGCCGTGACCGGACCAGCGGGTGTCGCAAAGGGACGGACGGATGCCGGTTGTTCGGATGGCCTGGTGAGGCCCTCCATCCGCAAGCACATCAGCTCACGGCAGCCAACCCCGCCTTGCGGCTGTACTCGCCCCGGCAGTACAGCAGCGCATCCCGCGGGAACGTCGAGCCTCCGTCGACCCGGGCGATGACCAGCAGATGGTCACCCGCTTCCACGGTCTGCTCCACGCGGCACTCCGCATATGCCAGGGCAAGGTCACTCAATATGGGCGCGCCACTCGCGACGTCCGACGGCTGCCACCGCACATCAGCGAACTTGTCCTGCCCCTTGCCTGCGAAGACGTTGGACGCCTCAACACCCGAAGAGGCCAGGAAGTTGACCACGAAGGATCGCGAGGAAAGGACGGCGGGCAGTGTCTGCGAGGTCTTGCTGATGCTGATCAGCAGAAGGGGCGGGTCGGCTGACACTGCGCAGATGGCATTGCAGGTGAAACCGCGAGGCATTCCGTCGTTGTCCATAGCCGTGATGATGGAGACAGAGGTGGGGAATGATCCGAAGATGTCGCGGAACTGCTGAGGGGGTACGGGCATCAGAGCCTCACCATGATTCTTGTGTCGGGTGTGCGCGGTTGGACAGCGGATCAGAGCAGCTCGTGCTCGATCTCACGAAGAACCTTGTAAGCCCGGTCGACCTCGTTGCGGTCCTTGTGGACGAAGAACACGACGCCCGGCGACGAGTTGAGATCCACCGTCGGCCTTGTTTCCCCGTTGTCGGCCACACGGAAGCGGAGGCTTTCGAACGCGGGAAGGTCCTGTAGAGCCTCCCTGATGGCACAAGCCGGAAGCCTCACCGCGCGGCGCGCGAAGAGGTTCACACAGCGCGCGTGCTCGTTCTGCTCGTACCGCAGTGGGCGGCTGAGAAGCAACCGGGCATCGGCCGTGTAGCAGTCCAGCGCGAGACTGACCTGGTTGGCGCCCGTGCAGCGATCCAGAGCCGGAGGGTTGGCGAGACCCGAGATGCGTGCGCCCGTCTCCAGAAGAACTGGACCGTCGTGCGTCAGAATCAGCTCGGTGTGGGCGGGGCCGTTGGTGATGCCGAGCCCGTCCAGGACGTCGGACACGTAGGGAACGATCTGCTCGAGGCGGAGGTCATCCGGCTCAAGCAGGTCTTCGTAGTCGTAGACCTTCCGCTTCTCGGACAGGACGGTCTTCGCACTGACCCAGACGTCCGTGCACCAGTGCCTGCCGTCCCTGCTGACCGTGTTGACGATGAATTCGTCCCCGGCCAGGTACTCCTGGATCAGGACGGACTCGTTGGGCCTGAGCATCAGGTTCGTCTTACCGATGATGCGATCGAACGCCGTGGTCACCTCCTCGTCAGTGTCACAGGTGAAGACATCATCCGACCCTGCGCTGTCGAGTGGCTTGACGACCACACGCCCGAGTTTCTCCTGGCGCCGCCACCTCAGCAGATCTGCCGCTCCACCGGCACGCAGCTGCCGTGGCGTGCGTATCCCTGCAGCGGATAGAACTGCCATCATGCGGGACTTGTCCCGTCGCGCGGACGACAGTGACGGGGTGTTCCCCCTCAGCGCGAGTGCCTCCGCGAGTTCGTCGGCGACCTCGACACCGAACTCGCTGGCCGGAACGACCCCTACGGGGCTGCGCTCGGCCAGCTTCCTTCGTACGTCGTCGGTGTGGCCGGGATAGGTGAGATCCTCGTCGAACAGATCGGTCGGCAGGCTCGCCGCGAAGGTCTCGGGCAGTTGGGCACGGGAGCGGACATGCGTCACGCGGTAGCTGTCGGCGGCCTCGCGCGCGAGCAAGGCTCCCGTGGAGAGCGCGTCCACCAGGACGAGGGTGGGCTTGGTGTGAGCGGGCGGCGTCATTTCAGGCTTTCGCTGACTGTCAAGGGATGCAGAGACGGGGGTTGTCTTTGAGCGCGCGTGCGCGGCTGTCATAGCGATGTGCGACGTGGTTGAGCATGGAGTACAGACGATCCGAGCTGAACCGGTCCGTCCGGTGACCGGAGCCCGTGCGAGACAGCGGCAGCCTCCCGCGGGATCCCCACACCAGAGCGCCTCGATCGTCGATCACGCACGTTGCGGCACCCATGTTGTCCGGGTGAAGGCAGAACGGGATGTCCAGCAGTCCGTCGGCGAACGCCTTCACGAAAGCCAGGCTGATATCGGGGTTGAGATTGAGGACGGACTCGATGATGAGTCTCGCCTCCTCGATGACTTCGTCGAAGAAGGCATCCTCCACCGCCGTTGCGGGGGCAGGAGGGCCCTCCGCGGCTTGCGACGACAGTCGGAGAGCAGCCAGGTTCTCCGCCACGCTCGGTATCTGCCATGCCTCGGACACGGTCTTCACGATGAGGCGTTCACACCCGGTGTCCCGGGCGAGCCGTGCGCTGTCGCGGATGAGTCCGGTCGCGCCGTCAGGCGTGCGAGGGAACAGGCCCATGTACGTGTACAGGACCACGTGCCAGGTAACGTCCCCCAGATACTCCGCCGCGAGGGAACGCATTGCCCGGAGCGCTCCACGGTCCTGGGCGGGCAGCGTTCCCTGCGCATAGCTGAGTGACATGTGGCGCAGGCCGTGCTGCCGGAAGAAGCACCCTTCAAGCACCGCCATCGCGACCGTGAGCGAGGGCGGACACAGCTGCCCGAGCAGACAGCCCCCGAAGCTCTCGATGTGTCCGAACTCGGTCTCGGAGGCCAGGAACTGGACGCTCTCCTTCCAGGCTTGCACCGCGTGGGCGAGCGGTAGACGACTGTAGGGAAGGCAGTACGACACCGGACCGCCCTCCGTCGCTTCCAGGCCGACTTCCACCAGGCTTTTGAACACCTGCAAAGGGAGCGCTGTGCCGTGGCGCACCTGAACAGGAAAGGTGGGGCCGTACAAGCCGTCGAGCATGCCCTGCGTCGCACGGGTCGGGTGCGACAGCAGCGGGAAGCCGTTCACCTCCTCGCCGGCGGCCAGCCGTTCCAGTGGTGTCGTGTAGTCCCCGACGCGGGTGTAGCTGTCGAGCGTCAGTGTTCCCACGGCGGGGACGTCCAGTGCGGCGACCGCTTGCAGCCCCGACTCCATGGTCTGGAGCTTGCCGAAGCCCATGCGTGGCTGGACGACGAGTTCGTCCCGGCGGTGTACGTCGGCGATGAACCGATCGAAATGGCCGGACACTTCACCGACCCGAGATCAGCTCGAGCGTGCGGCTGCCGGTCTGAGGGTCCACCGTCTCGATCTCTGCCTTGTGCGGGTCTCCGACACGCACCCGGGCGATCATTGACTCCTTCGTCTGGAAGTCGACCAGGGAACTCCGGTAGAGCGTGCGCAGCTGGCCGATCGTGAGAGCGGAAACCTCTTTGAGCCAGGTGATGACGTCCTCGGTGTCGGACTCCCCTCGCAGGGCGAGGTGCAGGTCCGCGACACGGCCGGCCATCTTGGGGTGGCAGTCGTCGACGAATCGCGCCAGCCGTGCTCCTTCGTCGGTAAACGGGGAGAAGACCATGGCAACGAGAGCGTCCTCCTGGAGTGCAAAGGCGTCCAGGGCATACTCCGCGGACATACCGCGCCGTTCCGTGATCTTCTCGGACGTGTCGTAGCGGCTGAGCGCCAGTTGGATGAGGCGCTCCGGCATCTCCTTCTTGTGCATCATCATCTCGGCCAGCTGCAGGTACTCCTTGATGCCGGCTTCGTAGGTCCGTCCCTCGACGTATTGCGTCCGCAGTCCACGAAGGTGGGCCATCAGCGTCGGATTGGCGCAGTCGGACTCAGTGAAACTGAAGGCCAGATCGTCGAACTGGAAACCCAGGAAGTCGACGATCAGCTCCCAGTGGTCGTGTACGCGGTAGCTGACGAGGTCATAGATCGAGATGAAGGCGGGCTGCAGCGAGCGGTCTCCCGTGGCGACCTCACGCTCCGCGAGTTCGGCGATACCGTCCTCGCCGAACAGCTCCTGGAAATAGGTGTTGGCGATGCCGCGCAGTGCGGTGAGCAGTCCGCGGAAGCCCATGCTGCGGCACTGTTCCACATCGATGCCGCTCTCCTTGGCCAAGCGGAGGATCCAGGCGGAGTAGAGCAGCTGCTCGCGTCTCGAGTCACCGGTCATGATCGCGTCGACGCCGCCCTGCCACCAAGCGGCACGGCCGTAGAAGTCGGCCACGGCGAGATTGCAGCTGTTGCAGAAAGTGGGTCGCCCGTCGCCTGCTGAGCGGTGTCCGTTCATCAGGACATCGACGCGGTTGATGGTGCGCAGCCGGTCAGGCAGCGGCAAATCGACGCAGAACCGGCGAATCTCCGTGTGGTCGACCGTGATCAGCTCGCAGCGGGGGTCGTCGAGCAGCTCAAGGGCCCGGTACACCCGGTCGATGTTCTCCATCACCGCGGTGGGAACACCCGCGTGCCGCATGTTGGCGACGCGCATGACGAAGGTGCGGCCGTGTGCCAGCTGCAGGTGCAGTTGGACCGCGCGCACGAAGGCGACGACGTACGAGCTGTCCTTGCCGCCGCCGTAAGCGACCATGACCTTGTAGTCGGCCAGCTGCCCGACTCCGCCTGCGGCCTCGATCAGCTTGTCACCGACCGATGCGATCCCGTGCAGTTCGACGGCGCTGAGGTAGCTGCTCAGCGTTTCGTGGAGCGTGCTGTCGCTCTCGCGGCCGTACGTGGGCGACTGATTGCTCATAGCGAAGATGCCTCGAATTCAAAGTTCTCGATGATGCGGTGGATGTCGGCTTCCACCTGTTCCTGTGTCTCGTGCAGAAGGATGAATCTGCCGCTGTGCAGGGCGTCGTAGGCGCCTCCCGGCTCCAGTACGTCGCCCACCTCCGGAAGGAGCTCGCGCCAGATGCTCGGCACCTGTTCACGCATGGGCGTCGCCTTGAGCACGCGGGCCGGCAGTTGCGTGGGCTTGGGCAGGACGAGCCAACCACCCGACGGGTCCGCCGGCTTGTCCGGTAGCCAGATCCGCTCCCCGGCCAGCGCTCGCAGCCAGGTTTCGAAGAGGTTGACGTCAAACAGCTTGTTGAGGAGGTGTGGCACCTCGCTGCCGCCGACGCGGCCACCGATCTCGAGGAAGACCAGTTCGTCCGACGGAGTCACGAAGAGTTCCAGATGGAACGGAGTGGTACTCATGCCGAGCGCGGATACGCACCTGCCTGCGAACTCCTCGATCCGGTTCCGCAGCCCCGACCGTTGGACGATCACCGAGCCCAGGGGGGACCCGGTTCCGAAGGCGAGACAGTCATTGACGTACCGGGACACAGCCTGGAAGCGGATCCGCGCATGCTCGTCGACGAAACCGTCGACGTGGTAGACGGCTCCTTCGACGAATTCCTCGACCTCGTAGCGCCCGAGGTCGAGGGTGGGCAGCAGCTGAGCCAGCGCGGCTTCGTCATCGACACGGTGGACGCCGATACTTGCGGCGCCGTCCACCGGCTTGACGATGACCGGGTATCCACAGGATGCCGCGAAGGCGCGGCTCCGCTCCGCGTCCTCGCAGGCTGCAAAACGAGGGACACGGACGCCCGCCTCGGCAAGTACCTGCTTCATTCGGACCTTGTCCCGGTACACTGCGACCTCTGCGGGAGTCGGCCCGGGCAGCCCGAGGTCCTCACGCACCCGAGCGGCGATCTCCAGGGTGAACTCGGACAGGGCTATCAACTGGTCTACAGAACCGACGTGTTCCGTGATCTTGAGAACCGCGGCACGCAGTGATGCGAAGTCATTGACGTCGTCCACCCGCACCAGGGATGCAATCGTCGACGGGGCCGCCAGGACCCCCTCCTCGCCCAGGGCGTCGACCACGTAGCTGACTTTGTGTCGGTCGTGGTCGATGAACTCCTCGTATCTGGTCAACTCGTTGTCCCACCGCTTGCCGTCGGAGAACCGAGGCCAGCGGTTGACGATGACAATGTGCATCAATGTGTCCTTGTCGCTACGGGTTCCGGCTGGTCCCAAGGTGGAACGACCGCCGCGTCCGCCTGCCAGGCAGAGAATCCCGAGGACTTTCCAAGCCTCAGGAATCCCTGAAACTTTTCGATGGCGTCCTCACCGTTGAAAACGTCGGTGTATCCGTGGTTGAGCAAATCGCGCCGAACCCAGTCGTTGTCCGACTCTGCGATCGTGAGCTTTCCTCCCACGACAGACGGGACTTCGAGTCCGCTCTTCCGCAGAGCGGAGAGGAGAACACGCGCCCCGTGATGCCCGTGTCCATTCACACTTGACACTACGAGAAGTGAAGGACGGTATTCCTGTATGGCTTGCGTAACAGTTCCGACCGGAGTGCAGGCGCCCAGGTTCTTAACCTCCGCACCATTCTCTTCAAGAAACTTCTGAAGGTAGACAAGATTCCAGATATGTGAATCAGATTCGACAGTGGTCAACAGGCAAGGGAATCCGGCACTCACGCTTGGGCTCCTGTGGGAATTCTTTCACGGTTGTCCAGTGCTAGGCGGAAGCTGCGCATCGTCAACGGCAAAAAGAAGGTGCCGAAGGCGATGAGGGCGAGCGTCAGTACGATGACAAGCGGCTGGGTCCCGAACGTACCGCCGAAACTGGCCGTGAGTATTCCAGCGATGGGATAGGACAGCATGTTGAGCAAGTAGAAAGGACCCATCACCTTTCCCAAGTGATCTTTGGGTATTGCTTTCACTCGTTGGGTGCGGTTGAAAACGTTGTACGTCGCATCGCCCGTGAGCGTGGCCACGAATGCCGCAGCGTAAACGGTGAAGGAAGGCGCCAGACCCACGAGTAGCAGGGCCACGCACAGGAGGACGAATCCTATGGTTCCCAGCAGGTAGACGTCGAACCGCTTCAGCAGGAGTGGTATCACCAAGAGGTTGATGAGCCCGATCACCCCGACGCAGATGTTGAGCATCGCGTATGCCGAGTCCGGGGCGTCGAAGACGCCGGTCACCAGTGCCGCGTTCGCGCTCAGAACCGTCGCGATAACCAAGTTGATCGCGAAGTTCAGAACAGCAAGGAGAAGCACCGGCCTGTTCCCGAGGAGGAGCGTCCAGCCGAGCTTGAGTTCCGACAGGTTGCCGCGGACAGTGCCGGCACCCGTTGTCCGTCCCCCGCGAGGCAGCGGCAGCCAGCACAAAGCCCCCAGGGTGAACACCGTCGCAGCCAGCGCAAGCAGCCACATCTTTCCCAGCGCGAGCGCTGCCAGCATGGCCAGGCCCGGGCCCAGGGCCATGGCCAGCAACTCCATGTTCTGGACGATGGCCTGCGTGGGGGCCAGGTGTTCTCCCTTGGCCACCTGCGGAACCATCTTCTCGACGGACATCCGCACGGGTGCCACCAGCATCGACAACAGCGCGCCACTCGTCATGAGAGCTGCAGTTGTCCAGCCGGGGGCTGTGAGGCAGACGGCGACGACGCCCACGAGAACGCAAGCGCGCGCACCAGTCACCAGGGAAAAGAGACGTGCACCGCCGTCCCGGTCGGCTATGAGGCCCGCGAAGGGATAGGCCAGGAGCCCCGGCAGCCATTCAAGTGCGAAGGCCAGACCGAGCGTGGACACCTGGTTGGTGTCCTGGAAGATGAGCAGCGGGACGCTGTACAGCACCACCTGCTCCGCCACCAAGCCGAGCAGCACTCCTGCGGCGAACAGCCCTCGCCTGGCTCGCTCTGCAGGAATCACCATGCCGTGGACGCGGTACGCTCGTGCTCGCGGATCAGTGGGAGTACATGGGTGTAGAAAGTCCTCATCTCGTTCCGAGTGGGCCAGCCCGAGAAGATGAACTCGCTGACGCCGGCAGCCTTGTACTTGTAGAGATAGGCCGCCACTTCTTCGTAGCTCCCGACCACGCACAATGCGGGGCCGCCACGGTAGGCAACGGCACCGGAGTAGAGCATCGGCGAGAGCCAGTCGCCACTGGCCTGCTCGGCCAGGCGGAACGACGTCTTCACCGCCTCTGAGTCGGAGGCGCCGACGAACTTGTTCACCCACTCCTTGTGCTCTTCATCCGGATTGCTCATCATCTCCGCGAGGTCGACCAACGCCTCGTCACGCGTCGGACGCGCCAGGACGTGCATACGGATACCGACCTGGCATCCCTGCTCCAGAACCGGCCGCGCCGCCTTCGCGATTCCCTCGGGCGTGTCGCCGTATCGCAGCCAGCAGTCGCTGTGCAGCACCGCGGACTGCTGCGCGCGGTCGGACGCGCCACTGATGTACACGGTCGGCCGCCCGCCGTCCTTGAAGCCCAGGCCGAGCTGTGCATCCTCGACGCGATAGTGCTGCCCCTGGTGGGTCAGCGGGGTCTCACCCCGCCAGAAGCGGTGCAGGATGCCGAGAAACTCGTCGGACCGGGTGTACCGGTCGTCGTGTGCGAGGAAGTCGCCGTAGTAAGCCTGTTCCGCGGGCGAGATGCCTGCCACTAGATTCAGTGCGATGCGGCCGTCAGACATCCACGAGACGGTGTTTACCACCTGCGTGAAAAGAGTGGGTGACAGCAGCCCGGGACGGTACGCCAGGATGAACTTCACATGCTTGGTCTCGCGGACCAGCGCTCCGATCATGGGAAGCGGATCCGGCATGTGATAGCTGATCCCCATGAGCAGGGAGTCAACGCCGAGTTCGTCCGCCTCTCGCGCGAAGTCGACGATGCCATCGAAGTCGAGTTGGCCGGTCTGGTACTTCTCGCTAGCCCGCTGCTGGCCACTGTCCAGCGGTGAACACCAATGGAATTTCAGGTCAGTTTGCTGAAGGCCGGTCAAAGTATGCATGGGCACTGTGGTCCCCTTGGAAAGGCTCGAGGCCGTACTGTCCAGATTTTGGCAAGCAGAATTGACCGAGTCGCCGAATGAGCGCAGGAATCCCTGAACGCAGATCAGTGGCGTACGCGGTTGCGAGTTCCTCGGGGAAGTCCCAGAGGTGTAGAGAGGTGACTGCCTACCGGATCAAGCCGACTACGCGTGCCTGTCCGATCTTGCTGTCGAGAGCAGTCATCATGCCACGCGTCGAATTAGCAAGTCAAAATGATCCACAGCTCGACGGCAAGAGGCATCGAAACTGTCAAGTAACCATGCCGCCCCCTCACTTCATGGGGGACAGCACCTCAGGGAACTGTGCTAGCCTTCCTGGCTGCACGTCTGATCCTTGAATCCGTGCATCCGGCCATCGATGAAGATGCCGGCTCCCCATCCCCGGTTACCGAGCGGGGTAGCATGAGTCTCTGCGCAAGTTTCGTGCAGCATCATCTATTCACGTCAACGCTCCTGTGGCCTTTTCGGGCGCGCTCGTCCGAAGGTCCTGAACACCGGCCGCTTTCCCATGAAACTCAGAAAGGAAAAGGGCTTGTCTGCCGAGACCTCCGGCGTCAGTCTCCCCACTCCCCGTGCCCACCTGACTTCGAAGCGAACCCGTGCTGCGTTGATCGTGCAAAACAGGTTCATCGCTGGTGCACGTGAGTTCCTCAGCAGCGACGGATTCACGGAGCTTCTGCCGCCTACGATCGGGCCGGTCACTGATCCGGGTGCACGGGGTGCCAAGCAGGTCGACATCGACTACTACGGGCACCGCTTCAAGCTCATGACGAGCGGGATCCTCTACAAGCAGGCGTCCCTGCTCGCTTTCGAGAAGATTTTTCATGTGGCACCGAACGTGCGCCTGGAGCCCTTGGAGACTGCGGTCACTCACCGCCATCTCGCCGAGTTTCACCAGCTCGATGTCGAAATCGCCAACGGTTCGCGCGAGGAGGCGATGGATGTCGCCGAGAGGCTGACGAAGCACTGCGTCGAGCACGTCCTGGCCACGGCGCAGGCGGAGTTGGAAGAGCTCGGACGGGACGTGGAGCAGCTGAAGCAGGTGCTCAGCGCGCCCTACGGCCGGACGTCCCACACGCAGGCCGTCGCGAACCTGCAGGCGCGTGGTCATGCTCAGGACGCGCACGCGGAGATCGACTGGCAGGGTGAGGAGGTCATCTCCCGGACCGCTGAACAACCGTTCTTCATCACCGGTTACCCCAAGGGCTCCCGTGGCTTCTACGACAAGGAGTGCCCCGAAGAGCCGGGCGTGCTGCGCAACTTCGACCTCATATTCCCTGGCGGCTTCGGCGAGATGATGAGTGGCAGCGAGCGCGAGTCGGACTACCGCAACCTCGTCGCGCGGATCCGGGAGACGGGCGAGAACCCTGCGAAGTACGAGTGGTACCTGACCTTGGCCCGCGAAGGTATCCCTTCGAGCGCGGGCTTCGGCCTTGGCGTCGAGCGATTCACCCGGTTCCTCGGCGGCCTGGACGCCGTCTGGCAGGCGTCGGCCTACCCGAAGCTCCCCGGGCTGGCTCGCCCGTGAGCGATCTGAAGGCACCGGGTTTCCCGGACCAACAGGTCCGAGCTCGGGCCAAGTACGGTGCGGCCGAGGCGTTTCCGAACAGCCTCAGATACGGCACCACGATGTTCGGGGAGTATGTCGACGGCTCGGCCAGAGCGAGGGATTCGATCGACCGCGCTCGCCTCGTTCCCCCGGTCTTCGTGCCACGGCGCATGGAGAAGATGATCGCCCTCGGTCGGGAACCGTTGTCCGATGACGTGGATCTGTCGGCGGAAGTCGGCGGATTCCGTTCCTCCCTGCCGGTCTACGTATCGGCATTCGGTTCCACCCAAGTGGCCAATGGCGAGCTGGGGACAGCGGTCTCCCAGCAAGCCGGCCAGTTGGGTATCCCCATGGTCATCGGCGAGAACATCGTCCCCGTCTCGGGCTACGGGCGGATGGAGGGTGAGCAGCACGGCTCCCTGCTGAGCAGGATCACGGCCTACACCGACGCCGTACCGGATGGGCTGGGTGGCGTCGTCGTTCAGCAGAGCACCGAAGATGCCGATGCTGAAGTGTGGAACCTGGTCTACAGCGACCCCGCTGCACAGCCGCTACTGGAGAGCGGCCGACTGGCCTTCGAGCTGAAGGTCGGGCAGGGCGCGAAGCCCGGCGTCGGGGGCATGACACTCGTCGCGAGGAACCGAGCGAGCGAACTCTCTGCGCAGTACGACATCCTGGATGTCTACGACCAGAACACCGACTCCGTACTGCGCTGCAGCAGTCCCGGTACGTTTACCGAGGAGATCCTGCGCAACCAGATCCGGCTGATGCGCAACAACTACCCGCGATGCCGCGTGTGGGTGAAGCTGCCGCCCTCCCGTGACGTCCACCACGCCGCATCGGTCGCGTGGCAGGCCGGTGCGGACGCGGTGACCGTGGACGGCGCAGAGAGCGGTACGGGCTGGGCGCCGCGGTCCTTTCTCAACCACGTCGGACTTCCTCTGGCCGATTGTCTCGACCGTCTGGACGCTCAGGACAACTGCCTGCTCGTGACGGGTCGGATCTGGGAAGGAGCCCGAGCGGTCAAATGCCTCGCCCTGGGCGCCTCCGCCGTGGGCCTCGGCCGGGCCGCACTGGCTGCGGCCGACGAGGATCCGGAGCAGGGACTGGTCAATCTCGTGAACTGTCTTGGTGTCGAGATGCGCCTGCTGATCAGCGCGTTGGGCAACTACACCGTCGACGATCTGAGTGCGGAGGACATATGGCTGTCCGAGGGATCCGCCAGGTCTGCCGCGAACACAGAGAGGTGACCGTATGGACGCCCTCACAATGATCGCCATCGGTGGTGCAAGCGTTGCCGCCGGAGCGATCAACGCGGTGGTCGGCTCAGGTACCTTGATCACCTTTCCGACCCTGCTTGCGTTCGGGTACCCCCCGGTCCTGGCCAACGTGTCGAACAACATCGGTCTGGTACCAGGTGTCCTGAGTGCCGCTCATGGCTACCGTCATGAACTCAAAGGCCAGTCGAAGCGCCTCGTCCGTTTTGGGGCTTGTTCGTTGGTCGGAGGGCTCGTCGGCGCCCTGCTTCTCCTCGCGCTACCGGTCTCCGCCTTCGACGCGGTGGTGCCGGTACTCATCCTGCTTGCCTGTTGCCTCGTGATGCTCCAGCCCCGTTTGAACCGATGGCTGACAGCTCGCCAGGGAGAAGACAGCGACCAGGACGGCGGCATGCCGATGCTGTGCGGGGTACTGGGTGCGGGCATTTACGGTGGCTACTTCGGCGCCGCCCAAGGCGTCCTGCTCATGGGCATGTTCGGCAGCTGGCTCCGTGACGACCTGCAGCGGCTCAACGCTGCCAAGAACGTCCTCGCAACGATCGTCAACGGCGTCGCCGCCGTGGTGTTCATCGCCGTGACGGAGGTCGATTGGGCTGCCGCCGGTGTCATCGCCCTGGGCTCGACTCTGGGTGGCACTCTGGGTGCCCGCGTCGGGCGCAGACTGTCGCCTGACGCACTGCGCGGCGTCATCGCGGTGGTGGGCATCACCGCATCCGTGATCATGCTCGTGGACTGATCTCGGCTCTCGCGCGTATCCTCCGGCTCCGCTCCTCCGCGGTGCCCTCCGGCATGCGATCTCATCGGCCGCTTGCCTCGTTGTCGGTACGCCTCTGTCTGTTCAACGATTGGTGGGATCCCGTGCCGCGTCCGGTGCGTTCGCCCGTTCCCTGGCGGTCTTGGCCACACCTCTGAGCCACGCCTTTGAGGTCTTTCCGCAAGCCCCGCTCCACAGCAGTGCCCCGCCGACGGTTCTATGCCGCCGGCGGGGCACTGCTGCTCGACGTCTGGGTGTCAGCGATCGTAGGTGCCGGCCTGCGCGCTGTGAACGGGGAGGACCACTCGGAAGCGGAGAACGTCAGCGCGGGGCCGAGGGGCCTGCCCGCCGTCGAGGAGTTCTTCGCCGGCCTGATCAAGGCGCGCTGCCCGGGTGAGTACGCGCACGGGGGCTGCGGGGTCTCCGACGCGCACGCCGGTACCGAGAACCGGAGGCGGGCAAGCGTGTGTACGACTGCCGTTACACCTGCCTCACGGCGCGGCTCAACAAGGGGATACCTCCTGCCCAGGTCGCCGAGTGGGCGGGGAACAGCGCGCCCGTGCTCCTCGCTGTCTATGCGAGGAGCATCGCCGGCCGGCTGGCCGACTATCTGAAGCAGATCGAAGGCATCCGGTACGTTCCCGAGGCGGGATAGGTCGGATGCGGTCGAGGGCGATGCGGGATTCCACGCAGATGGGGTCCCGCACCGTCCTTCGGCATTGCTCGGCGGGCTTTCGGGTGCATGTGAGTGGCCTGGGAGACAGCCGCCAGGCAGACACGACCTGACCTGCGAAAACGTCGCCAGTCTGACGTGGAGCCACTGGCGCCCCCGGCAGGACTCGAACCTGCGGCCAAGCGCTTAGAAGGCGCCTGCTCTATCCACTGAGCTACGGGGGCCGGGTGTGGCCTCGGCGGCCTGGAGCCCTGGTGGGTTGTCCGTGACCTTGCCGGGACGCCGGGACAAGGATAGGGCTCCGATCACCTTGACCCGGATGCTTCACCTGCGTGGCACGATGTGGAGGTTCGGTGAAGCGAACCGATAATCGCAGGCAGGTGCGATTCTCGCAGCGCTTTTTTCGCCTCTGGGCCCGGGTGTTGTGCACTCGTTATGCCTGCGCCCCACTCGTCCCGTCTGTTCCGTCTGTCTGATCGGCGCGCAGGGATGCTTATACGCTTCAAAAAGACTCTAAAATTGGGCATTCTTCGCATGTGGTGACCATGGAAGTACGGCCTCAGTTGATCGACGCACTCTCCGCCCTGCGCGACCGTGTCGCTGCCGTGCGTCTTCCACTGCCCCTTCCCGGCGCGCCGCGTGCGCGGCGGACGCGAGACGAACTGCTCGCGCAGCTGGACGACTATCTCGTTCCCCGGCTCAAAGATCCCGACGCGCCGCTGCTCGTGGTGGTCGGTGGGTCCACCGGAGCCGGGAAGTCGACACTGGTCAACTCCCTCGTGGGGCGCCGGGTGAGCGAGGCGGGAGTGCTGCGGCCCACCACGAGGACGCCGGTGCTCGTGTGCCACCCGGACGACCACCACTGGTTCGCGGGGATGCGCGTACTGCCGTACCTCACGCGCGTGTGGCTCCCGCAGCAGGAGGAGACCGCGGCCGGGGGTGCGCTCACGCGTACCGGCCCGGGTGCCGGTCCCGGAGCGGGCACCGGCACCGGCACCGGCACCGGCATCGGTGCCGGTGTCGGTGGAGGCGTCGGCGTCGGTGCGGGCGTCGGCACCGGTGGCGGGTCGGCGGACGACGGCGCTCTGCGGATCGAGACCTCCGCCACCCTGCCCCCCGGGATCGCCCTGCTCGACGCCCCCGACGTCGACTCGCTCGTCGTCGAGAACCGGATGCTCGCCGCCGAACTGATCTGCGCCGCCGACATCTGGATCATGGTCACCACCGCCTCCCGGTACGCGGACGCCGTCCCCTGGCATCTGCTGCGCACGGCGAAGGAGTACGACGCGATGCTCGTCACCGTGCTCGACCGGGTGCCGCACCAGGTGATCAACGAGGTGTCCCGGCAGTACGCGGCGCTGCTGACCAAAGCGGGGCTCGGCCACGTACCGCGGTTCACCATCCCCGAGCTGCCCGAGTCCGCGGGCCGCGGCAGCGGACTGCTGCCGGACTCCGCCGTCGTCGCGCTGCGGGAGTGGCTGGTGCACCGCGCCCTGGACCCCGCCGCACGCCAGCAGACCGTCGTACGGACCGCGGCCGGGGTCATCGACTCGCTCGACGCCCGCATGCCGGAGCTCGCGGGCGCCGTCGCCGCGCAGTACGCCGCCGCCCTGCGCCTCTCCGGCGCGGTCGAGGAGGCGTACGCCCTGGAGGCCGAGCGGGTGCGCAAACAGCTCGCCCGCGGAGCGGTGCTCGCCGGGGACGCCCGCACCCGCTGGCGCGGCTACCCGCGCGACAGCTCGGCCGGCGAGCTCCTCGACGCGCTCGCCGAGAGCCTCACCGCCCTCCTTCAGTGCGCCGTCGCCGCGGCCGACGAGCGGGTCCAGGAGGCGTGGCGGCGCGAGCCGGCCGCGGGGGCGGTCGGCGGCGGACGCACGCCGGCGGACCGGGAGTGCTCGGAGCGCATCGGGATGGCCGTACGCCGCTGGCGCCGGGTGCTGGAGGAGCTCGCGGAGGAAGCGGTACGGGGCATGGAACGTTCCGTCGCCCCCGACGCCGAGACCGTCGCCGCGCTGCTCGCCTCGTCCCTGCTCGGCGGCCGGCGCGCCCGTGCGGCCGGGGAGCGGCTCGCCGAACGCATGGGTGCGCACGGCGCGCTGGGGCTCCGCGACAAGGGCAGCGAGCTCGTGAAGACGTACATCGAACGCGTACTGCTCGACGAGCGCGACCGGCGGCTCGCCCCGCTCGATGCCCTTGAGGTGACTCCGGAGCCGCAGGCCGAGCTGATCGCCGCGCTGTCCGTACTGCAGAAGGAGAGGTGAGCGCTGGTGACCGCTGTCACCGGGGAGACCGAGGGGCGCTCGGGGAACGGGGCGTCCGAAGGCGAAGGCGAGGGCGAGGCCGAGGCGGAAGCCGGGGCCAGGGCCATGGCCAGGGCCGGAGCCGGGGCGCAGGCCGCGTCGGATGCCGGGCGGGGGCCGGAGGCCGAGGGCGGACCCGCCGAGGGGTCCGCCGACGGCTCTGCCGACCGGCTCGCCGACGTGTCCGCCGGTGAGTCCGGTGAGGCGGCACAGGAGTCGGCGGCCGGGAAGCCGGCGGCACAGGAATCGGCGGCCAAGGCGGCAAAGGCGCCGGAGTCGCATGAGCCGCATGAGATGCCCGAGGAGGCCGCCAGACCTGGTGACGTCCGCTGGGACGACGGCCTCATCGCCCGCCGTGCCAACGACCCCTCCGCCTTTGCGGACGACGACGTCTCGCTCCTCGCCGACGAGCCCCACAGCCCCGTCGGAGGCGCGTACGCCGCCCCGCTCAGGGCCCGCCTCGGCGCGCTCCGCGAGCTCGTGGGCCTCTCCCGCACCCGGCTCGACGGCCGCGCACTCGACGAGGCGGACCGGGTCCTCGGCGAGGCGGCCGCGCGGCAGCGGCTGTCCTCGCAGCACACCGTCGTCGCCATCGCGGGCGCCACCGGCAGCGGCAAGTCGACGCTGTTCAACGCCCTGGCCGGAGTGCCCATCTCGGAAACCGGCCTGCGCAGGCCCACCACATCCGCGCCGATCTCCCTCTCCTGGTCCGACGGCGCCGCCGGACTGCTGGACCGGCTCGCCATCCCCAGCCGGCTGCGCCGCAGGCCGCTCGCGGGCGGATCGGGCGACGAGGCACTGCAGGGGCTCGTCCTCGTGGACCTGCCCGACCACGACTCGGCGCTGACCGTGCACCGTGAGCAGGTGGACCGGGTGCTGGCGCTGGTGGACGCGGTGGTCTGGGTCGTCGACCCGGAGAAGTACGCGGACGCCGCCCTCCACGAACGCTATCTGCGACCGCTCTCCGGGCACGCCGAGGTCACCTTCGTGGTCCTCAACCAGATCGACAGGCTGCCCGGCGACGCCGCCGACCAGGTCCTCGACGATCTGCGCCGGCTCCTCGACGAGGACGGCATCGCCCTCGGAGAGCACGGCGAACCCGGCGCCACCGTCCTCGCGCTGTCGGCGCTCACCGGCGAGGGCGTCGGCGAACTGCGCGACCTGCTCGGACGCTTCGTCCAGGACCACACCGCCGCCGCCCGGCGCATCTCCGCCGACGTCGACGCGGCCGCGAAGCGGCTGAGGTCCCTGTACGTGGCCGACGGGCACCCCGGCCTCGGCGAGCGGGCCCGAGACGACTTCACGGCGCGGCTGGCGGGCGCGGTCGGTGCCAAGGCGGTCGGCGAGGAGGCCGAACGCCAGTGGCGCAGAAACGCCGGGCGTGCCTGCGGTACGCCCTGGCTGCGGCTGTGGCGCTGGTACGAGCGCGTCCGCACGCCCGGCGGCGGGCTGCCGCAGCCACCGGAACCGGTGGAGGAGGAGCTCACGGCACGCCAGCGGGTCGAGCAGGCGGTGCGGACGGTCGCGGACGAGGCCGCCCACGGGCTGCCCGTGCCCTGGGCGCAGGCCGTGCGCGAGGCGGCGGTGCGCGGTGCGGAAGGGCTGCCCGAGGCGCTGGACGAGCTCGCGGTCACGCTGGGCACGCCGAGCCCTCGGCCGCCGCGGCCCACGTGGTGGCCCGCCGCGGTGCTGGCCCAGGCGGCGATGACCCTGCTTCAGATCTACGGCGGGCTGTGGCTGTTGGGCCAGATCATCGGCGTCCTGGAGCCGATGCTGGTACCGCCGGTGCTGCTGATGCTCGGGGGGATCGTGGGCGGGCCGCTCGTGGAGTGGGCGTGTGCCGCGGCCGCGAAGGGGCCCGCGCGGCGGTACGGGCAGGACGCGGAGCGGCGCCTCAAGGAGGCCGCGGCGGCCTGCGGGCGGGCGAAGGTGCTCGACCCGATCGCCGCTGAGCTGCTGCGGTACCGGGAGGTGCGGGAGCAGTACGTGACGGTGTCCCGACGCTGAGCCCGGTGCCCGGTGCCCGGTCCTGGCCCGCCGTGGTTCGGAGAACCCCGCCCCCACTCGTGTGGGTGGCGGGGTTCTCCCCATTCGCCGGCCGGTCCACAGGCGCCTGCGGGGATCCGGCAGCCGGTCCAGCATGGAGACCGGACGACGCGGGACCGGACAGCGCGGGGCCGGATGGACGGGCATCGGCGCGTTAGGGACGAACGGGAGGGGACCCGTCATGAACGAGACGACGGTGACGCTGGTGGGCAATGTGGCGACGGCTGTGGAGTACCGGGAATCCGAGAGCGGGGGATACGCGCGATTCCGGTTCGCCGTGACATCGCGGCGCTGGGACCGGCTGCGGGAGCTCTGGGCGGACGGGCCCACGAGCTTCTACACGGTGTGGGCGTCGCGGACGCTCGGACTGAACCTGGCGGCCTCGGTGTCGGTCGGTGAACCTCTCGTCGTCCACGGCCGGTTGAAGGTGCGCGAGGAGGAGCGGGACGGGGTGCGCCGTTCGTCGGCCGTGGTCGACGCGGTGGCCGCCGGGCACGACTTGACGCGCGGTACGTCCGCGTTCCGGCGGGCGGCGAAAGGGGATCCGTATCCGTCGGACCGGTCCCCAGGGCGGTCCGGTGCACCGGGCGCGGCGAACGCCGGTGAGCAGCAGGCCGACGGTGCCGCACCGGGCGGCCCGGCACCGGTCGCCGCCGGTGCGGTGCCGGACGCCGCCCCGGCGCCGCCCTTCTGAGTGCGGGCTCCCACCCCACCCCCCACCCCCCACCCCCGACCTGCGATTGTAGAGATTTGTCGATAGTTCACCGGGGGATGCAAGTTCGCGATAACGATTCCGATTCGGAATGGTTATCTCAAGGTATGACGGGGCATCGGGTCGCGCCGCGTCTCTAGAATTCCCCAGTACCACGGGGCACTTGAGGCTGCAGGCGAGGCGATCCCCCTCCACATCCCATGTGAAAGGGCCTCGCCCGGAGGGGAATTCTGTGTTTTCTGCGTTCTCTGTACGTGGGCGGGGAGCCGCCCGTCTCGCCATGGCGGCTCTCGTGTCGGGGCTGTTCGCCGCGGGCGCGATCGTCACCGCGGGACCGGCCCTCGCCGACGAGGCCCCCCAGCACTCGGGCGGTGCGTCGGCCACGCTCGACGGTCTGACCATCTTCGACCGCGCCGTGCTCCACGACGGCGGCCGCGACCAGGAACTGCCCGCCGGACTCTTCGAGATGACCGTCGACGGCGGCGGCACGCTCAAGACGTACTGCATCGACATCCACAACCCCACCCAGGAGCAGGCCAAGTACCTGGAGACCCCCTGGGACCAGACCTCTCTCGGCGCCAACGAGAACGCCGGCAGGATCCGCTGGATCCTGCAGCACTCCTACCCCCAGGTCGACGACCTCACGGGACTCGCCGACCGCGCGGGCACCGGCCCGCTCACCGAGCGGACCGCCGCCGCGGGCACCCAGGTCGCCATCTGGCGCTACTCGGACGGCGCCGAGGTCGAGGCGCTCGACCCCGCCGCCGAGAAGCTCGCCGACTGGCTGCAGGACCAGGCGAAGGACGTCGAGGAGCCCCGGGCCTCGCTGAGCCTGGAGCCGAACGCGGTCTCCGGGAAGGCAGGCGGCCGCCTCGGTCCGGTCACGGTCCGCACCGACGCCGACCAGGTCACGGTGGTCCCGCCCGCCGACGCCACCGCGAGTGGCGTCACGGTGACCGACGAGGCGGGCAAGCCCGTCACGACCGCGGCCGACGGCAGCCGGCTCTACTTCGACATACCCTCGGGCACTCCTGACGGCTCCGCCTCGCTGACCGTCCAGGCGACCACGTCGGTGCCGGTCGGCCGGGCGTTCGCCGGGGTGACCAGGAGCCAGACCCAGATCCTCGCCGGATCCAGCCAGTCCACCGTCTCCGCGACCGCTTCGGCGACCTGGGCCAAGGCGGGCCCCATCCCGGCGCTGTCCGCGGAGAAGAACTGCGCCAAGGGCGGCATCGACCTCACGGCCACGAACAAGGGCGACGAGCCGTTCGGCTTCGAGCTGATGGGCTTCAAGCACACCGTCGCCGCCGGTGAGTCCCGCACGGTCACCGTTCCTGTCCCCGAGGACCAGGCGTACGACTTCACGATCACCGGCCCCGGCGGGTTCTCCAAGAATTTCAAGGGCGTACTGGACTGCAAGACCACCGGCAGCAGCGGCCCGGCCCCCGAGCAGCCGTCCTCCCAGCCGAGCCCCGCTTCCGCGGGCGGCACCTCGGGCGGCGAGAACCTCGCCGCGACCGGCAGCTCGAACGCCACCCCCGTCATCGCGGGCATCGCCATCGCCCTCGTCGTGATCGGCGGCGCCGCCGTCCTGTTCGTCAGCAAGAAGAAGACCCCGCCCACCGGCTCCACGCCGGAGGGGTCCTCCGCCGAGGAGTGACCCACGAGCAGTAGGCACCCGACCACGCCTCGCCGCCGACGGCCCCGGACACCTCACCCACCGGGGCCGTCCGCCCTCCACCGCCGCGGGCCACCGTCCGCCGCCCCCGCCCTCCGCGGGGCCTTCCGTGGGCCCCGCGCGGTGACGCGTTGCTGCCGACGGCAACGGCCGGTGGCCGATCAACTACGCGGGTGACCCGGGAAGGGGCAGGTCGGCGGCGCCCGGCGATACGGGTTTCGTTCCTGGGGTGGCGGTCAGGCAAGATGGGGTGTATCTGCCCACTCTCATATTGCCGGACGGTTTCTCTTGGCTGAGTACATCTACACCATGCGCAAGACGCGCAAGGCGCACGGCGACAAGGTGATCCTTGACGACGTCACGCTGAGCTTCCTGCCCGGTGCGAAGATCGGTGTGGTCGGCCCGAACGGTGCCGGTAAGTCGACCGTGCTGAAGATCATGGCCGGTCTGGAGCAGCCGTCGAACGGTGACGCGTTCCTGTCGCCGGGGTACAGCGTCGGCATCCTGCTGCAGGAGCCGCCGCTGGACGAGAGCAAGACGGTCCTGGAGAACGTGCAGGACGGCGTCTCGGAGATCAAGGGCAAGCTCGACAGGTTCAACGCGATCGCCGAGCAGATGGCGACGGACTACTCCGACGCGCTGATGGAGGAGATGGGCAAGCTCCAGGAGGACCTGGACCACGCCAACGCCTGGGACCTCGACGCACAGCTGGAGCAGGCCATGGACGCCCTGGGCTGCCCGCCCGGCGACTGGGCCGTGACCAACCTGTCCGGTGGTGAGAAGCGCCGCGTCGCGCTCTGCAAGCTGCTGCTGGAGGCCCCCGACCTGCTGCTCCTCGACGAGCCCACCAACCACCTGGACGCCGAGTCCGTGCAGTGGCTGGAGCAGCACCTCGCCAAGTACGCCGGCACCGTCGTCGCGATCACCCACGACCGGTACTTCCTGGACAACGTGGCCCAGTGGATCCTGGAGCTCGACCGCGGCCGCGCCCACCCGTACGAGGGCAACTACTCCACGTACCTGGAGAACAAGGCCTCGCGTCTGAAGGTCGAGGGCCAGAAGGACGCCAAGCGCCAGAAGCGGCTCAAGGAAGAGCTGGAGTGGGTCCGCTCCAACGCCAAGGGACGGCAGGCCAAGTCCAAGGCCCGTCTGGCCCGTTACGAGGAGATGGCCGCCGAGGCCGAGAAGACCCGGAAGCTGGACTTCGAGGAGATCCAGATCCCGCCGGGCCCCCGCCTGGGCAGCGTCGTCGTCGAGGTCGAGAACCTCAACAAGGCGTTCGGCGACAAGGTCCTCATCGACGACCTCTCCTTCACCCTGCCCCGCAACGGCATCGTCGGCGTGATCGGCCCGAACGGCGCCGGCAAGACCACGCTGTTCAAGATGCTCCAGGGCCTGGAGCAGCCCGACTCCGGCAAGATCAAGGTCGGCGAGACCGTCAAGATCTCCTACGTCGACCAGAGCCGCGAGAACATCGACCCGAAGAAGACGCTGTGGGCCGTCGTCTCCGACGAACTGGACTACATCAACGTCGGCCAGGTCGAGATGCCGTCGCGCGCGTACGTGTCCGCGTTCGGTTTCAAGGGACCGGACCAGCAGAAGCCCGCCGGGGTCCTCTCCGGCGGTGAGCGCAACCGCCTCAACCTCGCGCTCACCCTCAAGCAGGGCGGCAACCTGCTGCTGCTCGACGAGCCGACCAACGACCTCGACGTCGAGACCCTCTCCTCGCTGGAGAACGCGCTGCTCGACTTCCCGGGCTGCGCCGTGGTCGTCTCCCACGACCGCTGGTTCCTGGACCGGGTCGCGACGCACATCCTCGCCTACGAGGGCGAATCGAAGTGGTTCTGGTTCGAGGGCAACTTCGAGTCCTACGAGAAGAACAAGATCGAGCGCCTCGGCCCGGACGCGGCCCGTCCGCACCGCGCCACCTACAAGAAGCTGACCCGGGGCTGATCACGGTCATGGCTCGGCATCACTACCAGTGCCCCCTGCGCTGGTCGGACATGGACGCCTTCGGGCACGTCAACAACGTGGTCTTCCTCCGCTATCTGGAGGAGGCCCGCATCGACTTCATGTTCCGGCTGGCGCCGGGGGACGGTTCCCCGTCGTTCTCCGGCGGGTCCGTCGTGGCCCGGCACGAGATCGACTACGTACGGCCGCTGGTCCACCGGCACGCGCCGGTGACCGTCGAGTCCTGGGTCACCAAGATCGGCGCGGCGTCGCTGACGATCGCGTACGAGATCAAGGACACGGACGCCGACGGCTCGGAGCAGGTCTACGTCCGGGCCTCGACGATCGTCGTGCCCTACGACCTGTCGGCGGCGCGTCCGCGCCGGATCAGCGCCGAGGAGAAGTCCTTCCTCCTGGAGTACCTGGACGAAGGCGTGGAGGACCCGGTCGCGGCATGACGGCGCCCGTGCAGACCCTGCGGCTCGCCGACGCGAGGGAGGCGGCGGACCTCGCCGCCTTCCTCGGCCGGCTGATCCACTACGACCGCGCCGCCGCGGTCCGGCTCCAGGCCGGCGGCGGGGCGCTCGCCGTGTTCGGCCGGCCCCCGTCGTTCGAGGTCCTGGCGATCAGGACGGCCCGGCTCGCCGAGCCCGCCGAGGGCCTGGAGCTGGATGTCACCGTCTCCGCCGGTGAGCTGCTGGAGTCCGTCGCGGGCGCCGAACTCGCCGTTCCGGCCGCCGTGACCGGTCCGCCGTGGACCGGTGTCCTGCCGCCGCGCGGCGGCTGGCGGGAGCTGCCGGGGCTGCCCGGCGTGCCCGAGATGCGGGGGGCGGTGGCGGCGGCGGTCGCCGAGTTCCGCGCTCGTGACGAGGCGTTGCCGCAGGAGCGGCGGACGCGGACCGAGCGTGATCGGATCGGTCGCGAGATCTGGTCGCGCAGTGTGGCGGAGACGGAACTGCCGTTGCGGGCGCTGCACGCCGCGCAGTCGCTCGGCTTTCTGCGGCCGTTGCCCGAGGGGGTGCGGGGGGCTGCGCTGCTCGCCGCGGGCAGCTGGCTGCGGCTGCGGACGCCCTTCGGCTCGATCGCGGTGCGGACGCGTGGGCTGGGCGGGCTGACGGTCAGCCCGGCCTGAGCGGGGCGAGGCCGCCCGAGCGCGGCCGACTGGGCGAGGCCGCCTGAGCGCGGCCGCCTGGGGCGGGGCCTTTCACCACCCGGCCCTTCCCGAACCGGGGCTCCGCCCTTGAGGCCCCGGCCGCCGACGCTCCTGCCCCGATCCCGCGCCCGGATCGCCGGCGTTGCTGAAGACGCCGGGCGGGCGGGAGCGGACCGTCGCGACTAGCGGTCCGCAGCGTCCGGCCAGATGCCGATGTGGTCCGGTTCGAGCTCCAGCATGACGCGGTGCTCCATGCCGAGGGCCGCCGTGTAGTCGGCGGGCAGCTGAAGGCGGCCGGCGCGGTCCAAGGTCGCGTATTCGCGGGCCACCACCGATTCCTGGCCCTCCGCATCGATCTCGGTGCGGCGCAGGACCTCGGAGGAGGTGCGGCCGTCCCGGATGGCGACGGTGCGGCGGACCTCGCCGGCGACGGACTGGTCATGGGTGACGATCACGATGGTGGTGCCGAGTTCCTTGTTGGCGCGGCGGAACGCGGCGAAGACCTGTTCGCCGGTGGCCGAGTCGAGTTCGCCGGTCGGTTCGTCGGCGAGGAGGACCGAGGGGGAGTTGGCGAGGGCGACGGCGATCGCGACGCGCTGCTGCTGGCCGCCGGACATCTGCTGGGGACGCCGGTCACGGCAGTCGGCGACCCCGAGCAGCGCCAGCAGCTCCTCCGCGCGGCGCGCCTTGTCCTTCGTACGGCCGAGACCGAGACCGAGACCGTGGCCGCGACCACGGCTGCTGCCACCGCGGCCGCGCAACTGCATCGGCAGCGCCACGTTCTGGGCCGCCGTCAGATAGGGAAGCAGATTGCGCGCCGTCTGCTGCCAGACGAAGCCGACGACCTCACGGCGGTAGCGCAGCCGCACCTCGGCGTCCATCCCCAGCAGATCGCAGCCCGCGACGCGCGCGGCACCCGCGGTGGGGACGTCCAGGCCGGCGAGGATGTTCATCAGGGTGGACTTGCCGCTGCCGGACGCGCCGACCAGGGCCATCAACTCGCCCTCCTGGACGAGCAGATCGAGGCCCTGGAGCGCCTGCACCTCCACACCGTCGGTGGCGAAGATCCGTACGAGCCGGTCGCAGGCGATCAGGGCGTCGTGCCCGTACGAGGGCCGGTCGCGGCGGGCCGCTGCCCGCCGCTCCAGCTCCGCCAGAGTGGTCGTCGTCTCCGTCATCGCATGTCTCCTGCCCTGAGTTCGGTGATCGATCCGCGTCGCCCCGCCCACCATGCCTGGCCCGCGGCCACCGCCCCCGCGAGCGCCACCACGCCCAGCGCGGGCACCGTCAGCGACCACACGTCGGCACGCAGCGAGGCGCCCTCCGCGCCGTCCACCGGACCGATCCCCGGGGCGGCGTCGAGCGCCAGCCGGGCCAGGTCGACGCCGGGGGCGAGGAGGCGGATCGTGGCCCAGCCGACGAGCACACCTCCCGTGGCGGCGAGCAGCGCCTGGGGCAGCGCCTCCAGGCCGAGGAGACGGCGGCTCTGGCGGGTGGTGAGACCCATGGTGCGCAGCCGGGCCAGCAGCATGGTCCGTTCGGGTCCGCTCTGCAGCAGGGAGAGCAGCAGCGCGAGTACGGCGTAGCCCGCGCCGGCCGCGATGGCGGCGGAGTAGATCCGCTCGGCGCCCGACTGGAGGGGCGAGTCCCGGAACGCGGACCGCTCCTCGCTGCGCAGCCGTACGGAGAACTCCTCGCCGGCGTCGCGTACGGCGGCCCGCAGCGCCTGTGCGTCGAGCGCGGCGCCGGCGGCCAGCAGCGTCGTGGGTGCCGCGCGCTCCGGAAGCCCGCCCCGGTCCACGAGCAGGAAGCCGGCGTCGGGCACGGCCGGGGTGCGGGGCCGCACCGCCGCGATCCGTACGGTGATGTCCCCGGCGAGCGTCCTGATCCGCCGCGGTGCCGTGCCCAG
The DNA here is from genome assembly GCF_024584805.1 of Streptomyces sp. FIT100. Taxonomy (NCBI): domain Bacteria; kingdom Bacillati; phylum Actinomycetota; class Actinomycetes; order Kitasatosporales; family Streptomycetaceae; genus Streptomyces; species Streptomyces sp. FIT100. Next base: position 2,663,363 of record NZ_CP075715.1, on the reverse strand, counting down.
CCGCTCGGCGACCCCGGGCGAGGCGACGGCGTTCAGCACCCCGCCAGCGCCCTCCGGCGCCTTCAGCGCATCGGCGGGGAACGCCCCGAGCGCCAGCTCTCCCGCCAGGCGGGCGTACGACTCCGGCTCGACCCCGACCAGGGTCACCGACCCGCCCGACGCCAGGTCCGTGTTGCGCTCGATCCGCACCGCGGTCACATCCGCCACCCCCGCGGTCCCGCGCACCGCCCGGTCCATCCCCTCCGGCAGGGCCGCCAGGTCGCCGGGGGCGGAGATCCGCGCGTCCGCGCCCGTCGCCAGCAGCGCCGCCCGGTCGCGGGCGTCCGAGACCCCGGCGAGTACGGAACCGCCGAACGCCGCCGTCGTCAGCGCGATCAGCAGTGCCAGCAGCGGCAGCGCACCCGTCGCCGACGAGCGCCCCGCGCGGGCGAGCGACAGGAAGCCGACGGCACCGCGCAGCCGCCGGGCCGGGCGCGCCGCCCAGCGCAGCGGCAGCGGATACAGCCGTACGAGCACGAGCGCGGCGATCAGCCCGACCAGCACCGGGGCGGCACTGACCAGGTAGTCCCCGCTGCCGGCGCCGGACGTGCCGCGGCGGCGCAGCGCCACGACCGCTCCGACGGACAGGACCAGCAGGGTCAGTTCGGCGACCGTACGCCGTCTGCCGGGCCTGGCGTCGGCGAGGTCGTCACGGCCGCCCTGCGCCCTCGGGCGCCGGTGCCTGACGATCGCCCACAGCGGGAGCACGGCGCAGGCGAGCACGGCGACGGCGGCCCCGCCGAGCACCGCGGGCAGCAGCCGGGCCTCCGCCACCGCGGCCACGGCGAGCAGCACACCGGCGGCGGCCGCCGGGAGCGCGATCACGGCGGACTCGCCGAGCAGCCGCCCGCCGATGCCCTTCAGTGAGCCGCCGCGCGAGCGCAGCAGGGCGAGTTCGGCGGACCGGCGCCCGGTGACGAGCCCACCCGTCATGGCGAGGACGACGGCGGCGACCGCGCCGATGCCGATCGCCGCGACCGCGACGACGGGCGCGATCGCCTCCCGCATGGACGTGTACGAGGCGAGGACCGTCTCCAGACCCGTGGTCAGCGCGGTGGTCTCCCCGGCGAACTCGCGCAGCCTCAGCAGCTCGGGACCGTTCTCCAGGGACGCGATCCGCTCGGTGAGCGCCGGTACGTCCCGCACGGTGAGCGAGCCGGGGTCGGGGGCGAGCCGCCAGTAGAGCTGCGGCTCGGTGAGGGTGCCGAGCAGCGCGGGCGCGGCCTCGGGCGGCAGCAGAAGCGCCGCTCTCCAGTACTGCATCGGCGGCGTGGTGGGCAGGGCGGCCAGGCCCGGCGTGCGGAGCACGGGCTCCGCGGACCAGTAACCGGCCTCCGGCTGCCCGGGTTCGACGATCCCGGTGATCCGCACGGCCAGCGGTGTACCCCCGGCCTTGCCGCCGAAGTGGACGACGGAACCGACGTCGAGGCGCAGGGACCGGGCGGTCGCGACGGTCGCGGCGCCCTCCAGTTCCTTCGTGGCCGCCGTGACCTCGGAGCGGGCGGCGGGCAGCCGTCCCTTCCGTACGGTGGCATGGGCGGCCAGATCCGCCTGCGCGGCCAGGGTGAACTCGGGCGGCACCGCGTCGGGGCGCGGCAGCCAGGGGTCCGTCCCGGTGACCGTCTCGACGGTGCGCACCCCGTACGACGACTGGCGCGCATCCGCGCGCACGGGCTCCGGGAGCGTGGCCAGCACCTGGTGATGGACGGCCGTCAGCACCGCCGGACGTACGGCCTCCTCCCGTTCGGACTGCGACATTCCGAAACCCGGCTGCGGGGCGGTCAGTTCCAGCACCGTTCTGCCGGGAGGGGCGCCGGCGATGTCCTGCCGCAGCCCCCTGGTCTCGTACGCGTCGACCGCCCTCGGCAGCGCGGCCGCCAGGAACGCCGTGACCAGCACGAGCGCCCCGAACGCGACGGCCGCCCATGGCGCGGTGCGCAGCCGGGTCCGTATCCACGGTGCGACCGCGCGCTCACGCTCGCGCTCACGCAGACGTCCTGGACTCATCTCAGTTGTCCCCCTGGTGACGGAGCGATACCGCGGGATCGGCGCGGCGGACGGCGATCGTCGCGGCGATCAGCAGCGGCAGCGCGGCGACGCCTGCGAGGAGCAGGGCGACACGGGAGAGCGGGAGTTCGACCAGGACCTGGGGCACGGGCTGGGCGGCCTGGCCGGTCAGCACGATCAGCGGGACGACGGCGCGGGTGAGGACGGCGCCGAGGGCCAGGCCCACCAGCAGGCCGATGCCGACGAGGAGGCTCTGCTCCGCGGCGACCAGCCGTGCGAGGCCCTTGCGGGGGGCGCCCAGGGCGCGCAGCACGGCGAATTCGGCGGAGCGTTCGCGCAGGGAGCCCGCCGCGCTCACCGCGAAGCCGACCGCGGCGAGCGCCGCCGCCGCGACAGCGACCGCCATCAGTGCCGAGCGGGGGCCGGCGCCGAGCGGGTCGCCGAGCAGCTCGGCGCCGGCCTCGTCGCGGACGAGGACCTGGCCCGGCTCGGTGTCGGAGCCCGTCCGCAGCGCGACCGCGACCTCCGCGGCCTTCCCGGGGGCCGTGCTCAGCCACCATTCGGTCGGGGCCGGAGGGGAGCTTCCGCGATGGGCGAACACCGCGTTGACGGCCCGCAGATCGAGCAGGAGGGCGCCCCCGTCCGCACCCCCCGTGCCCGCGCCCGTGCCCGCGCCCGAGAGCGCGCCCCCGGCCGCGTCCGCGGCGCCGGGACCGGTCGTCGGAAGCTCCCGCACCGCCTTCACCAGCACCACCCGCAACTGCTCACCGGCCAGCGCCAGATCGATGCTGTCGCCCGGCTTCGCCCCGGCCGCCCGCAGGAAGCCGTCCGTGGCGACGGCCGTGATCCGCGCCGGGGACGTGGGGCGGGCAACGGTCAGGCGGACGCTGAACTCCGTACGCACGAGGGCCCGGTTGTCCGGCGCCGCGGGCGCCGCGAACCCCGTCCCGTACGAGACCGTCAGCGGTACCGTCCGCGAGGCGACCGGGCTCAGACCCACCGGGTCGCGCTCCTCCCCGTCCTCCGTCCCGGTCTTGCTGCCCCGCCAGCGCACCTGCTCCGCCGCCGCGGGGACCGGGCGGACGATCCCGTCGGCGCCCGCGGTGAGCAGCCGTTCGACGCTCAGCCGGTGCTGCTCGGACGCTCCGGCGGGGGCGGCGCCGTCGAGCAGCAGCCCGGTCAGCCCGAGCGGCCCGGCGGGTGCGTCGCGGGCGCCCGGTGCGGACATGTCCAGATCGAGCGTGACCCGGTGGGTCCGGCCGTCGACGGGAACCTTCCCGGCGTTCAGCCGGTACGGAATCCCGTAGCGGTCCTCGACGACGACGGTGACGAGCGGTGCGATCCCGGAGCCGGACCGGCCGGAGGCAGCCCTCTCATCGGTGATCCGCAGATCGAGCGCCAGCCGCCGGGAGCCGTCCGGCAGTGCGACGGCGGTCGCACCGCCGTCGCCCGGGGCCCTCGGAGGGGCGACAGCCCGCAGCAGGCCCTCGACGGGCTCGTCCGCGAGATCGCCGCGCAGCAGCAGACGCTCGTCGGCGTGGGCCGTGTCGAGCGCGAGCACCGTCGCCCTGCGTCCGCCCGAGAGGGTCGTCGTGGTGCGGTGCGCCGGGGCGGCCTCCCGCACCCCCGGCAGCGCGGCGTACATGCCGGCCCGGCCGGGACCCGCGGGCCTGGCGTCGATCACCCGCACCGAAGCACCGGTCCTGAAGTCCGCCTGATCGCTCTGCGAGCGGTCCCACGAAACGCTCTGCCCGATCGCCAGCATCCCCATCGCCACCGCGAGGACCAGCAGCAGCACCGGACCCGCACCGCGCAGGGGGCGGCGGCTGAACTGCCAGCCCGCCAGAGCCGCAGGCAGACCCCGGCCGCTCGCGGCCCGCCGCTCCGCGAGCCGCGCCACGGGCGGCAGCAGACGCAGCGTCAGCACCGTACCGGCGAGCAGCGCCAGCGCGGGCGCCGCGACGAGCAGCGGATCGATGCCCAGGTCGCCCTCGCGGTCACCGCTGAGCGCACCGCCGCCGCCACCGGCGGCCAACGCGCCGGTCTGCCGGTCCAGTTGCCAGTACGCCACCGCCGCGATCACCAGCAGACCGACGTCCGCCCCGGCGCGGACGGGCGCGGGCAGCGCGGCGGACCTGCCCCGCCGCAGCCGTACGACCGCCCCGTCCGACGTGGCCAGCGCGGGCGCCACGACGGCCGCGGCGCAGCACACCGCGACCGCGGCCGCGACCAGCCAGACAGTGGCGGCCGGGGCGGCCCCGAGCCGGGGCCCGATCGCGTCGAGCGAGGACTGCCGGGCGAGCAGCCCGGTCAGCGGGCCCGACAGCAGCGGTGCGCACACGGCGGCCGGGAGGGCCAGCAGCAGCGCCTCCAGCGCGGCGAGGCCCGCGATCCGGCGGTGCGACGCGCCCCGCGCCCGCAGCAGCGTCGTCTCGCCGTTGCGCTCCGTGCTGAGCAGCCGGGCCACCAGCAGCAGCGCGTACCCGGCGAGCAGCACCAGCTGGACGGCGACGATCGCCAGGGTCGAGCGGGACACCAGCAGCGCCCGGCCGAAGCGGTCGAGCACGGCCGGCAGCCCGGTCGTCACGGTCGCACCGCCCCCGAACGCCGGGTCCTTGCGGAGCGCCTCGGGGCCGCGGGCGGCGGCATCGCGCAGTGCGCCGATCCGGTCCGTGGTGACACCGCGGTAGTCGGCGGCGGCCACCCAGGAGGTGGTGTCCGAGGTGGCGCGCCCGGAGGCGAGGACGGACGGGTCGGCGAGCAGCGGGCCGTAGGTGGTGAAGACGACGGTGCGGACCCCGCGCCCGCCGAGCGCGTCCAGCTGCCAGTACGCGTCGCCGGTGTCGGCCGCCCGGTAGACGCCGGTGACCAGGACCGTCAGCGGTGCCCCGCCCAGCCGGTCGGCGAGCGGGATCCGCGCCCCGGGGCCGAGCTTCAGCCGCTCGGCGGCGGCCTCGGGCAGTGCGACGGGTACGGGAGCGGTGCGCGCGGCCGGGGCCGGCCCGGGCAGGGTGCCCGCCACGAGCCTGATCCGGGAGGTGTCCAGGGCGGCGAGGTGGGTGAGGTCCGGTTCGCCGCCGCCGGTCTCCGGGGCCTCCCGGGCCTCCCGGGCCTCGCGGACCTGGAGGGCGCGGGGGAGTGCGTACGATCCGGAGCGCTCCAGTTTCCGTACGGTCACCGGCAGCCCGTCGAAGGTCTCCCGCGCCCCGCGGACCACGGCCTCCTGGGCCGCGTCGCGCCGCTCACGCGGGACGTCGGCGGTGACGACGAGCGAGGCGGGGGAGGCGGCCCGGCCGCCCAGGGTGTGCCGGAGTGCCTCGTCCCCGACCGAGCCGGAGAACGCGGCGAGGGCGGCGAGCACGGACGTGGTCAGCACCACCGCGAGCAGGGCGGCGGCGAGCAGCAGCCGGTGCGCTCCGACGCGCAGAAGGACGAACCCCGTCACCTGTGCCCCCACATGCCCCCACCCGACGTTCACCGGATGCTTTCAGAGGGCACCTGGATCGGGAAACCGCCTGTGGGCCCCGGCGGGTGAGCTTGATGTGATCGTGACCGGCGCATGGACCGGGTTCACTGCGCCCCGGATCCGTCGGCCGGTGCTCAGCGGCCGGTGCTCAGCGGGTGGGGGGGGCAGGCGGGTGGTCAGCCCGCGGTGTTCACCATCGACGCGGCCGCATAGGTGAGGTAGTTCCAGAGCTGCCGCTCGTGCTCCTCCGACAGCCCCAGCTCGTCGACGGCCGTCCGCATGTGCTTCAGCCATGCGTCGTGCGCGGCCCTGTCGACGGTGAACGGTGCGTGGCGCATCCGCAGGCGCGGATGTCCGCGGCGGTCGCTGTAGGTGCGCGGGCCGCCCCAGTACTGCATCAGGAAGAGCACGAGGCGCTCCTCGGCAGGGCCCAGATCCTCCTCGGGGTACATCGGGCGCAGGACCGGGTCCTCGGCGACGCCCTCGTAGAAGCGCCGGACCAGGCGCCGGAAGGTCTCCTCGCCGCCGACCTGTTCGTAGAAGGTCTGCTCCTGAAGTGTGCCCCTCGGAATCTCGTTCACCCTGCCATGGTCTCAGACCGGGCGGCGGAGGACTCGGGCCCTAGGACTCCTGGCAAAGTGCTCGCTCACGCCCCTGGTCCGCAGGAAAGTGGAGGTATGGGTGCAGACCGGGATGCGCGAACACTGCGGGACCCCTTCGCGGGCCCTGCCGCAGAGGTGCGGCGGGCGCTGGTGCGGCGCATCGCCGCGACCGGCGCGCTGGAGGATCCGGCCTGGCGGGCGGCGTTCGAGGAGGTGCCTCGGCATCTGTTCGTGCCGTACTACTACGTCTCCACCTTCGTCGGCTACGAGCGGCTCTGGTGCGGGGACCGCGACCCCGAGCGGCGCGGGCGCTGGCTGAGGGGTGCGTACGCCGACGGGCCGCTCGCCACCCGCGTACGCGACGGGCAGCTGCTCTCCTCCAGCAGCCAGCCGTCGCTGATGGCCCGGATGCTGGACGCGCTGGAGGTGCGGAACGGGCACCGCGTCCTGGAGATCGGCGCCGGGACCGGCTACAACGCCGCCCTGCTCGCGCACCGCCTCGGCGACGCACTCGTGACGAGCGTCGAACTCGACCCGGAGATCACCGAGTCCGCCCGCGCCCATCTCGCGGCGGCCGGCCGCCACCCCGCCGTGATCACCGGTGACGGCGCACGCGGCTGCCCGGAGCGCGCTCCCTTCGACCGGATCATCGCGACCTGCACTCCGGCGTCCGTGCCGGAGGTCTGGCTGGGGCAGTGCGGGCCGGGCGCCAGGATCCTCGCCCCGCTCGCCACCGGACTGCTCGTGCTGCACGTGCGGGACGCGGAGCACGCGGAAGGGCGATTCCTGCACACTCCCGCATACTTCGTCCCGATTCGCGGCGGTGCGCCGGCGCACTCACCGGTCCCGCGGCCCGCCGGGCCGACCCGGCGGGCCCCCGACAGCGACCTGTTCGACTTCCTGCTGGCCCTGACCGCGGGCAGCCTGGACCCGCACGAAGCGCTCTCGCTCTGGCAGCGTGAGCAGCGCCCGGAGCGGGAGCGCTTCGGCGTCACGGTCAGCGGTGGACGCCAATGGGCCTGGCTCGACGATCCCGAGGGACCGTACGCCTGGCCCCTGGGCGCTACCCGCGACGCATGGTGATCGTCGTCCAGGCGCCGACGTGCACCCGGTCGCCGTCCTGGAGCGGAACGGGCACATAGGGCTGGATCGGCTCCTCGGCGCCGTTCACCGTCGTGCCGTTGGTCGAGTTCTGGTCGACCACCGCCCAGGTGCCGTCCGGCTGGTGGACCAGGACCGCGTGCTGGTGCGAGACGCCCGGGTCCTCCGGCGGCACCGACAGGTCGATGTCGGGCGACTCGCCGGTGGAATGCCGGCGGCGGCCGATCGTGACCTGGTTGCCGGAGAGCGGATGCTGCTGCTCCGGTGAGTACGCGGGGAGGTTGAGCCCGGCGGCCTCGGGACCGCTGCGCTGCATCATCGCCATGAAGTACACGCGATCGGGCCCGATGAACGCCGTCCAGTTCGCGGGGGCCCCATACTGCGGCGGAGGAGGCGGGCCCGGCTGCTGCACGGACTGGTGCTGCGGGTGCTGCGGCTGCTGAGGACGGCCGTGTGAGGGCGGCGAGATCACCCAGTCGTCCCCGCCGGTGCCCGGCTGCGGGCGCTGCGGGGGCTGCTGGTGCTGAGGTGTGGGCGGGGGCGGCGGGGCCGGGACGGCCTGCGGGAAGCCGGGCTGCTGGAACATCTGCGGGGGCGCGGGCGGACCGGACTGCGGGAAGGACGGCGGCGGCCCCTGCTGCGGGGCCTGCGGCGCCGAAGGATCGCCGGTGAGCGGCTCGGCGGGGCGGTTCATCTGCGAGGGCCGCGAGCCCTGGTACTCGAACGGGTCCGGCGGGCGCGGCTGCTGCTGCTGGGCCTGGAAGCCGGGGGGAAGGTTCAGCCCCGGGACCGGACCACCGGGACCTCCCGGACCACCGGGTCCACCGGGACCTCCCGGGCCGCCGGGACCGGGCTGGCGGTGGGGCGGTGCCAGAGGCGTGTACGAAGTCGCCGTGTTGGTGAGGAAGTTCCAGCGGCACTCCTCGCAGAACGGCGCCATCGCCTCGCGCGGCGTACGGCACTGCGGGCACAGCTCCGCGTGGGCCGTGGCGTCGGGGCCGCCGGGTCCGGGGTAGCCGTAACCGGGCGCGGGCGGCGGCGGAGGAGGCGGCGGCACCGCGCCCGCCGGAGCCCCCGCCCCGGCCATGCGATGGCCGCAGACCTCGCACCAGTCGTCGGAACCCGACTGGTGTCCGTTCGGGCAGGTCGGCATGTCGGTGCTTCCCCCTCTCCTCCGTCCGGGCCGCGGACCGGCCCGACACGTTCACTTCTTGACGCGAACCGTTTTCGTCGAGCGCGTTTCGAGGGTCATCTCGTCCGCCTCCTCGACCTTCGCCTTCAGGCGCACAGTACCCGTCGCCACATCGACGACGTCCACCACCTTCGCAAGCAGTTTCGCAGTGTCCTCGTTTCCCGAGTCCGCCGCCAACTGCACCGCGCGGCCCAGTTTCGCCGTCGCTCCGTCGACGTCCCCCGACTTGCGGGCGTCCAGGCCCTGCTGGATGACGCGGGCCAGCTCGGCCTGGCCCGTGTAGTGCGCGACCTGCGGGTTGATCGAGGTCGAGGCCGCCATGTCGTCCGTCCACACCGCACGGACCAGACCCTGGGAGAGCGCCCGCGGGGTGTCGCCCGCCGGGTCGGGGACGATCAGCGAGACCCGCGCGGCGAGCATCTCCTGTCCGATGCCCGCCTCGGGTACCCGCACGCACACGTGGTAGTCGCGGGACTCGTCGCCCCAGGAACCGGTGGGGTAGTCACCGGCCCGCGGGCCGGCCTCCGTCCTGCGGTCCGTCAACTCCTCGACCGTCGGCGCCACCTGCTTCACGAACACGAGCTCCGCGCCGACGGGCGTCCACAGCCGCAGCGACACATCCGCGACCTCCTTGCCCATCGCGGTCTCCATCATCCGTGTGAAGTCCGCGGCGAGACCGGACGGATCGGCGACGATGTCCGCGCTGCCGAGGAGCGCCGACGCGATCCCGGTGACCTCCTTGACCTCCCAGTCCGTGCCGACGCCGCGGGCGTCACAGGTGAAGCGGCCCGCGCAGGCGTCCAGGGCGGCGCGCAGATCCTCCGGCGACTCGTGCTCGTTGCGGCCGTCGGTGAGCAGGATGCCGTGACGTATCGGGACGTCCTCGGCGTGCAGCAGCCGGTCGGCGAGACGCAGCCAGGTGCCGATCGCCGTGCCGCCGCCGGAGCTGAGCCGGCGCAGCGCCTGCTTGGCCTGGGCGCGGGTCGCCGGATCGGCGACCGCGAGACCGCCGCCGCCCGGGTAGACCTCGTGGGCGACGTGTGTGCCCGCGATCACCGTGAAGGCCGTGCCGTCGCGCAGGGTGTCGATGGCCGCGGCCGTGGCGTCGCGCGCGTTGCGCATCTTCGTCGGCGGATAGTCCATGGAGCCGGAGCAGTCCACCATCAGCGCCACGGCGGCACCGGTGCGCTGCCCGGGTATGCCCGAGGGGGTGGCGGACGCAGCCGTGAGCGGCAGCCCGCCACTGGTGCCGCCGCCGGTGGAGGTGACCGTGACGATCGCGTTCACCTCGCGGCCGCCCTCCGGCAGGAACTCGTTCTGGTACACCTCGACGGAGAACTGAGGCACATTCGACTTCGAGAAGTTCGCCATCCGATGGGGCTCCTTGGCTCCACGTAACAGACAGAACAGACGGACACCCGGCAGGCACCAGACGAACAACCAGGTATGACACAGGCCTTGTTCAGGCCGATCCTGCCCCTTGCTGCGGTACGTCGAACGGGAGCACGGCCACTGTTACGTTGTCGTGGCCGCCGCCGTCCAGCGCGTGCCCGACCAGCACCTGGGCCGCGCCGAGCGGACGGTCCGCCGCGTCCTGCGGCAGGACCCGCGCCATCTCCTCGGCGGCCTCCGCGTAGTTCCACAGGCCGTCGGTGCAGACCACGACCACGCCGGGGCGGTCCGGCTTGAAGGCGGCGGTGTGCGGCTCCAGTTCGTACGCGTCCGCTCCGAGCCAGCCCGTGATGGCGTGGGCGCGCTCGTCCGCGTACGCCTCGGTCTCGGTCATCAGCCCGGCGGCGACCATCTGGGCCGCCCAGGAGTCGTCCTCGGTGAGCCGGGCGGGGCGGCCGCCGCGGTCGTCGGGCACCCAGTACGCCCGGCTGTCGCCGACCCAGCCCACGATCAGCAGCCCGGCCGCGGCGACGGCGCCCACGAGGGTGCACGCCGGCGCGTTCTGGTGGCGGTGCGGGTCGTGCTCCATGGCCTCCGTGGGCGCGGAGGCCAGCGCGTTGACCGCCTCGGCCGCCGCGACGATCGCCTCGTGCATCGCCTGCTGCGGGTGGGTGCCTCGGGGCAGCGACTCCCGCAGCGACTCGTCGGCCACGCGGGCGGCGGCCGCGGAGGCGTCGTCCGGGCGGGTCGCCGATGAGACGCCGTCGCAGACGATCGCGATGACGGCGGGGGAGCCGTCCGGAAGGGCCGTCGAGGAGACGGCGAACGCGTCCTCGTTGCGGTGGTGGCGCAGCCCGCGGTCGCTGACGGCGGCGACCGAGCCGATCTCCTGCTCCATGTGGTCACGCTCGCGGGGCTGGGCGTGCCCGCAGTTCTCGCAGTAGCCGTCGGGGTCGACACGGCCGGCGCGGCAGGCCACGCAGAGCTTCGTGCCGGCGGGGGGCGCCGGTGCGGGAGCGGGGGCGGGGGCGGTCCCGGGGCCCGGGACCGCGGCGGCGCGGGGGTCGGGTGCGGCGAGCTCGAAGTCACCCGAAGCGGACGCGGTGTTCGCGGCAGGAGCGGGTGGGGCAGGGGCGGGCGGGGCAGCAGTGGGCGGGGCAGGAACTTGGCCCTGGCCCTGGGCCTGGCCCTGTGCCGGGAGCACGTGGTCCGGGCCGTCGTAGCGCACCCCCTTCGCCGGCCGGGGACGGCCACCGGCGCCGATGGCGATCGTGGGCTGGTCCTGCGGCGGCTCGGGCACGGCCGAGAGGTCGTATCCGCACGCTCCGCAGAACCGGTCGGTCGCCTCCAGGGGCTCCTCGCAGCTGGGGCACGCCGAGAGCTGGTGCATCCGGTCCATCACTCACACCCACGTCCGGGGGCGGAAACGGTTGGCCCGCTCCACCAGTTCGATGCGCTCCTCGCCGTGCCGGGCGAGCCGGGCGAGCACCCGGAACGAGCGTTCAAGGCCGAAGCGCAGCCCGCGCTCGTCCAGTTCGCTGCCGAGCAGGACGGTCGCGGCGGGCCGGGCCCCGGGACTACCGGAGAGTACCCAGTCCAGGGCGGTGCCCAGGACCTCTGTGGACAACTGCTCCCTGCGCACCGCGTCCAGGCCGAACCCGTCCAGCGAGACGACCTGGTCCGCGGCCGCCGTCAGATCGTCGATCAGCGGATCGTGGGCGGCGCGCCGGCGCAGCCTCGCCCGGACGGCGGCGACGCGCGCGGCCGTGTAGTGGATCGACGCCTCCGGCACCGACTCCAGTGTCCGCACGGCGCCGGCGCGGTCGCCCGAGGCGAGCTGCACCCGGGCGAGGCCGAAGGCGGCGCTGACGAAGCTCGGGTCCGTCGTCCACACGAGCCGGTAGTACTCCGCCGCGTTGTCCAACTGGCCCAGCACCTCGGCGCAGACGCCGAGCGCGAGCTTGGGGGCCGCCTCACCGGGGAAGGCGTCGTAGATCGCGTCGAAGGACAGCGCGGCGGTCTCGTGGTCACCGGTCGCGAGGGAGGCCACGCCGCGGTACCAGACGACCCGCCAGTCGTCGGGGTGCCTGGACTCCAGTTCGGTCAGTGAAGTCGTCGCCGAGCCGAACTCGCCCATCTCCAGACGGGCGCGCAGCTCCCGCAGCCGCAGTTCCACCGAGCTCGCGGGCGCGGCGTGCAGCGCGGTGATCAGCTCGGTCGGCGCGGACGCCATCAGACCCGCGAGGAACCCGGCGTTCGGGTCGTTCGCGTCGACCCGGGGCACCGGGAGCGCCAGCGCTGTCGCCCGCGCGTCGAGCCCGGCGAGCTGCGGCACCGCGACGCCTTCCGTCGGTACGGGCACGGCTACGGCTACGGCTACGGGCACGGGCACAGGCGCGGGCAGGGACGCCTCGGAACGGGGCCGCGGCAGCGCGGTCCGCGCGGGCGCGGAAGCGGTAGTTCCGGCGGCTCCGGCGGCTCCGGCGGCCGCGCCGCGACCGCGCTTCCGGGCCGCCCGGCGCGCCCCCAGGGCCGACACCTCGCCGTCCAGCTCCGCGAACAACTCCGTGTCCGTCACCCGCAGTTCCGGTCCGAACAGCGTCGACAGCGACGGGCGCGGGCGGCCGGTCTGGAGGGCGACGACCTCGCGGAGCACCCCGGTCAGCTGGTCGGCCATCTCCTGGGCGGAGGCGAACCGGCGCGCCGGGTCCGGGTCGGTCGCGCGGACGAGGAGACGGTAGAAGGACTCGTAGGTCCGGAAGACCTCGATGTTGCCCGGGTCGGGGAGGGAGTCCACGAACACGTTCGTGTAGCCCTGGAAGTCGAAGGTCAGCACGGCGAGCGTGCGCGCCACCGTGTACAGGTCCGAGGCGACCGAAGGGCCGAGCTCCGCGACCTCCGGCGCCTGGTACCCCACCGTGCCGTAGATCGCCGACTCCTCGTCGTCCATCCTCCGCACCGCGCCCATGTCGATGAGCTTGAGCTGGTCCTCGGTCTGGATCGCGTTGTCGACCTTGAAGTCGCAGTAGAGCAGATTGCGGCTGTGCAGATGCCCGAGCGCCTCCAGGGCCTCGATCCCGTACGCGCACGCCTGCTCGACCGGCAGCGGGTCGCGCCTGCCGTCGGCGGTCCGCCGACCGTTCGCGATCTCCTTGAGGGACTTGCCGCCGACGTACTCCATGACGATGTAGCCGTCGAGCGATCCCGTCCGCTGGTCGAGGTGCTCCACGAAGTTGTAGATGCGGACGATGTTGGAGTGCTCGATCTCCGCGAGGAAGCGCCGCTCCGAGATCGCCGCGGTCATGGCGTCCTGGTCGCCGGTGTCGAGGAGGCCCTTGAGGACGACCCAGCGGTCGGAGACGGCACGGTCGACGGCGAGATAGATCCAGCCGAGTCCGCCGTGGGCCAGGCACCCCGCGACCTCGTACTGCCCGTGCACGATGTCGCCCTCGCGCAGCTTCGGCACGAACGAGTACGGGTGGCCGCACTTGGTGCAGAAGCCCTCCGTGCGTCCCGGGCGCTCGCCGCGGGCACGTCCGACCGGGGCGCCGCAGTCGCTGCGGCTGCAGAAGCGCTTCCGCTCGGGGACCTCGGGGTTCTCCATCACGGCGGAGCGCGGGTCGGGGCGCGGCACGTCCGGCACGGTGACCAGGCCCGCACCGAGCCGGTTGCGGCCGGAGGGCGACGCCGTGGAACCGGAGCTGCGGACCGACACGGAACGGCCGGTGCTGCGGCCGGACAGCGACCGCGAAAGCCGGCCCGAGACCGACCGCCGGGAGGTCGACGAGCGCGAGGAACGCGACGAGCGCGAGGACCGTGACGACGAGCGCGACGACGAACGCACACCGCTCGGCGCGGAGCCGCTGTTGCCCCCCGCGGTGATCCCGGTGGGCGGGGAGGACAGCGCACCGTTCACCGAGACCACCGGGGCGAGCCCGCAGGTGTCGCAGTACAGCTCGCCGCCGCCCACGTCCTCGTACGAGCCGTCGCAGCCGGGCCGCTGGCAGGAGGACGCGACCGGTCCGGCCTCGGCCCCGGGCCCGGCAGCAGCCCCGGATCCGGCCCCGGAGCGGGGATCGGCAGCCGGGGCGAGCCCGCACGTGTCGCAGTAGAGCTCGCCGCCGCCGACGTCCTCGTACGTCCCCGCGCAGCCGGGGCGCACGCATTGGGTGGTTGCACTCACGATTCCCCCTACTGGCCTCTCCGGTCGACCGGCCCCGACTGCCTCGGAACCAGGGCTTCCGCCGCGGCCTGCTGATAGCGCAGCACCGCCTGCTCGGCGGCCCGCAGATCGCAGGGCGCGCTCCACAGCATGCGGCGGGCCGCGTCGTAGCGCTCGATCAGCGGCGGGTCCTCCGCCATGCCGTGGCGGGCGACCTTCGCCTTGTACGCGTCGAGGCGGCCCCGCAGCTCGGCGCGGACCGCCAGCGGTGCCGTCACCGCCGTCAACGACTCGCGAGCGCGCATCAGTTCGTCCTCGGCCTCCCGCTCCAGCGACTCCAGCAGCGGTGAGAGCCGGTGCCACCGCGCATGGCGGCGGTACTCCGCGGCCGTGGCGAGCCGTTCCTGGAGGGCCGTCGGCGGGCCGCTGACGGCCGGGACCTCGGAGGCTGCGATCTTCGCCAGCACCTCGCCGCGGGCGGCGCGTGCCTCCGCGAGGGTGCGGTCCGCCCGCGAGAGCACGTCCCGCAGCCGGAACAGCCGCTCCTCGGAGTCCTGCCGCACCGCGAGCACCGCTTCGATCTCCCGGCGCACGTCCTCCAGGGCACGGGCCGCCCGGTCGTACCGGTCCGTGTCGGGACGGCCCCCGCCGGGCGCCGAACTGACCGGCGCGGGAGCCCAGAACGCCAGCGGGTCCGACACCACCTGCGCGCGCAGCGCGGCCAACTCGTGGGTGATCGACTCCAGATCGTCGCCGGCCGGGTGCTCCCCCGGCCGCACCCCCACGGAATGGGCGAGCGAGCGCGTGCGCTGGAGCTCGGCGGAGAGCAGATCGATCCGGGCGGGCAGCGCGGACCAGACCGCGTCGGCGGCCACGACCATGTCGAGCGAGCGTGCGTACAGCTGGTTCATCCGGCTCACGAGCTCCTCCAGCGTGAACCGCTCGGAGAGCTTGGCGGGTCCGGTCAGCGACACCGGCGGATGCGCGGCGCCGCTCGCGACGGTGATGCTCGGGCCGCGCAGCCGGTCGGTCAGGGCGACCAGGTCGTCCCGGTTCGGCCAGCGGCGCCGGGCGCGCAGCTCACACGCGGCGGTCAGCGCCGCCGTGTACGCGTCGAAGTAGCCCCACAGCAGCGTGATCGCCTGCTCCGCGGCGGTCCAGCGGTCCTTGGTGACACCCGTGAGCTCGGCGCCCTCCAGGAGCCTGCGGCCCGCATGGTCCTGCAGGGCGAGGAGCGAGGTCTCTATCGCCTCGTGCTCCTCACCGAGCCGCGCCAGCGCACGGTCCACCTCGTCCCGGTCCATCACCGGCCCAGGGGGTCCCGCGACGCCCATCGATCACCTCTCCGCTCTTGCCGCTCGGCTGATGCGGTCTCCATAGTCCCGGCTCAATTGTCCCGGTACTTCGGCGCCGGCGGGCCGGATATTCCGGGAAGGTCCGCCTGGAGCCACTTCGTGTACGCCGCCATCCAGGGGCCGTTGCGGTAGTCGACGAGCACCTTGTTGACCCGGCGGACGAGGTCGTCCTTGCCCAGTCTGGCGGCCACACCGTAGTACTCGGTGGTGAAAGGCCCGCCGCCTTTCAGTTCGACGGCCGGATCCTGCGCCGCCTGGCCCGCCGCGAGGGCGGCGTCCGTCACGACCGCATCGACCTCACCGAGCTGGAGACGGACCAGGCAGTCCAGCTGGTTGGAGACCGTGAGCCGGTCCCTGTCGCCCGGTCCGCCGTCGTCCTCGTCCTGGAAGACCGCGCCGAACGACTGCTTCTCCAGCGCCTCGTAGGCCGTCGAACCCTCGGCCGAGCACACCCGGCGGCCCGCCAGGGACTTGTCGTACCCGGTGATGGGGGACTCGCGGGGGGCGAGCACCTGCTGTCCGGTCTGGAAGTACGCGGTGGAGAAGGCGACCTGCTCGATCCGGGCGCAGTTGATCGTCATCGTACGGACGACGAGGTCGACCGTGCCGTTGTCGAGTGCGGAGATCCGCTGGTTGGTGGGGATGGCCCGGAAGATGACGGCCTCCGGGTCGCCCAGGACGTCCTCGGCGATGGCCCGGGCCAGATCGATGTCGAAGCCCTCCAGCTTGCCGTCCGCCGTGCGGTAGCCCCACCGGTAGCTGTTCTGGTCGACGCCGACGATCAGCTTGCCGCGCTGCTTGATCGCGGCGATCGCCGGACCGTCCGCTGCGGACGGCTGGAGCGACGCCTCCGGGTCACTGCACTCGTCCGCCTTGGCGGGGACCGCGGCGGCCGAGCGGGAGCCCGTCGTCCCGGGCGGGGCCGGGTCGGTGGTGCCGGTGCCGGTGCCGGCGCCGTGCGAGAGCGGCAGCAGCGTCAGCGAAGCGGTCAGCGCACAGGCCACTGCCATCCCGGCGACACCGCCCCAGCCGCGCAGCCTGCGCGCAAGGCCCCGCCGGCCGGTCCAGGGCGTGCGAGCCGCTTCCCGCGCCCCGCCCGGCATGCCGTCCGTCATCCCTCCCCCTCTCACCGGTACTCCGAAAGCCTGCGGCCCATGCCCAGGACCGCGCCCGCCGCGCCCAGCACGGCCAGGACCGCCGCCCCGGCCGGCAGCCCGGTCAGGGCGCCGCGGCCGTCCAGCGCCGACCTGGTGAACTCGTCCTGCTCATGGTCGAGTGCCTCCTCCAGGGCGGTGTCCACCCGGTCGAAGGACTGCCCCGTGGACTCCTTTCCGCCGATCACCTTGGCCAGGGCGCCCTCGTAGTCCCCGGCCTTGTCGGTGTCGCTGGCCGACGTGTGGCGGGTCCGCCACTCGGAGACCGCGGAGGCGGCCGCCGCGACCGGGGTGCGCCCCGCGTCGTCGTCGGCGAGGTCCTCGGCGTGGCCGAGCGCGGCGCTGAGCCGGTCCATGCCCGCCTTGTAGTCCGTCTCGTACTTGTCGCTCCTGCCGTCGGCGGTGAGCACCGCGCCCCGTGCGACCAGCGTCAGGTTCTCGTTCGCCCGGGCCTTCAGGCTGTTGATCCGGGCGTCGTTCAGGACCTTCAGCGACTCCTGGCCGTGCGCCCGGGCGTCGTTCAGTTCGGCCCTGGCCACGGCGTCGCCGACGGCCAGCCACAGCAGGACGACCACGGAGGCGGCGGTGGCCGCGAGCAGCCCGTGGTTGAACACCCGGTTCGTCCGCTCGTAGGTGCGGCGCTGCGACCAGAACAGCACACCGAGCGCCGCGACCCCGAGGCCCAGCGACAGGAACGGCCAGACGCGGGCCGCTTCGTGGTCCGCGTCGAGGCGGGCGGTCTCCGCCTCGTACAGCTTCTGGGCGGCGGGCAGCAGCTCGGTCGTCATCTGCTGGTTCGCATAGCGCAGATAGGCGCCGCCGAGGGGGAGGCCCTGGCGGTTGTTGGCGCGGGCCCGCTCGACCAGGCCCGTGTAGCGGGGCAGCTGCTCGTTGAGCTCGGCTATGTAGCTGCCCGACGCGGACGAACCCTCCGTGTTCGCCGCCGCCTTGACCAGCAGACGGGAGGCGGTGGCGATGTCCTCGCGATAGCGCTCGCGGACTTCGGCGGGCTCCTGGGCGCCGGCGAGGAAACCGCTCGCCGCGGCCGTGTCGGCGTCGGCCAGCGAGCGGTAGATGCTCGCGGCGTCGGCGCTCAGCGGCTGGCTGCGGCCGACCACGTCATCGGCGGCGGAGGCGCGGTCGGAGATCTCGAAGGCGGTGACGGCGCCGAACGCCACGACGAGCGCGGCCAGTACGGCACCGATGATGCGAAGTCGGCCCGGCTCCGTCGTCGCCGCCGCGCGCAGTCGCTCCGTGGTCTCGGCCCAGGCGGTGCGGCGGGGGAGCGCCCCGGGAGGCGCCGCGGACCGGTCGCCCGACGGGCTCGATCCCGGCACCGGCACCGGCGGCGGCGCGGGTGGCGCGGGCGGCCCCGCGCTCGGCGTGTGTGTCACCTCGACCTCCCCCTCGGTCACTGACGGCGCCCCGCGCCCCGCGGAGGCGGGGACGGTGGCCTGGCCAGCAGTATGGCCGCAGGGGCGGACATCCACACCCAGGATTCACTGGATCTCGGGGTATCTCGTGTGTTCCCCACCTTGAATACGCTGCCCGCGCCCGATCGGTTCCCTTCCAGGAGGGTGAACTCCGCCGGACCCTAGGCCCCGTAGTGCGCCCGCAGTCCCGCCCGGGCCTCCTCCTCCGTGCCCACGTGGTCCAGCGCCAGCAGGGCTGCGCCCAGGACCGGGGGCGAAGTGACCACGGAGGGCGCGGCCTTGGGGGCGCGGGCGGAGAGGAGGGAGGTGATGCGGGTGTCGAGGCGTGGGTGGCCGGCGGAGAGGACGCTGCCCCCGAGGACGACGGGGACCTCCTCGTCGAGGAGGCCGAGTCGGGAGAGGGCCACCGTCGCCATCGTCACGACTTCGTCGGCGAGGCGGTCGACGATCGCGCCGGCGACCCCGTCGCCCCGGGCCGCGGTCGCGAAGAGCACCGGGGTCAGCTCGTGTTTGCGGACGGGCAGGACACGGCCCAGGTGCAGGGCCTCGATCAGCGCGTACATCGAGTCGAGACCGAAGTGCGCCGGGAGCGTCCGTGCGAGCTCCGTCGCCTCGCCGCGGCCGTCCTCGGCGCGCGCCGCGAACCACAGGGCCTCCTCCGCCAGGCCCGCGCCGCCGCCCCAGTCGCCGGAGATCTTGCCGATGGCGGGGAAGCGTGCCGTGCGGCCGTCGGGCAGCATCCCCACGCAGTTGATGCCGGCGCCGCAGACGACGGCCACACCGCGCGGCTCCTCGACCCCGGCGCGCAGGATCGCGAAGGTGTCGTTGCGCACCTCGACCGAGCGGCTCCAGCCGAGTCCGCGCAGGGCGGCCGTCAACTCCTGCTCCTCGACGGGGAGGTCGGCGTTGGCGAGGCAGGCGGAGACGTGCGCGAAGCGCAGCGGACCGTCCTGGGCGGTCGCCCCGGCGGATGCGGCCGCTCGCTCCACCGTGTCGGAGAGCACCCGCATGGCCGCGTCCACGCCCACCACCGGCGGCTGGAAGCCGCCGCCGCGGGCGGTCCCGAGCACCGATCCGTCGGTCCCGACCACGGCCACGTCGGTCTTGCTGTTGCCCGCGTCGATGGCGAGTACGGAACGAGTCACGCCCACGCGAGGTGCTCCTGGTTGTGTGCGATCAGCCGGTCCGTGAGCGTTTCGGCGTACGCGTACTGGCCGATCAGGGGGTGGGCGAGCAGCGCCTTGAAGACCCGGTCGCGGCCGCCGCGCAGCGCCGCCTCCAGGGCCAGCTGCTCGTACGCGGTGACGTTCGCGATCAGCCCCGCGTACAGCGTGTCCAGCTCCGGCACGGGCAGCGGTGTCGCGCCCTGCGCGCCGACCGCGGCCTCTACCTCGATCACGGCGTCGTCGGGGAGGAACGGCAGTGTGCCGTTGTTGTACGTGTTCACCACCTGGTACGGGCTTCCTCCGCCGCCCAGCAGCGCCGCGGCCAGATCGACGGCGGCCTCGGAGTAGAACGCCCCGCCGCGCTTGGCGAGCAGCGCGGGCTTCTCGTCGAGCGCCGGGTCGCCGTACATCTCCAGCAGCTGCTTCTCCATCGCGGCGACCTCGGCGGCGCGCGACGGCTTGGTCCGCAGCTCCTCCACGACCGCGTCGTGCGCGTAGAAGTAGCGCAGGTAGTACGAGGGGACCGTGCCGAGCCGGTCGAGGAGCGGGCGCGGCAGACGCAGATCGCCGGCGATGGTGTCGCCGTGCTCGGCGAGCAGCTTCGGCAGGACGTTCTCGCCCTCGGGGCCGCCGAGGCGCACACCCGTCTCCCATGTCAGGTGGTTCAGGCCCACATGGTCCAGGTGCACATCGCCCGGTGCCACACCCAGCAGCGCCGCGAACTTCCGCTGGAGGCCGATCGCCACATTGCACAGCCCGACGGCCCGGTGACCGGCCTGGAGCAGCGCACGCGTCACGATCCCGACCGGGTTGGTGAAGTCGATGATCCAGGCGTCCGGGCTGGCCCGGCGCACCCGTTCGGCGATGTCCAGCACCACGGGCACCGTGCGCAGCGCCTTGGCGAGGCCGCCCGCGCCGGTCGTCTCCTGCCCGATGCAGCCGCACTCCAGCGGCCAGGTCTCGTCCTGCTGCCGTGCCGCCTGGCCGCCCACGCGCAGTTGCAGCAGGACGGCGTCGGCGCCGGCGACGCCCGCGTCCAGATCGGTCGTCGTGGTGACGGTCGCGGGATGGTCCTGCCGGGCGAGGATCCGCCGGGCCAGGCCGCCGACCAGCTCCAGCCGCTCGGCCGCCGGGTCGACGAGGACGAGTTCGCCGATCGGGAGGGTGTCCCTCAACCGGGCGAACCCGTCGATCAGTTCGGGGGTGTAGGTGGATCCACCACCCACGACTGCGATCTTCGTCTGCCGGGGGTTCGGGGTTGGCCCCCCGATGTCATGCAGCATGTGCTCAGCCCTTCACTCCGGTCAGTGTGACGCCCTCGATGAAGGCTTTCTGTGCGAAGAAGAAGACGACGATCACGGGCGCCATGATCATCACGGTAGCCGCCATCGTCAGGTTCCAGTCCGTCTGATGGGCGCCCTTGAACGACTCCAGGCCGTACGACAGCGTCCACGCGGCCGGGTTCTCGGACACGTAGATCTGCGGCCCGAAGTAGTCGTTCCAGCAGTAGAAGAAGTGGAACAGCGCGGAGGCGGCGATGGCCGGCCTGGCCATAGGCAGCACGACCCGGACCATCGTGCGGAACTCGCCGCAGCCGTCGATCCTCGCCGCCTCGGTGTACTCGCGCGGGATCGTCAGCAGGAACTGCCGCAACAGGAAGATCGTGAACGCGTTGCCGAACGCGAACGGGACGATCAGCGGCCAGAGCGTGCCCGCCAGGTCGAGTTGCTTGGCCCAGAACAGATACATGGGGACGATGACCACCTGCGGCGGCAGCATCATCGCCGCGATCACCAGCATCATCATCAGGTTCCGCCCGCGGAAGCGGAACTTCGCGAGGGCGTACGCCACGGGGATGCTGGACGCGACCGCGAGGACGGTGCCGAGCCCCGCGTACAGCAGCGTGTTGCGCCACCAGGTGAGGAAGCCGGGAGTGTGCCACACGGTGGCGAAGTTGCCCCACTCCCAGGTGTGCGGCCACAGCTCGCGGGTGAGCGCCTGGTCGTCGCTCATCACGGCCGTCAGGAACACGAAGACGAAGGGCAGGAGGAAGAACAGGGCGGCGGCGATCGCCAGCGAGTGGACCGCGATCCACCGCAGGACGGCCCGGCGGCGCGCCGCCCGCAGGGCCGTGCCCCGGCCGGTCGCGGCGCCGGCCGCGGTTCCGCCCTTTCGCAGGGGTGACAGTGTCGTCTGTGTCATCGTCGATCAGTCCTCCGCCGCCATGAAGCCGCTGCGCCGGCGCATCAGGAAACCGGTGAAGATCATGGCGAGTACGAACAGCACGATCGCCACGACACACGCCGCCCCGGTGTCGAAGCGCTGGAAGCCCAGGTTGTAGATCACGTGCGGCACCGTGAGCGTGGACTTGTCCGGATAGCCGGGCTCGAACGTCTGCCCGGAGCCACCGATCACCCCGCTCGCGACCTTCGCGGCGACCAGGGGCTCGGTGTAGTACTGCATCGTGGCGATCACCCCGGTGATCACCGCGAAGAGCACGATCGGCGAGATGTTCGGCAGCGTGACGTACCGGAAGCGCTGCCACGGACCCGCCCCGTCCAGCTCGGCGGCCTCGTACTGCTCCTTCGGCACGTCGAGCAGCGACGCCATGAAGATGACCATGAGGTCGCCGATGCACCACAGCGCGAGCAGCGTGAGCGACGGCTTCGACCAGGAGGCGCTGGAGAACCAGTCGGGCTCGGGCAGACCCAGCGCCCCCAGGATGGTGTTGACGGGACCCGTGCCCGGGTTGAGCAGGAAGACGAAGGCCATCGTCGCCGCCACCGGCGGGGCCAGATAGGGCAGGTAGAACAGGGTGCGGAAGAGCCCCGCGCCCGCCTTGACCTTTGTGATCAGCAGCCCGATGCCCAGCCCGAAGACGACCCGGCAGGTGACCATCACCAGTACCAGCCACAGCATGTTGCGCAGCGACGGCCAGAAGAACGGGCTGTCCTGGAGGACGTACACCCAGTTCCTCAGGCCCACCCAGGTGGGTGCGGTGAAGCCGTCGTACTTCATGAAGGAGAAGTAGACGGTCGAGATCAGCGGGTACGCGAAGAACACGCTGAACCCGACCAGCCACGGCGAGAGGAAACCGAGGGTGCGCAGTGCCCGTCTGGTGCGCTCCGCGCGCCGGGCACCACCTGTGCGCTTCGCCCTCGGCCCCGGGGAGAGTCGTCCGGACGGGGTCTGCCCGGAAGAGACCTGGGCCGTCGTCATCAGCCGGCCTGCTCGTTGTCCTTGTCGACCTGCTCGTCGTTCTTCCTCAGCAGCGCGTCCAGGTCCTTCTCCGCGCCCTTCTCGTGGGCGAGACCGCTGTCCTGGAGCGTGAGCAGGAAGGCGCCGCCGTTGACGGACGAGGGGGCGTGGGTGCTCTTGGGGTGCTGGGCGATGTCCACGAAGGTGCGGTAGAGCGGGTCGTCGCTGAGCTTCGGCGAGTTGAGCGCCTCGACCGTCGACGGCACGTTGTGGATGGCGTTGGCGAAGGAGACGACCGCGTCGGTGTCGGTGGAGAGGTACTTCACCAGCTCCCAGGCGGCGTTCTTCTTCTCGCTCGTGCCGGCGATGCCGAGGATCGTGCCGGAGAGATAGCCCTTGCCGTAGTCGGCGGCCTGGGCGTCCGGGACCGGGAACGGCGCCGCGCCGATCTCGAAGGGCAGCTTGGCGTCCGACGCCATCTTGCCGCGCCACTCGCCGTCCAGCTGCATGGCCACCTGGCCGGTGTGGAAGGGGTGCTTCGGACCCCACTCGTCGCCGAGCGCGGTGCGGAACTTGTTGAGCTTCTGGAATCCGCCGAGCTCGTCCACCAGCTTCTTCTGCCAGGTGAACAGCGCCTTCACGGCCGGGTCCTGGGCGGTGTTCGACTTGCCGTCCGGGCCGAGGTAGGTGACGCCGAAACCGGCGCCGTAGTGCTCGACCGTGGTCTCGTACCCCACGAACAGCGGCATGAAGCCGAGCCGTTCGAAGCCGTCGCCCTTCGTCTTGGTGAGCTTCTTCACGACCGCGTCGAACTCGGACAGGGTCTTCGGCGGGGCCGTGATGCCGGCCTCCTCGAAGGCGTCCTTGTTGTAGTAGAGGCCGTACGCGTCCCCGAGCAGCGGCACCGTGCAGCGGGTGCCGTCATGCTGCGTGTACTTGGCCATCTGCGGCAGGAAGGTCTTCTCGGGGTCGATCCCCGACGCGTCCAGGAACGGCTTCAGATCGGCGAGCGCCTTGGAGGCGCAGAACCGGCCCACGTTGTCGGTGGTGAAGGACGACACCACGTCCGGAGCGTTCGAACCGCCGGTGCGCAGCGCCTGGTTGAGCTTGTCGTCGGTGATGCCCTTGACGACATTGACGGTGATGTTGGGGTGCTTGGCCTCGAAGGACTTGATGTTCTCCGCGATCGCCTCCACCTCGCTGGGGGCGCTCCAGCCGTGCCAGAAGGTGAGGGTGGTCTTCGCTTTCGGGTCGTCGGTCGCACCGGCGTCGTTCGACCCCGTGCAGGCGGTCGCGAGCAGGGCTATCGAGGATGCGGCCGCGGCGAGCGCGACGGCGGTCGTCTTCCGGCGGGTTCCGGGCATGGCGGTCTCTCCCTGGGGCGGGGCGGTGGCTGGAGGGAACAACGGGCGGGACGGAGCAGGAGGAGCGGGAGGAGCAGAAGGAGCGGGAAGAGCGGAAGGAGCAGGGCGTTCAGCGTGAGGTGTCGAAGACTTCGTCGCGGGTGGCGGCGAGGGCGCTCTCCAGCGCACCGCGCAGCACGGGATGTTCCTGTACGTCGCCGATGACGAGCCGGGGGTGCGTGGCGGCGAGTTCGGCGAGCTCGGTCTGCACGCGCTCGCGCAGCGGTTCCCCGCCGGCGAGGATCAGCGGTCCGGAGAGGACGACGAGCTCGGGGTCGAGCACCGCGACCATGGAGGCGAGACCGGTGGCCAGGCCGGTCCCGAAGGTGTCGAGCAGGGTGCGGTACGGCCCCGGCTCGTCGGCCGCGGCGGCCGCCCGGGCCAGCAGCCCGGTCGCCACCTCCTCGTGCGGGCCGTGCCCGATCTCCTCGATGCCGAGCTCGCGGGCGAGGCCCGGCACCGTCTGCGCACCGGCCAGCTCCTGGAAGCCGCCGCTGCCGGCCTTGGAGACCTGCCGCACCAGCGGGGCACCGGGCACCGGCATGAAGCCGACCTCGCCCGCGCCGCCGGTGAAGCCCCGGTGCAGCCGCCCGCCGATCACGAGGGCGGCGCCGATGCCGAACTCGTTCCACAGCAGGACGAAGTCGTCGTGGCCCCGGGCCGCGCCGAGCCGCTGCTCGGCCACGGCGACCAGGTTGACGTCGTTCTCGTACTCGACGGGCATCGGCAGCGCCGCCGCCAGCTCGTCGAGCAGCGTGGGGGAGTGCCAGCCGGGCAGATGGGAGGCGTACCGCAGCCGCCCGGTCGACGGGTCGAAGGCGCCGGGGGTCCCGATGACGAGGCGGTGCACCTCGGCGCGGGTGATCCCGGCGGCCTTCACGGCCCCGTCGAGGGCGTCGGTGACCTGGCGTACGACGCTGACCGCCCGCCGCCCCGGAGTCCGCAGGACGAACTCGCCGACCGTCGCGCCGGTGATGTCGGCGACCGCGGCGCGGAGGCGCAGCGGGGTCACATCGAGGCCGGCGGCGAAGGCGGCGCGGGCGTTGACGGCGTAGAGCTGGGCGTTCGGCCCCGGCCGTCCCTCGGTGGTGCCAGTGGCGACGACCAGGCCCGCGGCCTCCAGCCGCGCCAGCAGCTGGGAGGCGGTGGGCTTGGACAGGCCGGTGAGCTTGCCGATCCGGGTCCGGGAGAGCGGTCCGTGTTCGAGCAGCAGATCGAGCGCGGCGCGGTCGTTCATGGCGCGGAGTACGCGCGGTGTTCCCGGGGTAGTACCGGCCATGACGTATGCACCTTCCCGCTGCGCCGCAGTGCCCTTCCGAGCACTGTTAGGAAAGTTTCCTGTTCGGTGCGAGGAACGTAAACACCCCGTCGGGCGCTCGTCAATACCCGCCGACACGCAAGCACCCCCGCGGCAACCAAAGCGTTACCTGCGGGGGTGCGGGGCGACTGCGAAGGGGTTACTTCGACAGGTTCGGCTGCGGGGCGATCGGGGACGCCGCCACCGACTGCGGTGACGTCGACGACGCGTACGCCGACGGGGCCGCCACGCCCGCCGTCGGGTCCTTCGCCGGCGGCTCGCCGTCCGTCTGGAGCGGCAGACCGCCCACGATCCGGATGCCCGCCTCGTCGAAGGCGCGCTTGATCCGCCAGCGCAGCTCGCGCTCCACGCCGAGCGCCTTGCCCGGCATCGTCTTCGCGGCGACCGACACGGTCATCTGGTCCAGCAGCACCTCGGTCAGGCCCAGCACCTCGACCGGTCCCCACAGGCGCTCGTTCCAGGGCTCGTCCTTGGACATCGTCCCGGCGGCCTCCTCGATGACCTTGCGGACCCGGTCCAGGTCCTCGCTCGGGCGCACGCTCACGTCGACGGAGGCCGTGGCCCAGCCCTGGCTGAGGTTGCCGATGCGCTTGACCTCGCCGTTGCGGACGTACCAGATCTCGCCGTTGTCACCGCGCAGCTTCGTCACGCGCAGCCCGACCTCGATCACCTCGCCGGAGGCGACGCCCGCGTCGACCGTGTCACCGACGCCGTACTGGTCCTCAAGGATCATGAAGACGCCCGACAGGAAGTCGGTGACCAGGTTCCGGGCGCCGAAACCGAGCGCCACACCCGCGACACCCGCAGAGGCGAGCAGCGGGGCGAGATTGATGTTGAGCGCACCGAGGATCATCAGGCCCGCCGTGCCGAGGATCACGAACGAGGCGACCGAGCGGAGCACCGAGCCGATCGCCTCGGACCGCTGGCGGCGGCGCTCGGCGTTCACCAGGAGCCCGCCGAGCGCGGTGCCCTCCACGGCCTGGGCGCTGCGGTTCATCCGCTCTATCAGCTTCGTGAGCGCACGCCGCACGGCGATCCGGAGCAGGATCGCGATCGCCAGGATGAGGAGGATGCGCAGCCCGACGCTGAGCCAGGTGGACCAGTTCTCCTCCACCCAGCTTGCGGCGCTGGTGGCCTTCTCCGCCGCCTTGTCGAGGGCGAGGGGCGGCGGTGACGGATCGGCGGCCAGTGACACGGCTGATACCTCCAGGGCGTGTGTCGGCGGTCCCACCACACTAACGGGGGACACCGGGTGACCCCGGCAATCCGCCCGGGGGAGAGACGAGCCTCACCCGGCGGCCCGGGGGCCGCCGCAGTGCCGCCGGGGCCGCCGGAGGGCCGCCGACGGCCCGGTGACGGGCTGCCGGCGTGCCGTCGGGCGGTCTGGTGCGGAGCGCCTGCTCACCGGCGGTGCCGGCCCCTCTGTGGCCGACCGCACACAAAATCCCTCCGGCCCGTTACGGGCACGTGGTGGCGCTACGACCAGGCAGGAGGGGAGACTGAGAGCAGATCGTCCCGGCGCGAGCCACGCGCCGCCGGCGTACAAGGAGGCATCCGTGCCGCATGTCCTGGTCCTCAACGCGTCGTACGAGCCGCTCGGCGTCGTACCGCTCCGCCGCGCGCTCGTCCTCGTCCTCGAGAACAAGGCCATCTGCCTCGAGGAGTCCGGCGCCTTCATGCACAGCGAGACCCGAGTGATCCCCGCGCCCAGCGTGGTGAGGCTCAAGCGCTTCGTGCGGGTCCCCTACCGGGGGCCCGTTCCACTGACCCGGCGCGCGCTGTTCGCGCGCGACGGCGGCCGCTGCATGTACTGCGGTGGCGTCGCAACCAGCGTCGACCACGTCGTGCCGCGCAGCCGCGGCGGTCAGCACGCCTGGGACAACGTGGTGGCGGCCTGCCGCCGCTGCAACCACGTCAAGGCCGACCGGCACCTGCGTGAGCTGGGCTGGCGGCTGCGGCACCAACCTGCTCCGCCGAGCGGCCTGGCCTGGCGCATCATCGGCACGGGGCATAGGGATCCGCGCTGGCTGCCATACCTGCAGCCGTACGGCGCGGACGACGCGTTGGCCCGGATCGACGGCATCTCTGCCTGACGAATCCGGGCCTTTGTGTTCCCCCGCCCGCGGGGTCCGGCCCCGACCGGCCGGGGCCCTGCGGGCCGAAGCCTCCTGAGGCCGCCGATCTGCATGGACCCGCGCGGAGCCGCATGGACCCGCACGACCCGCACGGACCCGCACGACCTACACGGACCTGCACGGACCTGCACGGACCTGCACGGCGATCCCGGGGTGTTCCGGGGCGTCCCCGGGACGCCGGTGCGGGCGGCCGGACCGGTCAGGCGACCGGCTGGCCGATGCCCAGCAGGTTGCCCTCGCTGTCACGGAACCAGGCGCCGCGCTCGCCCCGTGCGCCCTTGCTCGGGTAGTTCCCCTCGATCTCGGCGATCCCGCCCCTCGTCCGGAATCCGGGAACGTCGATCTCTTCGAACGCCACGCCGCGCCGTTCGAGCTCCGACACGACCGCGTCGATGTCGTCGACCTGCCACGCCATCTGGGTGAAGGTGCCGGGAGAGGCACCCGTCGAGCGGAACAGCACGAATTCCACGTCTCCACACCGGTACAGCAGCCCGCCGGGCCGTTCGTCGACGGGCTCCAGCCCGAGCCGCTCGGCGTAGAAACGCCGCGCCCGGTCCAGGTCCTGGGCCGGGAGCCTGGTCGCCACGCGTGCCCGCCCGAGAAGGTTGCTGCCGTC
Organism: Streptomyces sp. FIT100; assembly: GCF_024584805.1. Lineage (NCBI taxonomy): Bacteria > Bacillati > Actinomycetota > Actinomycetes > Kitasatosporales > Streptomycetaceae > Streptomyces > Streptomyces sp. FIT100. The sequence continues at coordinate 2,635,624 of NZ_CP075715.1, read as the reverse complement.
AGCGCTCATGGCTCCACTGTGCAGCGAGCCGGGCAAGGCCCGCGAGACGGGGGAGCGGGCCGGGCAGGCCCTCCTCAGTCCGTGACCGCGTACGTCTCCACGGACCAGAGGGAGTAGCCGAAGCGGGTCGCCCGGGCGTCGCCCTGGACGCGGAGGAAGCGGGTGCCGGGGGCGTCCATGCGGACCGTCTCCCGGGCGCCGCGGCCGTCGCGGACCGTGGCCGCCGTGCGCCAGGTGCGGCCGTCCGCGGAGACCTGGATGCGGTACCTGGCGGCGTAGGCGTCCTGCCAGTGCAGGACGACCTGGCCCACCCGGGCCGCCGCGGGAAGCTCGGCCTGCCACCAGGCGCCGTCCTCGACGGGGGAGGACCACCGGGTTCCGGGGTCGCCGTCGCTCGCCGCGGAGGCGGGGAAGTCGGGGGTCTCGTCGCCGGACGACGCCGCGGACGCCGTACGCAGCAGGTCGGGCCCGCCGGTCCGGGGAAAGGCCCGGACCGTCAGGGTGCGCTCCTCGCCGGCGAAGGTGAACGGCACCTGGTACTCGCCCGCCGGTGTCCCCGGCGGCACGGTCACCTCGACCGGCACCGCGGTCCGCGCGCCCCGGGGGACCCGTACCTCCTTCGGCACGGCGACCGTGATGCCCTTCGGCGCCTTCGCGGTGAGCGTGCCGTGCACGTCGTCGGGCCGCCGCGCCGCGACGTACGCCTCGGTGCGCTGGGGTCCGCCGCCGATCGGCGCGTCCAGCTCGCCCCGTACGAGCGCGAGGCCGGCCTGCGGCTCGTCCGCGAACCAGGGGACGAGCGCGTGGACACCGGGCGCCCCGGTGATCCGCAGCGCGTCGGCCCGCAGCCCCTGGGTGCGCTGCTGGGTCCAGCCGGACGGGGCCAGCGGGCCGAGCCGCCGCCATCCTTCGCCCGGCACGTGCGCCTCCAGCACCGCGGTGGAGTCGTCCGTGCCCGGTTCGGCCATCGCGGTGACCGCCTCGACGGGCCGCGTCCGGTCCAGCCGTACCGTGTGGCCGGAGGCCGTCCGGGTCACGGATCCGGTCCTGCGGTCCGCCCCGGTCCAGGCGGCGGACTCCTTGGCGGCCCGGTCGAGGAACGGGTCGAGCACGCCCTTGCCGACCGTGACGTGCTGCCCGCCGATCGCGGTGCGCACCGGGGCCAGCGCCAGAGAGGCCCGCCACGCCGTCTCGCCGTCGCCGCGGGCCTGCGCGTTCAGCGTGTCGACGGCGAGCTCCCCGGCCCTCCCGTAGCGGGCCAACTGGTCCAGCCACGGAGCCACTTCGTCACCGAGCCCGCCGAGCGGCGCGAGCCGCTGCGGCGCCTGGCGCATCGCGGTGAACGCGGCCCGCAGCCGCCCGGCCGCCTCGTCGCGCGCGGCCGCGTCGGTGGAGGTCCGGGTCCGCCAGAAGCCGGCCATCAGGGGCTGGAGATACGCGGACTCGTCGGCGCCGAGGATGGAGGACGCGTGGTTCCCGGCGAGCACGCGCACCGCCTCCCGCAGCGCCGGGTCGCCGCCCGCGAGGTCGGTCATGGCCGCCTCCCAGGACTCCTGCGGCCGGTAGCCCTTCGGGTTCCAGGCGTAGTCCGCGGCGGTGAAGAGCGGGATGCGGGACGCCGTGGCCTGCTCCATCGCGTTGGCGAGCAGCGCGGCCGAGCCGGTCGCGACGGCCGGCTCCCGGCCCGTGTAGGGGCCGAGGAAGATGCGGTCCTGCGCGTAGTCGTTGACCGGGTAGTTGTCCATGGTGACCAGGGGGTGCCGGAACACTGCGCGCGCCCCGGCCAGTTCCCGCCCGGTGATCGTGCGCGGTACGACGCCGACTCCGGTCCACGCGACCTGGACGCTCCCGTCCAGTTGCTCGGCGAGCGCCCGCCGGTACGCGGTGGCGCCCTTCTGGTGGTACTCGGTCGGCATGACCGTGAGCGGCACGGCCCCGGGGTGGCGTTCCGCGAGGTGCCGGGCGAGCTCCCCGGCGAGCCGCGCCTGCGCCGCCGCGGCGGCCTCGGGGCCGGAGCCGAACGCGTCCTCGTCCCGGTCGCAGTGCCACTCGCTGTAGCTGACGTCCTGGAACTGGAGCTGGAAGGCGCGCACCCCGAGCGCCCACATCGCGTCGACCTTGCGCTTGAGCGCCCTGATGTCGTCGTCGGAGGCGAGGCACATGGACTGGGCGGGTGCGACGGCCCAGGCGAGCGTCACATGGTTGCGCCGCGCCCGCTCGGCGAGCTCGCGGAACCCGGCGCGCAGCTCCGCGGGGTACGGCTCGCGCCAGCGGGACTGCCGGAAGGGGTCGTCCCCGGGGGCGTAGAGATAGCGGTTCTGCTTGGTGCGGCCCATGAAATCGAGCTGCGCGAGGCGCTGTTCGCGGCTCCAGGGCCGGCCGTAGAAGCCCTCGGTCATGCCGCGGACCGCCGTACCGGGCCAGTCGCGGACGACGACCCCGGCGACCGCGCCGTCCCTGATCAGCTGACGGAGCGTCTGCGCCGCGTGGAACAACCCGTCGTCGCCGGTGCCGTCGAGGGCGACGGTGTCCCGGCCTGCGAGGCGGCCCACGGCGATCCGGTAGCCGCCGGCGGGCAGATCGGCGTTCTCGGGGGCGCGCAGGGCGCTCAGTGCCTCCTGGGCGCCGCTGCCGCCGAACCGGAGCAGTGGGCCGCGGCCCGGCAGAGCGGTGTGGACGGTCCGTACGCCGGCCGCGCGCAGGCTCTCGCGGACGGCCTCCACCGCGTGAGGATCGGTGCCCGGCGCGGCGAGGAGCGTCACCTCCTCGCCGAGCGGCACGGGGCGGTCCGCGGCCTTCAGCGTCTGCGGCCGCGGCCAGACCGGCGGCAGCGCCCCGTCGCTCTCGCGGTCCGGCACCGTGGTGGCCGTCGGGGTGCCGGGCCCGCCGGAGGCGGCGACGGCGCCCGGGGCCGTGCCGAGCAGTCCGCCGACCACGGCGACGGCGACCGCGGTCGCCGTCCGCTTGCTGCGCCCGAACCGCACGTCCGGCTCCCCTCGGTCTCCCCCGCGCCCGCCGATTTCGTCGAAACGGCTACGAGCCCACCATCGGTGTGGTGAACGTGTCAATGTGGGTGCCGCTTGTGTCGTATTTGCCCATCGGCGCGCGCGGGCCGCAGCGACGGCGTCCAACTCCCGTATGTGGAGCAGAATGTGACACGGAACACGTTGACGAGAGGTGTACGTCTGCGGCCCTGCGCGCTGGGTAGGGCTGCTATGTCCCGTTGCCCACCCTTAGGGAGGCCACCTGTGGCCGCATCAGCACAGCTTCTGCTCTCCGCCCTGTCCAAACAGGTGCCGGGCCCCCTGACCAGCGAGCCGCCGCTCGCCGACGCCGCACCCCTCACCAGTGAGCCCCCGCTCGCCGACGCCACCCCCCTCACCAGCGAACCCACCGCCCCCGGCACGGCCGGCGGCACGGAGTCCCCAGGAGTCTGAATGGGCCTGGCCCGGCTGGCCGCGCTGCACGGAGTCGCCACCTCCCACTCGCCATCCGCGGGAGTCAGCGTCCCCGTCCCCGACACCACGGTCGTCTCCGTGCTCGCCGCGCTCGGGGTGGACGCCTCCACCCCGGACGCGGTCCGGTCCGCCCTGGCCGCGGCCGACGCCGCCGCCGCGGAGCGGCTCCTTCCCCCGACCGCTGTCCTCTGGCTCCCGTCCCCGGAACCTCCCGTACCGCTTCCGGGTGGCACGCGCGTACAGGTGCGGCTGGAGGGCGGCGGCACCAGGGAGTGGCACGAGCCACTCCCGGATTCGCTCACCGATTCGCTCACCGAGGGCGCGGCCGAGGCCGAGGGCGGCGGCATGGGTGCCGGCGCGGGCGTGGGCGTGGGCGCGGGCGTGGGCGACAGGCCCGTCCGCGACGTCCACCGGGCCTCCGGGTGGGACCAACTGCCCCCCGGTATCCACCGGTTGGACGTCCGCACGCCCGACCGAGCCAAGGCGCGGGCCACGCTCGTCGTCGCGCCCGAGGCCGTGGCACAGCCCGAGGGCCGTGTGCACGGCTTTCTCGTGCAGCTGTACTCGCTGCTGTCCGGGAAGTCGTGGGGCATGGGGGACCTCGGCGACCTCGGGGAGCTGGCCGCCTGGTCCGGACGTGCGCTCGGGGCGGGATTCGTGCAGGTCAACCCGTTGCACGCGGCCGTGCCCGGCGCGCCCACCGACCCGTCCCCGTACCGGCCCTCCTCGCGCCGCTTCCCCGACCCCGTCCATCTGCGGATCGAGGACGTCCCCGAGTACGCGTACGTCACCGGCCAGGACCGCATCCGGCTCGACACGCTCGTCGAGAAGGCCGCCCAGCTGCGGACCGCCGTCCTCGACAAGGGCGCGCTGATCGACCGCGACGCGGTCTGGGAGCTCAAGCTCCAGGCGCTGGAGCTGGTGCTGCGCATCCCGCTCGGACCCGGCAGACGCGCCGAGTACTGCGACTTCCTCGCCGCCCAGGGCCAGGCGCTGGACGACCACGCCACCTGGTGCGCGCTGGCCGAGGTGTACGGCTCGGAGTGGCACGGCTGGCCCGCAGGACTGCGCGACCCGCGCTCCACCGAGACCGCGCGGGCCCGGAGCGAGCTGATGGACCGGGTCGACTTCCACTGCCGGCTGGCCTGGCTGACCGACGAGCAGCTGGGCGCCGCCTCGCGCGCCGCCCGCGACGCCGGGATGGCCGTCGGCATCGTCCATGACCTCGCCGTCGGCGTGCACCCCGGAGGTGCGGACGCCTGGGCGCAGCAGGACGCCTTCGCCGCGGGCATGTCCGTCGGCGCACCACCCGACGCGTTCAACGCGCGCGGGCAGGACTGGGGCCTGCCTCCGTGGCGCCCGGACACCCTCGCCGCCGGCGGCTACGCCCCGTACCGCGATCTGCTCCGCGGCCTGCTGCGCCACGCGGGCGCGCTGCGCCTCGACCACGTCATGGGCCTGTTCCGGCTCTGGTGGGTGCCGAGCGGCGCCGAGCCGACCGAGGGCACGTACGTCAGGTACGACGCCGAGGCGATGCTCGCGGTGCTCGTCCTGGAGGCGCACCGCGCGGGCGCGATCGTCATAGGGGAGGACCTCGGCACCGTCGAGCCCGGCGTCCGCGAGGCCCTCTCGCGCCGGGGCGTGCTCGGCACGTCGGTCCTGTGGTTCGAGCGCGACTGGACCGGCGACGGCCGCCCGCTGTCCCCGGAGAGCTGGCGCGAGGGCTGTGTGGCGACCGCGACCACCCACGACCTGCCGTCCACGGCCGCCCGGCTCACCGGTGGCCATGTGGCGCTGCGCCACCGGCTCGGCCTGCTCACCCGGCCGCTGGAGCAGGAGAGCACGGACGACTCGGCGGAGGTCGCCGAGTGGCTGGGCTATCTGTCCAGGCTGGGGCTGCTGCCGGAGGGCAGGTTCGACGAGCAGGGCGGGATCCGCGCCGTCTACCGCTTTCTGCTCGGCACCCCGGCCCGCATGGTCGGCGTCTGGCTGCCGGACGCGGTGGGGGACAGACGGCCGCAGAATCTGCCGGGCACCTGGGACCAGTACCCGAACTGGCGGCTGCCCGTCGCGGACGCCGACGGCCGCCCGCTGACCCTGGAGGAACTGGCCGCGTCGCCCCGGCTGCACGCGCTCATGGACGTCTTCAGGGCCCGGGACGCACCGGCCCGGCGGACGGTCGCTGAGCCCCGTACGGGCACCCCGGGCGCGCGGCCCGCATAGCCGTTCGCTACGTTTGCACCGTGGACAAGAAGAACGCCCTGCGCGCCGGCGCCGTCGCGGCCGGTACGACGCTGATGATGCTGCTCATGTCGTCCCCCGCGCTCGCCGTGATGCGCGACGACGGTGACGACCCGGGCCCGGGCCTGAGCGTGGCCGAGACGCTCGGCCTGTTCGTCGCCGCGCCGATCGGCCTGTTCCTCGTCATCGCCGGCCTGGTGATGGTCCTCGACAAGTCCGACAGGCCCAGCGGCAAGCGGGCCTGACGACCGGAGTCCGGCCCGAACCACGCGGAGGGGCGCCGCACCGTACACACGGTGCGGCGCCCCTCCGCGTGCGTACGTCTGCCCGGTAATGATCTTTCGGTTTCCCTGAAGGGAATCGTCGAAAAGATTCGATGGACCTGACTGATCGGCCGCTGCGACGGTTGGTCCCGCAACCGGGATCCCCCTCGGGGGAGGAAGGCGAGGGACAACCGTGGCAGTCCATCAGCGGGAGGGCGCTCGCAGCAGCGCATCGGGCGGCGCGCCCGCGGGAACAGTCGGCGTGCGCGCGGGAACGGCCGGCGTGCGCGCGGGAACGGCCGGCACTCCTGCGGGAAGGCGGCGGGCGCAGGTTTCCGGCACCGGCCTCCTCCTCGCGCTCGTCGCGACGCTCGTCTGGTCGGGAAGCTTCGTCACCGCCCGAGCCCTCCACGACTCCGTCCCGCCCGTCCAGCACGCCTTCTGGCGCTGGGTCGTCGCCATCGTCGCGGTGGCGCCGTTCGCGGCCCGCCCGGCGTGGCGCCAACGGCATCTGATCCGCCGCCACCTGGGCTTCGTCCTGCTCTCCGCCCTGCTCGGCGTCACCGTCTACAACACCCTCGTCCACCAGGCCGGCATCACCACCACCGCCGGCACGATGGGCATGATCATGGCCGCCTCGCCGGTCCTGATGGCGCTGTACGAGCGCATCGGCGGCGCCCCGCTCGGCGCCCGCCGTGTGACGGGGATCCTCATCGCCTGCGCCGGGGTGCTGCTGCTGCTCGGCCCGGCCTCCGGCAAGGGCACGCTCGCCCCGGACCTCACCCCCGGGGACGGATGGGTCATGGCGGCGGCGGCCGCCTTCGCCTCGTACAGCGCCCTGCTCAAGCGGCGTCCCCGCGAGCTCGGCGGGCTCCCCTTCCTCTTCGGCACGTTCGTGCTCGGGGCGCTCATGCTGCTGCCCGCGTACGGGATCAGCCTCGCCGTGCAGGGCGGCTTCGAGCCCACGGCGGGCACCGTCGGCCCGCTCCTGTACGTCGGCGTCTTCTCGTCGGCCGTCGCCTTCTTCGCCTGGAACAAGGCCATCGCCCTGATCGGCGCGGCCCGCGCGGGCGTGGTCTATTACCTTCAGCCGGTCTGTGTGGCCCTGCTCTCGTTCCTCGTCCTCGACGAGCCCTTCGGGGCGGGGCAGGCGCTGTGCCTGGCGCTGATCGTGGGCGGAGTGGCGCTGGGCGCGGCGTCCGCGAGAACGCCGCGCCACCCGCGAACGGTTCCGGTCGGCCCGGGAGGCACGACCGACCGGGGGAACGCGACCGGTCAGAGGCCGCCGGTGTAGAGCAGCCGGTTGGGCGAGCGCCACGAGATCCTCCGGACCTCGTTCTTCGTGGACTGCGCGATGATCCAGTCGGAGACGGCCTGCACGTCCGCGGTGGGGTGCGCGGCCCGGTAGAGCGCCGCCACCCCCGCCACGTGGGGAGCGGCCATCGAGGTGCCGTCCATGGCCGTACTGCCGCCGCCCCTCATGGCGGAGACGACCTCGCTGCCCGGGGCGTAGATGTCGAGGCACCTGCCGAAGTTGCTGAATGCCGTCTCGCTGTCCGTGGCGTCGGTCGCGCCGACGGCGATGGCGGTCGCCGCGCTCGCGGGTGAGATTTCGCAGGCGTCCTCGGCCGAGTTGCCCGACGCGATGACCGGCAGGATGCCGCTCTTGAAGACGTTGTCGGCGGCCTCGTTCGCGGACAGTGACCGGGAGCCGCCGAGCGAGGCGTTCAGGACGGCGGGCTGCTGGGCGTTGCGCGCGACCCAGTCGAGGCCAGCGATGATGCCGGCCCAGGTCCCGTTGCCGTTGCAGTCCAGCACCCTGATGCTGACCAGCCTGGCCTCGGGCGCGATGCCGTACGTCGCCCCGGCCGCCGTACCGGCCACATGGGTGCCGTGTCCCTCGCAGTCCTGACCGCGGCGCCCGTCGCCCACGGCGTCGTACCCGGGCACGGCCCGTCCGCCGAACTCGCTGTGGGTGTAGTCGATGCCCGTGTCGACGATGTAGATGGTCGCGCCCCGGCCGGTGGCGGTGGCGCCGAACTTCCCGTCGAGCGGCAGCTGCCGCTGGTCGGCACGGTCGAGCCCCCAACTGGCGGCGGCCTTCCGGGCGGCCCTGCCGTCCAGGTCCTCCAGGTCCTGGCGGTCGCCGGTGTCCTCGGCGTCCCAGGCGTCGCCGGTGTCCCCGTTGTCCCCGGTGTCACCGGTCTGCTCGGGGTCCTCCTGGAGACCCTCCTCGGGGTCCTCCCGGCCGTAGGGGTTCTCCGTGTCGAGCAGGTGCCCGGGGCCGACGGGAACGGGTCGGTACATGGACACCCGGGAGTCCTCCTCCACGGCCGCGACCCCGGGATCCAGCCGCACCGCCTCCAACTGGTCGGCGCTCAGCGTCGCGGCGAAGCCGTGCATGGCGCGCTTGTACGTGTACCGCGGCTTCACACCGGCCTGCTGCGCGATGTCGGCCGCCTCGGCGCCGGTTTCCAGCGAGACGATGTAGCTGCCCCTGACCGGCTCGGTCGCCTTGTGCAGCGGCGCGGGCCCGGGCCTCGGCACCTCGGCACGGCCATCGGCCAGGGCGGGCCCGGGAACGACGACGGGCAGGGTGAGCAGCAGGGCGGCGGCCGCGCGGCGCGCGAACAGGCGCATGGATGGCTCCGTTCAGAACGATGATCATGTCACCGCTCTCTTCGACCGGCCCGCGGCGGTGCTTGAGCCCCTGTCAGCCGTTCGCCGCGTCCGCGTCACCGGCCTCACGGGCCGCATCGACCCCACCTGGCGGTCACCCGCACCCGTACCGGCCTCAGCGTCCCGCCAGCACCTCCCGCAGCACCTCGGCGAACTCCTTCGACCGCACCAGGAACCCGCCGCGGTCGCCGGGGAACTCGGTCGGCACCTGGGACGTGCGGTACGTGGGCAGGCCGCCGGACGAAGCGCCGATGCCGACGACGCCACGGGCCGGGGCGGTCTGAGCGCGGCGACGTCGTCCGCCCGCAGCTCGGGGGTGGGAGTCCCGCTCGGGATCGTCGACGACGCTGCCCGCGATGCCCCGCGGGTGTCGTGGGCGACGACCGTGTGATCGCTCGCGAGCGCGTCGGCCGGCGGTGCGAAGTGCGCGGCGCTCATCGGCGCTCTCGTGATCAGCAGCGGCGGTCCGGCACCGCGGACCTCGTGTGAGGCGCCCGCCGGGGACGGCGAGGGGGTGAGTGGTGGTCAGGCACGAAGGGACTCGGACGGGCGCGAGAACTCGTCGCAGGCGCGCCGGTAGGTTGCGGGCATGGCCGAGTGGGACAGATGGGACGTCAGGAAGCTGCGGATCCTGCGCACGCTGCGGGACCGCGGCACCGTGACCGCGACCGCCGAGGCGCTGCTCATGACGCCGTCGGCCGTGTCGCAGCAGCTGACGAACCTGTCCCGGCAGCTCGGCGTGCGGCTCCTCGAAGCACAGGGCCGGCGGGTGCGGCTGACGGACGCCGCACACCTGGTACTGAGGCACGCCGAGGCCGTGTTCGCGCAGTTGGAGCGGGCGGACGCCGAACTGGCGGGGTATGTCCGGGGAGAGGCGGGGGAGGTGCGCGTCGGTGCCTTCTCGACCGCCGTGCCCGCGCTCGTCGTCCCCGCCGTGCGGGCGCTGCGCACGCGCCACCCCGCCCTGGACGTACGTGTACGGGAGGCCGAGGCGGCCGAGGCGTACGAACTGCTGTCCGCCGGGGACGTCGACCTCGCCCTGTCGCTCGCCGCGCACGCCCCGACCGCGCGCGACCCGAAGTTCACCCGCGTCCCCCTGCTGGCCGACCCGCTGGACGTGGCCCTGCCGGCCGCGCACCCGCTGGCGTCCGAGCCGGGCCTGCGGCTGTCGGATCTGTCGGGAGAGCCGTGGATCTTCGGCGGCAGCGGCCCCTGGTCCGAGATCACCCGCACCGCCTGCGAAGCGGCCGGCTTCGTCCCCGAACAGGCCCACTCCGCCTCCGGCTGGACGGCGATCCTCGCCATGGTGGAGGCGGGCATGGGCATCGCCCTCGTCCCCCGCATGGCGGCGGCCGAACGCCGCGGCGGGGTCGCGATGCGCGTACTCGGCCCCGACCAGCCCCGCCGCCATGTGATCGCGGCGGTGCGGCGGGGCGCGGAGGAGGCGCCGGGCGTGGAGCGGGTCCTCCAGGCCCTCCGGGAGGCGGCGCACACACGGCACGACCGGAGTCAGCCGCCGGCGCCGGCGCCGTGATGCCGGCCGGGTCGCGGCAGTCCGGGAGCTGTCGCGGGTTGGCCGCGGGTCAGCCGCGGCCTGGTCGCGAGCAAGCCGCCGGCGAGCCGCGTATGCCCGAGGCCCCGCGTGGACAGACTGCTGAGCGGACTCCCATGGAGCGAGTCCGATCGTCGATCCGCCCTTCCAGTGCTGGAGTTGCGTGTGGACCCGAAAGCTTCCGCTCCCTTCCGGCTCGATCCGCACGCAGATCCCGCCGTTGAGGCGGAGGCCCTGCGCAAGCGGGGCTGCCCCCTTCAGCACGTCGTACTGCCGGGCGGCGTACACGCCATGGCCGCCCTGGACCACAAGACCGCGCTCCAGGTGTTCGGTGACCCCCGCATGGCCAAGGACCCGGCAGCGTGGACCGACTTGCAGGAGGGCCGGATACCCGCCGACTGGGAGCTGATGGCGTTCGTCCGGGGCGCCGGAATGCTCAACGCGGACGGCGCTGAGCACCGGAGGCTGCGCGGCCCCTCCGCCGCGGCCTTCGGACGGACGCCCGTCGAGGCGCTCAGACCCCGTGTCAAGGCGATCGCCGGCGAACTCCTCGACCGGCTGGAAGAGGCCGCCGCGACCGGGCCGGTGGACCTGCGCGAACTCTTCGCCTTCCCGCTTCCCGTGCGGGTCGTCTGCGAGATCCTCGGCTTCCCGGACACGGCCGTGACCGGACTGCGCAGGGCGTTCGAGCGACTGGTCACGTCAGGGTCCGACGCCGACCCCGGGCGTGCGGACATCCGCAGCGCCGAGGAGACCATCGCCGCCGAACTCGCGGGTCTCGTCGCCGCGAAGCGGGAGCATCCCGCGGATGACCTCGCCACTGCCCTGATGCAGGCCCGCGACGAGGACGGGAACGCCCTCGGCACCCAGGAACTGATCCAGACGATGTTCCTGATCCTCATCGCCGGGCACGAGACGACCGTCAACCTCGTGACCGGCATCGCCCGGACACTGCTGAAGGACAGGTCGCTGCTCGACCCGGTCCGCGACGCCACCCGCACCTGGGCCGATGTCGTCGAGGAAGGGCTGCGCCACAGTCCGCCGGTCCGTTACACCCTGATGCGCTACGCAAAGGAGGACCTCGAACTCGCCGGTGTGAAGGTGGCGAGGGGAACGGCGTTGGTCGTCAGCCACTTCGGCATCGGGCGGGACCCGGACACCCACCACGACCCCGAGCGGTTCGACCTCGACCGGCCCACCCGCCGGCACCTCGCCTTCGGCCACGGCGCGCACTACTGCCTCGGTGCGGCCCTGGGCAGACTGGAGGCGGCGGTCGCCCTGGAAGAGCTCTTCGCCCGCTTCCCCGATCTGACACTGGCGACCGAAGACCCCGAACCGCTGCCGTCCACTGCGCTGCACGGACTCAAGACCCTGCCGGTCGAGCTCCGTACCGACGCCAGGCCGCCCGAGCAACGCCCCTGAGAGGGCCCGGACCTCAGGTCGTCCGGGCCCTCGCACACCGGCCCGTGCCTACCGGCGGAGCCACCCGAACCAGCGCCTGCGCGGCTTCCGCGCCGGCCCGGGCTCGGCGGCCGTCTCACGCTGCGGTACGGCGTCGGGGAGGGCGGCACCGACGGCCGGCGCCGGCGTCCCGGCCTGCTGCTCCACGCGGAGCGCGGTGAAGCGCACGGGCAGGCTGGTCAGGCCCCGCGCCATCCAGCTGCCGACGACGGTGAGTTCGTCCTCGGCCACCGAGAGCTCCAGATCGGGGAGCCGCGCCAGCAGCCTGTCGATGCCGGTCTCCGCGATGGCACGGCCGATGTCCTGGCCGGGGCACTGGTGCGGGCCGGCCCCGAAGGCCAGGTGCGAGCGGTTGCCGTGGACGGACACGGTGAGGTCCGGCCGGATCTCCGGGTCGACGTTCCCCGCGGCGATGCCGACCATCACCATGTCGCCGGCCCGGATCTGCTGGCCGGCCAGGGTCGTGTCGCGCACCGCCCACCGGGTCGGCACCACGGCGAGCGGTGGGTCGTCCCACAGCACCTGGTCCAGCGAGTCGGGCAGGGTCATGGTGCCGCCGGACAGGCTGCCGCGGAACCCGCGGTCGGTGAGCACCTTGCGGAGCGTGCCCGCGATCAGGTTGATCACCGTGCTCATCGAGGCGACGAGCGAGTGCCTCAGATGCTCGGCCACCTCCTGCGCGGTCAGTCCGGACTGATGGCCGATCAGCCAGCTCGCGAAGTCCTCACCCGGCTGCCGGGTCTTGCGCTCCACAAGGTCCCGCATGACCTTCTCGACGACCTGGTTGCTCTCGATGGCCGTCGCGCTGCCGCTGATCATGTCGCGGACGGCCGCACCGAGCCGGAGCGCGTCCTGCTCCGCTATGCCGAAGCGCTGGCACAGCACCAGGGCGGGCAGTTTCTGGGCGAAGTCACTCAGCAGGTCGGCGTGGCCCTGGGAACCGAAGTCGTCGATCAGCCGGTCGGCGTAGCGGGTGATGTAGCGGCGCGTTCCGTGGGCGCTGATCCGTTCCAGACTGTCGGTGACGGCGCTGCGCAGGCGCGCGTGCGCGTCGCCGTCGGCGAAGGCCACCAGCGGCTGCCAGGTGATGATCGGCAGCAGGGGCGAGTCCTGTGCCACCCGGCCCTCCGCCAGCGCCCGCCAGTTGCGGGAGTCCGCCGTGAACCGCTGCGGCGAGCTCATCACTTCCAGGTTCTCCCGGTGGCCCAGCACCAGCCAGGCGGGCACGTCGCCGTGGAGGAGCACAGGGGCCACGGCTCCGTGTTCCTTGCGGAGTTGCTCGTACAGGGCGTACGGCTGGGCCTCGGCCTCCGGCCCGTACAGCCGCCGCAGTCCGTCGTGCCCGCCGGCATGGGCCGGGCAACCCGGTGGCGGGGTGGTGGCAGTGCCGGTGGGGTCGTAGTACGGGGTGGTCACGGGGCCTCCGAAGCAGCGGCGTGGTACCGAGTCGAGTGCCGTCCTCGCACACGGTGACGAGTCGGCAGCGACCGGCAGCATACTTCCGCCGCCGTCCCCCCTCGCGGGCGGACCCGGGGGCAACTCGGCTACGGCGACTTCCACTTGGGTAGAAGTGATCTTTGTGTGGCCGGGCGGCGTGTGCCGTCCGGGACGCCGCCATGTGGTGCGCGCACCACTCGTAGAGAGGACGTTTCCGTGTCAGTTGGCCTGCGATCGGCCGAGTCAACCGTTCCTCGTGTCCCCGGGGCCGTGCCCCTGCTCGGGCACGCTCTGCAGCTGTGGCGCGACCCGTTCGGCTTCCTGACGTCGCTGCGACGGCACGGGGACCTGGTGCGGGTGTATCTCGGCACGATGCCCATGTACGTCGTCACCTCGGCCGAGCTGGTCCACGAGGTGATGGTGGCCAAGGCGCGCAGCTTCGAGAAGGGTCGCTTCTTCGACCGGTTGAGGCCGCTCGCGGGCAACGGTCTGGCCAACTCGGACGGGGAGCTGCACCGCAAGCACCGCCGGCTGATGCAGCCGATGTTCTCCCAGGAGCGGATCACCGGCTACTCCGAGACGATGGGCCGCAACGCGCGGGCACTCGCCGACTCCTGGAAGCCCGGGCAGGAGATCGACATGGAGCAGGCGATGGCCGAGTACGCCATCGAGACGCTCGCCTCGACCATGTTCTCCACCGACATCGGCCTGCCGGCCGTGGAGGCCGTACGGCGCGACCTGCCCGTCCTGTTGAAGAACCTGCTCATACGCGCCGCGTCGCCGAAGTTCCTCGACTCCTTCCCCATCCGCGCGAACCGCGACTTCGACGCCGCGGCGGCCAACCTCCGCAGCGTCATCGACGACGTCGTCGCCGTCGCGCGCCGCACCGGGCACACCGGCCGGGGCGATCTGCTGTCACTGCTGCTCGAAGCCCAGGACGCGGACAGCGGCCAGGGTCTGTCGGACGCCGAGGTCCGCGACGAGCTCAGCACGATTCTCTTCGCCGGAGCCGAGACGACCGCCGCCACGCTCGCCTGGACCTTCCATGAGCTGGCCGCCCACCCCGAGGTCGAGAAGGAGATCGTGGCGGAGATCCAGGAGGTCGTCGGGGACCGGCCGGTCACGATCGCGGACGTGCCGCGCCTGGAGGGCATCCGGCGGGTCCTCGACGAGGTGATCCGGCTGCACGGCGTCACCTTGCTGATGCGCCGCACCACCGAGCCGGTCGACCTGGCCGGCGTACGGCTGCCGGCGGGTACCGAGGTCGCCTTCAGCCTCTACGCAGTCCACCGCGACCCCGGCGTCTACCAGGACGCCGAGCGCTTCGACCCCGGCCGCTGGCTGCCCGAGCGGCAGCGGGAGTCGGGGCTCGGCCGCAAGACGTACCTCCCCTTCGGCGCGGGCAACCGCAAGTGCATCGGCGACGCCTTCGTCTGGACGGAGGCGACCATCGCCATCGCGACCCTGCTCGCCCGGTGGCAGCTGACCCCTGCGGCCGGTCACACACCCAGGGAGGTGGCGTCGGCGGTGGCACACGCCGACCGCATCCCCATGACCGTCATGCCCCGTCGTCATTGACACACCGGCGGGGCGCGGCCCCGGCCGTGATGCGCCGCGCCCGGCGAGGCCGGGCGCGGCGCATCACGCGCGGCGGTCACTCGATTCCCGCGAGGCCCTCCTGCCTGTCCCGCTGCCTCGCCTGCCGGGGCCAGGGCACCCGGGTGCGTTCATCGGGAAGGAGATCCCACCACCAGGACACCGCGGGGATGTCCAGCGGCTCGCGGCTGTCGTCGGTGGGGGTGTCGGAGAAGGCCGACGGGTTGGCCGCAGGGTCGTCCGGTGTCGTGTAGCGCACGGAGCTGATGCCCCAGTCCTGCGCCGCGCGGATGAACGCGGCGAGGCTCGCCAGGTACTGCCGCAGCTGCGGGCTGCCGTCCTGCGACAGATACGTGCTCAGCCGCATGAACAGGCACATCACACGGTCCCGTTGGGCGATCGCCGTGTCCAGGGCCTGACCCGGCGGGAGGCCGTTCTGCTCCAGCACGCGCAGGACGTTGAGGTAGTAGCCGGAGCTGTTGCGCTCCTTGTGGTGCGAGAGGATGTCGTTGTCCCACGTGATGACGAAGGACGCCATCTCGGCGGCCGCGCGCACGGCGGTGCGGTCCCGCTCGTGCGGCTGGAGTTCGTACCCGTACCCCATCTCCAGCATCGGGAGCACCACGGATGTCGCGCCGTCGTAGAGGCGCATCAGGGTGTAGTCGTTGAGATCGGGCACGGTGCCGAGGCGGCGGTGGGACGCCTCCCAGACCACGGAGAAGAAGTACTCGCGCAGGGCGTCGATCCAGCGGGCGGTCTGCCCGGCCGTGCTGTACCGGGTGACCCTGAGGCGCAGATCGCGCAGCCCCGCGGCGAGCGCGTCGTCGAGCATCATCGGGGCTTCGGGGTTCTGTGCGACGCGGAGCAGACCGTGGAGCATGCCCGCCAGGTCGCCCGGCCGCTGACCGAGTTCGCCCTCCTCGCAGTGCCCGTCGTCGACGCCGAACAGCCACAGCACGAAGTCCGCGAGGAGGGAGACGACCTCCTCGCGGCCCTCCGGGAGGATCCGGGCAGCGAACGTACCGATGTCCTGCCGCACGAGGCGGCCGCGCAGATCCTCGGAGCCGATGCGAAACGTTTCGGCCCACGCTGCCGTCTGGACGTCTATCTCTGCGTGGCGCGGATGTATCGCCGGGTGGATGGGAGAGAAGAGCGGCGGAACGACGAGCTCAGGCCCCACGTCGGTCTCCCTTTCTTCAGGGTGTGATGGCTCGCAGCCGTATCACACGTACCTTGCACCTCACAGTGATCAACTATGCCGCATAGTAGCGACCGGAATCGGATGGGTCGTCAGGAGTGATTTCGGCCACTCGCCGTCAGGACGCCTCCTGCGTCGTGGCAAGGGTCTGCAGATAGCGCATCAGCGTCATCAAGACATCCCTGCTGGACGTCCGCTGCCGCGCGTCGCACAGCACGATCGGCACCGAATCCGGGAGGTCCAGCGCGCCGCGCAGCTCCTCGATCGGGTAACCGGGGGCGTCCGGGAAGGAGTTGACCGCCACCACGAAGGGCACGCCCCGCTCCTCCAGGCGGCCGATGACGTCGAAGCTCACCTCCAGGCGGCGGGTGTCGACAAGTACCACCGCCCCGAGCGCGCCCTCGAACAGGCCGCGCCACAGGAACCAGAAGCGCTCCTGGCCGGGGGTGCCGAAGAGGTAGAGGACCAGTTCCTCGTTGATGCTGATGCGGCCGAAGTCCATGGCGACGGTCGTGGACGTCTTGCCGCCGATGCCTGCCGTGTCGTCGATGCCGACGCCGGCCTGGGTCATCGTCTCCTCGGTGGTCAGTGGGCGGATCTCGCTGACCGAGCCGACCAGGGTCGTCTTGCCGACCCCGAAGCCGCCCACGATCACCACCTTGACGGCGGCCGCGGCGGTCGCCGGCAGTACGTCCTCGCTCCGCGGCCCGGCGGTCCGTGCCGGCTGCTCAGAGCCTCTGAAGTCCATCGATCACTGCCTCAATCAAAGCGCGGTCGGGGAGTCGGGCGGGTGGAACGGGGGCGCGCGCGATCACCCGGTTGTCGGCGAGCAGATCGCCGAGCAGGACGGTGACGACGCTGACGGGGAGTCCCGTGTAGGCGGATACCTCCGCGACGGACAGCGGCGACTGGCACAGCTGGATGATCGTCGCGTGTTCCGGCTGCATGCCGGGCTTGGGCCGGGACCTGGCCACGACCAGCGTGACCAGGTCGAGGTCGACCGGGGCGGACGAGGCGCTGCGGCCGCCCGTGATGACGTAGAGCCGTTCGGGGCTGGCCTCCTCCCAGTCCCCGTCGCCCGGGTTGCTCACCTGGGCGTTCCGTCCTCGCGGGGCGGGCTGCTCAAGTGTTCGCCTATTCGCAGGACGAGGTCGCGCATGCGCTGGCCCATCAGGCCGGCGTCGACACCCTCGTCCGCGAGTACGGCGAGGAAGGCGCCCGCGCCCGCCGCCATCAGATAGAAGAAGCCGCCGTCCATCTCGATCACGACGAGCCGCATCCGGCCGTCGCTGTGCGGGAGTTCGGAGGCGACCGCGCCCGCCAGGGACTGGAGTCCGGCGCAGGCGGCCGCCAGCCGGTCGGCCGTGTCGGTGTCCGTGCCGTACTGGGCCATGCGCAGACCGTCGGCGGAGAGCACGACCACATGCCGGGTCTGCGGCACTCCTTCCGCGAGGTCCTTGAGCATCCAGTCCATGTTGGCCTGCTGCTGAATCATGGCTGCGTGTTCCCCTTGCTGGCGTCGGAGGGCTCCCCGGAGAGGCCGCTCTGGAAGGCGGCCAGCCACATTCCGGGCTGCACCTGTGGTGCGGGCTCCTGGTCAGGAGCCTCGGTGGGCGTGGCCGGCACCGGTGCGGCGGGCTCGGCTGGCGTGGCGGTGGCGAGTGACTTGCGGCGCCGCTGCGGCAGTCCGTTCGTGGTGCGTTCGGCCACGGCGGGTGCGGGGTCGCCGGACACCGGGCCGGTGACCGGGCGCTCCCCGGAGGAGGAGACGGAAGCGGAGGAGTACGCCGGGGCGGGAGCCGGGGCCGGGGCCCCGGCCTGCGCCGCCGGCACCGAGGCCGCCGCCGGGAGCGTCGCCGGCGGCACCGACGCGGCCCCGATGCCGTGGGCGAGGCCCGTCGCGGACGCCGTCGTGGTGATCATCTCCTGCGGTACGACGACGACGGCGCGGACACCGCCGTACGCGGACGAACGCAGGGACACCTGGAAGCCGTACGCCTGTGCGAGCCGGCCGACCACGGCGAGGCCGAGGCGAGGCGTCTCACCGAGGTCGTTGAGGTCGATGCCCTGCTGTGCCTGGCGCAGCATCCGCTCGGCCCGCTTGCGGGCCTCCTCGCTCATGCTGACGCCGCCGTCCTCGATCTCGACGGCGATGCCCGACTGGACGTCGACGGCGGTCAGATGGACCTTGGTCTGCGGCGGCGAGTAGCGGGTCGCGTTGTCGAGGAGCTCCGCGAGCGCGTGGATCAGCGGCTCGACGGCGGCGCCGGTGACGGCGACCTCGGTGACGGAGTGCAGTTCGACGCGCTGGTAGTCGATGATCCGGGACATGGCGCCGCGCAGCACGCTGTAGAGCGGGACGGCCCGGCTCCACTGGCGGCCGGGACGGGCCCCGCCCAGTACGGCGATGGAGTCGGCGAGCCGGCCGATCAGGGCGGTGCCGTGGTCGAGGCGGAGCAGATCGCCGAAGACGTCCGGTGCCTTGCCGTGCCGGTCCTCCATCTCGCGGAGTTCCTGGGCCTGCTGGTGGACGATGGCCTGGACGCGGCGGGCGATGTTCACGAAGGCGCGCTGTGCGGACTCGCGCAGGTCCTCCTCGGCGATGACGGCGTCGACCACCGCGCGGACGACCGCCTGGTGGGCCTCAGGGGCGCTGAGCGTGGCGAGGACGTCCTCGGGGAACTCGCCTCTGCGCAGCCGTTCCACGGCCTCGGGCAGCAGGGTGCCGGCGAGGTGCGCGGTCTCGGACGCCTGGCGGGCGAGCACGGTGTCGCGTTCGGCGACGGACCGCCGCAGCGCCTCGATCGTCCTGCCACGGCGGGCGGCCTCGGCGCCGATGACGGCGATCGCGACGGCGGCGAGGCCACCGATGACCGCGACGGGGACACGAGCCGGAGTGGAGACCAGGGCCACCGCGACTGCGGTGGCGGCGGCGGTCAGAGCGGCGGGCAGCAGCCACCCGAAAGAGGCCGCGGAACGCGGGATTCCACTTCCGGGCGACGATTCCTCACGGATCATCAGCACCCTCAAAACCATCGAATGGAAACGATCATATGACGACGCTGAGGGAGCATAGTCGTTCAGAAGCAAGGGTGTTGACGTCGGGTCACAGATTGGACAGCGGCCTCGCGCCGGTTTGACACGGCTCGTGCGGCACACGAAAGGGCGCCCCGGAATCATGCGATCCGGGGCGCCCTTTCAGACAGGGGTCAGACAGGGGCCGTGGCCTTGCGCCCCACCAGGTCAGGCCGCTGCCGCGTCCGCCGCCTGAGCCTTCAGCGCCCGCTCGATGCCCGCGCGGGACTCCGAGACCAGCCGCCGCAGGGCCGCGTTCGGGGCGGCCGAATCCAGCCATGCGTCGGTCGCGTCCAGAGTCGCCTGCGACACCTGGAGCGAGGGGTAGAGGCCGATCGCGATCTGCTGGGCGACCTCGTGCGAGCGGGAGTCCCACACGCCCTTCACCGCCGCGAAGTACGCCGAAGCGTACGGGGCGAGCAGCTCGCGCTGGTCGGTCTGGACGAAGCCGGCGATGATCGCCTCCTGCACCGCGTTCGGCAGCTCGCCGGTCTCGACGACCGACTCCCACGCCTCCGCCTTGGCCTCCGCCGTCGGGCGCGCGGCCCGGGCGGTCGCCGCGTGGCGCTCACCGGCGGCGGTCTTGTCGCGCTCCAGCTCGGCCGCGATCTCCTCCTCGTCGAAGTCGCCGGTCGCCGCCAGCCGCTCGACGAAGGCCCAGCGCAGCTCGGTGTCGACGACCAGGCCCTCGATGGCCTCGTTGCCGTCCAGCAGCGCCGCCAGGAGCTCCAGCTGCTGCGGGGTGCGTGCGGTCGCCGCGAACGCCCGTGCCCACGCCAGCTGGTGGTCGCTGCCCGGTTCCGCCGCCCGCAGATGCGCCAGCGTCGCCTCGGTCCACTGGGTCAGCCCTGCCTCGCGCCACTCCGGCGCCGCGTACAGGTCGAGCGCCGCCTTCACCTGCCGCTGCAGCGACTGGACGACGCCGATGTCCGACTCCTTGCCGATGCCCGACAGCACCAGCGACAGATAGTCGCGGGTGGCCAGTTCGCCGTCGCGCGTCATGTCCCACGCGGACGCCCAGCACAGCGCGCGCGGCAGCGACTCGGTGAAGTCGCCCAGGTGCTCGGTGACCGTCCTCAGCGACGCGTCGTCGAGCCGCACCTTCGCGTACGACAGGTCGTCGTCGTTGAGCAGCACGACCGCCGGGCGCACCTTGCCCACCAGCTGCGGCACCGCGGTCAGTTCACCGTCGACGTCGAGCTCGATCCGCTCGGTCCGCACCAGGCTGCCGTCGCGCAGGTCGTAGCAGCCGATGGCGATCCGGTGCGGCCGCAGCACGGCCTCGCCCTTCGCGCCCGTGGGCAGCGCGGGGGCCTCCTGCTTGACCGCGAACGAGGTGATCACGCCGGACGCGTCGGTGTCGATCACCGGGCGCAGGAGGTTGATACCGGCGGTTTCCAGCCATGCCTTCGACCATGTCTTCAGATCCCGGCCGCTGGTCTCCTCCAGCGCGCCGAGCAGGTCCGGCAGCCGTGTGTTGCCGAACGCGTGCTGCTTGAAGTACGCCTGCACACCCCGGAAGAACTCGTCCATGCCGACGTACGCGACCAGCTGCTTCAGCACCGATGCGCCCTTGGCGTACGTGATGCCGTCGAAGTTCACGAGCACGTCGTCGAGATCGCGGATCTCGGCCATGATCGGGTGCGTGGACGGCAGCTGGTCCTGCCGGTACGCCCAGGTCTTCTCCGAGTTGGCGAACGTCGTCCACGCGTGCGGCCACCTCGAGCCCGGCGCGTACGCCTGGCAGGCGACCGACGTGTACGTGGCGAACGACTCGTTCAGCCACAGGTCGTTCCACCACTCCATGGTGACCAGATCGCCGAACCACATGTGGGCCAGCTCGTGGAGGATCGTCTCGGCCCGCCGCTCGTACGCCGCGTCGGTCACCTTCGAACGGAACACGTACTGGTCGCGGATGGTCACCGCGCCCGCGTTCTCCATCGCGCCCGCGTTGAACTCGGGCACGAAGAGCTGGTCGTACTTGGCGAAGGGATACGCGTAGTCGAACTTCTCCTGGAACCAGTCGAAGCCCTGCCGGGTGACCTCGAAGACCGCGTCCGCGTCCAGGAACTCGGCGAGCGACGGCCGGCAGTAGATGCCGAGCGGCACGCTCTGCCCGTCCTTCTCGTACGAGCTGTGCACCGAGTGGTACGGACCGACGATCAGCGCCGTGATGTACGAGGAGATCCGCGGCGTCGGCTCGAAGACCCAGATGTTGTCCTTGGGCTCCGGCGTCGGCGAGTTGGAGACGACCGTCCAGCCCTCCGGCGCCTTCACCGTGAACTGGAAGGTGGCCTTCAGGTCGGGCTGCTCGAAGGAGGCGAACACCCGGCGGGCGTCCGGCACCTCGAACTGCGTGTAGAGGTAGGTCTGCTGGTCGACCGGGTCGACGAAGCGGTGCAGCCCCTCGCCCGTGTTCGTGTACGCGCAGTCCGCGACGACCCTCAGCTCGTTCGGGCCCTCGTGCAGATGGGGCAGCGCGATCCGCGAGTCCCGGAAGACCGCGGCCACGTCCAGCGACTTGCCGTTCAGCACGGCCTCGTGCACGGCGGGTGCGACCAGGTCGATGAAGGTCTCCGCGCCGTGCTCGGCGGAGTCGAAGCGCACGGTGGTCACGGACCGGTAGGTGCCGCCCTCCCGCGCCCCGGTGAGATCGAGGTCGATCTCGTACGCGTCGACGGTGAGCAGGCGCGCCCGCGCTTGCGCCTCTTCACGGGTCAGGTTCGTGCCAGGCACCCGGTCATCTCCTCGGTTCTGCGTCCTCGGTATGTGATGTTTCGGGTCATCCTTCCACGGCCGTGGTCCGAGCGGGGTGGCGTCTGCATTCCTACTCGGGTAGCATAATCCGTATGAAGATCAGTGTGAGCCTGCCGGAGCGGGATGTCGCGTTCGTCGACGAGTACGCCGTCGAGACGGCGGCAGAGTCCAGATCGGCCGTGATACACGCCGCGATCGAGCTGCTTCGCGCCTCGCGCCTGGAGGCCGATTACGAGGCGGCGTTCGCGGAATGGGACGCGAGCGAGGACGCGGCGTTCTGGGACCAGTTCTCGGGGGACGGGCTGACTGATGAGGCGCGGTGACGTCTACCTCGTCGACTATGAGCCGGTGAGGGGCAGCGAGGTGAACAAGGCACGTCCGGCGGTGATCGTTTCGAACGACGGCGCCAACGCGACCGTGGAGCGCACACAGCGTGGTGTGGTCACCCTGGTGCCGTTGACGACGAACACATCACGTGTCTATCCCTTCCAGGTCCTGCTCTCAGCGGCCGAATGCGGTCTGCCGAAGGACTCCAAGGTGCAGTGCGAGCAGGTGCGCGCGCTGGCACCGGAGCGCCTGCTGCGGCGCCTCGGCTCCGTGCCGCGCCAGCGCATGGCCGAGATCGATACGGCCCTCCGCCGTCACCTGGCCCTGTGAACGTGGAAGGGCGGCCACCCGCACGGGTGGCCGCCCTTCCACGTTCACAGGCCCGGCGTCAGCCGCGGAGCTCCTCCGCCACCAGTTCCGCGATCTGCACGGCGTTCAGCGCCGCGCCCTTGCGGAGGTTGTCGTTGGAGAGGAAGAGCGCGAGGCCGTTGTCGACGGTCTCGTCCACCCGGATCCGGCCCACGTACGACGCGTCCTTGCCGGCCGCCTGGAGCGGGGTCGGGATCTCGGAGAGCTCGACGCCCTCCGCGTCCCTCAGCAGCTCGTAGGCGCGCTCCACGCCGATCGGACGCTCGAAGCGGGCGTTGACCTGGAGCGAGTGGCCGGAGAAGACCGGGACGCGGACACAGGTGCCGGACACCTTCAGCTCCGGGATCTCCAGGATCTTGCGGGACTCGTTGCGGAGCTTCTGCTCCTCGTCGGTCTCGAAGGAGCCGTCGTCGACGATCGAGCCGGCGAGCGGGAGCACGTTGAAGGCGATCGTGCGCTGGTAGACACCGGGGTCGGGGAAGTCCACCGCCCCGCCGTCGTGCGTGAGCGCGGCGGCGCCCTCGGCGACGGCCTTGACCTGGCCGTCCAGCTCGGCGACGCCCGCCAGTCCGGAGCCGGAGACCGCCTGGTAGGTGGTGGCGACCAGCGCGGTGAGGCCCGCCTCCTGGTGCAGCGGCTTCAGCACCGGCATCGCGGCCATCGTCGTGCAGTTCGGGTTGGCGATGATGCCCTTGGGGCGGTCCTTGACCGCGTGCGGGTTGACCTCGGACACGACGAGCGGGACCTCGGGGTCGCGGCGCCAGGCGGAGGAGTTGTCGATCACGACGGCGCCCTGGGCGGCGACCTTCTCCGCGAGCGCGCGGGAGGTCGCGCCCCCGGCCGAGAAGAGCACGATGTCCAGGCCGGTGTAGTCGGCGGTCGAGGCGTCCTCGACGGTGATCTCGCGGCCCTCCCACTCGATGGTGGAGCCGGCCGACCGGGCGGACGCGAAGAGCCGCAGTTCGTCGGCCGGGAACTTGCGCTCGGCGAGGATCTTGCGCATGACCGTGCCGACCTGCCCGGTGGCTCCGACGATTCCGACCTTCACAGGGACTCCTCCGTCTGTTGGTGCGGCCTGGGTGGCCCGGTGGCTTTCCATGATGCGTGTCCCCCCGGCCGCCTTGTCCAATCCATTGTCCGAAGGACGGAACGCCTCGCCACACGCGGAAGGGCGGGCGCCCGCCGGACGCCCGCCCTCCTCATCACGCGGTGATCGTTACGGAGATCGTTACGGAACGACCTTCTCGATCACGACGCTGCCGGTGCCCGCGGCGGTTCCGCGCGTGTTCAGGAGCTGGACCTCGCCGAAGAACTGCCGGCCCTCGGGGGCCGCGCTGCCCACCACGACCTCGGCGGCGACCTGCGCCGACGCGCCGCTGGCGAGCTTCACCGACTGGGTCTCGTCGACCTTGACGGTGCCGAGGGAGGAGGCGAAGAACACGTCCCGGTAGTTGTACTCGGTGGTGCCGGCCGGGACCGCGTAGCCGACGATCACGACCGTGTACGTACCGGCGGCCGGCTCGGTGAGGCTGACGGACTCCTCCGAGTCGCCGTCCGCGGACTGGCCGACCAGCTGGTCGCCCAGGTAGACCTCCAGGTCGAGGTCGGCCGCGGTGTCCGAGACGCCGCCGATGGCGATGTCGAGCCGCTCGACGCCCTCACCGACGGTGACGGAGCTCTCCTGCGTCTCGTGGTTCGCGATCGTCGGACGGGCCACCTTCGCCGAGCCGAGCGAGCCGCCCTTCAGCTTGCCGTCGATGGCGGCGAAGCCGTTGGTGACCTTCCAGTCGACCGCGGCCGGGGTGCCGACCTTGGCCTCGGGGAGGGTCTTCACGGCCGGGTCGAAGGCGGCGCCGAGCACCTGGACGTCCAGCGTGTACGGGTTGTCCAGCAGCGGTGACGTACGGCGCGACTCGACCTCGATCTCCCAGACGCCCGGCTGCGGGTCGGCGTACGACCGCAGGTCGGGGCGGCAGGTGTTGGCCGGGCTTTCGTAGTTCGGGTAGCAGAAGATCGTCGAGCTGTCCTCGACGGCCACGCCGTACGGGTGGATCGCGATGAAGCGGGTCTGGCTCTTGCCCTTCAGTCCGCCGAGCGCGACCTCCAGCGTCTTCGCGCCCTCGGGAACGGTCACGAAGTACGACGTGTGGCTGTTGCGCTGCACGGAGCCGGAGGCCGAGAAGGAGTACGACGGCGCGGCCAGCTCCTTGGAGACGACCACGGTGGCGAGGATCTGCTTGTCCACGCCCTCGCTGCGGACGTCGTCGACCTCCAGGATCGCGCTGTGCACACCCGCGGTCCGCGGCCGGGCGTCGACCTTGACGGTCACCGGCTTGTCCAGCGGCAGCCAGACGGCGCCGGAGCCCGGCAGGTCGAAGGTGCCGTCGTTGTACTTCCAGTCCAGCTCGTGCCGGATCGGACGGTCGGGACCGGTGGTGCGCACGATGGTGACCTCGTACGACTTCTTCTGGCCGGCCTTCAGGCCGCCCTCGCGGTCGTACAGGCCGGTGCCGAAGCCCGGGGTCTTCAGGAACTGGTCGATGTTGGTGTCGACCGGCGCCTCGACCGTGTACTCGTGGGCGGTGGCGCCGTCCGTGATCGCGTCCCAGGCGTCCGGGATGTCGATCTGGCCGGAGCCCTGCTCGTGCGCGGCCGCCCCGCTGATCCTGTTCGCGGTGCTGGTCAGTGCGGTGCGCAGGGTCGCCGGGGCGAGGTCGATCTTCCGCTGCGCGGCGGCGGAGAGCAGCAGTGCGCTCGCGCCCGCGGCCTGCGGCGACGACATCGAGGTGCCCTGGAGCATGCCGTAGCCGGCGGGCAGCTGGTATCCGGCCTCCGCGACCGGGGCGCCCGGCAGCCAGGTCTGGATGGTGTTGATCGCGGCACCGGGCGCGGTGATCGTCGGGGTGAAGCCGCCGTCCTCACGCGGGCCGCGCGAGGAGAAGGGGAACATGGCGTACTTCTTCTCCACGGCCGAGCCGTAGTTGGCGGCCCAGGTCTCCTTGGAGATCGCGGCGCCGACGGAGATGACCTTGTCCGCAAGGCCGGGGTCGCCGATGGTGTTGATGCCGGGGCCCTCGTTGCCGGCCGAGATCACCAGCTGGACGCCGTAGTCGTCGATGAGCCGGGTGTAGAGCTCGGCGCGGGCGTTGTTGCCGTCGTTGAGCGCCGGCAGACCGCCGATCGACATGTTGACGATGTCGACGCCCCGGTTGATGACCAGGTCGGCCATGCCCTCGGTGAGCGCCACGTTGGTGCAGCCGCCGCCCCAGGAGCAGGCGCGCGAGGAGACCAGCTTGGCGCCGGGGGCGGCGCCGTTCATCTTCCCGCCGAACAGGCCGTTTGCGGCGGTGATGCCGGCGACGTGGGTGCCGTGCTCGGACTCGATGATGCCGACGTTGACGAAGTCGGCCTTCTTGCCGACCCAGTCCCCGCCGAACGGGTCCATCGGGACGTCCTTGCGGATCTCGATCACGAACGGGATCCGCTCGGCCACCTCGGTGGCCGGGTTGTCCGTGCCGAAGTACCCGACCTGGTAGCCGTTCCTGTACGGCTTCATCGCGGTGTTGTCCGTGAAGTCGCCGTCCTGGTCGGTGTCGACGCGCACGGTGCCCGCGGCCGGGTCGTACAGCAGACCGAACACGTCGGTGGTGTCGCCGTCCCGGTTGATGTCACCGCGCGCATCGCCCGTGGCCGTGACCGACTCGCTGAACCGGCTCCACTGGAAGCTGCCCTCGGGGGACTTCCAGGTCAGACCGCCCGCCGTGAACGTACCGCCGGTGACCGGGGTGACCTGGGCGCGCCAGGTGCCGTCGCCGTCGGTGATCGGGTCGGTGGCGGTCACCCAGTCGGCGATCTTGCGCTCGCCGGTGGTGGTCTTCTGGAGCGCCGGGTGGCCGAGGTCGACACCCGAGTCCATGATGCCGATGGTCACGCCGCGGCCGTCGTACTTCGGGTGGTCCTGGACGAACTCGACCGCGCCCGTCTCGAACGACGGGTTGTACGGGTTCTTCGCGGCGGTGTTCTTCCCCGGCGCCGGGTACGTGCCGGCGGTCGGCTGCGAGCCCGCTCCCTTGCCGCGGTCGCCCGCGGGCGTGGGGTCGTCCAGCTCGATCTCGTGCTTGAGGTCGATGCCGTGGACGCTGGAGAGCTTGGTGGCCGCCTTGATGGCGGCGTCGGCCTCGGCGGTCGGCAGGGTGGCGCGGACATAGCCGAGCCTGTCGAACGTCCTGCCGACCGAGCCACCCCGTACGGCGTCGAGCTGGGCGGCGACCTGCTCGGTCTGGCCGGGGGCGGTGGCGACCATCAGCGTGACGGTCTTCTCGCCCTTGGCCTCGGCCTCGGCGAGCAGATCGGCGTCGGCGGAGCCGAGCTTGTCGGCCGCGGGCGCGGCCTTGACGGGTGCCGGGCCTGCCGGGTCGTCGGCGGTCACGGCGTGGACGGGGGCGGCGCCGGTGGCCATCAGTGCGGCCACGAGTCCGGCCGCTGCTGCCACCCGGGCCGCGCGTCTCGGCCCGGATATGGAGCTCTGGGATTCGCTGGTCATCTGCATCCCTGTGAGTGAAAGAGAGGGTCCGGATTTCGGTGCCGGATGACCGCTCACCCTTTCGTAAATGACAGCGGTTTGTGGAGAGTTGGCCGAGGCGGGATACGGTCATGGCGCACATCCGCCACTGGCGGAACATGCACCATGGCGGACAAAGGTCCAGATAGAAGGACGATCCGGTGCGCAGGTCGTTCAATCCGAGCCGATTCAGTGACGGAGCGTCAGGCTCCGTATGTCTTCGCGTCACGCCGGGACCCCGATAGCGCGGTCGCGACCGGTGCCCGGGGGCCGGTGAGGACCGGGGGTCTAATCTCTGTGCATGGGTCAGGTGTTGCGGGTGGCGGCCTACGCCGTGTGCGTACGGGACGCACGGATTCTGCTCGCCCGCTGGGTGGCACGGGACGGCGCGAGGCGCTGGACCCTCCCCGGCGGGGGAATGGACCACGGTGAGGACCCGCTCGACACCGTTGTCCGCGAAGTCGCCGAAGAGACCGGATACGCGGCCGAGGTGACCGCACTGCTCGGCCTCGACTCGATGCATGTGCAGCGCCCGCCCAGAGGCCGCGGCAGACCCGGCGGCGGCTCCGACTTCCACAGCCTGCGCATCCTCTACGAGGGACGGATCACCGGCGGCGCACTGCGCCCCGAGACCGGCGGGTCCACGGACCTCGCCGCCTGGCACCCGCTCGACGACGTCCCCGGCCTCGAACGGGTCGCGCTCGTCGACATCGGCCTGGCGCTGTGGCGCGATCGGCCCCCGGTGGGCAGGGCGGACGGACACCGCCCCGCGGACGGCTGAAACCGGATCAACCCCTACGCGCCGGGCAACGCCGCGCCGTCCGTCGGAGTCCTGCCGTGCGAGTCGCTCGCAGAGGCTCACGGAAGCGCGCAGACAGGAGAGTTCGTATGCCGGTACGCCGTGCCCGCACCGTCCGCGCCGTCCGCGCCGTCCGCGCCGTCCGCGCCGTCCGCGCCGTCCGCGCCGAACGTACCGCAGGCGTCGCACGTTCCGCTCGAACCGCATGCACCGCACATTCCGCAAGCGTCGCGCTGGTCGGAGCGCTCGCCGCGGCCGCGGTCGCCGCCGCCACGCTCGTCCCGCCCGCCGTCTCCGCGGCCTCCGCCGCCGAGACGGGGACCGGCACCGGCCACGCCGGCACCCGCGCCGCCATCGAGGCGTCCGTCCGTGCCGGAGTCCCCGGCGTCGTCGCCGGGGCACGGGACCGCCGCGGCGCCTGGGACGGCACCACCGGCCTCGCGAACACTGCCACCGGCCGTGAGCGGCTTCCGCAGGACCGTTTCCGCGTCGGCTCCATCACCAAGACGTTCGTCGCCACGGTCCTCCTGCAACTGGAGGCCGAGGGCAAGCTGGGCCTGGACGACACCGTCGACACCTGGCTGCCCGGCCTCGTCCGCGGCAACGGCCACGACGGGCGGCGCACCACTGTGCGGCAGCTCCTCAACCACACCAGCGGCATCTACAACTACACCGGCGACAGCGACTTCGCCGAGCAGGTCTTCGGGCCCGGCTTCTTCGAGCACCGCTACGACACCTGGCAGGCCCGCGAGCTCGTCGCCGTCGCCATGCGCCACAAGCCGGAGTTCGCCCCCGGCACCGGCTGGAGCTACTCCAACACCAACTACATCCTCGCCGGAATGGTGATCGAGGAGGTGACGGGCCGGCCCTACGGACGGGAGGTCGAGCGCCGCATCCTGCACCCGCTGAAGCTGACCGCGACCAGCGTGCCCGGCACCGTCGCCGGGATGCCGAGCCCCAGCGGCCGCGCCTACTCGAAACTCTCCCCCGACCCGGCCGCGGACACGGTCCACGACGTCACCGAGCTGAACCCGTCGGCCGCGGGCGCGGCGGGCGAGATGATCTCCAGCACCTCTGATCTGCAGCGCTTCTACCGGGCGCTGCTGGGCGGAAAGCTCCTTCCCGCACGGCAGTTGAAGCAGATGACGGAGACCGTCCCCATCTCACCGGAGCTCCCGCAGCACCGCTACGGGCTCGGTCTGACGCGTACGACGCTGTCCTGCGGCAAGGAGGTCTGGGGCCATGGCGGCGGCATCCACGGGTCCTCGTCCGAGGCGGTCACCACCCGGGACGCCCGGCACTCGCTCGCGCTGAACCTCAACGCGGACTGGACGGGTGACCCGGCGGCCGTCGTGGACGCCGAGTTCTGCCGGCCGTCCGCCCGCGCCACCGGCTAACGGGGAAGGACGACCACATAGGCGGCGGGCTCCCGGTCCGACGCGGCCATCAGGGCCGTACGGATCACCATCGCCTGCTGGACGGGGGTGTCCCGCAGCTTTTTCGGGGTGATGTGCACGACCGTGATGCCGAGCCGTTCCAGGTGCTCGCGCTTGCGGCTGTACTCGGCCCACTCCGGATCGAGGCCCTCGCCCTGGTCGCCCGGTCCGCGGTGCCGGCCGTGCCCGCTGGGGCGCGGGGCGCGGGTGTCGAGCTCGACGGCGACGGCCTGCTCGGGCCAGTACGCGTCCACGCCGCCCAGGTGGGGGCCGCCGGGCAGGCGCAGGTCGACGTTCCACAGCGGCTCGGGCAGCCCGTACATCCGGACCAGGTCGTACAGCCGGTCCTCGGCCAGGGCCCGGCCCTCGGCGAGCAGTGAGTCCACGGCGTCCACCACATGGGCGCGCGAGAGCAGCCGGGCGCGGTTCAACTCCCTGACCACCACGCCGGGTTCGCAGTGGCCGCCGCGGACCGCCTCGGTGAGCAGCCGGCGCACCGAAGCGGCGTCGGACAGCCGTGCCACGGCGTCCGCGAGGGCGCGGGCCACCGGCGCCACGGGCAGTCCCGTCACCTCTTCCGGTCTCGGCGGTGTGTGCGTCCTGATCAGCCGGGCGCATCCGGCCGACCGCAGCCGGCGGGTGCGGGGTACGAGGACATCGATCCGGTCGAGCGACAGGAGCGGCGGCGCCGACGCGAAGCGGTGCAGCGCGAGGGCGGCGAGTCCGGTGATCATCGCCTCACCGGGCCCGTCGCTCCGGTCGGTCTTGGCGGCGGCCGGGGCGGCCGGGGCGGCCTCGACGGCCTCACCGCCGCGCCCGGCGGGTCGCCCCGCGTACAGCAGCACGGCGTGCAGCCGCTCCTCGCTGGTGGGCGGCCCCGGGTGCAGCACGTAGACCCCCGGCAGCACCTGCTGCCACGGGCCGCCGGGCCTGCACTGCTCGGCGGCCTTGCTCGCGGGGATGCCGTGGTCGCGCAGCTGGGCGGAGGTGAGGACCCGGCTGCGGACGTCGGAGAGGTGGCTCAAGGGCCGGGGGGAGAGAGGGGTGTTGTGGTTCATGACCCGCCAATTCCCTTGTGCCCGGGGCTCGCTAACCGCTGTTACACAGCCGTCGACAATTCCGGACATCACCGTCCTAAAGTACGGACGTTCGAGTGCCGATCAACCGCGGGATCTCCGCCCGGCCCTCCCGTCAGGCGTGCAGTGCGTCGCACGCCTGGGCGCGCAGGGCCCGGGCCAGGTCGTCCCGCGATTCCAGCACCAGACGCCGCAGTGCGGGCGGGGCCGAGGCATGGGACGCCAGCCATGCGTCCGTCGCCTCCAGTGTGGCCGGGTCGTCCTGGAGGGCCGGGAAGAGCCCCCGGACGACGTCCATCCCGATCTGGATGGAGCGCTCCGCCCACACCCGTTCGATCGCCGCGAAGTACTTCTCCGTGTACGGCGCGATCAGCTCCCGCTGCGACGCCTGTACGAAGCCCGAGATCGTCGCCGTCACCAGCGCGTTCGACAGGGCGTCGGACTCCACCACCTGCGCCCACGCCTGGTCCTTGACCGCGGCCGACGGCCGCGCCGCCAGGCACCGCACCTGGTACCGCTTGCCGGACGCGGTGTCGTCCCGCGCCAGCTCGTCCCCGATCGCCCGCTCGTCCGCCTGCCCCCGAGCGGCGAGCGGCTCCAGGAACGCCCAGCGCAGCTCCTGGTCGACATCGAGCCCGTCGATCTTCGCGGTGCCGTCGAGCAGCCCCCGCAGGAGCTGGAAGTCCGCGTCCGTCGCCGCGGCCGCGGCGAAGAACCGCGCCCAGGTCAGCTGGTGTTCGCTGCCCGGCTCCGCCGTCCGCAGCTCGCGCAGCGCGCACGCGGACAGCAGCCGCCCGCCCTCCTCGCGCCACTCGGGCACCGCGTAGTGCACGAGGGCGGTGTGCGCCCACGCGTGCACCATCTGGAGCACGCCGATGTCCGACTCCCGCCCGGCGAAGTCCTGGACGAGCGCGACGAAGTCGCGGGCCGGCATCAGCGCGTCGCGCGTCAGGTTCCACAGCGCCGACCAGCACAGCGCACGCGCCAGCGGGTCCGTCACCGCCCCCAGATGCGAGCGCAGCGTCTCCAGTGAGCCCTCGTCGAAGCGGATCTTGCAGTACGTCAGGTCGTCGTCGTTGACGAGCACCAGCGCGGGCCGCTCGGCCCCTGCCAGCTCGCCGACGACCGTCCTCGCCCCGACGACGTCCACCTCGGCGCGGGCGTACCGCACCAGGTCCGCGCCCTCGTGCCGGTACAGCCCCACCGCGGCCCGGTGCGGCCGCAGGACGTCCCCGTCCTGGACCACGGCGAGTTCGGTGACGCGGCCCGCGGCGTCGTACGTCACCACCGGCGTCAGGGAGTCGACGCCCGCCGTCTCCAGCCATGACCGCGACCATGCGGCCATGTCCCGCCCGGAGGTCTCCTCCAGCACCTCCAGCAGATCGCCCAGCCGGGTGTTCCCGTACGCGTGCCGCTTGAAGTAGCGTCGCGCGCCTTCGAGGAAGGCGTCCCGGCCCGCGTAGGCCACCAGCTGCTTGAGCACCGACGCGCCCTTGGCGTACGTGATGCCGTCGAAGTTGAGCTTCGCGTCCTCCAGGTCGCGGATGTCCGCCGTGACCGGATGGGTGGAGGGCAGCTGGTCGGCCCGGTAGGCCCAGGACTTGCGGCTGTTCGCGAAGGTCACCCAGCCGTCGCGGAAGCGGGTCGCCTCCACCATCGAGAAGGACCCCATGAAGTCGGCGAAGGACTCCTTCAGCCACAGGTCGTCCCACCACTGCATGGTGACCAGGTCGCCGAACCACATGTGCGCCATCTCGTGCAGGATGACGTTCGCACGCCGCTCGTACGACGCCTGCGTCACCTTGCCCCGGAAGACGAACTCCTCCCGGAAGGTCACGCACCCCGGGTTCTCCATCGCGCCGATGTTGTACTCCGGCACGAACGCCTGGTCGTACTTCCCGAAGGGGTACGGGTAGTCGAAGTGGTCGTGGAAGAAGTCCAGGCCCTGCTTGGTGACGAGGAAGATGTCGTCCGCGTCGAAGTGCTTGGCCAGGCTCTTGCGGCACATCGCTCCGAGCGGGATCTCCAGCGTCGTCCCCCCGTCGAAGGTGCGCGTGTAGAGGTCCGTCTCGTGGTGGTACGGCCCGGCGACGACCGCCGTGATGTACGTGGAGATCGGCTTCGTCTCCGCGAAGCGCCAGGTCTCCCCGTCCCGCGACTCCTCCGCCCCGTTGCTCCAGACGGTCCAGCCCTCCGGTGCGGCCACCTCGAAACGGAAGGGCGCCTTCAGATCCGGCTGCTCGAAGTCGGCGAAGACACGGCGCGCGTCGGCCGGCTCGTACTGCGTGTAGAGGTAGACCTCGCCGTCCTCCGGGTCGACGAAGCGGTGCAGGCCCTCGCCGGTCCGGCTGTACGCGCACCGGGCGTCCACGACCAGCACGTTCTCGGCGCGGAGCGCGGGCAGCGCGATCCGGGAGCCGTCGAAGACGGCGGCCGGGTCCAGCTCCTCGCCGTTGAGGGTGACGGAGGTGACGGACGGCGCGACGAGGTCGGCGAAGGTGGTGGTGCCGGGCTCGGAGGCCCGGAAGCGGATCGTCGTCACCGAGCGGAACGTCCGCGGCTCCGGCCCGTCCGTGCCCTCCGCGGTGGCCGAGCGCACGTCGAGGAAGACCTCGTACCCGTCGACGGTCAGCAGCGCGGCCCGCTCGCGGGCCTCGTCGCGGGACAGATTCTCTCCGGGCACGGCCACTCCTTCGTGTCGTTCGAACAGCACCGATCCTCGCACGCGCTGCTGACCTCGGACATCGGGGAATGCCGGAAGCGGCCGGTGGTGTTGCCCCGGGGATGTCCGCATTCCGCAGGAGCGACACGAGGAGAGACATGTCCGAGACCGAGGCCAGGACCCCCGCCGACTTCTGGTTCGACCCGCTGTGCCCGTGGGCCTGGATGACGTCCCGCTGGATGCTCGAAGTGGAGAAGGTCCGCCCGGTGGACGTCCGCTGGCACGTCATGAGCCTGGCCGTGCTCAACGAGGACAGGATGGACGAACTGCCCGAGGAGTACCGCGAGGCGATGAAGAACGCCTGGGGGCCGGTCCGTGTCGTCACGGCGGCCCGGGAGAAGCACGGCGACGAGGTCGTCGGCCGGCTCTACACGGAGCTCGGCACCCGTATCCACAACGAGGGCCGCGGAGTCACCCCCGAGGTGACCCTGGAGGCCCTGGCCGCGGTGGGGCTCCCGGCGGAGCTCGCCGAGTACGCCGGATCGGACGCGTACGACACCGAGCTGCGCGCCTCCCACGAGGAGGGCATCTCCAAGGTCGGCCAGGAGGTCGGCACTCCGGTCATCGCGGTGCCCGGCGACGACGGCGAGCAGATCGCCTTCTTCGGCCCGGTCGTCACCCCGGCGCCCCGGGGCGAGGAGGCGGCGAAGCTGTGGGACGGCACGCTGATGGTGGCGTCGATCCCGGGCTTCTACGAGATCAAGCGCACCCGCACGAAGGGCCCCGACTTCTCCAACCTGTGAGCCCGCCTGCCTGCCCGCCCGCCTGCCCGCGGCCGTGCCGGCAGGGAAGGGCCCCCGCGAGTCATGTCCTCGCGGGGGCCCTTCTTTCATCCGCCTGCACGTGAAGGGTGAGAAGACGATCACGAGCAGGACGACTGTGCCGCCGGCGCCCCGTCAGGGGGCGATGAGCGGGGTGCGCTCCCTGGCACCGGCGTAACGCTTCGCCACGTCCTGCCAGTTGACGACCTGCCACATGGCCTCGATGAAGTCCACCTTCTGGTTCTTGTACTGGAGATAGAAGGCGTGCTCCCAGGCGTCGAAGACCAGGATCGGGACGGACCCCTGGCCGACGTTGCCCTGGTGGTCGTAGACCTGCTCGACGATCAGCCGCCCGCTGACCGGCTCGTACGCGAGCACGCCCCAGCCGGAGCCCTGGGTCGTCGCGGCCGCCTTGGTGAGCTGCGTCCTGAACTTCTCGAACGAGCCGAACGACTCGGCGATCGCGTCCGCGAGCTCGCCGACACCGTCCTTCTCCAGCGGCTCGCCGCCGCCGTCGCCGGTCATGTTGTGCCAGTAGATGCTGTGCAGGATGTGCCCGGAGAGATGGAACGCGAGGTTCTTCTCCAGTCCGTTGATCGCCCCCCACTGGTCCTTGTCACGGGCCTCCGCAAGCTGCTCCAGCGTGTCGTTGGCGCCCTTGACGTAGGCGGCGTGGTGCTTGTCGTGGTGCAGCTCGACGATCTGCGGGTCGATGACCGGTTCGAGCGCCGCGTAGTCGTACGGAAGTTCAGGAAGCGTGTACATCGCCATGTCCGGGGCCCTCCCACTGCTTATTGCAAGTCATTCGCAAGTGCAGGCTATCAGCAGGACGGCTCGATGGTGATCACCGATGGTGTTCGACCCGCGCACACGCAGAGGACCCCCGGGCCGTAGCGGCCCGGGGGTCCTCTGGTCTGTCTGCTGTGTACTGTGCGCCGTGCTGGCGCGGCGCCTACGCCTACGCCTGCGCCGACGCGCCCCGCGCCAGCCGCTGCCTGATCACGCCGACCGCCGCCAGCGCCACGGTCAGCCCGCCCGTGTAGTACAGCTGCGTCCGCGTCCCCGCGTCCTGGGCCATCAGCACGAACACCGCCGCCATCCCGGCCAGCGCCACCCACGTCAGATACGGGTACGCCCACATCCGCACGACGAGCTTCTCCGGCGTCTCACGCTCCGTGCGCCGACGCAGCAGCAACTGCGAGACGGCGATGAAGAACCAGACCACCAGGATGATCGCGCCGATCATGTTGAGCAGCCACATGAAGACGTCGTCCGGCCGCCAGTAGCTCAGCATCACGCAGGCGAAGCCGAAGACGCACGAGGTCAGCACGGCCACCCGCGGCACCCCGCCCGAGATCTTCCCGAGCACCTTCGGGCCCTGGTCGCGGGCGACGAGGGAGCAGGCCATGCGGGAGGCGCCGTAGATGTTCGCGTTCATCGCGGAGAGCAGGGCGACCAGCACGACGACGTTCATGATCTGTCCGGCGGCCGGGATGCCCAGGTGGTCGAGGGTCGCGACGTACGGACCCTTCTCGACGACCGCCTTGTCGTCCCAGGGGACGAGCGTGACGATGACCGCCATCGAGCCGACGTAGAAGAGGGCGATGCGCCACATCGCCGTACGGACGGCCTTCGCGACGCCCTGCACCGGGTGCTCGGACTCGGCCGCGGCGATGGTGACCGTCTCCAGGCCGCCGTACGCGAAGACGGAGGCGAGCAGTCCGACGACGAGACCGTCCGTGCCGTTGGGCAGGAACCCTCCGTCGCCCGTGAGGTTCGCCGTGCCGGGGGCGTCGGTCCCGGGCAGGACGCCCGTGATCGCGAGGACGCCGAGGCCCAGGAAGAGGACGATCGCGCCGACCTTGAGTGCCGCGAACCAGAACTCGAACTCGCCGAAGTTCTTCACGGCCGCGAGGTTCGTGCCGCAGAACACCAGCATGAAGAGGGCCACCCACGCCCACTCGGGCGTTCCCGGCAGCCAGCCGGTGACGATCTTCGCGGCGCCGATGCCCTCCAGGCCGACGGCCACGCAGAGCAGGAACCAGAACGCCCAGCCCGCGGTGAACCCCGCCCAGGGGCCGATCGCCCGCTCGGCGTGGACGGAGAACGATCCGGACGCGGGATTCGCCGCCGACATCTCGCCGAGCATGCGCATCACGAGCATGACGAGCAGGCCGGAGATCGCGTAGGCGATGACGATCGACGGGCCGGCGGCGGCGATACCGGCGCCCGAGCCGACGAACAGGCCGGCGCCGATCACCCCGCCGAGGGCGATCATCGAGAGATGGCGCTGCTTGAGGCCGTGGGCGAGCGCGGTGTCGGCCGGGGTGCCGACCTGGGGGTCGGCAGGCGCGGACGCGGGCGCCGGGGTCCGAGACATGGGGGTGCCCTGTTCATGAGCGGACGACGGGGGACGGCCCACCAGTCTGGGGTCCATCCCGCTCACAGAGCACCGATGACCGCTATACGGACAAGATCCTCACACATTGTGAAGGACTAGCGACGCCCCGCCCGCGCGTCCCGGAGCTCGCGGAGCCAGGCCACCAGGAGCACCGCGGCCGTCGCCCCGGCCGACCACAGCACCTGCGGCCGCGCCGCGTCATCGCCCAGCATCAGCACCAGCACGGTCCCGATCCCCGCCAGCGCCACCCAGGTCAGCCACGGGAAGCACCACATCTTCAGGGTCAGCCTCTCCGGTGCCTCGCGCTCGATGCGCCGCCGTAGCCGCAGCTGCGACACCGCGATGAGCGCCCACACGAAGAGCAGCACCGCACCGACCGCGTTGAGCATGTAGAGGAAGACCGTGTCCGGCCACTTCAGATTGAGCAGCACGGAGACGAAGCCGAAGGCCACCGAGGCGATGACCGCCCGCCGCGGCACCCCGCCGGGCGACACGGCCAGCAGCCCGGCCGGCGCCTCGCCGCGCTCGGCGAGCGAGAAGACCATGCGCGAGGAGCCGTAAAGATTGGCGTTGAGGGCGGACAGGAGGGCCACGAACACCACGATGTTCATGATCTGCCCGGCCGCCGGGATGCCGATCGTGTCGAGGACGGCGACGTACGGGCTCTGCCCGGGCTTCATCGCGGTCCACGGCAGCACGGTCACGATGACCAGCATCGAGCCGACGTAGAAGAGGAGGATGCGCCACACCGCGCTGCGCACCGCGCGCCCGACGGCGCGGGCGGGGTCCTCGGACTCGGCGGCCGCGATGGTGACGACCTCCAGGCCACCGAAGGCGAAGACGACGGCGAGGACACCGGAGACGACGCCCGCCCAGCCGTTCGGCAGGAAGCCGCCCTGCCCGGTGAGGTTCGTCAGGCCCACCGGGTCCGTGTCGGGGAGCACCCCGAAGACCGCGAGCGTGCCCAGCACCAGGAAGAGCACGATCGCGGCGACCTTCAGCGCGGCGAACCAGAACTCGGACTCGCCGAAGTTCCGGACGGCGGCGAGGTTGGCGGCGGTGAAGACCACCATGAAGACCAGCACCCAGGTCCACTGCGGCACGCCCGGCACCCAGCCGTTGGCGATCGTCGCCGCACCCGTCGCCTCCACCGCGAGCACGACCACCAGCATGAACCAGTACAGCCAGCCCACGCTGAACCCGGCCCAGCGGCCGAGAGCGCGCTCCGCGTGCACCGAGAACGCCCCGGACGCGGGCATCGCCGCCGACATCTCGCCGAGCATCCGCATCACGAGCATCACCAGCGCGCCCGCGAGCAGGTACGACACGACGATCCCGGGTCCGGCGACCGAGATCCCGGCTCCGGAGCCGACGAAGAGGCCGGCACCGATCACCCCGCCGAGGCCGAGCATCGTGAGATGACGCTGCTTGAGCCCGTGAGAGAGGGGTTCCTCCCCGAAGGACGTCGGGCTGGGCGGTGCGTCGTGCATGCTGCTCGTCACTCTCGGGGATTTGGCAGGAATCAACAGTCTCACCGAGTGCCCCACCGATCGCCAAAACGAGCTGCCCGCGCCACCACCTCAGTGACGAGCATCACGCACCCCGGGTGCTTGGCAACGGCCCTTTGTGCGGTCCCCACCAACGTCCCGAGCCGCCCTTTGTCATCGGCTGACGGTGATCGAGCGTTCACTCCTGGGCTAGCGTCGCCATGTCCACACCGATGTGAGAACCACTCTCCCCACCCTCGCGGAGTACCGATGAGCACTGCAGCAGCACCCGTCCGTCCCGGAGCCGTCCTCGCCGACCTGCTGCCCGCCTCCCGCACGCGGTACGCGGTGGACGCCGCCCTCGTCGCCGGCGGCGCCGCGCTCACCGGCCTCGCCGCCCAGATCGCCCTCCCGGTGCCCGGCTCCCCGGTCCCGGTGACCGGCCAGACCTTCGCCGCCCTGCTCGTCGGCACCGCGCTCGGCGCCCGCCGCGGCTTCCTCTCCCTGGCGCTGTACGCCCTGGTCGGCATGGCGGGCATGCCGTGGTTCGCCGAGGCGTCGTCCGGGTATGCCATGCCGTCCTTCGGCTACATCCTCGGCATGCTGCTCGCCGCCACCGTGGCCGGCGCCCTGGCCCGCCGCGGTGCCGACCGCTCGGTCCTGCGCACCGCCGGCACGATGGTCCTCGGCTCCGCGATCATCTACGCGGTCGGCGTGCCGTACCTCGCCCTCGCCACCGGCATGACGCTCTCCCAGGCCGTCGCCGCGGGCCTGACCCCGTTCCTGATCGGTGACGCGCTCAAGGCCGCGCTGGCGATGGGCGCCCTGCCCGCCGCCTGGAAGCTGCTCGGCCGCCGCGGCTGAGCCCCTCCCGTGCATACGCCGAAGCCCCGGCCCGCTCGACGGCGGACCGGGGCTTCGGCGTACGTACGGCCGCGACTAGGGCGTGTTGCGAAAGTCCCGTCTGCGCGGCGGCGTCTGGCACGCACGCTCGCGGCGTTGTCGGTCGTCGGCGCAGCCCGCTGCGCTCTCCTTCCTCCGCCTTGCGATCGCACGCACCAGACGCCGCCGCGCCCGCCCTACGGGCGGACGACGCTACTTTCGCAACACGCCCTAGGCGTCGAGGCCGGCCTTGCGCTTGTCCTTGAGCTGGAGCACGACACCGATGGCCAGCACGACCGCGGCGACGAGCAGCGACAGCAGCACGACCTCGCGGTTGGCGTCGTCGAAGAGCATGTAGCCGAGCACGAAGACGATCATCGCGGCGGTGGCCCAGGTCAGGTACGGGAAGAGCCACATCTTCACCGTCACCTTGTCCGGCACCTCGCGCATCAGGATGCCGCGCATCCGCAGCTGGGTGAGGCAGATCACCAGCCAGACGAAGAGCGCGACCGCACCCGAGGAGTTCAGCAGGAAGGAGAAGACCGTGTCCTTGTAGGCGTAGTTGGCCCAGACGGCGGCGAAGCCGAAGACCACGGAGCCCAGGATCGCGGCGGTCGGCACACCCTTGGCGTTGACCTTGGCGAACGCCTTGGGCGCGTCACCGCGCTCACCCAGCGAGAAGGCCATGCGCGAGGCGGTGTAGAGGCCGGAGTTCAGGCAGGACAGCACGGCCGTCAGCACGATGAAGTTCATGATCTGGCCGGCGTACGGGATGCCGATGGAGTCCAGGGCCGCGACGTACGAGCCCTTCTCGACGATCGACTTGTCGTTCCACGGCAGCAGCGTCAGGACCACGAAGATCGAGCCCAGGTAGAAGACGGCGATCCGCCAGATGACGCTGTTGGTGGCCTTGGTGACCGCGCGCCGCGGGTCCTCGGACTCACCGGCGGCCAGCGTGACGATCTCGCTGCCCATGAAGGAGAAGACGACCATCAGCACACCGGTGAGGATGGCGCCCGCGCCGTTGGGCAGGAACCCTCCCGCGTCGGTCAGGTGCGCGAAGCCCGCGCCCGGGTTGTCGGAGCCGGGCAGCACGCCGAAGACGGCCAGCAGGCCGATGACCACGAAGGAGCCGATGGCGACGACCTTGATGCCCGCGAACCAGAACTCGAACTCGCCGTAGGACGACACCGAGACGAGGTTGGTGGCCGTCAGCACGACCATCACGATCAGCGCCCACGCCCACTGGGGCACGGCCGGGATCCAGCTCTCCAGGATCACCGCACCCGCGGTCGCCTCGACGGCCAGCACCACGACCCAGAAGAACCAGTAGAGCCAGCCGATGGAGAAGCCCGCCCAGCGGCCGAGCGCGCGGTCGGCGTAGGCCGAGAAGGAGCCCGAGTTCGGGCTGGCGGCGGCCATCTCGCCGAGCATCCGCATCACGAAGACGACCATCGCGCCGACGAGCAGGTACGAGATCAGGATGGCGGGGCCGGCCGCGGCGATGCCGCCGGAGGAGCCGACGAACAGCCCGGCACCGATCACGCCGCCGATGGCGATCATGGACAGATGGCGGTTCTTGAGTCCGGCCTTGAGACCGTCGGAAGGCTGGGGATTGCCGGGGTCTCCGGTCGTTCCGCCTGCCTTCGTAAGGGTCGGCTGGGGGTTCATGGACGATTCCTTACCTGTGCGGGTCGCTCAGATGACGAGCTCACGCATTCAAACCGCTCACGAGCCGGTACGGAAGGCCTGACTCCGATTCGTGATAATGGGCACTTCGTCCCATTCGACCCCGGGGCGTTGGTCCTGCCCGGTTCCCGACGGTGGTCCTGCACTGCCCTCTGCCGGGCCTCCGCCGGGCCGTCCCGCCCGCCGCCACCGCCCGTCCGGACCCCGCCGACGGCCTCGCGGCCCGCCTCGTGCCACACTCGGATCATGCGCGTGTACCTCGGCTCCGACCATGCCGGCTTCGAACTCAAGAACCACCTCGTCGAGTGGCTCACGGCCCACGGCCACGAGCCCGTCGACTGCGGCCCCCACATCTACGACGCCCAGGACGACTACCCGCCGTTCTGTCTGCGCGCCGCCGAGCGGACCGCGGCGGACCCGGAGGCCCTGGGCATCGTGATCGGCGGATCCGGCAACGGCGAGCAGATCGCCGCGAACAAGGTCAAGGGCGTACGGGCCGCGCTCGCCTGGAGCGTGCAGACCGCCACCCTCGGCCGCGAGCACAACAACGCCAACGTCGTCGCCGTCGGCGCCCGGATGCACACCACCGACGAGGCGACCACCTTCGTCGAGGTCTTCCTCAAGACCCCGTACTCGGGTGAGGATCGTCATACCCGCCGCATCGAGATGCTCTCGGCGTACGAGACCACCGGCGAGCTCCCCCCGGTCCCGGCCCACCACCCGCAGGAGCCGACGGCCTGATGCCCGAGGGGCACACCATCCACCGGCTGGCCGCCGACTACCGGGAACGGTTCGGCGGCCGGTCCGTGCGGGTCACCAGCCCGCAGGGGAAGTTCGCCGACTCGGCGGCGCTGCTCGACGGCACGGTCCTGGAGCGCACCGAGGCCCACGGCAAGCACCTCTTCCTCGGCTTCGGGCAGGGGGAGTGGATCCACATCCACCTCGGCCTCTTCGGCAAGGTGAACTTCGGCGACGCCCCCGTGCCCCCGCCCACCGAAACCGTGCGGCTGCGGCTGGCGAACCCGGAGTCGTACGTCGACCTGCGCGGCCCGACCGCCTGCGCCCTGATCACGGACGGCGAGAAGGACGCGATACACGCCCGCCTCGGCCCCGACCCGCTGCGCCCGGCCGACGGCCCCGAGCGGGCCTGGGCCCGGATCTCCCGCTCCCGTACGAGCATCGCGGCGCTGCTGATGGACCAGAAGGTCGTCGCGGGCGTCGGCAACGTCTACCGGGCGGAGGTGCTCTTCCGCCACGGCATCGACCCGTACCGCGCGGGGAAGGACCTCGTCGAGCGCGAGTGGCACGCCATGTGGGCGGACCTGGTCGCGCTCATGCGCGAAGGCGTACGGCACAACCGGATCGACACCGTCCGCCCCGAGCACACCCCCGAGGCCATGGGCCGCCCGCCCCGCGTCGACGACCACGGCGGCGAGGTCTACGTCTACCGCCGGGCCGCCCAGCCCTGCCATGTCTGCGACGGCGAGATCCGCACGGCTGCGCTGGCCGCGCGGAATCTGTTCTGGTGCCCCGCCTGCCAGCCGGCGTAGGCGCTGTTCTCTCCCCACTCGCCCCTTCCCGAACTGAGGGCGAAGCCTCCACCCCCCGTACGGCCTTCGGACCGTGTCCTCAGCCGCCGGACGGGCTTCAAAGCTGCCCCGCGGGTGAACGGGGGGGTGGGAGGCCCGCCGCAGGCGAGCCGCGCCCGCTAGGTCGTGTCTTCAAAGTCCCGTCTGTCCGGTGACGTCTGGCACGCACGCTCGCTGCGTTGTCGTCGGTCGCCGATGTCCCGCATGGACTCCCTCCTCCGCCTTGCGATCGCACGCACCAGACGCCGCCGGGCCCGCCCTCCGGGCGGACGACGCCACTTTGAAGTCACTCCCTAGAACCCGTGGGGCAGCCACGGCGCGACGTCCGAGCCGAACGCGAGCGACGCCTCCGCCAGCGCGCCGTCCCGCAGCTCCCGTACCCGCCCCGCCCCGGCGAGCGCCGACAGCGTCACCCCGCCCAGATACGCCGCCCCCAACTCCCGTACGGACAGGGCCAGGTCCGCCGCGTCCGTCGTCCGCTCGCACGCCGCACCCTTCGCGTCACCGCTGAGCCGCCAACGCCCCTCGTTCCACGGGCAGAACGCGTCCTCGACCTCGAACACCACGGCCACCGGCGCACGGTAGGTCCGCGCCTCCAGCGCCGCGCCCACCTCCACGAGCCGGACGTGCAGCGAGTCCCGCACACGGGCACCGCACCGCCGGATGTCCGAGACCAGCTGGAGCAGCGGGTCGTCCACCGGCCGGTTGCGCGCGGTGACCCGCGACGTCAGGTCGATACCGCACAGGAACCGCCACAGCGCCGCGTACGCCGCCGGGTCCAGCGCGTCGATGTTGCGCACCATGACCGAGCCGTCCGGCCCCGCAGCGGTCCAGTCCGGCTTGCTGTGGAAGCGGACATAGCCGACCACGTCCCCGTCCCGCTCCGCGACCACGCACTGGAGCGGCGAGCCGCCGCCCCGCCCGCCCGGCGGGTCGAGCAGCGGCAGCCGCTCCCAGCCCGGCCGGCGTTCGAGCATCCCCGGCCGTGTGCCGACCGTGTGCCGGTACACGGCCTCGCACGCCTCCACGGCCTCCTCCGGCGGCACGAACCGCAGCCGCAGCGCCTCCTCGTCCGCCCCGGCGGGCTTGGCGATCCGGACCCGCGAGGAGTCGATGTCCAGACTCATCTCATGCGTCGCGATCCCGTACCCGAACCGTCCGTAGATCGCCGGCTCGGAAGCCGTCAGCACGGCGAGCGGCTCGCCCCAGGCCCTCACGTCGTCCAGCTGGCGCCGCATCATCGAGGTCAGCACCCCGCGCCGCCGGTGCGTCGCCGCGACGCTCACCATGGTCACCCCGGCCGCGGGCACGACCGCCCCGCCGGGCACCGTGACACCGAAGCCGAACGCCCCTGCCGTACCGACGCACTCGCCGTCGATCCAGGCGCCGATCGAGCGCTCCGTCTCGGTCAGCCTCTCCCACAGCTCGCGCTCCTCCGGGCCCTTGGGGGCGCCGCCGAACGCGCGCTCCAGCTTCCCGTACCACTCGTCCCAGCCGGACCTCTGGAGCACCCGCAGTTCAGTCGTCATACGCCATCCCTACCAGCGGCGTACGACACACCGCGACCCGATTTCGAACGCTATGTCAAGGGGTCCCTCTGCACGGGGGCCGGACGGGTGGATAGGGTCCACGACGATGGCACGCGGCGCGGCAGACTCGTTCCCGGCCCGGATGCGGAAGTCCGCACACCGGGCCCGCACCGCGCTGCGCAAATCCGGAGTCGACTATTTCCGCGGTGACGGCTCGGACTGGGTCGCGCTGGCCGGGCTGCTGCTGACCATCCCGGCGATCGCGTGCGGCACGATCGCGCTGCCCGTCTGGTTCTCGCCCTCCGCCCTCGTCCTGCCGATCGTGGCGGGCGGACTGCTGCTGCGGCCCGCGAGCCTGCTCGGGCTCTACGCGGCGGCGGCGGGCGCGCTGATCGCCGAGTCGCTCGCGCTCGGCCCGTACCTGGAGGGCCCGGCCCGGGTCACCCCCGGAACCGTCCTGACGGTGGCGGCCTGCGGATTCTTCGGTCTGCTCATCGCCCAGTTCCGGGCCAGGGTCGGGGTGCCCTGGCGGCGCGGCGGCACCATGCTCTTCGACCTGCGCGAACGGATCCGGGTGCAGAGCGCGCTGCCCAGGCTGCCCAAGGGCTGGCACCACGAGATGGCGCTGCGCCCGGCCGGCGGACAGTCCTTCTCCGGCGACTTCGTGGTCGCGGCCCGCACCAACGGCGGCCGCACGCTCGAAGTCGTGCTGACGGACGTCTCGGGCAAGGGCATGGACGCCGGCTCGCGCGCCCTCCTGCTGTCCGGGGCGTTCGGCGGCCTCCTCGGCTCCCTCCCGCCGCACGGCTTCCTGCCCGCGGCCAACGGCTATCTGCTCCGCCAGGACTGGGACGAGGGCTTCGCGACCTCCGTCCACCTCGTCCTCGACCTGGACTCCGGCGACTACGAGCTGCTCTCCGCGGGCCATCTGCCCGCCCTCCAGCTGCACGCGGGCAGTGGCCGCTGGGAGGAGAAGTCCGCGGAAGGCCCGCTGCTGGGTGTGTACGACGGCGCCCAGTTCGACCCGGTCAAGGGCAGGCTCCGGGCCGGGGACGTGCTGATGCTGTTCACCGACGGCCTGGTGGAGGCGTCCGACCGGGAGATCGCGGAGGGCATGGACCGGCTGACGGGCGAGGCCGACCGCTATGTCACCACGGGCTTCGAGGGTGCCGCCTGGCACCTCATCGAGGCGGTCGCCAAGGACGTCAACGACGACCGCGCCCTGCTGCTGCTCTGCCGCGAGCCGTAGAACGGGGCTCCGCTTCCCGGTTCGGGAAGAGCCCGCCGCGGGCGCCACCAGCCCGTACAGTCGTTCCCATGCCGAAGCTCACGCTCGCCCAGGTCGAGGCCGTCGCCCGCGAGGCGCACGCGACGCAGACGGACAAGGCGGGGCGCCCGTACGTGGAGCACCTCCAGGCCGTCGCGGAGGGCGTACGCGCGCGGGGCGGGAGCGACGAGCAGATCGCCGCCGCCTGGCTGCACGACGCGATCGAGGACGAGGCGCTCTCCCGAGAGTGGCTGGACGCGGCCGAACTCCCGCGGTCCGTCAAGGACATGGTCCTGGCGATGACGAAGCGCAAGGGCGAGGACCTTCCCTCGTACGCCCGTCGCCTCCTCGCCACCCCGGGCGCCCTCCTGGTCAAAGAGTCCGAT
Organism: Streptomyces sp. FIT100; assembly: GCF_024584805.1. Classification (NCBI taxonomy): domain Bacteria; kingdom Bacillati; phylum Actinomycetota; class Actinomycetes; order Kitasatosporales; family Streptomycetaceae; genus Streptomyces; species Streptomyces sp. FIT100. Next base: position 2,590,626 of record NZ_CP075715.1, on the reverse strand, counting down.
ATCGCCCATAACTCCGACCCGGCCCGGCTCGCCGTGCTCGACGAGCCGACCCGGGCCCGGCTCACCGAGAAGTACGCGACGATGCGGCGGTTGCTGGGCCTGCCAGCGCGGTGACGTCCCGCCGGAACGCCCATGACAGCTCGGGCTCGGTCGCGAACTTGAGCGCACGCCGCACCGGCGGCGTACAGAACAGCGTCACCGCCGCGGCCGCCGCCACCGTCACCGCGATCTCCCCGGGGGGCTCGGCCAGCCACGGGTGCTGGCGCACCAGCCCCAGATAGACCACGGTCTTCACCAGGAAGCCGTGCAGCAGATAGCCGCAGATGGTGCCCGCGCCGAGCACCGTGAACCAGGTCCTGCGGCGCGGCACCCAGGCCAGGAACGCCACCGTCAGCAGGAGCGCGCAGACGAACATGGCGGCGGTCATCAGGGGCCCCGTCCACCAGGGCGCGTCCAGTTCCACGGCGCTGCCGGAGCGGTAGAACCAGCCCATCCGCAGGTGCGGCGTGATCCAGTACGTGAAGACGGCCGCCCCCGCGACCAGGGGCAGCGCGAGCAGCCGCACCTCGCGCCGCCGCACCATCTGGAAGTGCTCCGGCTTCAGTGACAGGCCGAGCACGAAGAACGGCAGGAACTGCAGGATCCGCTGGAGGTCGAGGCTCTGACCCATGCCCGGGGTGAGCGTGCCGAGCGTCGCGATGGCCAGCGCCAGCGGCAGCGGGTACCGGACCAGGCGCCACAGGGGAGCGGACAGCCGCCAGACGAAGAGCGCGATCAGGAACCACGTGAGGTACATCGGATCGTTGATGCTGAACGGGTAGGCCGGATCGCCGGTGACCCACCGCCTGAAGAGCGTGTACGCCGTCTCGAAGAGGAGGTACGGCACCACCATGCCGCTGACCAGCCGCTTCAGTTGATCGGGCCGGGCCGTGAAGCTCCGGGAGAAGTAGCCGGAGATGATGATGAACGCCGGCATGTGGAAGGCGTACACGAACATGTACGCCGCCCTGGTGGCGCGGCTGCCGTCCATCACCGGCTCCCACGCGTGTGCCACCGCCACCAGCACGATCGCCAGGTACTTGGCGTTGTCGAAGTAGGCGTCGCGTCTGCCGGCCGGCGGCTTCGCGGGGGTGGCCGCGGGCGTCCTCGCAGGCGCTGGTGCCGCCGCTTCCGCCTGTGCCGCCGCCTCCGCTGTCGACGTGGGGACGGGCTCCGGCTCCCGGGAGGCTTCGGGCAGCCGGTCCCACTGCAATCCATTCGGCGCGTGGAACATTCGAGGCACCCTAGCCCTGCCCAATCGATTCCGTAAAACCCGATCAGCGGTCCGTCCATTCCTCACGGAAACTACCGCCAAACGCCCGATATGCACCAATCAATCCCGCTTAAACGGTGCAGATCGTCCCTTCGAAAGTATGGGTGAATTTCCTCACCGAATATTGCTCGAATTTCCTGTGCGCGAGCTGTGTGCATTTCGCGCCCGCGGGTAGCTGTAAGGGCGCTCGGGACGGATCGGGACAGCTCTCCGGCGGTCTGCCGCGGCGCGGCCACCGGCGGATGTGACCTGATCCTTCACCCGACGGTGTGTCACCCGGCATCCGTCATACCGGTGTTGGTGGCACGATGGAGGCAACGGGGGTGTGCTGGGCCGCATACTCCCGGGCGGGCAAGGCGGACCGACCGAGGGTGTGATCAGTTGTGGCCATATCGCTGTCTGTGGTGCTGCTGTTGGCGATCATCCTTGTGGTGATGATCCGCGGCGGCTCGATCAAGGCCGGACCCGCGATCGTCGCGGCTCTCTTCGGCTTCTTTCTCGCCTCGACCGGCATGGCGCCGTCGATCAACACGTTCCTCAACTCGCTGGCCGACTCGATCAACGCGATCAAATTCTGACCGGCAGCGCCCGGGAAACGCCTCCGGCCCGGTCCGTCACCACGGACCGGGCCGCAGGCGCGGGGGACCCGTGTCAGGGGCTACGGCGCCGCTGACCGGGGCTGTGACGTCGGGATCCGGTGGGTGAAGAACAGCGCGAGCAGAGCGGTGAGGGCCAGGATGGCGAGCGCCGCGCGCAGGCCGTCGAGTCTCGCTTCGGCGTTCGCGTCGAGCGTCGCCTGAGTCAGCTCCGTGCTCGCGCCGGCCTCTTCGAGGGCGGTCTTGAGCTGGGCGTCCGACAGGAAGGGCGCCCCGCTCTGGAGCTCGACGGTCGCCTTGCTCGTGACAGCGGTCGGAACCGCCGGATTCTGCTCGACGCTGGTCAGGAACGAGGACGTCAGCGCGGCGATCATGATCGACCCGGCGAGCGCGGTCCCGATCGAGGCGCCGAGGTTGGTGACGGCGTTCTGGACGCCGCCGACTTCCGCGCTCTGGCGCTCCGGCACCGCGGACACGGTGACCGACCCGAGCTGCGACGCCAGCGATCCCATGCCGAGCCCGATCAGCAGGAGCGGGACGGTGACGACTTCCGCACCGGCGTCCGCGTCGAGCGCGGCCATCAGGACGACCGCGCCCGCGAGCAGCGCGAGAACCCCGAGCCGCACCACGCGCCGCGGCGAGACGTCGGGGAAGAAGCGCGGGATCAGGACCGCGGCAGCCAGCAGCGAGATCGAGAGCGGCAGGAGGCGGGCACCGGTGGCGAGCGCGGACAGGCCCAGGGCGACCGACAGATAGAGCGGTACGACGAAGAACACGCCCATCTGGACGAGGTACTGGAAGAAGAACATCGTCAGCCCGCCGGTGAGCTGTTTGTTCTCCAGCATCGACGGGTCCACGAGCGGCTCCCTGCGGCGCGCCACGAGCCGGGCCTCCCAGTGCAGGAAGAGCCGGACCAGAAGCAGCCCCGCCAGCATCAACCACACGACCAGGGACACCCCGAGCCACGAAGGCGCGTCGGGTTTCGGCCGGAACCAGCCCCACTCGTCCGAGCGGAGAACCCCGTAGACGAAGATCCCCAGCCCGAGTGCGGAGAGCACGACGCCGACGAGATCGATGCGCGGGCGTTCGTCGCTCGCGGTGTCGGCGATGCGACGGGCGAGCACCAGAATGCCGAGGACCACCAGGACCTCCCCGGCGAACACCCACCGCCACGAGAAGTACGTCGTGGCGACACCCCCGATGAGCGGCCCCAGTGCGATCGCCACGGCCCCTGCCGCCGCGACGAGTCCGTACGCCGCGGGACGGCGCTCCGTCGCGAAGTTGCCGGCCACGAGCGCCACGATCGCGGGCAGGATGAGCGAGGCTCCGACCCCCTCCAGGAACGCCCAGCCCACCAGCAGCACAGGCAGGTTGGGCGCGAGCGCCGTGGTGAGTGATCCGCAGCCGTAGACGCAGCACCCGATCATGAACGCGCGTCTGCGGCCGATCAGGGCCCCGACCTTGCCGCCGGGGATCATGAACATCGCCATCACCAGGGTGTACGCCGTGATGGCCCCTTGGATGCCCGTCACCGTCGTGCCCACGTCCTCGGCCACGGTCGCGATCGAGACGTTCATGACGGAACTGTCGAGCGCCATCAGGAACTGACCGGCAGCGAGCGTCAACAGGACGAGTCGCGCTCTTGCCGTGCCCGTATCGGTGCCTGCCCTGGGTGCCATGGGCGAATCGTCCCAGTCGCCCCGCAGGGGATCCATGACCCGCTACGGAGATCAACCGGTTGGCGGGCGTGCGGGTTCGGCTCCTCCGGGGTCATCCACCGCGCCGGGCAAGGGCGGCGACGGCGAAGGCGACCATGGAGGCCAGGAGGAACAGCGCGAGCGGCCCCCAGATCGCCGGGATCGTCCACATGGGCCAGTCGTTGGCAGCCTGTACCCAGAGGGTCAGGACGGCCGCGACACCCATGCCGACGCCGTGCCACCGCACCATGGCGGCTGCGGTCGCGTGCCGCCGGTTGCCCGGCGCGAACAGCGGCCACAGCGATCCGACGAGGGCGGTCACACCGAACGAGACGCAGGCGAGCGCGCCACCGAGGCGGTCCTCCGGCCACCCCATGGGCCCGAGGGCCGTCTGCTGCCGCCGCCCCTCGGCGTCCCGCACCTCGACGAGTTGCCCGTGCCAGATCACACCGACGACCTTGCCGCCCGGCTCCATCCGCCGCGCCACCGGCCCGGTGTTCCGGAACGCCACGTCCCACGCGTCACCGGACGGCAGCAACAGCTCGGCCTGCGGCGGCTCACCCCGCTCGCCGGCGTGCATGTCGGCCTTCCGCACGGTGAATTCCTGCTCCCACCGGCACCTCGACGCCTCCACCGGTACGGAGGTGCACGCCGGCGCGGCACGGAACTCCCGCTCCCGCTCCAGCGCTCCCCGGATCTCGAAGACCATCGCAACCCCCGCGACGAGAGCAACGACACCGACGAGCAGCCACGTCGCACTCCGCGCCACCTTCTCCACCCGTGACCCCATCGTCGCCCCCCTCGCCCGCCCCTTGGCTTCCCCCGCGTTGGTGCTCGCGTATTTTGCGCACGCGGCCGGCCCGCCGCCTATGCCCGAAGCCGGCAGCGCACGGCTCTGCGAGATTGCCGGGAATCGCCCCGGCCTATATCGGGACAGGCCCGTGAGCAGCCGCCGCACGGACTGCCCCCAGCGGCCCCGCTGCCCCTTCCTCGGCCCGCTTGACGCGAAGCGGAAACGCATCAGGGCCAGGTCAGAGGAATCACCCTCTGACCTGGCCCTGAGCCATCAAGAGCGGGCGACGGGAATCGAACCCGCGTAGCTAGTTTGGAAGACTAGGGCTCTACCATTGAGCTACGCCCGCGAGGACCGCGCCGCAGGTCATGGAGGCCGCGGCACGAAGAGCATCGTAGCGGGTCCCCGCCGGTCGCCGCACACCGCATTCCGTACGTGCCGGAAAAGCGCGCGTACGCACGGAGGCGTATGGCGGAGGCGTATGCACGGACGTGTACGCGCGGAGAAAGGGGTCTGACCACCGGCTGCGGGCATGTACCCTACGTGTCGCACCGACGGGGTGTGGCGCAGCTTGGTAGCGCGTCCGCTTTGGGAGCGGAAGGCCGTGGGTTCAAATCCCGCCACCCCGACCAGCAGTCCTGATCGCCGTTCATGATCACGTTGTGGGCGTCATCCCGCTTGCGGTTACTATGCAAGCTGTGTGCCCGTGTGTCTGACGAGTGTCTGAAGAGCCGGGCCCGATCCGCTGAGCCGCCGCCGGACATCCCACCGCGGTGAACCCAGCAGAACCCCAGAATTCAGCCACCAAGGAGACCGAACCGTGAAGAGCGCCGTGGAGACCCTGAACCCGACCCGGGTTCGGCTCACTGTCGAGGTGCCCTTCGAGGAGCTCAAGGACAGCCTCGACGCGGCGTACAAGAAGATCAACCAGCAGGTCACGGTCAAGGGCTTCCGCAAGGGCAAGATCCCGGCCCGAGTGATCGACCAGCGGTTCGGCCGTGGTGCAGTGCTGGAGGAGGCCGTCAACGACGCCCTCCCGAAGTTCTACACCGAGGCGGTCAATGAGGCGGCGATCAACCCGCTCGGCCAGCCCGAGGTCGACATCACCGAGCTGAAGGACGGCGAGACGCTGAACTTCACCGCCGAGGTCGACGTCCGTCCGTCCATCGAGATCCCGGACTACTCCGGCATCGAGGTCGAGGTCGACGCCGTCGAGGTCAGCGACGAGGACATCGAGAAGTCGGTGGACCAGCTCCGCTCGCGCTTCGCGTCCACCTCCCCGGTCGAGCGCGCCGCCGCCGATGGCGACGTCGTGACGATCGACCTGGAGGCCAAGGTCGACGGCGAGGTCCTCGCGGACGGTGTCGCCAACGGCGTGTCGTACACGATCGGCTCCGGCGAGCTCCTCGACGGCATCGACGAGGCCGTCACCGGCCTGGAGGCCGGCGGCGAGGCCACCTTCACCTCGCAGCTGAAGGGCGGCTCCGCCGAGGGCAAGGACGCCGAGGTCTCCGTCAAGGTCACGCAGGTCGCCTCCCGCGAGCTCCCCGAACTGGACGACGACTTCGCGCAGATGGCGTCCGAGTTCGACACCCTCGACGAGCTCAAGGCCGACAGCCGCAAGCGCCTCGAGAACATGAAGCAGTACGACCAGGCCACCCAGGCCCAGGAGCGTGTCCTGGACAAGCTCCTCGAGCTGGTCGAGGTCCCGATCCCCGAGAAGCTCCTCGAGGACGAGGTCAACACCCGCAAGCACAACCTGGAGCACCACCAGCTCGGTCAGATGGGTCTGACCCTCGACAAGTACCTGGAGATCCAGGGCAAGACCGCCGAGGAGTTCGACGCCGAGACCAAGGAGCAGGCGGTCAAGGGCATCAAGACCCAGTTCGTCCTCGACGAGCTGGTCTCCAAGGAGAAGCTGAACGTCAGCCAGGAGGAGCTCACCGAGCACCTCATGCGCCGCGCCTCCTCCTCCGGCATGTCCCCCGACCAGTTCGCCCAGGCCGTCGTCGAGGGCGGCCAGGTGCCGATGCTCGTCGGCGAGGTCGCCCGCGGCAAGGCCCTGGCCACGGTCGTCGAGGCCGCCACGGTCAAGGACACCAAGGGTGAGGTCGTCGACCTGAGCGACGACGAGGACGAGGTCGAGGAGGCCGCCGAGGCCACCGGTGAGTCCGAGGGCGACGCCGAGGCGAAGCCGGAGGTCTGAGCCCCGCACCGGACCGGGGCCTGAGGGCCTCGCGCCCACCCGTACGACGACGGGCCCGGCCGCGCCCCGCACGCGCGGCCGGGCCCGTCGTCGTACTCGTACGGGCACCGCCCTCGGCGGACCGAGCTCAGGGCGCACGGCGGCACGGCCGTACGCGCCGCCTCGCCGCGCCCCGACACGCGCTCCCGCACCTTGCGCTCCCAGCGAACAGTTCGGGAACCGGGATGGCGCCCGCCCACCAGCGCGTTAGGGTCCATGAATACGAGGGCAGTGGACTACCCGCCCAGGGAACTCCCCGCCCCCGGTAGTACTCAAGACGCTGAGACGGCCGCAGCCGTCAGAGACGAGCAGGTGGATTACGTGACGAATCTGATGCCTAACGCCGCCGGTGAGCCGTCCATCGGTGGTGGCCTCGGCGACCAGGTCTACAGCCGGCTGCTCGGCGAGCGCATCATCTTCCTGGGCCAGCAGGTCGACGACGACATCGCCAACAAGATCACGGCGCAGCTCCTCCTCCTGGCCGCAGACCCCGAGAAGGACGTCTACCTCTACATCAACAGCCCCGGTGGTTCGGTGACGGCCGGCATGGCGATCTACGACACCATGCAGTACATCCCGAACGACGTGGTCACCATCGGCATGGGCATGGCCGCCTCCATGGGCCAGTTCCTGCTCACCGGCGGCACCTCGGGCAAGCGCTTCGCGCTGCCCCACACCGACATCCTGATGCACCAGGGCTCCGCCGGTATCGGCGGCACCGCATCGGACATCAAGATCCAGGCCGAGTACCTGCTCCGCACCAAGAAGCGCATGGCGGAGATCACCGCCCACCACTCCGGCCAGACCGTCGAGACGATCATCCGCGACGGCGACCGCGACCGCTGGTTCACCGCCGGGGAAGCCAAGGACTACGGGCTCATCGACGAGATCATCTCCCTCGCCTCGGGCGTTCCGGGCGGTGGCGGCACCGGGGCCTGACCCCCTCCCGCCCGCCCCACCGGACCCTCAGCCCGCCGAACGCCACCAGGATGGTGAACACCGACATGCAGAACAACCTCTCCGCGAGCGGCCTCTACACGGGCCCGCAGGTGGACAACCGCTACGTCGTCCCCCGCTTCGTCGAGCGCACCTCGCAGGGCGTGCGCGAGTACGACCCGTACGCGAAGCTCTTCGAGGAGCGCGTGATCTTCCTCGGCGTCCAGATCGACGACGCCTCCGCCAACGACGTCATGGCGCAGCTGCTGTGCCTGGAGTCGATGGACCCGGACCGCGACATCTCGATCTACATCAACAGCCCCGGCGGCTCCTTCACCGCGCTGACCGCGATCTACGACACGATGCAGTTCGTGAAGCCGGACATCCAGACGGTCTGCATGGGCCAGGCGGCCTCCGCCGCGGCCGTCCTGCTCGCCGCCGGCACCCCCGGCAAGCGGATGGCGCTGCCGCACGCCCGTGTGCTGATCCACCAGCCCTCCACGCAGACGGGCCGGGAGCAGCTCTCCGACCTGGAGATCGCGGCCAACGAGATCCTGCGCATGCGCGAGCAGCTCGAGGAGATGCTCGCCAAGCACTCGTCGACCTCGATCGAGAAGGTCCGCGAGGACATCGAGCGCGACAAGATCCTGACCGCCGAGGAGGCGCTGTCGTACGGCCTGGTCGACCAGATCGTGTCGACCCGCAAGAGCACGGCCGCAGCGGCCGCCTGACGCCCGACCTCGCCTTGGCGCGGTACACGACAATGTGAACCGCGCCAAGGGGGGCCCGAACGGGGGCCCAGGCAAGGTACCGTCGGATATGAGGCACCAGGAGCCGCTGAACCAAGCGCTCCCAGGCGAAGGGGAAGCACCTCGTGGCACGCATCGGTGATGGCGGCGACCTGCTCAAGTGCTCGTTCTGCGGAAAGAGCCAGAAGCAGGTGAAGAAGCTCATCGCAGGCCCCGGGGTGTACATCTGCGACGAGTGCATCGACCTCTGCAACGAGATCATCGAAGAGGAGCTCGCCGAGACCTCCGAGGTGCGGTGGGAGGAACTCCCCAAGCCCCGCGAGATCTACGAGTTCCTGGAGGGGTACGTCGTCGGGCAGGAGCCCGCGAAGAAGGCCCTCTCCGTCGCGGTGTACAACCACTACAAGCGCGTCCAGGCCGGCGAGAACGGCGGATCGCAGGGCCGGGACGACGCGATCGAGCTCGCGAAGTCCAACATCCTTCTGCTGGGCCCCACCGGTTCGGGCAAGACACTGCTCGCCCAGACCCTGGCCCGGATGCTCAACGTCCCGTTCGCCATCGCCGACGCCACGGCGCTCACCGAGGCGGGCTATGTCGGCGAGGACGTCGAGAACATCCTGCTGAAGCTGATCCAGGCCGCCGACTACGACGTCAAGAAGGCCGAGACCGGCATCATCTACATCGACGAGATCGACAAGGTCGCCCGCAAGAGCGAGAACCCGTCGATCACCCGGGATGTGAGCGGTGAGGGCGTCCAGCAGGCGCTGTTGAAGATCCTGGAGGGCACGACGGCCTCCGTGCCGCCGCAGGGCGGCCGGAAGCATCCGCACCAGGAGTTCATCCAGATCGACACGACGAACGTCCTCTTCATCGTCGGCGGCGCCTTCGCCGGCCTGGAGAAGATCATCGAGTCGCGCGCCGGGGCGAAGGGCATCGGCTTCGGCGCCACGATCCGCTCCAAGCGCGAGATCGAGGCGAGCGACCAGTTCCAGGAGGTCATGCCCGAGGACCTGGTGAAGTTCGGCATGATCCCCGAGTTCATCGGCCGCCTGCCGGTGATCACCTCGGTCCACAACCTGGACCGCGAGGCCCTGCTGAAGATCCTGGTCGAGCCCCGCAACGCGCTGGTGAAGCAGTACCAGCGCCTCTTCGAACTCGACGGCGTCGAGCTGGACTTCGACCGCCCGGCCCTCGAAGCCATCGCCGACCAGGCCATCCTGCGCGGCACGGGCGCGCGCGGTCTGCGCGCCATCATGGAAGAGGTCCTGATGTCGGTGATGTACGAGGTGCCGTCGCGCAAGGACGTCGCCCGTGTCGTCATCACGGCGGATGTCGTGCACAACAACGTGAACCCGACGCTGGTGCCGCGGATCGTGAAGAACGACGGCCGGCACGAGAAGAGCGCGTAGCGCTCCACCGCACGGACGAGAAGGGCGCCGGGCAGGTTCACCGAACCTGCCCGGCGCCCTTTCCCGTACCGGGGGCGCTGCCCTTGTTACGCCTTGACGCGGATCTCGTTGCGGAGATCGACGGTGATCTTGACCGCCGTGTCCTTGTCCATGCCCTTGGTGGCGTCGCCGGGGGAGACCATCGTGATCGTGCTGTAGTCGGCCCAGACGCAGAACCAGTCGGTCTTCTGCTCCTTGGTCACCGGGTTCTTCCCCTCGGCGGCCTGGCACTTCATGACGCCGTTGTCGAAGCCGTCGGGGCTGACCTCCTCCGGCGACCCGATCAGCTTGCCGGTCTGGGCGTCGCCGCTGCTCGACGTGTCCTTGTTGATCTGCGCGAAGAAGCTGTCCAGCGTCTTCTTCGGGTCGTCGATCTTGCCGTAGGCGCCGATGAAGGTGATTCCCTTGGCGGTGGCCAGGTCCGGGACGGAACTCGGGTCGGCCGGGTCGTAGTTGCTGATGTCCGCGGTCGTGTACTGGCCCAGCACGGACGTGCCGTTCTTGATGCCGCTCTTCTCCATGTCCTTGACGACGGAGGCGTCGTCGCTGCCGGACTCGCCGTCCTTGGAGACCCGGTTGTAGTCGGTCAGCACCTTCGCGGGCGTGGCGAGCTTGTGCGGGCCGTCGTCGGAGAGGCCGCCGCCGGTGCCCCCGAGCACGAAGTACACCGCGACGCCGATCGCCGCGACCACGGCGACCGCGCCGATGATCAGGCCCGTCTTCCTGCCGCCGCCCCGGGCCGGCGGAGGCGGGGGCGGGTAGGCGCCGGGGCCCGCGCCGTACGGCGGCTGCTGGGGCGGCTGCGGCGGCTGGCCGTACGGGCCGGGCTGCTGGGGCGGGACACCCTGGGGAGCCTGCTGGGGATAGCCGTAGCCGGGCGGGGGAGCCTGCTGCGGGTAGCCGTAGCCGGGCTGCGGGGCCTGCGGCGGCTGGCCGTAAGGACCAGGCTGGCCGTAGGGACCCGGCTGGCCGTAGGGACCAGGCTGGCCGTACGGGCCGGGCTGCTGGGGCTGGTCGCCGTACGGGCCCGGCTGGTTGTGGCTCATTACTGGGTTCCCCTCCAGATGCTCATGTGTTCCGAACATCCTGGCGGAAGGGGCGCTCTCCCGGGGCACGAGGGCGTACACCGTTACGGAAGATTCCCGTTTCAGAACGGGACGGTGACACCTCTAAACTGTGGCCCGTGACCGAGAACACTCAGCAGCAGCCAGCCAGCAACCCCGAACTGCCGACCCAGTACGCGCCGGCCGAGGTAGAGGGGAAGCTGTACGAGCGCTGGGTAGAACGCGGTTACTTCGAGGCCGACGAGAAGAGCGAGAAGCCTCCGTACACGATCGTCATCCCGCCGCCGAACGTCACGGGCAGCCTCCACCTGGGCCACGCCTTCGAGCACACGCTGATCGACGCCCTCACCCGCCGCAAGCGGATGCAGGGGTACGAGACGCTGTGGCAGCCCGGCATGGACCACGCCGGCATCGCCACGCAGAACGTCGTCGAGCGCGAGCTCGCCAAGGAGGGCAAGTCACGCCACGACCTGGGGCGGGAGGCGTTCGTCGAGCGCGTCTGGCAGTGGAAGGGCGAGTCCGGCGGCCGGATCTCCGGGCAGATGAAGCGCCTGGGCGACGGCGTCGCCTGGTCGCGCGAGCGCTTCACCATGGACGAGGGCCTCTCCCAGGCCGTCCAGACCATCTTCAAGAAGCTCTACGACGAAGAGCTGATCTACCGCGCCGAGCGCATCATCAACTGGTGCCCGCGCTGTCTCACCGCGATCTCGGACATCGAGGTCGAGTACCAGGACGACGACGGCGAGCTCGTCTCCATCCGGTACGGGGAGGGTGACGACTCCATCGTCGTCGCGACGACCCGCGCCGAGACGATGCTGGGTGACACGGCCGTCGCCGTCCACCCCGAGGACGAGCGCTACAAGCACCTCGTCGGACGCGAGATCGAGCTGCCGCTGACCGGCCGCCGCATCCCCGTCGTCGCCGACGAGCACGTCGACCCCGAGTTCGGCACGGGCGCCGTCAAGGTCACGCCCGCGCACGACCCGAACGACTTCGAGATCGGCCAGCGGCACGGTCTGCCGAACCTCGCCGTCATGGACGAGCGCGCCGTCATCACCGCGCACGGCCCCTTCCAGGGCCTGGACCGCCTGGAGGCCCGTTCCGCCATCGTCGCCGCGCTGCGCGCCGAGGGCCGGATCGTCGCCGAGAAGCGCCCGTACGTCCACTCGGTCGGCCACTGCTCGCGCTGCAAGACCACGATCGAGCCGCGGCTGTCCATGCAGTGGTGGGTCAAGGTCGGTCCGCTGGCCAAGGCCGCGGGTGACGCGGTCCGCGACGGCAAGGTCGCGATCCATCCGCAGGAGATGGAGAAGCGCTACTTCGACTGGGTCGACAACCTGCACGACTGGTGCATCTCGCGCCAGCTGTGGTGGGGCCACCGCATCCCCGTCTGGTACGGGCCGAACGGCGAGGTCGTCTGCGTCGGGCCGGACGACGAGGTCCCGACCGGCGAGGGCTGGCACCAGGAGACCGATGTCCTCGACACCTGGTTCTCCTCCGGTCTGTGGCCCTTCTCCACCCTGGGCTGGCCCGAGCAGACCGAGAGCCTCGCGAAGTTCTACCCGAACTCCGTCCTGGTCACCGGCTACGACATCCTCTTCTTCTGGGTCGCCCGGATGATGATGTTCGGCATCTACGCCATGGACGGCACCCCGCCGTTCCACACCATCGCCCTGCACGGCATGGTCCGCGACCAGTTCGGCAAGAAGATGTCGAAGTCCTTCGGCAACGCGGTCAACCCGCTGGACTGGATGGACAAGTACGGCTCCGACGCGCTGCGCTTCACGCTCGTGCGCGGCGCCAACCCGGGTGTCGACGTCCCGATCGGCGAGGACTGGGTCCAGGGCTCGCGCAACTTCGCCAACAAGATCTGGAACGCCACGCGCTTCGCGCTGATGAACGGCGCGACGGTCGAGGGCCCCATGCCGTCGCCCGAGCGGATGTCGGCGACGGACCGCTGGATCCTGTCGCGGCTGAACTCGGTGGTCGCCGAGGTCGACGCGTACTACGAGGACTACCAGTTCGCGAAGCTGTCCGACGCGCTGTTCCACTTCGCCTGGGACGAGGTCTTCGACTGGTACGTCGAGCTGTCCAAGACCACGTTCATGGGCGGCGGCGAGCCGGCCAAGGTCTCGGCCCGGGTCCTCGGCGAGGTCCTCGACGTCACGCTGAGGCTGCTCCACCCGGTCGTCCCGTTCGTCACCGAGACGCTGTGGACCACGCTCACGGGCGGTGAGTCGGTCGTCATCGCCGACTGGCCCAAGGACTCCGGCTTCCGCGACCAGGCTGCGGAGAAGGAGATCGAGCTGGTCCAGCGGGTCGTCACCGAGGTCCGCCGGTTCCGCTCCGACCAGGGTCTCCAGCCCGGTCAGAAGGTCCCGGCACGGCTGACCCTCGCCGGCACGGCCCTCGCCCCGCACGAGGGCGCGATCCGGCAACTGCTCCGGCTGCAGCCGGAGGGCGACTCCTTCCACGCGACGGCGACCCTCCCGGTCGCGGGCGCGGAGGTCGCGTTGGATCTGTCCGGTGTGATCGACGTCGAGGCGGAGCGCAAGCGGCTCGCGAAGGACCTCGCGGCGGCCGAGAAGGAGAAGGCCCAGGCGACGGCGAAGCTGGGCAACGAGGCGTTCCTGGCGAAGGCGCCGGACAACGTCGTGGACAAGATCAGGGGACGGCTGGCCAAGGCCGAGGAGGACATCGAGCGGATCAGCGCCCAGCTGTCCGCCCTCCCGCAGTCCTGACGCCCTCGGGCCGCCGCCGGCGCTGTGCCGCCGGACCGCCGCGCCGGACCGCCGCGCCGTGACCGGCGCTGACGTGGCCGGTCGCCGGACGGGCTCCGCCGGAGCCCGTCCGGCGGTTGCGGACGGACAGCCGGGGGCGCCCGGCGGATGATGGAGACATGCCGCACACGCCCGCCACCCTCGCGCTGCGTCGCGCCGTCGCGGCGGGGCGCCGGTACGCCGACCGGTGGGCCGTGTCGCCGCGCGCGGTCGACGCCGTCACCGCCACCGGCTGCTTCGCGCTGATGCTGCTCGACGTGCCGGGGCTCGCCAAGGCGGACAACTCGCTCGGCCGGGTGAGCGCGACGTTCGTTCTCGCGGCGGGCGCGGCGACGCTGCTGCTGCGGCGCCGGGCGCCGTGGATTCCGTATCTGGTCGCCCTCGGCTTCCTCGGCTGGCTGCACGAGCTGACGCTCATCCAGTTCGCGCTGTACTCGCTCGGGCGCTTCCGGGGGCGTATCGCGGGCGTCGTCGCCACCCTGGGGTACCTCCTGACCGCCTACGTGCTGTACAGCACGCCCGCCTGGCCCCCGCATCGCGGGGAGACACTGAGCGAGTTCCTGAGCCTGGTCGTGCCGATCGGGGTGCTCGCGTCGGGCGTCGGGATCGCCGCGTACCGGCAGGACCTCATCCGGGAGCTGGAGGCACAGCGCGCCGAGACCGCGGCCCTCCAGGCCGTGCAGCGGGAGCGCACCTCCGTCGCCCGCGATGTGCACGACCTCGTGGGCCGGGAGCTGACGGTCCTCGCCGTACGGGCCGAGGTGCTGTCGGTGCGGGCGAGGGCCGAGAGGCACGGAGTGGACTTCGAGGAGCTCGCGGACACCGCCCGCCGCGCCCACCACACGCTGAACGAGATCATCGTGCGGCGCGGCGACGAACGCACCGCGACGCCCGGGCTCGACGGGCTGCCGGTGCTCGCGGCGGAGGGGGAGCGGATCGGCAGCCCCGTGCGGCTGAGGATCACCGAGGAGGCGCGCCGGATCTCGCCGCTGCGGCAGACGGCGGTCTTCCGGGTGGTGCAGGAGTGCCTGACCAACGCGGCCAAGCACGCGCCGGGGGAGACGGTCACCGTGTCGATCGACGTCGACGACGCGGCACGGCTGCGGATCGACGTCGGCAACCGGCTCGCCGGCTCGGACCCGGCGGGCGAGCTGGAGCCGGTGTCCACCGGCACGGGCACCTCGTCCATGCGCGCGCGGGTGGAGAGCATGGGTGGCACGCTCACGGCCGGGCCCCTGGAGGACTCGTACCACGTACGGGCCGTGCTCCCGTCGGGTCTCTAGGGCCTGTCGTTCGGGGCTTGCCGGGCCGATCCGAGCGACAGGCCCGGGCCGCGCCTCCGTAGACTGGCAGCGTGAGTGAGCAGCAGCCCTTTGGTGAACCCGGCGAATCAGACGAGTTCGACGCCTTCGACGAGATCGTCGATGCCGAGACCGACCGCGACCCCGACCTGGCGGTGATCGAGGCCGGCAGCCGCACGCTGCGCACCCGGGCCGGATCGCCGCAGGGCGACCAGGTGCCCGCCCGCCCCGCCGACCCGGAGGTCGACAAGGCGCTGCGCGAGGTCGAGGCCGAACTCGCGACCCGCTGGGGCGAGACGAAGCTGGAGCCGTCGGTCGCGCGCATCTCCGCGCTGATGGACGTGCTCGGCGAGCCCCAGCGCGCGTACCCGTCGGTCCACATCACCGGCACCAACGGCAAGACCTCCACGGCCCGCATGATCGAGGCCCTGTTCGGCGCCTTCGAGCTGCGCACCGGGCGGTACACCTCGCCCCACGTCCAGTCGATCACCGAGCGGATCAGCCTGGACGGCGCGCCGATCGCGCCCGAGCGCTTCGTCGCGACGTACCAGGACATCAAGCCGTACGTCGAGATGGTCGACGCCGCGCAGGAGTACCGGCTCTCCTTCTTCGAGGTGCTGACCGGCATGGCCTACGCCGCCTTCGCGGACGCGCCTGTCGATGTCGCCGTCGTCGAGGTCGGCATGGGCGGCAGCTGGGACGCGACCAATGTCATCGACGGGTCGGTGGCCGTGATCACCCCGATCGATCTGGACCACACCGACCGGCTCGGCACCACCCCGGCCGACATCGCAGGCGAGAAGTCCGGCGTCATCAAGCAGGGTGCCACGGTCATCCTGGCCCAGCAGCCCGTGGACGTCGCTCAGGTGATGCTGAAGAAGGCCGTCGAGGCCGACGCGACGGTGGCCCGCGAGGGCATGGAGTTCGGCATCGTCTCCCGTGAGATCGCGGTCGGCGGGCAGATGCTGACGCTGCGGGGGCTCGGCGGGGAGTACCCGGAGGTCTTCCTGCCGCTGTACGGCGCGCACCAGGCGCACAACGCGGCGGTGGCGCTCGCGGCGGTCGAGGCGTTCTTCGGGGTCGGCGAGCAGCACGCGCGCACGCTCGATGCGGACACGGTCCGTGCGGCGTTCGCGTCCGTCGTGTCGCCGGGCCGGCTGGAGGTCGTACGCCGCAGCCCGACCGTCGTCCTGGACGCCGCGCACAACCCGGCGGGGGCGCGGGCGGCCGCCGACGGTGTCAGCGAGGCGTTCGGCTTCTCGCGGCTCATCGGTGTCGTCGGCACGAGCGACGACAAGGACGTCAGGTCCGTGCTCGAAGCCTTCGAGCCGGTCTTCGCGGAGATCGTCGTGACGCAGAACTCCAGCCACCGGGCGATGGACGCCGATGCGCTGGCCGCGGTCGCCGTGGAGGTCTTCGGCGACGAGCGGGTGGTCGTCGAGCCGCGGCTCGACGACGCTCTGGAGGCGGCGATCACGCTCGCCGAGGAGGAGTCGGAGTTCTCGGGCGCGGGCGTCCTGGTGACCGGCTCCGTGATCACGGTCGGCGAGGCCCGGCTGCTGCTGGGGAGGGGCTGAACCCATGCGTACGCTCTGTGCGTCGACCCTGATCGGCGAGTTCTTCGTGATCGGCTTCGCCGGTCTGGTGGCGATGAAGACCGACGGGCTGTCCATGACCGCGGTCTGGACGGTCTGCGGTGTCGCGATGTTGCTGTCGGTGCTGCTGTGCGGGATGATCACGCGTCCCGGCGGGGTGCAGCTCGGCTGGGTGCTCCAGGCCGGGCTGATCGCCAGCGGTTTCGTCGTGCCGATGATGTTCGTCCTGGGGGTCGTCTTCGCCGGTCTGTGGTGGGCCTCGGTCCACTACGGGCGGCAGGTCGACGAGGCGAAGGCGGCCTTCGCGGCACAGCAGGGCGCCGATGTCTCCCCAGGGCCTGACGCTGTGTGATGAGACACGCCCTGCGCCCTGTAGCCTCTGAGGCGCAGACCCCTTACTGACCTCCACATCCTGCGACCCGCACTCGAAGGAGCCCGCACCGTGAGCCAGCGCACGCTCGTCCTGCTGAAGCCCGATGCCGTCCGCCGCGGCCTGATCGGCGAGATCATCGGCCGCATCGAGCGCAAGGCGGGCTGGCAGATCACCGCGCTGGAGCTGCGCGAGCTGGACCAGGAGACCCTGGAGCAGCACTACGGCGAGCACAAGGGCAAGCCGTTCTACGAGCCGCTGGTGGCGTTCATGTCCTCCGGTCCGGTCGTCGCGCTGGTCGTCGAGGGCGAGCGGGTCATCGAAGGCGTCCGTGCGCTCGCCGGCCCGACCGACCCGATCGCCGCGGCCCCCGGCTCGATCCGCGGCGACTACGGCACGATCGTCCGCGAGAACCTCATCCACGCCTCGGACTCGGAGGAGTCCGCCATCCGGGAACTGAAGATTTTCTTCCCGGGTCTTTCCTGATTACCAGTCAGCCATACAGCGCTCATAGCCTGGGGCGACCGAAGGAATTTCGGTCGCCCTTCGGTATACGCACGCATACGGACGACGAGACCGGGAACGCATCGCTCCGACTTGTCGTCACCCATACCGAGGCGGGCCAGCGCGCGCTGTCCGGGCAGGCGGCACTACGATGGAAGCCTTCACGCCGGAGCACCCGTACACGAGTCGCACCACACCCTCCTCGCCTACCTGAAAAGCCATCAAAGCTCGATTTGGGAAGGCCCGACGCATCCTCATGGGAAACAAGGGGAACTCTATGTCGTTCATCGGCCGTGACATGGCTGTCGACCTCGGGACCGCCAACACGCTGGTGTACGTAAGAGGTCGTGGGATCGTCCTCAACGAGCCGTCCGTCGTCGCCATCAACACCAACACCGGCGGCATCCTCGCGGTGGGCTCCGAAGCCAAGAAGATGATCGGCCGCACGCCGGGGAACATCGTGGCGGTGCGCCCCCTCAAGGACGGCGTGATCGCCGACTTCGAGATCACGGAGCGTATGCTCCGCTACTTCATCCTCAAGATCCACAAGCGCCGCTGGGCGGCCCGTCCGCGGATCGTCGTCTGTGTGCCCTCCGGTATCACCGGCGTGGAGCGCCGCGCCGTCATCGAGGCGTCCACGCAGGCCGGCGCCCGCCAGGTGCACATCATCGAGGAGCCGATGGCGGCGGCCATCGGAGCGGCCCTGCCGGTCCACGAGGCCACCGGCAACATGGTGGTGGACATCGGTGGCGGCACCACCGAGGTCGCCGTGATCTCGCTGGGAGGAATCGTCACGGCACAGTCGATCCGGGTCGCCGGCGACGAGCTGGACAACGCGATCATCCAGCACATCAAGAAGGAGTACAGCCTTCTTCTGGGCGAGCGGACCGCCGAGAACATCAAGATCACCATTGGTTCGGCGTTCGACCTCGACAAGGACGAGCACACCGAGATCCGCGGCCGCGACCTGGTCTCCGGCCTGCCGAAGACCGTGGTCATCTCCGCGGCCGAGGTCCGCAAGGCCATCGAGGAGCCGGTCAACGCGATCGTCGACGCCGTGAAGACCACCCTCGACAAGTGCCCGCCGGAGCTCTCCGGCGACGTGATGGACCGGGGCATCGTCCTCACCGGCGGCGGCGCCCTGCTGCGCGGCCTGGACGAGCGACTGCGCCACGAGACCGGCATGCCGATCCACATCGCCGAGGACCCGCTGGACTCCGTCGCGCTCGGCGCCGGCAAGTGCGTCGAGGAGTTCGAGGCGCTCCAGCAGGTGCTGGACGCCCAGCCGCGCCGGTAACGGGGCGGCCGGCGCCGCGCGAGTCCGCAGCTCGCGCGGCCGCCCGTCACCCGAACAGCGGACAACAGCACAGCAGTAACGCAGCAACAGCTACACCAGCACCACGGCACTACGGCACCACACACATTCCGACGAGGAAGGCACGGCCGCCGCACGTGAGGGACACGAAAGAGAGCCGGCTGCTCCTGGTCCTGCTGATCGCCATCGCGTTCGCACTGATCACGGTGGATATCCGCGGGGGCCAGGAGTCGCCGGTCGACGGCGCCCGGCAGGCCGCCGCCGCGGTCTTCGGACCGGTCGAGCACGGCGTCGCGGCCGCCGTCGATCCGGTCGGCAACGCCATCGGAGCCGTCCGGGACTCGGGGGAGCGGCACAACCGCATCGCCGTGCTCGAACGGGAGAACGCGGCCCTCAAGGCCAGGCTCGGCAGCGACTCCCGCAACCGCAGCCGCCTCAACCAGCTGGACTCCATGCTGAAGAAGGCGGCCAACGGGCAGTACGGCATCAAGGCCGCGGAGGTCATCGCCATAGGAGCCGCCCAGGGCTTCTCATGGACCGTCACCATCGACGTCGGCTCCCATGACGGCATCCTGCGCGACATGACCGTACTCAACGGCGACGGCCTGGTCGGCCGGGTCACCACCGTCGGCCCCGACACCGCGACCGTGCTCCTCGCCAACGACCCGGACTTCACGGTCGGTACGCGCATGGAGAGCACGGACGAGCTCGGCTTCGCGACCGGTCAGGGAGACCGGCCGCTGGCCGTCCAGCTCCTCAACGGCAAGGCGAAGGTGAAGAAGGGCGACCGGTTGGTCACCTTCGGCTCGCAGGCCGACAAGCCGTTCGTGCCCGGCGTCCCCGTGGGCGACGTCGTCCGCGTGGACCCCTCCGGCGGCGGTCTGACCCGGACCATCTACGTCCGGCCCTACGCCTCCTTCTCCAAGCTCGACATCGTCGGAGTCGTCGTCCAGGCGCCCCGCACCGACCCGCGCGACACCGTGCTCCCGCCGAAGCCAAGGCCGACTCCGACGCCGACGGTCACGGTGACGATCACCCCGTGCCCCGACGGCCGGCTGCCGGAGGCCGACGAGCAGGCCGACTGCACCGAGAAGGGGACCGGTGACGGCGACGGCACCACGGGCAACGCGGCGGACACGCACGCCAGTACCCGCCCCGTCCCGGATGCCAGCGCCAGCCCCAGCGCCACCCCTAGGGCCAGCGCCAGTACCGGCACCGGCACCGGCACCGGCACGGACGACGAGTAGCAGGAGGAGCTGAACACCATGCGCTTCAACCGGATGCTGCTCTCCACCACGCTCGTCGTGGTCGCCCTCGTCATCCAGGTCTCCGTACTCGCCCGGCTCCACCTCCCCGGAGCGGTGCCCGACCTGCTGCTGCTCACCGTGCTCGCCCTCGCACTTGTGTACGGGCACACCAGCGGCGCCCTCATCGGCTTCGGCGCCGGCCTGCTCGCCGACCTCGCCCCGCCCGCCGACCACGCCGCCGGCCGCTACGCGCTCGTGCTGTGCGTCATCGGCTACCTCGCGGGCCTGGTCAGGCCGGAGAACGGCCGGCTCACCTCGGCCACCGGCCCGATGCTCGTGGTCGTCGCCGCGGCGATCGGCTCCACTCTGCTGTACGCGGGCGTCGGCGCCCTCGTGGGCGACACCGCCGCCCGCCATGTGGGCCTCGGCTCGCTGCTGTTCACGGCCACCGTCTACGACCTGCTGCTGGCGCCCTTCACGGTGCCCCTGATCATGGCGCTCGCCAGACGCGCCGAGAACGACCCGCTCGCCGACAACCAGCCCTCCGGCAGCGCCGACGTGGCGGGCGGCTGGACCTCGTTCGGCACCGGGCTGCGCATCGGCAGCCAGCGCGGCACCGGCCTGGGCGGCGGACTGCGGGTGAAGGCGGCCAGGACCAGAGCGGGCCGTGCCGGCCGCATCAAGGGCATCAAGCGACTGTGAACGAGGGGGCATCCGCAGCGTGAGCAACATTCCCGAGACCGGACGGACGCCCCGCGTCCAGATCCGCCTCGTCATCATCCAGGTCCTGGTCTTCTCCCTCTTCGCCACGCTCGGCGGCCGGCTCTGGTACCTCCAGATCCGCAACGGCGACGAGTACGCCAAGGAGGCGTCCGGCAACGGCGTCCAGCAGGTCGTCCAGCCCGCCGTCCGCGGCTCCATCCTCGACGCCCGCGGCGTCCCGCTCGCCGACAACGAGACCCGCCTCGTCGTCTCCGCGTCCCGCACCGAGCTGCTGAAGATGAAGGACGACGGCAAGGGCGTCCTCACCCGGCTCGCCGCGGTCCTCGGCATGAAGCCGAAGGAGGTCATGGACAAGGTCCGGCTCTGCGACTCCGAGACCCCGCAGCCCTGCTGGAACGGCTCCCCCTACCAGCCGATCCCCGTCACCGACGAGGCCACCACCCAGCAGGCCCTCCAGATCCGCGAGCGCGCCGAGGACTTCCCCGGCATCACCGCCGAACCCACCGCCGTACGCCGCTATCCCGCGCCCGGCAAGGCCAACACCTCGCAGGTGCTCGGCTATCTCTCGCCCGTCACCGACGAGGAGCTGGAGAAGGCCAAGAACACCGACTCGCCGTTCCTCCGCTCCGACCAGGTCGGCCGCTCCGGACTGGAGCGTACGTACGACAAGGAGCTGCGCGGCAAGGCCGGTGTCACCCGCTACGAGGTCGACAACCTCGGCCGGGTCATCGGCCAGGCCAAGGCCGACAAGGCCGAGCCCGGCGCCAATGTCGTCACCTCCATCGACGCCCGCGTCCAGGCGGTCGCCGAGTGGGAGCTCAACAACGCGATGAAGGAAGCCCGCAAGGTCTTCGACGACAACACCAACACCAACTACAAGGCCGACTCGGGCGCCGTCGTGGTGATGGAGGCGAAGACCGGCCGGGTGGTGGCGATGGCCTCGCTGCCGACGTACGACCCCAACGCCTGGGTCGGCGGCATCTCCGCCAAGGACTACGCGAAGCTCACCGGCAAGAGGTCCAACTTCCCGCTGCTCAACCGGGCCATCCAGGGCCAGGCCGCCCCCGGCTCGATCTTCAAGGTCGTCCCGACGACCGCCGCGGTCAACGCCGGATACGACTTCAAGGGCCGCTACCCCTGCCCGAGCTCGTACTCCATCGGCAACCAGGTCTTCAAGAACTTCGAGTCGCAGGGCCACGGCAGCATCACCCTCGGCCAGGCCCTGGAGGTCTCCTGCGACACCGTCTACTACGCCCTCGCGCACCAGCAGTGGAGGAAGGACGGCGGCCTCAAGCCGAAGAAGAGCCCGGCCGACTGGTTCTACAAGACCGCGCACCAGTTCGGGCTCGGCGCCGAGACCGGCATCGACCTGCCCAACGAGGTCACGGGCCGCGTCCCCGACCGCCGCTGGAAGCAGCAGTTCTGGGACGCCAACAAGGACTACTGGTGCAAGATCGGCAAGAAGGGCGGCAGCTACATCCAGCAGCTGTCCTACGAGAACTGCCTCGAAGGCAATCTGATGCGCGCCGGTGACTCGGTCAACTACTCGATCGGCCAGGGCGACACGCTCGTCACCCCCATCCAGATGGCCACCATCTACGCCGCCATCTCCAACGGCGGCACGCTCTGGAACCCGACCGTCGGCAAGGCGGTCGTCAGCCCGGACGGCAAGAGCGTCCGCGAGATCACTCCCAAGTCCCACGGCAAGCTGCCGATGGACGTCAAGACGCAGAAGCTGATGGACGAGGCCCTCGCCGGAGTCGCCACCCGTGGTACGGCCGCCTGGCGGTTCGGCGGCTGGCCCCAGGACAAGATCCCGATGCGTGCCAAGACCGGTACGGCGGAGGTCCACGGCAAGCAGACGACCTCCTGGTTCGCCACCTACACCGACGAGTACTCGATCGTCATGACGATCTCCCAGGGTGGTACCGGCTCCGGCGCCTCGGGACCCGCCGTCCGCAACATCTACAACGCGCTCTACGGCCTCGACATGGAAGGCAACCAGGACCTGGGCAAGGCCCTGCTGCCCAAGCCGCAGAAGGCGCTGCCGAAGATCCAGCCCGACGGCTCCATCGACGCCCCGAGGATCGATCCGTACGCCCCGCCCACACCGGACGAGGGCGGCACGCAAGCGCTCATGGGCCCGCCCCCCGCGACCGGCCGGAGGGACTGACCCATGGCCGGAACCAACAGCTTCTCCGTCGCCCGCTACACCCCCGACCGCGGACCCTGGTCCAGGCTCACCGCCCGTGACTCGATGCTGCGCCGGCTCGACTGGCCGATGCTGCTCTCCGCGATCGCGCTCTCGCTCATCGGCGCGCTCCTCGTCTGGTCGGCGACGCGCAACCGCACCGAGCTCAACCAGGGCGATCCGTACTACTTCCTCTTCCGGCACCTGCTGAACACCGGGATCGGCATCGCCCTGATGGCCGGCACCGTCTGGCTCGGTCACCGCACCCTGCGCGGAGCCGTACCGGTCCTCTACGGCATCTCGGTGCTGCTCGTCATGCTGGTGCTCACCCCGCTCGGCGCGACCATCAACGGCGCCCACGCGTGGATCGTCATCGGCGCGGGCTTCTCGCTGCAGCCCTCCGAGTTCGTGAAGATCACGATCATCCTGGGCATGGCGATGCTGCTGGCCGCCCAGGTCGACGCCGGCGACCAGGTCCACCCCGACCACCGCACGGTCGCCAAGTCGCTCGGCCTCGCGGTCGTCCCCATGGTCGTCGTCATGCTCATGCCCGACCTCGGCTCGGTCATGGTGATGGTCGTCATCGTGCTCGGTGTGCTGCTCGCCTCAGGCGCCTCCAACCGCTGGGTGCTCGGGCTCATCGGCACCGGCGTGGCGGGCGGCATCCTGGTCACCTTCCTCGGACTCCTCGACGAGTACCAGATCAACCGCTTCGCGGCCTTCGCCAACCCCGAACTCGACCCGGCGGGCGTCGGCTACAACACCAACCAGGCACGCATCGCCATCGGCTCCGGCGGACTGCTCGGCACCGGCCTCTTCAAGGGCTCCCAGACGACCGGCCAGTTCGTGCCCGAGCAGCAGACGGACTTCGTCTTCACCGTGGCCGGGGAGGAGCTCGGCTTCCTCGGCGCGGGCTTCATCCTCTTCCTGCTCGGCCTGGTGCTCTGGCGCGCCTGCCGGATCGCCCGCGAGACCACCGAGCTGTACGGCACGATCGTCGCCGCCGGGATCATCGCCTGGTTCGCCTTCCAGTCCTTCGAGAACATCGGCATGACGCTCGGCATCATGCCCGTCGCCGGGCTCCCGCTGCCCTTCGTGTCCTACGGCGGCTCGTCGATGTTCGCGGTGTGGGTGGCGGTCGGCCTGCTCCAGTCCATCAGGGTCCAGCGGCCGATAGGCGCGTAGCGCGCTTTTGCTGCGAGCAGTCCCCGCCCGGAGCCAGATGCAGGCCTGGCCCCGGTTGGGGGCTGCCCAGGGAACGGAATCGCGTCTAGATTCGGTTCGTGACTCCTCCACCCCAGGGGGTGGCTTCTCATGCGGCTCAATCAACCCGTATGACGGCCAAGCCCTGACCGCTGCCCGAGGCAGGCGCACAATCCAGAACACCCCAGCGCTACTGCTGCGGCTGAAGCCGACGGCTCACTCGAAAGAAGGGTCCGATGGCGGAGACAAAACGGGAGATCGAGCGGAAGTACGAAGCCACCACCGACACCGAGCTGCCCGACCTGACCGGCGTGCCCGGGATCGGCGACATCGTCGGCAAGGGCGTGGCCGAGCTGGACGCCGTGTACCACGACACCGCGGAGCTGCGCCTCGCCGCCGACGGGATCACCCTGCGGCGGCGCACCGGCGGCGGCGACGAGGGCTGGCATCTGAAGTTCCCGGTCTCCGCCGGCATCCGCGACGAGATCCGCGCCCCGCTCTCCCGCGCCCTGCCGCGCGCGCTCGCCGGACTCGTACGCTCCCGCACGCGCGGTGCCGAGCTCGTCCCCGTCGTCCGCCTGCGCTCCTCGCGCGACGTCCACCACCTCCTCGACGAGCAGGGCGAGCTCCTGGCCGAGCTGTCCGTCGACTCCGTACGCGCCGAGCGCCTCACCGACGGCGGCGGCACCGCCTCCTGGACCGAGATCGAGGTCGAGCTGGCCGACGACGCCGACCCGGCGATCCTGGACGCCGTGGACAAGCGGCTCCGCAAGGCGGGCGTCAGCCCTTCCGCCGCGACGTCGAAGCTCGCGCGGGCGCTGGAGGAGACCGGACCCGGCGTGCCGCAGCCCGCGGAGGGCGAGGCCCCCGAGGCCAAGGCGGAGAAGGCCCCCAAGGCGGCGAAGGCGGCGAAGGCCGTCCGGGACCGTGGCGCGCGGCTCGGCCCCGAGGACGCCGGCGAGTACGTGCTCGCGTATCTGAGGGAGCAGCGGGACGCCATCGTCGCGCTCGACCCCGCCGTACGCCGCGACCTGCCCGACGCCGTCCACCAGATGCGCGTCGCCACCCGCCGGATGCGCAGCGCCTTCAAGACCTTCCGCAAGATCGTCGACCGCGGCGTCACCGACCCGCTCGGCGACGAGCTCAAATGGCTCGCAGGCGAGCTCGGGGCCGCCCGGGACCAGGAGGTCCTCGCCGAGCGGCTGCGCGGCCGCATCGACGCCATGCCGAGGACGCTCGTCCTCGGGCCCGTCCGCGGCAGGCTGCGGATCTGGGGCGCCGCGCACGGCTCCGACGCGCGGCGCCGCTCCGTCGCCGTGCTCGACACCGACCGCTACCTCGCCCTGCTCGACTCCCTCGACGCGCTCCTCGACGCTCCACCGCTGCTCAAGGACGCCACGGCGGGACCCGCCGACACCCTGCCCAGGGCCGTGATCAAGGACTACGGCCGCCTCTCGGTCCGCGTCGACCACGCCCTCGGCCTCCCGGCCGGCCATGACCGCGACCTCGCCATGCACGACGCCCGCAAGGCCGCCAAGCGCGCCCGGTACGCGGCGGAGGCGGCCACCCCCGCCCTCGGTAAACCGGCCAAGCGGTTCGCCAAGGCCATGAAGGCCGTCCAGACGGTCCTCGGCGACCACCAGGACAGCGTCGTCGCCCGCGACACCATCCGCGACCTCGGGATCCAGGCCCACGCGGCCGGCGAGACCGCGTTCACCTGGGGACTTCTGTTCGGCCACGAGGAAGCGTCGGCCGCCGACCGCGAGCGTGAGCTGCCGGGCGTCTGGGAAAACGCCTCCGAACCCGCCCTCCGGCAGGCCCTGGCGGGCTGACCGCCGCCGCCGTACGGGCGAAGGAGCACCCCGCGATCGGGTTACGCTTGAGAGTCGCCCCACGCCAGCCCACGAAAGTCGCTGAGAGATGTCTGCCGAGTCGGTCTTCCCACAGCTCGAAGCTCTGCTCCCGCATGTGCAGAAGCCCATCCAGTACGTCGGTGGTGAGCTGAACTCCACGGTCAAGCCGTGGGAGAGCTGCGACGTGCGCTGGGCGCTCATGTACCCGGACGCGTACGAGGTCGGACTGCCCAACCAGGGCGTCATGATCCTCTACGAGGTACTGAACGAGCGGGAGGGCGTCCTCGCCGAGCGCACCTACAGCGTCTGGCCGGACCTCGAAGCCCTGATGCGCGAGCACGGCGTCCCGCAGTTCACCGTGGACAGCCACCGGCCGGTCAAGGCGTTCGACGTGTTCGGCCTGAGCTTCTCCACCGAGCTCGGCTACACCAACATGCTCACGGCTCTCGACCTCTCCGGCATCCCGCTGGAGGCCAAGGACCGCACCGTCGACGACCCGATCGTCCTCGCGGGCGGCCACGCCGCCTTCAACCCCGAGCCGATCGCGGACTTCATCGACTGCGCCGTCATCGGCGACGGCGAGCAGGCCGTCCTGGAGATCACCGAGATCATCCGCGCCTGGAAGGCCGAGGGCCGCCCCGGCGGCCGCGAGGAGCTCCTCTTCCGCCTCGCGAAGACCGGCGGCGTGTACGTCCCGGGCTTCTACGACGTCGAGTACCTGCCCGACGGCCGCATCGGCCGCGTCGTGCCGAACAAGTCCGGCGTGCCGTGGCGCGTCTCCAAGCACACCGTCATGGACCTCGACGAGTGGCCGTACCCCAAGCAGCCCCTCGTGCCGCTCGCCGAGACCGTCCACGAGCGGATGTCCGTCGAGATCTTCCGCGGCTGCACCCGCGGCTGCCGCTTCTGCCAGGCCGGCATGATCACCCGCCCCGTGCGGGAGCGCAGCATCACCGGCATCGGCGAGATGGTCGACAAGGGCCTCAAAGCGACCGGCTTCGAAGAGGTCGGACTCCTCTCCCTCTCCTCCGCCGACCACAGCGAGATCGGCGACATCGCCAAGGGCCTCGCCGACCGGTACGAGGACGACAAGATCGGCCTGTCCCTCCCCTCCACCCGCGTCGACGCCTTCAACATCGACCTGGCCAACGAGCTGACCCGCAACGGCCGCCGCTCGGGTCTGACGTTCGCCCCCGAGGGCGGCTCCGAGCGCATCCGCAAGGTCATCAACAAGATGGTCTCGGAGGACGACCTGATCCGCACGGTCTCCACCGCGTACGGCAACGGCTGGCGCCAGGTGAAGCTGTACTTCATGTGCGGCCTGCCGACCGAGACCGACGACGACGTGCTCCAGATCGCCGACATGGCGACCAAGGTGATCCAGAAGGGCCGCGAGGTCTCCGGCTCGAACGACATCCGCTGCACGGTCTCCATCGGCGGCTTCGTGCCGAAGCCCCACACCCCCTTCCAGTGGGCCCCGCAGCTCTCCGCCGAGGGCACCGACGCCCGCCTGGAGAAGCTCCGCGACAAGATCCGCGGCGACAAGAAGTACGGCCGCTCCATCGGCTTCCGCTACCACGACGGCAAGCCCGGCATCGTCGAGGGCCTCCTCTCCCGCGGCGACCGCCGCATCGGCGCCGTCATCCGCGCCGTCTACGAGGACGGCGGCCGCTTCGACGGCTGGCGCGAGCACTTCTCGTACGACCGCTGGATGGCCTGCGCCGAGAAGACGCTGCCGTCCTTCGGCGTGGACGTCGACTGGTACACGACGCGCGAGCGCACGTACGAGGAGGTCCTGCCCTGGGACCACCTGGACTCCGGCCTGGACAAGGACTGGCTCTGGGAGGACTGGCAGGACTCTCTCGACGAGACCGAGGTCGAGGACTGCCGCTGGACGCCGTGCTTCGACTGCGGTGTCTGCCCGCAGATGGACACGTCGATCCAGATCGGCCCGACGGGCAAGAAGCTGCTGCCCCTGACGGTCAAGAACGCTGCACCGGCGCCCGCTGTGAGCGGCCACGCGCACTGAAGCGGGTGACCGGCTGAGCCCTCTTCCTGTCCAGGGAGAGGGCTCGCTGGTGTCCGGTCGTGTCCGGTCGGCGTGGGGGCGGCACGGCGAGGAGGAGGGCGTGGTGGCCGATCTGCGGTGGGATGACGTCAAGTGGTTCTTCGACCCGGTCGAGATGGGGTCGCTGCCGGACGTGTGTGTCCCTGACACCTCGGTGGAGAACTGGCAGGCGGTTCTTGATCTCGTCAGGGAGCAGGGGTGGACGTTCCGGTACTCCGAAGGCGGGATGGTGCTGCCGCTACCCCGGGCGGAGACGGTGCTGTCCCGGTCCGCTGTCCCGGTCCGCTGACGCGGACTGTCCTGAACTGCGGGTCTGGCCGACCGTCGATGTGCTGGCGATCTTCCGGTTCTATGCCGCTGAGAAGATCGACTTCGACGTCGACCTCCGGGAGCTCCAAGGACAGGAGCGACTCGATGTGCTCTGCGGATTCCTGACGGCGATCGGACGGCGCCTGGGCAAGCCGGTGCTGATGGATTCCGAGGGCGGCGACGGCAGTCGTCCCGTGCTCGGCTTCGACGTCGCGGCCGACCGGGTCGTGGCGCTGGCGGAGTACGAGCCACCCCTCACGTGATCCGGGGTCGCAGTTACCGGTGTGGCCCGCAGGGAAGCCCGGCGGCGCCGGCGGGACCGGTGCCGTGGTACCCGGACGGGCCCGCGAGCGTAACCTGGGAGGGACGCACCACGCACCGACTGTCCCCGGCGTGGCGCCCGGAGCCGGGATCTCCTTGCGAAAGCAGGCTGAGAGCGGCCCTACGGGCCCCGGGGAGTCACCACAGGCCAGAAAGGGCGGCGCGCCACCGCGCCCGTCCCGCACCGAGGAGAAGAACCACTGGGCAAGCGACAGCCCGAAGGCCCGCCGCCCGCACCTGCGGTGCAGCGCATCCGACTGCGCTACACCAAGCGCGGCCGCCTCCGGTTCACCAGCCACCGTGACTTCCAGCGCGCCTTCGAGCGGGCGCTGCGCCGTGCCGAGGTGCCGATGGCGTACTCGGCGGGCTTCACCCCGCACCCGAAGGTCTCGTACGCGAACGCCGCGCCCACCGGAACGGGCTCGGAGGCCGAGTACCTGGAGATCGCGCTCACCGAGCACCGGGACCCGGAGAAGCTGCGGGTCCTGCTCGACGAGTCGCTGCCGGCCGGGCTGGACATCACGGACGCGGTCGAGGCGCGTACGTCGGGTCTGGCCGACCGGCTGGCCGCGTCGGTCTGGGAGCTGCGGCTCGACGGCGTGGCCGTCGAGGACGCGGCGAAGGCCGTCGAGTCCTTTCTCGCGGCCGGGACGGTGGAGGTCCAGCGCCGGACGAAGAACGGCATGCGCACCTTCGACGCACGGGGTGCCGTGGCCGGGCTCCGGGCGGACTCTCCACAGCCTGATAGGCCCGGACAGGGCCCCTGTGCGATACTGCGGCTGGTTGTGCGGCACGTGACACCCGCCGTTCGACCCGACGACGTCCTGTCCGGTCTCCGAGCTGTGGCCGACCTGGCGCCGCCGGTCCCCGCAGCGGTGACCAGGCTGGCGCAGGGGCTCTTCGACGAGGAGTCCGGCACGGTGACCGACCCGCTCGCGCCCGACCGCGAGGCAGTCACGGCCGCCCCAGCCGATCGCTCAGGGGTCGCCGTACCCGCCGCCGCGACGGCGCCGGAAGGTTCCGCGTAAGGGCAGTCGTCGCAGCGCCGCCCTCGTACTCGGAAGCCACCTGGGTCGGGCAGCGCACTGACAGGAGACTTTCGCCAGGCCGTGCGTACATCGCGTACGGAACCGGCGAGCCAGACATACAGCTCCCGTGCGGCGCTCGCGCCCCGGACGACGGGCCCCGCGTTCATCACGCGGGCTGCGCCGCCGGACCGGATCGAGGCGTGGCGCCCGGGAGCGTGACGGGAGAACCGCCCGCATGCTCGAGCAGAACGACCCCGGTACGTCCGGGGACAACACCGAACACAACGAGAATTCCACCCCCAGCGACACGCTGCCCCCGCGCCGCAGGCGCCGCGCGGCGTCCCGCCCGGCGGGGCCGCCGACGGCCGCCGTGCCGGTGGAGACGGTCACCGATGTGACCGCATCCGTCACCGCGGCCATATCGGATGCGGAGGCCGAGGCCGCCGCGCCTGTTTCCGCCCCTGAGCCCATTGCCGAGCCCGCCGTGACGCCTGTCGCCGAGACCGCTGAGGCGCCCGCGCCGCGTGCGCGCCGTCGTGCGACGCGCAAGGCGACTGCCCCCGCAGGGGCGCCCGCTGCCGGCGAGGCCGTCGCCGAGGCCGCCGAGCCCATGGAGCCCGCCGTGGCCACGGAGGCCGCCGTGACGCCTGTCGCCGAGACCGCTGAGGCGCCCGCGCCGCGTGCACGCCGTCGTGCGACGCGCAAGGCGACCGCCCCCGCAGGGGCGCCCGCTTCGGTGGCGGCGGCCGAGGCCGTCGCGACCGACGAAGACATTGAGGAAGGTGCCGTGAGCGAGAACGCCGCGGAGACCGGGGCCGCTGAGGCGCCCGCGCGCCGTACCCGCCGCAGGGCGACCGCCCCGGCCGGTACGCCGCAGGCGGCCGAGGCCGAGCCCGTCACCCCGACCGCGGAGGCCGTGACCGCAGAGGCCGGGTCCGAGGAAGCAGCCGAGCAGGCGGAGGAGGCTCCGCGCGGGCGTACGCGCCGCCGGGCCACGCGCCGCGCTGCCGTACCCGCCGAAGAGCCCGCAGTCGAAGAGGCCGCCGCCGAGGAGAGCGCCGCCGAGGAGGCGGAGGAGGCTCCGCGCGGGCGTACCCGCCGCCGCGCCACCCGCCGGGTGAGCGCCCCCGCCGGGGCGCCCGAGGCCGCCGAGGCCGGGGAGACGGCCGCTGTCGAAGAGCCCGCAGTCGAAGAGCCCGCTGCCGAGGAGAGCGCGGCCGAGCAGGCGGAGGAGGCTCCCCGCGGGCGTACCCGCCGCCGCGCCGCCCGCCGGGTCGGCACGCCCGTGCAGGAGGACGAGGCCCTGACGGGCGGCGAGTCGCTGCCCGCGGACTCCCTCGCCCAGATCGCCGCCGACGAGGCCGAGGTCGAGGCGGCCGAGCGGGCCGCTTCCCGCGGCCGTACGCGCCGTGCCTCCGCGCCGCAGTTCGCCGCCGAGCCCGCCCGGGCCGCGAAGGCGGACAGGACCGAGCAGGCCGAGGAGCCCGAGCAGCCCGCCCGCGGGCGTCGTGCCACCAGGCCCGCCGTCCCCGTCTTCCAGGCGCCGGTCTTCACCGAGCCGATGTTCCAGACGCCGGAGACCGCCGCTGCCGCGGCCGCCGCCGAGGCCGCCGAGGAGGTCGAGGAGGAAGAGGCCGAGCAGCCCGCGCCGGTCGCCGAGACCCCCTCGCGCCGTCGCCGTCGCCGCCGGGGCGAGCCCGCCGCGGCCGTGGAGGCCGCCGAGACCGAGCCCGCGGACGAGGCCGAGGTCGAGGCGGAGGAGCCGGAGGCCGAGGAGACCGACGAGTACGAGGACCGCCCCTCGCGCCGTCGCCGCCGTGGTGGCCGTCGCCGCCGTCGTGGCGAGCCCGCCGAGGCGGAGGAGGCCGAGACCGCCGGGGGCCTGGAGGCGGAAGAGGGCGAGGAGGCCGAGGCCGAGGGCGAGGAGGAAGACGAGGAAGGCGAGGAGGACGAGACGGGCACGCCGTCCGCGCCCGGCACCAGCAGCAGCCGTCGTCGCCGTCGTCGTCGCCGTCGCAGCGGTGAGGCCGCCGACACCGAGCCCGGCACCGACGAGCCGGAGCGTACGGTCGTCAAGATCCGTGAGCCCCGTGCCAAGGCGGAGCCGTCGGACGAGGTGCAGTCCATCAAGGGCTCGACCCGTCTGGAGGCGAAGAAGCAGCGCCGCCGCGAGGGCCGCGAGCAGGGCCGCCGCCGGGTGCCGATCATCACCGAGGCGGAGTTCCTGGCGCGCCGCGAGGCCGTCGAGCGCGTCATGGTCGTCCGGCAGAACGGCGAGCGCACCCAGATCGGCGTCCTCGAGGACAACGTGCTCGTCGAGCACTACGTCAACAAGGAGCAGTCGACCTCGTACGTCGGCAACGTCTACCTGGGCAAGGTGCAGAACGTCCTGCCGTCGATGGAGGCCGCCTTCGTCGACATCGGCAAGGGCCGCAACGCCGTCCTGTACGCCGGTGAGGTCAACTTCGAGGCGCTCGGGCTCGCCAACGGCCCGCGCCGGATCGAGACCGCGCTCAAGTCCGGCCAGTCCGTCCTCGTCCAGGTGACGAAGGACCCGATCGGCCACAAGGGCGCCCGCCTCACCAGCCAGGTCTCGCTCCCCGGCCGCTACCTGGTCTACGTGCCCGAGGGCTCGATGACCGGTATCAGCCGCAAGCTGCCCGACACGGAGCGCGCCCGGCTGAAGACCATCCTCAAGAAGATCGTCCCCGAGGACGCGGGCGTCATCGTCCGCACCGCCGCGGAGGGCGCCAGCGAGGACGAGCTGCGCCGTGACGTCGAGCGGCTCCAGGCGCAGTGGGAGGAGATCCAGAAGAAGGCGAAGAACGGCAACGCCCCGACCCTGCTCTACGGCGAGCCGGACATGACCGTCCGGGTCGTCCGCGACATCTTCAACGAGGACTTCACCAAGGTCATCGTCAGCGGCGACGAGGCGTGGGACACCATCCACGGCTATGTCTCGCACGTCGCGCCCGACCTGGCGGACCGGCTGAACCGCTGGACCTCCGAGGTCGACGTCTTCGCGACGTACCGGATCGACGAGCAGCTGATGAAGGCGCTGGACCGGAAGGTCTGGCTGCCGTCCGGCGGCTCGCTGGTGATCGACAAGACCGAGGCGATGGTCGTGGTCGACGTCAACACCGGCAAGTTCACCGGTCAGGGCGGCAACCTCGAGGAGACCGTCACCAGGAACAACCTGGAGGCGGCCGAGGAGATCGTGCGCCAGCTGCGCCTGCGCGACCTGGGCGGCATCGTCGTCATCGACTTCATCGACATGGTGCTGGAGTCCAACCGGGACCTGGTGCTGCGGCGCCTGCTGGAGTGCCTGGGCCGGGACCGTACGAAGCACCAGGTGGCAGAGGTCACCTCGCTCGGCCTGGTCCAGATGACCCGTAAGCGGGTCGGCCAGGGTCTGCTGGAGTCGTTCTCGGAGACCTGCGTCCACTGCAACGGCCGCGGTGTCATCGTGCACATGGAGCAGCCGGCCACCACGGGCGGTGGCGGTGGCGGCAAGCGCGCCAAGAAGCGCGGCCGTGGTGGTGCCGAGCACGTCCACGAGCACGAGCACGAGGTCGTCGTCGAGGCGCCGGGTGCCGAGGCCCCGCCCGCCGAGGAGCTGGAGACCGAGGCCGAGGTGGCGGCGGAGGCCGCCGCTCCGGTGGCGCTGCCCGAGCCCGCCTTCGCCCCGGACGAGGAGCTGTACGGCAGCGTCGCCGAGGCCGAGGCGGCCGTGCGGGGCCGTGGCCGCCGTCGGGCGAGCCGCAAGGCGACCGCCCCGGCGGGTGCGCCGAAGCAGGCCCAGCCGGTGCGGGAGGAGGTCGTCGAGGCGGCCCCCGCCGCAGCCGCGGAAGTCGCTCCGGCCGCAGCCGCAGCCGCAGCCGCAGCCGAGCCGCAGCCCCGGTCCGAGGCGGAAGGCGTCGCGGAGGAGGCGGCCCCCGCGGGCCGCACCCGCCGCCGGGCGACCCGTAAGGCGACGGCCCCGGCCGGTTCGCCGAAGGGGACCGAGGCCCCCGTCGAGATCGTGACCGAGGCTCCTGCCGAGGCCCCGGCCCCGGTGGTGGAGGCTCCCTCGGCTCCCGAGGCCGAGGCCGAGCTCACGGCCGCCGCCCCGCGCGCCCGTCGCCGGGTGACCCGCAAGGTCACCGCCCCGGCCGGTTCGCCGTCCGGTGCGGAGGAGGCCGCGGTCGTCGTGGTCGCCGCAGCGCCCCAGACGGAGCCCGAGGCCGAGGCCGCCACGGCGGTGGACGCCGAGGAGGCCGCCCCGGCCAAGAAGGCGGCGCGCAAGACGGCCAAGAAGGCCACGGCGAAGAAGGCCGCCACCAAGAAGACGGCGGCCAAGAAGACCGTTGCGAAGAAGACGACCGCCAAGAAGGCCACCAAGGCGGCCACCAAGAAGACCGCCGCGGCGGAGCAGCAGGCGCTGCCCTCCGTGACGGCGTCCGCGGCCGCTTCCGTCGACAGCTGAACAACTGGTGACGATCGGTTGAAGCATCAGTGCCCCGCCTCTCGCGTCGAGGGGCGGGGCA
This sequence comes from Streptomyces sp. FIT100, assembly GCF_024584805.1. Lineage (NCBI taxonomy): Bacteria > Bacillati > Actinomycetota > Actinomycetes > Kitasatosporales > Streptomycetaceae > Streptomyces > Streptomyces sp. FIT100. Next base: position 2,556,452 of record NZ_CP075715.1, on the reverse strand, counting down.
CTGCTTTGTTTCGTAATTGATGCATGGGCGCGTTAACAGCCCAGAAATTGACAGGGAAATCCCTGATAATGTGACGGCGGTCGCTGCCGTGTGCGGGCCCCCGCCCAGAGACTACGGTCGGTGACGGGCCCGGTTCTCAGGGACAGGCCGGTCCCGGAAGCAATTCCTCGGTAGGGCGTCGGCAATCACGCCGGAGGGGTACGCGCGGCCCTGAAAACGCCCCGCAGCCCCGGACCTCTGCCATATAGAGCTCTTGCGGTGTTCAAGGAGGACGTCCATGCCGAGCAGCAACGCGCAGCCCATCCCTGCTGCCCGCCCGGTCATCGGTGAAGAAGAGATCGAGGCCGCCGTACGCGTACTGCGCAGCGGCCGGGTCGTACAGGGCCCCGAGGTGGCCGCGTTCGAGGAGGGCTTCTCGGAGCTCGTGGAGGGCCGCCACTGCGTGGCCGTCAACTCCGGTACCTCCGCGCTGCACCTCCTTCTGATGGCGCTTGGTGTCGGCCCGGGTGACGAGGTGATCGTTCCTTCGTTCTCCTTCGCCGCCTCGGCGAACGCGGTCCGCCTCGTCGGCGCCGACGTCGTCTTCGCCGACATCGAGGCCGACACGTACTGCCTGTCGCCGGCCGCCGTCGAGGCCGCGATCACCCCCCGCACCGCCGCGATCATGCCGGTGCACCTGTACGGCCACCCCGCCGCGATGGACAAGATCATGGCCATCGCCGAGAAGCACAAGCTCGCCGTCGTCGAGGACGCCTGCCAGGCGCACGCGGCCGCGCTGAACGGCACGCCCGTCGGCGCGTTCGGCTCCGGCGGCACGTTCAGCTTCTACCCGACCAAGAACATGCACAGCCTCGAGGGCGGCATGATCTCCACGGCCGACGCCGAGATCGCCCGCACCCTGCGCCTGCTGCGCAACCAGGGCATGGAGCAGCGCTACGCCAACGAGATCGTCGGCGCCAACATGCGCATGACAGACGTCGCCGCCGCCGTCGGCCGCGTCCAGCTCGCCAAGCTCCCCGGCTGGACCGAGCAGCGCATCGCCAACGCCGCCTACCTGTCGGCGAACATCACCGCGCCGAACGTCGTGACGCCGGTCGTCGCCGAGGGTGCGCGCCACATCTACCACCAGTACACGGTCCGTATCCGCGGTGACCGCGACGCCGCCATGGCGAAGCTCACCGAGGCGGGCGTCGGCAACGCCGTCTACTACCCGACCCCCATCCACCGGCTGAAGCCGTACTGGGAGCCGGACCAGAAGGCCGGCCGCGACTGGGACCTGCCCGAGACCGAGCGGGCCGCCGCCGAGGTCGTCTCGCTGCCCGTCCATCCCTCCCTCACCGAGGGCGATCTTGAGCGCATCGTCACCGCCGTGAACGCGCTGGGAGAGAACCTGTGACTGCCGCTGCACTGCGGGCCGGCCTGATCGGCCTCGGCTCCATGGGACGCCACCACGCCCGCGTACTGGCCGGGCTCGACGGTGTCGAGCTCGTCGCCGTCGTCGACCCCATGGGCGACAAGAACGGCTGGGCGCAGGGCGCCCCCGTCCTGTCGACCGTCGAGGAGCTGATCGCCCTCGGCATCGACTACGCCGTCGTGGCCTGCCCGACCGGACTGCACGAGGAAGTCGGCCTGAAGCTGGCCGAGGCCGGGGTCTGCGCGCTCGTCGAGAAGCCCGTGGCGGACACCGTCGAGGGCGCCCGCCGCCTCGTCGACGCCTTCGAGTCGCGCGGCCTGGTCGCCGGCGTCGGCCACATCGAGCGCTGCAACCCGGCGCTGCGCAGTCTGCGTTCGCGGCTGGAGGCCGGCGAGCTCGGCGACGTGTTCCAGGTCGTCACCCGCCGCCAGGGCCCGTTCCCGCACCGCATCGCCGATGTCGGCGTGGTCAAGGACCTCGCCACCCACGACATCGACCTGACGGCCTGGGTCACCGGCCAGGCGTACACCTCGATCGCCGCGCACACGGTCTCCAAGTCCGGCCGCGCCCACGAGGACATGGTCTCCGCCGTCGGCAAGCTCAGCGACGGCACGATGGTCAGCCACCTCGTGAACTGGCTGAGCCCGCTGAAGGAGCGATTCACCTCGGTCACCGGCGAGCGCGGCTGCTTCATCGCCGACACCCTCACCGCCGACCTGACCTTCTACTCGAACGCCGCCGTGGCCACCGAGTGGGAGGCTCTGAGCGCGTTCCGCGGTGTCGCCGAGGGCGACATGATCCGCTACGCCATCCCGAAGCGCGAGCCGCTCCTGGTCGAGCACGAGCTCTTCCGCGACGCGGTGCTCGGAAAGGACCCGGACATCTGCACTCTGCGGCAGGGCCTGCGTACCGTGGAGGTGGCCGCGGCCGTACTGGAGTCGGCGACCACCGGTACCACCGTCCGCCTCGACAGCGTCAGCGGTCCGGCTGTCTGACCCCGCTTCGGCGGCGGGTACGCGGCTGCCCGCGCCGGTCCCCGGTTCCCTCGCAAGGGAACCGGGGACGCCGAATTATGCGTTCCACCCGGAGGAAGTACGCAATGGAATCCCCTGCCCGCCGACCTAGGCTCGTGGTGATCGTCGCCAACGGCATCACGGGTGACTCGCGGGTACAGAAGACCGCTGTCGCGGCGGCCCGCGACGGCTGGCACGTCACCCTGGTCGGCAGGAGCGACACCAAGCGTGTCCAGCACTCCAAGATGGGCCCGATCGACGTGATCCGGGTTCCCGTGGGCAAGGAGTACTCCCGGGCGGTGACCGCGCGCAAGACCCATCCGGTGCGGTCCGCCGCCACGCAGTTCCACCTTCAGGACCAGGCCGCGCTGAACCGCTACCGGGCGGCGTACCGAGCCTGGGTCCGGCAGAAGTCCGCCGAGAGCAACTGGGCGGGCACCCCGCGCCGGATCTCGGTCAAGGCGATGCTGCGCGCCCGCCGCACGGTCCACCGGCTGCGGGTCCGGGCCTTCCAGTGGGAGCAGCGCCGCCGTCCCAAGGACCCGGCGCCCGTCGGCGACTGGCGCCGCGACTGGCCGCAGGTGATCGATCTCGACCTGGCCTTCGGCCCGGTGATCGAGGAGCTCAAGCCGGACGTCATCCACGCCAACGACGCCACCATGATCGTCACCGCGGCCCGCAGCGCCGCGCGGCTCAAGGCGAGTGGCCACCGCTGTGCCTGGCTGTACGACGCCCACGAGTACATCAAGGGCGTCGAGTGGCCCAACGCCCGCCAGGCGTCCGCCCTTCCGGCGATGGAGGCCGAGTTCATCGGCCGCGCCGACGCCGTCGTCACCGTCTCGGCGCAGATGGCGGAGCTGCTCAAGAACGACCACAAGCTGTCCGAGCTGCCGCTGGTCGTGGGCAACTCGCCGGTCCGCGAGGTGATCGGCAGCGGTAAGTCCCGGTCGTCGGTCCGCCAGGCATGCGGCCTCGGCCCCGAGGTGCCGCTGATGGTCTACTCGGGCTGGATCGGCCCCGAGCGGGGCGTCGACGCGGTGATCGACGGGCTGGCGGAGCTGCCCGACGTCCACCTGGCGCTCGTCGTGGGCCGTACCACCCCGCTCCTGGAGGAGCTCCTGGCGCGAGCCGGGTCCCTCGGCGTACGCGACCGGGTCCACCTGGTGCCGTACGTCCCCCAGTACGAAGTCGCCGACTACCTGTCGTCGGCCGACCTGGGACTGACCCCCTTCCGGCGCGTGCCCAACTGCGAGGTCTCGCTGCCGACGAAGGTCTCCGAGTACCTCCAGGCCCGGCTGCCGCTGGTCACCAGCGACGTGAAGGTCATCAAGGCGTACGTCGAGGAGCACGGTCTGGGCGAGGTCTTCACCTGGGAGGACCCGAAGACCTTCGCGGCGGCGGCCGCGCGCGCCATGAAGAGCCGCGACGAGCTCGCCGCGAACATCACCGAGGAGGTCCTCACCGATCTGTCGTGGGAGGAGCAGAGCGGCCGGCTGCTCCAGCTCTACCGGCAGCTGTCGAAGAAGACCCCGCCCGGCCCGCGTCCGGAGATCGCGTGGACCGTCACGGAGTCCCCGAGCGCGGTGCGGTCCGCCGAGCCCAAGGAGGGCGAGCCGGCCTGGCGCAAGCTCGGTAACACCCGGATCAAGCTGGGTCTCGGCCCGGCGAACTACGCGGGGCAGGCCGCCGCGTACGCCCAGGCGATCACCCGTCTCGACCCGGACGTGTCCGTCGAGGTCGTGATGAACAAGCGCCCGGAGTCCTTCGACTACCCGGCCGACGTCTATGTCGACGCGACCAGGCTGGACGAGCTCGACACGCAGTTCCAGCAGGTGGAGCGGATCGTCGGCCGCTACACACACCTGCTCGCCGACGCGTTCATGCCCGTCTTCGGACTGCTCAACGGCGGCACCATCGCCGGCGACCTGGCGGCCCTCAAGCACGCCGGGATCAAGGTCGGGCTGCTCGCCCACGGCAGCGAGATCCGGCACCCCGGCCGGCACATGGAGCGCCACGAGTACTCGCTCTTCCGCGACGCACCCGCGGGCATCGCGGCGAAGCTCCAGGCCAAGGCCGAGCGGAACAGGAAGATCGCCGACGAGTGCGGGCTCCCGCTCTACGTCACGACGCCCGACCTGCTCGACGACCTGCCGACCGCCACATGGACCCCGCTCGTCGTGGACGTCGACTCCTGGTCCACGGACCGTCCGGTGATGGAGCGCAAGCGGCCCGTCGTGCTGCACGCCCCGTCCAAGCGGTGGACCAAGGGCACCGACCGGATCATGCCGGTCCTCACCGAGCTCCACGACAAGGGCCTGATCGACTTCCGGCTTGCCGAAGGCATCCCGGTGGCCGAGATGCAGGAGCTCGTCCAGGGCTGCGACCTCGTGCTCGACCAGTTCACCACCGGCAGCTACGGCACCTTCGCGGTCGAGGCGATGGCCGCGGGCAAGCCCGTGGTCGGCTACATCAGCGACCAGGTGCGCGGTGCCACGCAGGGCGCCCTGCCGATCGTGAGCGCCACCCCGGCCGATCTCCGCGAGGTCGTCGAGTCGCTCGTCGCCGACCGCGAGGGCACCGCCCTGATCGGGCAGGAGTCGGCGAAGTTCGCCCGCACGTACCACGACGGAACCTGGACCGCCCAGGTCCTGAGCGGCTTCCTCAAGTGACCGGTCCAGAAAGGCTGTTCATGGAAACGCAGAGTGCCGATGCGTCCCGTCCCGTCAAGGGCCGCGTCGTCATGCTGGTCGACAACAAGGTCGAGGGCGACTCGCGGGTGCAGAAGGCCGCCCAGTCCGCGGCCGACGCCGGCTGGGACGTCGTCCTGCTCGGCCTGGTGCGCTCCGGCAACGGGCGCACCTGGAAGCTCGGCGACGCCGAGGTGCGGCTGCTTCCGCTGAAGACGCCGCTGGCCAAGCGGCACGCCGAGCGGCACCGCTCGCCGCTGCGCCGTCCGCTGGCCTACCCGCCGGGGCCGCTCGCCGCCTACCGCCGCCAGTGGGCGAAGGCGTGGCGCGCGGACGTCGCCACCCGCCGGGCCGCGCTGCGCGTGGCGCCGGAGGCCGTCGGCTCGCCCCTGTTCCGCACGACCGAGAAGGTCCGGCTGATCGCTGCCGGCCCCGCGTCCAAGTTCCTGCTGAAGTGGGTCGGCTTCCGGGCCCGCCAGACCCGTGAGGCGCAGAAGGCCGGGCGCCGGCTGCGGGGTCCGCTGGACCGCGCCTTCACCGCGTCCTGGAAGGCGCTCAAGGGCAACCGCGCCTGGCGCAGGCTGGAGCCGGTGCTGTGGGACTACGAGCTGACGTACGGCAAGGAGATCGACGCGCTGAAGCCCGATCTGATCCACGCCAACGACTTCCGCATGCTCGGTGTCGGCGCACGCGCCGCGATACGGGCTCGTGCGGCCGGCCGCAACGTCAAGCTGGTCTGGGACGCCCATGAGTTCCTGCCCGGCGTGCGGCCCTGGGAGGACAACGCCCACTGGATCCCGGGCAACACCGCGCACGAGAGCGAGTTCGCCCCGTACGCCGACGCCGTCGTCACCGTCTCCGAAGGGCTCGGCGACCTGCTGCGCGAGCGCCACGGCCTGAAGGAGCAGCCGACCGTCGTGCTGAACGCCCCCGACCGGCCGGTCGAGGTCGACGAGACGCTGGACGACTTCGAGCCGGTGCCCGACCTGCGGGCGCTGTGCGGCATCGGCCCCGACGTCCCGCTGGTCGTCTACAGCGGTTCGCCCGGTCCGCAGCGCGGCCTCGGCGACATGGTCGAGGCGCTGCCGAAGCTGGACGGCGCCCACATGGCGTTCGTCGTGCCCAGCCCGGCCGCCGCGTACATCCAGAGCCTGCTGCGCCGTGCGGAGGAGCTGGGCGTCGGCGACCGGCTGCACGCCGTGCCCTACGTGCCGCACTGGCAGGTGGTCCGCTTCCTGTCCGCCGCCGATGTCGGCTGCATCCCGATCCACCACTGGCCGAACCACGAGATCGCACTGATCACCAAGTTCTTCGAGTACTCGCACGCCCGGCTGCCGCTGGTCGTCAGCGATGTCAAGACCATGTCGGAGGTCACCCGCTCCACCGGCCAGGGCGAGGTCTGCAAGGCCGAGGACATCGACGACCTCGTACGCGCGATCAAGGCCGTCCTCGCCGACCCCGAGCGCTACCGGGCCGCCTACGACAAGCCCGGTCTGCTCGACACCTGGACGTGGGAGGCGCAGGCCGAGGTGCTCGACCAGCTCTACACGCGGCTGCTCGCGGACGTCAGGCCGGGGGCGAGATCATGACGAGGACTCCTGACGTCACCGTCGTCGTCGCCGTGTACAACACGATGCCGTACCTGACGGAGTGCCTGAACTCCCTCGTCGGGCAGAGCATCGGACTGGACCGTCTGGAGGTCGTCGCGGTCGACGACGGCTCCACCGACGACAGCGGTGCCGAGCTGGACCGCTTCGCGGAGCGCTACCCGGGCACGGTCAAGGTGATCCACCAGGAGAACTCGGGCGGCCCGGCGGCTCCCAGCAACCGCGCCCTGGAGCTCGCCACCGGCCGGTACGTCTACTTCATAGGCTCGGACGACTATCTCGGCGACCAGGCGCTTGAGCGCCTGGTCGCCTGTGCCGACGCACACGGCTCGGACGTGGTCGTCGGCAAGATGGTGGGCACCAACGGCCGCTATGTCCACCAGGCCCTGTACAAGAAGGACGACCCGGACGTCAGCCTGTACGACTCGGCGCTGCCGTTCACCCTCGCCAACACCAAGCTCTTCCGGCGCGAGCTGGTGGAGAAGCACAAGCTGCGCTTCCCCGAGGACCTGCCGGTCGGCAGCGACCAGCCGTTCACGATCGAGGCGTGCGTGCGCGCCCGCAGGATCTCGGTCCTCGCCGACTACACGTTCTACTACGCGGTCAAGCGCGGCGACGCCAGCAACATCACCTACCGGGCCAACCACCTCTCGCGGCTGCGCTGCACCACCGAGATCATGAAGCACGCCGCCGGGCTGGTCGGGGCGGGCCCGCAGCGGGACGCGCTCTTCAAGCGCCACTTCACCTGGGAGCTGGCCAAGCTCGTCCAGGACGACTTCCCCGCGCTGGACCCGCAGACGCAGCGGGAGGTCTGCGCCGGCATCGCGAGCCTCGCCGACGAGTACTTCACCGACGCGCTGCGCGACGCGATGGACGTCAAGCGGCGCGTGCGCATCGCGCTGGCCCAGCGCGGAGCCGTCGCCGAGCTCGTCCGCGCGATCAGCGACGAGGCCGCCCACGGGGCGCCTCCGCTGCTCCTCGAGGGCGGACGCGCCTACGTCCGCTATCCCGGCTTCCGCGACCCGGCACTGGGCCTGCCGGACCGGGTCTTCGAGGTCATCGGCGAGTCCGTGCCCAAGCAGCTCGCCGACGGCACCGGACTGGTCTCCGCGGCGTGGGAGCAGTCCGGCCAGGAGCTGACACTGGTCGTTGCCGTCCGCGTGCCGGTGTCCGGCGACACGGACGGCGCGGTGATCCGGCTCGCCCCCAAGGCCATGCCGAAGAGCGCCGACAAGCCCGGCGCCCGCCGGCTGCCCGTCGGCACCGAACTCCCTGCCCCGGCAGGCGAGTCGAGCCGCACCGTCACGCCCGACGGGATGGCGACGGTCCTGACCGCACGGATCCCGGTCCGGCCCGAGCGGGCCAAGCTGGGCGTCCGTGCCTATCTGGACGTGGCAGGCTCGACGTACGAGGTCCCGGTGAAGACCCTGGGCCTGCCGCTGCCCCTGGCGCGGCGCTGGCGTGAGAAGGTCCCCTACCGCGTCTCCGCCAACGCGAACACCAAGGGACGGCTGGTGATCACCACGGCTCCGCTCTGGGAGCCCTCAGCCGGCGTGGGCAGGCGACTGCGCCGAACGTTGTCCCGTGTGAAGAGGAAAGTAACCCGATGAATATCTGTGTAGTCGCGCTGGGCAAGATCGGCCTGCCGCTCGCCGTGCAGTTCGCCGCCAAGGGCCACAAGGTCATCGGCGCCGACGTCAACGAGAGGGTCGTGGAGCTGGTCAACGCCGGCACCGAGCCCTTCCCCGGCGAGCACGACCTCGACCGCCTGCTCAAGGAGACCGTCGGCGCCGGTCTGCTGTCCGCGACCACCGACACCACCGCGGCCGTCGCCCAGTCCGACGCCGTCGTGGTCGTCGTCCCGCTGTTCGTGGACGCCGAGGGCGTGCCGGACTTCGGCTGGATGGACGCCGCGACCGAGGCGATCGCCAAGGGACTCAAGCCCGGCACCCTCGTCTCGTACGAGACCACCCTGCCGGTCGGCACCACCCGCACCCGCTGGGCACCGATGCTGGAGCAGGGCTCAGGCCTGACCGCGGGCGAGGACTTCCACCTGGTCTTCTCGCCGGAGCGGGTGCTCACCGGCCGCGTCTTCGCCGACCTGCGCCGCTACCCGAAGCTCGTCGGCGGTGTCGACGAGGTGTCGGCCCGGCACGGCGTGGAGTTCTACGAGCAGGTCCTCGACTTCGACGAGCGCGACGACCTGCCGCAGCCGAACGGTGTCTGGGACCTGGGCACCGCCGAGGCCTCCGAGCTCGCCAAGCTCGCCGAGACCACGTACCGCGACGTCAACATCGGTCTTGCCAACCAGTTCGCGCGCTTCGCGGACAAGAACGGCATCGACGTCAAGAAGGTCATCGAGGCCTGCAACAGCCAGCCGTACAGCCATATCCACCAGCCCGGCATCGCCGTCGGCGGCCACTGCATCCCGATCTACCCGCGGATGTACCTGTGGAACGACCCGGAGGCGACCGTCGTGCGCTCGGCGCGCGAGGCCAACGCCGCCATGCCGCAGTACTCCGTCGACCTGCTGGCCGCGGCCTACGGCGACCTCTCCGGCGTGAACGTCCTCGTGCTGGGCGCCGCCTACCGCGGCGGCGTCAAGGAGACCGCGTTCTCCGGCGTCTACGGCGTCGTCGAGGCGCTCACGGCGCGCGGCGCGGTGCCGTTCGTCTCCGACCCGATGTACACGGCCGACGAGCTCGCCGCCCACGGCCTCACCCCGCACCAGGGTGAGAAGGTCACCGCCGCGATCCTCCAGGCCGACCACGCCGAGTACCGCGACCTGGCCGCCGCCGACCTGCCGGACGTCACCGTCCTGGTCGACGGCCGCCGCACCACGGACCCGGCCAACTGGGAGGGTGTGCGCCGCGTCGTCATCGGCGGCTGACACCACTCGGCGACACGAAGAGGGCCCCGTCCGGCACTGCCGGACGGGGCCCTCTCGTATGGCGCCCGATCAGCCGTCGGCGGTGGCCGCCCGCTTGCGGGACTCCTTCTCCAGGGTGGCGCGCAGCCATTTCTGCGAGGGCCGTTCCACGAACCGGTGCACCAGCCAGGCCAGCAGGAGCAGTACGGCCGTGGTGATGCCCAGCGTGGCCCAGGCCCCCACGTGCCCGTACAGCACGCGGATCATCGCCCAGCCCAGCTCCTCGTGGAGGAGGTAGAGCGGGTAGACCAGAGCGCCCGCGGTGGCCAGCCACTTCCAGCCGACCCATTCGAGCTTGCGCAGGGCCACGGCCAGGACCAGCAGGTAGAAGACGGTCACCAGGGCGAGCGCGATGTACGGGTCGCGGTCCATGCCCCTGTCGTGGCGAAGCTGGTCGGCATGCTGGACGAGGTCGCTCTGCATCACCAGCCAGCTCGCCCCGAGCAGGCCCCACAGCTTGAGGTCCGGACCGAAGCGGTACATGAGGTACATCGCGATGCCCGACACGAACAGGGCGGTGTTCAGCGGCTGGGCGAAGATGCCGAGGAGCGGGATGTCCTGGTCCTGCTGGACCAGCACGCTCGACAGCAGCCACAGCCAGCAGAAGACCGAGACGCGGACGTAGTCCAGGCCCTTCCACAGCACCACGAGGAAGATCAGGTAGAAGGTGAGCTCCACCCACAGCGTCCAGTAGGCGCCGACCAGGTGCCGGGCCGACAGCGGGACCTGGAACATCGTGACGTTGGTCAGCGAGTCGCTGATGCTGGGGGCCGTGCGCTCGCCGTCGGGAAGCCCGCGCCACACCACGAAAGCCACGACGATCGAGAACCAGTAGGCCGGGAAGAGCCGCAGGAAGCGGGCCCTGACGAACTGGCCCGGCGTGCGGTCCCAGGCGGACAGGCAGATGACGAAGCCGCTGATGATGAAGAACAGCTGGACGCCGTACGAGCCGTAGGAGGTGACGGGGAACAGCCAGGGGAAGAGCTCCTTGGGGTTCACACCCCAGTTGGCCTTCGTCGCCGCGTCCACGCCGGTGAAGTGGAATATGAGGACCGAGAGCGCGGCGACGACGCGCAGCGCGTCCAGCGCGTAGAGCCGGGCTCCCGGCCTTCCCGGCGGTGGAGCCTCGCTCGCGGCAGTCTTGTCCGTCTCAGGCGGGGCCTGGACTTCGGTCCGGGACATGTATTCGGCCTCGATTGCTTGTCTGCTTGTCAGGCGCCCGGCACTCTCGGGCGAGTCGGACACCGGGTGAGCACGGGCCCGGAAACGAGCCTTCGGTTGATCCCTCTGAGACGCTCTCGCTCGCTACGCCTCGGTGAGCGCCCCTCCGGGGGTCTCGCGGTAGAGCCGTCCCGACGTCGGGCACTCCCACACACCGGCCTCGCCCTCGCGCTCGACCAGGCGCACGCCCTCGTGGCCGACCCAGCCGATCTGCCGTGCAGGGACGCCGACGACCAGCGCGAAGTCCGGCACGTCCTTCGTCACGACCGCACCGGCCGCGACCATCGCCCAGCGGCCGATCTCGATCGGGGCCACGCACACCGAGCGCGCGCCGATCGAGGCACCGTCGGCGATCTTCACCCCGACGGCCTCCCAGTCGCCGCCGCGCTTCTGCTTGCCCTCGGGGTCGACGGAGCGCGGGTTGTGGTCGTTGGTGAGGACCACGGCGGGACCGATGAACACCCCGTTGCCGAGCTCGGCCGGCTCATAGACGAGGGCGTAGTTCTGCAGCTTGCAGTTGTCGCCCATGCGGACACCCGTACCGACGTACGCGCCCCGGCCGACCACACAGCCCTCACCGAGCCGGGCGCCTTCGCGGATCTGCGCGAGATCCCAGACACTGCTGCCGGCGCCGATCTCGGCCGTCTCGTCGACCTGGGCGCTGGGCTGAACCCTGTAGTTCACTTCTCTGCCTTCCGGTGTCTGCGTACGCCGGGAGCATACTGGCCGACGAGCTGGGCGCCGAAGGCGAGCGCCAGCAGGGAGAACAGGACGGACCGCAGCGTGCCGACGCCTGGGGACCACCAGGCGTAGCCGGCGGCCGTGGCGAAGAACACAAAGGCCAGGGAGCGCGTCAGCCACCAGCGCAGCGGCCGGGGTGCCGGCCGCTCGCCCGGGGAGGCGACGAGAAGGCGGTCCGGGGCGTCCGCCATGGTGTCGCGCATGCCCGCGAGGAGACCGCGGCGCTCCAGGAGGCGGGCGTCCGCGACGGTGGCGAGGACGTCGGGGCGTTCGCCGAACCCCTCGGGGAGCGGCGGGAGGCCGAGGGCGGCGACCAGGTCCGCCTGGCGCCGGGCCGGGGCGTCCGGGGAGCGCAGGAGGCCGATGAGGGGGCGCGGGTCCGGGAGGCCGTAGACGCGGGCGAGCACGGCCGCGGTGGCAGCGGCGGCGGCGTGCTCGCCGACCGGCGCGGCCGGGTCCCACTCGTGTGCCGCGGCCTCCTTGCCCTTGTGGAGCAAGGTGAAGCCGGCACGGTCGCCGGTGCGGCGCAGCACGAGTGCGGACCACTTCTCGCCGGTGGTGAAGGTGTCCGCGGCCCCCGTGAGCCGGTCCTTGCCGATCAGCGAGGCCCGCTTGCCGGGGGACGCGTCGGGGGCGAGCGACACATAGCTGGCGGCGGCGCCGGCCGGGGCGATCCGCAGCGGGACCCCGCAGAGCAGGGCGGCTTCGGCGACCTTCGCGGGCGGGGCGGCGGCGATGGCGAGGAGATGGACCTCGGGGCCCGCGGGTGCGACCGTGGCGCTGCCGGTCACCGAGGGCGGAGGAGTGGCGAAGAACGGGATGCGTGAGGCGATCTGCATGCGTACGCCCGTACGGAACTCCAGGAACTCCTCCCGGGCGTCCCCGAAGTACCCCCAGGGCTGTGTCCGGGCGTGCGCGCCGATCGCGCGGAAGACGTCCAGCGCCTCCTCGAAGCGCTGCCCGAGTACCAGCATCAGGGCGAGCTCGTTGCGGAAGCCGGCGGCCTCCGGGTCGCCCGGCTCGTAGAAGGAGGACAGTTCCAGGGCGCGGTCCACGGCAGCGGTGATGCGGGACCGGTCGATCGGCCCGTCCTCGGTGTCGTCCGCCACGACGTCGTACTCGACGGCGGCGGCCAGCGGCAGGGCGTTCAGCTTCGAGCCGGGCAGGGCGTCGGTGGCGGCCCGCTCGGCGAACGCGAACATCTCCTCGTGCGAGCCGTACCACTTGTCGCAGAGGTACTGGAGCGCGGTGGCATGGCAGCCGTAGTGGTGCGGTGCGCGTGCGGTGGCCTCGGCCCAGTACGCGTCGAAGACCTCCCGCGGCGCCTGGCTGCCGCGGGCGTGGGTGAGAGCGATCCGCCAGGGCACCGGGTCGTCGGGGTTGAGCTCCGCGGCGGCGCCGATGACGGGGACGGCGTCCTCCAGCAGCGCGAAGAACGCCCGGAACCGGTCGCGCGACACATGTCGGGCGCGCGCCCCGGTACGTATCGCCCACGCCCGGTGGATGCACAGCTCGGCCTTGACGAGCAGGGCGTCCGGGTCCTCCGGCGACTCGCTGAGCCAGGCGTCCAGCCAGCCGGGAGTGTGCAGGGCGGACTCGGCGAGCACGCCGACCCAGGAGCTGCGCCGCTCCCACTCGGCGCCGAGCCGGGTCGTGGCGAGCAGCTCTCGGGCCGGTCCGTGGTCGCCCGCGGTGGCCGCGGACACCGCGGCGCGCAGCGGGGCGGGCCGCGCGTCGAGGACGACCGCCTCGTCCGGGGGGAGGTCCGCGCCGATGGCGGAGCCGTGCCGGAACAGACGGGGCATGGTGAGGAGGGAGCGCAGGGGCACGAGCGCTCATCCAACAGCCCGGGACCGGCCGCGCGCCAGGGAGTCCGGACGCGCCGGGCCCGGTTTGACCCCCTGAGGCGCGCCCCGTAACCTTGACCGTCGGCGTGTTCCCATACCCGCCTGCTTCTGAGCACCTCCCTCCCGACCCCGGGTCGGGAGAGGCCGTCCATCCTTCGCGGACAGTCCGGGCCCCGGCCCGTGCGGACGGCTGGCATCAGGGGATTCCGTTCCGAGCGAGAGAGAGATCCGCGTGTACGCCATCGTGCGCAGCGGTGGTCGCCAGCACAAGGTTGCTGTCGGCGACATCGTTGAGGTTGACAAGATTTCCACCGCCAATGTTGGCGACACGGTCGAGCTCTCGACCCTGCTCGTTGTCGACGGCGACGCCGTGACCAGCGACCCCTGGGTGCTGGCCGGGATCAAGGTCCAGGCCGAGGTCGTGGACCACCACAAGGGCGCCAAGATCGACATCCTGCGCTACAAGAACAAGACCGGCTACCGTCGTCGTCAGGGCCACCGCCAGCAGTACACGGCGATCAAGGTCACTGAGATCCCCGCGGCTGCGAAGTAAGGGACTGAGGAGAGATGGCACACAAGAAGGGCGCATCGTCCACCCGGAACGGTCGCGACTCCAACGCTCAGCGGCTCGGCGTGAAGCGCTTCGGCGGTCAGGTCGTCAACGCCGGTGAGATCCTGGTCCGCCAGCGCGGCACCCACTTCCACCCGGGCTCCGGCGTCGGGCGCGGCGGCGACGACACGCTGTTCGCGCTGCAGGCCGGTGCGGTGGAGTTCGGTACCCACCGCGGCCGCAAGGTCGTGAACATCGTTCCGGTCGCCTGATCCAGGCCCCGTGCTGCGTTTTACCGGGGGGTAACCCCCGGACCCCCAGCAGGAACGAGCTTCGCGAGGGCGGACCTCACTACTCGTACGGAAGTACGGGAAGTGGGTCCGCCTTTCGCATGTTGTGCAAGAGGCACAGCACGCAGTAGACATTTCCGTACGTACTGGAGGCACACCCCATGACCACCTTCGTGGACCGCGTCGAGCTGCATGTCGCCGCGGGTAACGGAGGCCACGGCTGCGCCTCCGTACACCGGGAGAAGTTCAAGCCGCTCGGCGGACCCGACGGCGGCAACGGCGGCCGCGGCGGCGACGTGATCCTCACCGTCGACCAGTCGGTGACGACGCTGCTCGACTACCACCACTCGCCGCACCGCAAGGCGACCAACGGCAAGCCCGGCGAGGGCGGCAACCGCTCCGGCAAGGACGGCCAGGACCTGGTGCTGCCGGTGCCCGACGGCACGGTCGTGCTGGACGGGAACGGCGAGGTGCTCGCCGACCTGGTCGGTCAGGGCACCACGTACGTGGCGGCGGAGGGCGGCCGCGGCGGCCTCGGCAACGCGGCGCTGGCCTCGGCGCGTCGCAAGGCGCCCGGATTCGCGCTGCTCGGCGAACCGGGCCGGTCCGGCGACATCGTCCTGGAGCTCAAGACCGTCGCCGACGTGGCGCTGGTCGGCTACCCGAGCGCGGGCAAGTCCTCGCTGATCTCGGTCCTGTCCGCGGCCAAACCGAAGATCGCGGACTACCCCTTCACGACGCTCGTGCCGAACCTCGGCGTCGTCACGGCCGGCGCGACCGTCTACACGATCGCCGACGTGCCGGGTCTGATCCCGGGGGCCAGCCAGGGCCGCGGCCTCGGCCTGGAGTTCCTGCGCCACGTCGAGCGCTGCTCGGTGCTGGTGCACGTGCTGGACACGGCGACGCTGGAGTCCGAGCGCGACCCGCTCACCGACCTCGATGTCATCGAGGAGGAGCTGAAGCAGTACGGCGGCCTCGACGACCGGCCCCGCATCGTCGTCCTGAACAAGATCGACATCCCGGACGGCAAGGACCTCGCGGACATGATCCGCCCGGACCTGGAGGAGCGTGGCTATCGCGTCCTCGAGGTGTCGGCGGTGGCCCGTACGGGGCTGAAGGAGCTCTCCTTCGCGCTCGCCGAGATCGTCGCGGCGGCGCGCGCGGCCAAGCCGCAGGAGGAGGCGACCCGGATCGTCATCCGCCCGAAGGCGGTCGACGACGCGGGCTTCACGGTCACGCAGGAGGAGGACGGTCTCTTCCGCGTGCGCGGCGAGAAGCCCGAACGCTGGGTGCGCCAGACCGACTTCAACAACGACGAGGCCGTGGGCTACCTCGCGGACCGCCTCAGCCGCCTCGGCGTCGAGGAGCAGCTGATGAAGGCGGGCGCCCGGGCCGGCGACGGTGTGGCCATCGGCCCCGAGGACAACGCCGTCGTCTTCGACTGGGAGCCCACGATGATGTCCGGCGCGGAGATGCTCGGCCGCCGCGGCGAGGACCACCGCTTCGAGGCTCCGCGGCCCGCGGCCCAGCGCCGCAAGGACCGCGAGGCCGAGCGCGACGAGGCCGAGCGCGAGTTCGACGACTTCGACCCGTTCTAAGCACTAGGGGCCGTTCGAAGAGCGGCGCGCACAGGACGGAATGTTGCGTTCCGTTCATGGGTGTTCAGGTCTGTACGCAGAGGCAACCTGTCGTCCGTTATCGCCGTCTTGCAGGCGGGGTACGGGGCGGCAGGTGCCCCTGCGGACCGATACGGAGCGCCGATGAAGATCTCCTTCCTCATTCACACCGTCTACGGCATCGGCGGCACCATCCGCACTACGCTCAACCTCGCGGAGGAACTCGCAGGCCGGCACGAGGTGGAGATCGTCTCCGTCTTCCGGCACCGTGACGAGCCGCTCTTCGCGATCGACCCCCGCATCTCGGTCGTACCGCTCGTCGACACCCGCCCGGGCTCCGTGACGAATGAGAAGGAGCACCCGCTCGCACGGCGACCCGCCGAGCGCTTCCCGGCCCACGAGGCGCGGTTCAAGGAGTACAGCCGGCTCACGGACGAACGGGTACGGGACCACTACGCCGCGTCCGACACGGACGTCGTCATCGGGACCCGGCCCGGACTGGTCGCGTATGCCGCCCAGTTCGCGCCGGAGCGGGCCGTGCTCATCGGCCAGGAGCACATGACGCACAACCACCACAAGCCCGCACTGCGCGCCGAGATGCGTGAACACCTCGCCGCCATCGACGCGTTCGTGACCGTCTCCGAGGGCGACGCGGCGGTGTGGCGGGAGCAGGTGCCCCTGCCCGGCACCCAGGTGCTGTCCATCCCGAACAGCGTCCCCGAGCCCATGGTCGACCCCTCCGATCTGGGTGGGACGACGGTCGTGGCGGCCGGACGGCTCTCCTCCGAGAAGCAGTACGACCTGCTCATCGAGGCGTTCGGGAAGGTCGTCGCCGAACACCCGGAGTGGACCCTGCGCATCTGCGGCTGGGGCAACCAGAAGGAGCGGCTCCGCCGTCGCATCGACGAGCTCGGCCTCTACAACAGCGTCCTTCTCATGGGCCCCCGCTCACCGATCGAGCCGGAGTGGGTCAAGGGCGCGATCGCGGTCTCCACCTCCCGCCACGAGTCCTTCGGCATGACCCTCGTCGAGGCGATGCGCTGCGGACTCCCGGTCGTGAGCACCGACTGCGACTACGGCCCCCGCGAGATCGTCGCGGACAGTGTCGACGGGCTGCTGGTGCCCGTGGGCGACGCGGACGCCGTCGCCCGCGCCCTGCTGCGCCTGATCGACGACGGGGAACTGCGCCGCCGCATGGGAGCCGCGGCCCGCGTGAACGCTCAGCGCTTCGACCCGGGCCCGGTCGCCAAGCAGTACGAGGAGCTGTTCGCCGAACTCGGCGCGGGAGGTTCCCGGAAATCCCCTTCGTGCATAGAAGCCGACACCTCAGGGGGCGCCGGTGCCGATTCCGGCGGTACCGGTACGGACGCCGAGAACGCCGAGGAAACATCGCCGGGCGGCGGCGCGCTCGACCGCACCCCGTCGGCCTCCCCGTCGGCCGGCTCCGCGTTCATCCCGGTGGCCGACTGCGTGGCCGCCGCCGACGGCAGTCTGCGCGTGCGGCTGATCGCTCCCGAATCGGCCGCCGTCGCGTACCCGGGACTGCGGCTGGTCTGCACACGCGAGGAGAAGGGCGCCGAGGAGCGCGTCTTCCCGTTCCGCGCCGACGGGACGGCCGCCATCCCGAGCGGTGAGGAATTCGCCGAGGGGAGCTGGATCTGCCACGCCGACCAGCCGGTATCCGGCCTGCGTGTCGGCATCCGCGTCCGCGCCGTCGACCAGCGCGGCTCGATGGACCCGGCGCGGCGGACCGGGCCCCGCGGCGGCGTCCGCCACCTCGTCCCCTATATCCGCGCCCCCCGGAACCTGCTCGCGCTGCGTTCCTGGGCGCGAGGCGCGCACGCCGAAGCGGGAGACATCCGCGTCGACCGGTGGAACATCACGGTGTCGGGACGGCTGCACGGAGTCACGACGGAGCAGGTGACCGCCCCCGTCCTGCTGCTCAGGCGCGGCGGAGAGCAGCCGGCCGAGCTGGAGTTTCCCGGCGTACAGCACGGGGCGGACGGCTTCCGGGCCACCCTGGCCTGCACCGATGTCGTCCGTGCCCGGCTCGCGGGCAAGGAGGGCTGGGAGCTGTGGCTGCAGTACGCACCGGGCGCCGAGGCCGTCAGAGTCGGCAGGATCCTCGACGATGTGGTGGCCAAGGGCTCCGTCTACGCCTACCCGCCCGTGCTGCTGCCCGCGCCGCGTCCGTTCCTTCAGCTGCGCCGCGCCCTGTGCCGGCTCCGGGGCCGCCGCCCGCGGCTGGTCACGGCCCGGCTCGGCTACGACCGGCAGAACGCGCTGACACTCGAAGTCTCCGATCAGTGACGCAACCGAGGCGGTCCAGGTCAGGGCCGCGTATCTGTGTGATCGCTCACCCCGGCCGTCGGCACGCTGATGTCAATATCCCTGGCCATGGGGTGAACTGCGGGTTTCGCGAGGGTGTGGAGTGCCTGGCGAGCGCCTTGCGGGACGGTCACGGAGAGTGCGACTATCAACCGTCCCTTAGTCCCGCAAGGTAGAGGTCTGTCTTGTCCGTGCCGCACGAAGCCAAGCCCCGCACCACCGCAGTCGTGCTCGCCGGTGGTACCGGCCAGCGCGTGGGGCTCGCGATCCCCAAGCAGCTGCTGAAGATCGCCGGCAAGGCCGTCATCGAGCACACGCTGACGATCTTCGAGCAGGCCGAGGCCATCGACGACGTGATTGTGCTGATGGCGCCGGGATTCGTACCCGATGTGGAGAAGATCATCGCCAAGGCCGGCCTCACCAAGGTCAGCAGGGTGATCGAGGGCGGCGCCACGCGCAACGAGACCACCGAGCGGGCCATCGAGGCCCTCGGCGAGGGTCTCGCGGAGGGCGAGGACGCCAATGTCCTCTTCCATGACGCAGTGCGTCCGCTTCTGTCACAGCGAGTGATCCAGGACTGTGTCGACGCCCTCGACCGCTACCAGGCGGTCGACGTCGCCATCCCCTCCGCGGACACGATCATCGTGACCCGCACCCATGGCGAGGACGGCGAGTTCATCACCGACATCCCGGACCGCTCCCGGCTGCGCCGCGGCCAGACCCCGCAGGCGTTCAAGCTCTCCACGATCCGCCGGGCCTACGAGATCGCCGCGGGCGACCCCAACTTCCAGGCCACGGACGACTGCAGCGTCGTGCTCAGGTACCTGCCGGACGTGCCGATCCACGTCGTGACGGGCGACGAGTACAACATGAAGGTGACCCAGCCGGTCGACGTCTTCATCGCCGACAAGCTCTTCCAGCTGGCCTCCTCCGCCGCCCCGCGCCAGGCCGACGAGGCCGCGTACCGCGAGCTGCTCGCCGGCAAGACCCTGGTCGTCTTCGGCGGCTCGTACGGAATCGGCGCGGACATCGCCGCCCTCGCGGAGCGGTACGGGGCGAAGGTCTACGCGCTGGGCCGTTCCACCACCGGCACCCATGTCGAGAACCCGGAGCACGTCGATGACGCGCTCTCCACGGCGTACGCCGAGAGCGGCCGTATCGACTACGTCATCAACACCGCGGGCGTGCTGCGCATCGGCAAGCTCGCCGAGACCGACAACGCGACCATTCAGGAAGCGCTGAACGTCAATTACCTGGCGCCTGTCCAGATTGCTCGTGCGTCATACAAGTATCTGGTCGAGACCCAGGGGCAACTGCTTCTCTACACCTCTTCCAGCTACACCCGCGGCCGCGCCGAATACAGCCTCTACTCATCGACCAAGGCCGCCATGGTGAATCTCACCCAGGCGCTCTCCGACGAATGGGCGGCAGAGGGAATCCGGGTGAATTGCGTCAATCCGGAGCGCACCGCCACGCCGATGCGCACCAAGGCTTTCGGCCAGGAGCCGGCCGGGTCGCTGCTGTCCTCCGAGGCCGTGGCCCGGACCTCGCTGGACGTGCTGCTTTCCGAGCTGACCGGCCATGTCATCGACGTACGCCAGCAGGACCCGACCCGCGAGGCGGGCGAGGCATCCGGATTCGAGCAGGCGCTGGCGTCGGTCCTCGACCGACAGGAAGATGTGTAATACTCCTCCAATACCTCCGTTAAATGATCCTATTCGGGCCTCTGAGATCGCCTCCTGCGATACAGAGGCCCGAGTCCGTGAAGCCCCACCTTCACAACTTCTTGCAGACGTGAAACAACCGGCACCTTTGGAGCAGGTTCTACGTGATTTCGACCGCCATTCGCCTGGCCCGTGTGGGCAGCCGGTCAGAGCTGGCCGCGGCAGTCCTGATGGGACTGGGCTATCCGTGCGTGATGATCGCCGCGCTCATTCCGGACATCTGGATGTTCGCGGCCGCAGCGGCAGTGACCTATGCCGCCGACTTCTATCTGCACCAGCGCGGCAGCTATCTGGTCAACCGGCTCAACAAGGTCCGCGCCGGTCTGCCGATCCGCTTCCTGCTCCGCCAGTTGCTGCTGATCCTGCTGCTCGCCCGTGAGAACCTCGCCGAGCAGCCGCTGTTCTACGCGGCGGTCGCCTGCTTCCTGCTCTTCTACGGTCTCCAGGCGCCGCACGGCGCGCTGACCACCCTGATCCGGCTGCGCCGGACGATGCCGGTCGTCACCCGCAACATCGACCTCAACGCCGTACGCATCCCGGACGCCCCGCCGCGCTCCCTGCTGCGCCGCTCCGGCGAGAAGATGCTGCACCTCGACATCCCGGCGATGGCGGGTGTGATCGCCGCCGCCGCCACCGGCCACTACCTCCTCGGCTACGTCGGCACCGCTGTCACCATCGGCCTCGGCCTGCTGTACACCGTCGCCCTCGTGCCGTATCTGCGCCGCAAGCGCCGGGTCCCGGCGGCGCCCGCCGTGCTCAAGGCTGTGCAGACATGGCTCGGCGAGTACCAGCCCACCGTCGCCCTGTACTTCTCCGGCTCCGCGGAGTCCGCGTACCAGGTCAACATGTGGCTGGAGACGATGGAGCAGCTGGAGGGCCGGCCGATCGTCATCATGCGCGAGCGGAATCTCGTCGCGAAGGTCAACGCGACCTCCGTGCCCGTGCTCTGCGTCCCCGGCGGCCAGCATCTGATGGCGATGAAGCTCGACACGGTCCGCGTCACCCTCTACGCGGCCAACGTCGGCAAGAACATCCACATGCTGCGCGTACCGACCATGAAGCACGTCTTCATCGGCCACGGCGACAGCGACAAGCTCGCCAGCGTCAACCCCTTCTCCAAGGTGTACGACGAGGTGTGGACGGCGGGCCGGGCCGGGCGCGACCGGTACGCACTCGCCGACGTCGGCGTCCTCGACCAGGACATCGTCGAGGTGGGTCGCCCCCAGCTGGCCCCCATCAGGACCTGGACCGGGGCGCCGAAGAACCCGATCCCCACCATCCTGTACGCCCCCACCTGGGAAGGCTGGGACAACGACCCCGGCAACACCTCGCTCCTGCTCGCCGGGGAGAACATCGTGCGCCGGCTGCTGGAGGCCGAACGGCCCGTGCGGGTCATCTACAAGCCGCACCCCTTCACCGGCATCCGCAACAGGAAGGCCCTGGCCGTCCACGAGCGGATCACGGCGATGGTGGAGCAGGCCGCGGCCGAGCGCGCCACCGACCCGCGCTGGGCCGGGCAGGCCGCGGCCGCGAAGGCCGACCAGGACGCCGCGCGCGCCGAACTGGCCCGTACCGAGGCCCGCTTGGCCGAGCTCGCCAAGCCCGGTCGGCCCGGCGGGGACGAGGCGGAGCAGTCGCGGGTCTCCCTCGCCGATCCCCAGCGGCTCGCCGAGATCGAGCAGCTGCGGGCGGCGTGGAACGACGCCTACTGGCGTTCTTTCGGCTGGTGGGAGCACAAGGTCGTGACCGGCGCCGAGCCCAAGCTCTACGACTGCTTCAACGAGTCCGACGGCATGGTCTCCGACATCTCCAGCGTCGTCTCGGACTTCATCGCCAGCGGCAAGCCGTACGCCGTGACGGACTCGGCCGAGCTCGGCGTGCAGGAGTTCAAGCGGCAGAACACGGCCGTGCGGGCCGCGGTCATCCTCTCCAACGGCGCGGAGGAGCTTGGGCAGTTGCTCGCCGCGGTGGCCGATCCGGCCGCGGACACGCTGGCCGACGCGCGCACCGAGCTGAAGCGGTATCTGCTCGGGCCCGACGCGCCCACGTCGATCGAGCAGTTCAACGCGGCCGTACGGGACCTCGCGGACAAGGCCGAGGTGCGCAACGCCGGTGTGCAGCAGCGCATCGGCGAGCAGGCGATCGGCCGGCTCGACCGTGAGTCGGACGCGGAGGCCGGCGGCGCCAACGGCGCCGAGAACGCCAAGGGCGCCGCCAGGGCCAGGCGGGGCGGCGGCACCGAGGACGCCGGCACGGAGGACGCCGAAGCGGAGGACAACGGCGCCGAGGGCAACGGCGCCG
Source organism: Streptomyces sp. FIT100 (assembly GCF_024584805.1). Classification (NCBI taxonomy): domain Bacteria; kingdom Bacillati; phylum Actinomycetota; class Actinomycetes; order Kitasatosporales; family Streptomycetaceae; genus Streptomyces; species Streptomyces sp. FIT100. The sequence goes on along the minus strand of NZ_CP075715.1, from coordinate 2,534,184 downwards.
AGAGCGATGGCGCCGAGGGCAATGGCGCGGAGGCGACGGCCGGCGTGGCGCGCTGACCGCCCGACCCGGCTGACCCCGAACGGCCCGTGAGCCCGCCCCCGCAGAGGTGGGCTCACGGGCCGTTCGCGTGTACTGACACATTGCCGACATATAAGGGTTGCATCATGTTCAGATGGCCGACACTCCGCCCGAAGTCAGTGTGATCATCGGCGCCTATGACGCGATGCCGTATCTCGTGCAGTGCCTCGACTCGGTCGCCTCCCAGACCCTGGGTTCCGACTGCATCGAGATCGTCGCCGTCGACGACGGATCCACCGACGGCACGGGGCGCTGTCTGGACGAGTTCGCGGCGCGGACGAAGGTGCCGATGCGCGTCGTGCACCAGGCCAACTCCGGCGGCGCCGGCGGACCCCGCAACACCGGCCTGGCCATGGCCCGCGGCCGCTATGTCTTCTTCCTCGACGCCGACGACCACCTCGGCGCCGAGGCGCTGGACCGGATGGTCGCCATGGCCGACGCGGCCGGCACGGACGTCGTGCTCGGCAAGGTCGTCGGCGTCAACCGCAATGCCGCGAAGTCGATGTGGGGGAGAACCGTCGAGCGCGCCGACCTCTACACCTCCAACATCAAGTTCACGCTGAGCGCGCAGAAGCTCTTCCGGCGCGAGCTGCTCGTGCGCCACGGCATGAGGTTCGACGAGACCCTGCGGACGGGCGAGGACGCGCTCTTCACCATGGAGGCGTATCTGCGGGCCGACGCCACGGGCTCCGGCATCTCCGTGGTCGCCGACTACCCGTGCTACTACCTCGTAGGCCGCGACGACGGCAAACACCTGACGAGGAGCGGGGGTTACGAGCTCCGCTTCGACTCGGCCCGCGCCCTGATGAAACTCATCGCCGAGCACGTACCGCCGGGCACGCGGCGCGACCAGCTGATGATCCGGCCCTTCACGGTGACGCTGCTGCCGCAGTTCGGCCCGGCCGTGCTGCGACAGCCGGAGGAGGACCTGCGGCACAAGACGGAACTCGCCGCGCCCCTCATGGCCGCCTACTGGACCCCCGGCCTCGCGCGCGCACTCAAGGTGGAGGAGCGGCTGCGGCTCATCTGCGCCGGCCTGGGCCGGGCCGAGCTGCTGCGGGAGGTGCTGGCCTTCGGCAAGGACGGGGGCGTGCCCCGGGTCGTGCGCCGCCGCGGCCGGCACTATCTCGCCTACCCGGGATTCGGCGACCGGCGGGCCGGTGTTCCGTACTCCGCCTACGAGGTGACCATGGCCGAACGGATCGACGGGCGGCGCGTCGAACCGCGCACCCCCCTTGCGAGACGGGTCGCCGGACGCCTGCGCCGGGCTGTCCGGGGGCTGTCCAGCGGATGAAATGAGCGAGCAGCGACGACGCGGCCTGACATAGATTCGCCATGTGACAGGTGCAAGGCAGACAGCGTCAACAGCATCCCGGCAGTACGTGGCCGAGGCCCGCAGGATCGTCGTCAAGGTCGGCTCGTCCTCCCTCACCACGGCCGCCGGCGGCCTCGACGCGGACCGGGTGGACGCCCTCGTCGACGTACTCGCCAAGGCGCGCAGCGGTGGCGAGAGGGAGATAGTGCTGGTCTCCAGCGGCGCCATCGCCGCAGGACTCGCACCGCTCGGGCTGGCCCGGCGCCCCAAGGACCTGGCCCGCCAGCAGGCCGCCGCCAGCGTCGGCCAGGGCCTCCTCGTCGCCCGCTACACCGCCTCCTTCGCCCGCTACGGCGTCCGCGTCGGACAGGTGCTCCTCACCACCGACGACACCAGCCGCCGCGCCCACTACCGCAACGCCTACCGCACCCTCGACCAGCTGCTCTCCATGGGCGCCGTCCCGGTCGTCAACGAGAACGACACCGTCGCCACGGACGAGATCCGCTTCGGCGACAACGACCGGCTCGCCGCCCTCGTCGCCCATCTCGTACGGGCCGACCTGCTGGTCCTCCTGTCCGACGTGGACGGCCTCTACGACGGCGACCCGAGCAGGCCCGGCGCTTCGCGGATCGAGGAGGTCCGCGGACCGGAGGACCTGACCGGAGTGGAGATCGGCTCGGCCGGCAAGGCGGGCGTCGGCACCGGCGGCATGGTCACCAAGGTCGAGGCGGCCAGGATCGCCGCCGCCGCGGGCGTCCCCGTCGTCCTCACCTCCGCCAGCCGCGCCGCCGACGCCCTCGCCGGACGGGACACCGGCACCTACTTCCACCGCACCGGCCGCCGCTCCGCCGACCGGCTGCTGTGGCTCGCCCACGCGTCGACCCCGCAGGGTTCGCTGACCCTCGACGACGGCGCCGTGCACGCCGTCGTCCAGGGCAGGAAGTCGCTGCTGCCCGCCGGAATCGCCGAGGTCGACGGCGAGTTCAGCGCCGGCGACCCGGTCGAACTGCGCGACTCCGAGGGCCGCGCCGTCGCCCGCGGACTCGTCAACTTCGACGCCAAGGAGATCCCGCAGCTGCTCGGCCGCTCCACCCGCGAACTGGCCCGGGAGCTCGGTCCCGCGTACGAGCGCGAGGTCGTACACAGGGACGATCTCGTCGTCCTTGAGTCCTGACCCACCCCTGAAACGGCTGAAACTCCCGCCTTGAAGCAGGGACGTTCACCAAAACCGCCCCATGTCCGGCCCCGGACTGGTCAACTTTGTCAGGGGACTTTGTCATGCGGACAGGGCGGGGTTCGGCACCACAACGCATCAACAGGAGGCCGCCGGTGAGACGAGCGCGCCCAGGGGCGTCGCCCCGGGGGACGGGGACAGGGGGCACCACGCGCACCCGCAGGGCCGTGGGGGAGGAACGCGCCCTCACCAGTGTGGAGGCGGGGGCCGACTTCGACGAGGACGCGGCGGCACACCCGGCCGGTGCGGACGGCCGCGCGGACGAAACCGGCGAGAGCCTCCCCGCCGCTCAGGACCCGCACGGCAGGGACCGCACGGTGTCCAAGCTGTGGCACGTCACTCTCTGCGTCTCCGGCGCCGAGGCCCCGCTCAAGGAGGTCAGACGCGGGCTCGAACAGCTCGCCCACGACCACCCCTTCCTGCTGACCAGCCGGTACGCCAACGACCACGCCGAGATCCGCTACTGGGAAGAGGCCAGGGACCTGCACGACGCGGCCGCGGTGGCGCTGCGCCTGTGGGGCGAGCACCGCTCCACTGCCCAGCTGCCGCCATGGGAGATCGTCGGCCTGGAGGTCATCGACCGGGAGACCTACCACCAGCGCATCGCGGAGGGCTACGGCCCGCCGCCCGCGGCCCCCGTCGGCGTCCACCCCTTCTGAGCCACCCCCACCGGTACCAGGGCGCGGCCGTCGTGTCTCGTAGTGCGGAATACGTGAGGGATGCCCGCAGACGGCGCATTACCCTGCGGGCATGACCTCGCTCTCGCCGTACGACAACATGTCCCCGGTCGCCCAGGCCGCCTACCGGGCCCGCGCGGCCGCCGCCGAGATCGCGCCACTCCCGCGCTCGGTCAAGGACGACGCGCTGCTGGCGATCGCCGACGCCCTCGAGGTCCGTACCAGCGAGATCGTCGAGGCCAACGCCGAGGACATCGCCCGCGCCCGCGAAGCCGGCACCAGCGAGTCGGTCATCGACCGGCTCGGCCTCACCCCCCAGCGGGTCCGTGCCATCGCGGCCGACGTCCGCCATGTCGCCGCCCTGCCCGACCCGGTCGGCGAGGTGGTCCGCGGCTCGACCCTGCCCAACGGCATCGACCTCCGCCAGGTCCGTGTCCCCCTCGGCGTCGTCGGGATCATCTACGAGGCACGGCCGAACGTCACCGTGGACGCCGCCGCGCTCTGCCTGAAGTCCGGGAACGCCGTGCTGCTGCGCGGTTCCTCCTCCGCCTACTCGTCCAACAGCGCCCTGGTGAAGGTCCTGCGCGACGCCGTCGGAGGCGCCGGACTGCCCGCCGACGCGATCCAGCTCGTCCCCGGCGAGAGCCGCGACTCCGTGCGCGAGCTGATGCGCGCCCGCGGCCTCGTCGACGTCCTCATCCCGCGCGGCGGCGCCTCCCTCATCCGCACCGTCGTCGAGGAGTCCACCGTCCCGGTCATCGAGACCGGCACCGGAAACTGCCACGTCTACGTCGACGCCCGGGCCGACCTCGACATGGCCGTCGACATCCTGATCAACTCCAAGGCCCAGCGCCCCAGCGTCTGCAACGCCGCCGAGACCCTCCTCGTCCACCAGGACATCGCCGCCGCCTTCCTGCCCCGCGCCCTGGACGCCCTGGGCGAGGCAGGCGTCACCGTCCACGCCGACGACCGCACTCTGGCCCACGCCGAGGGCTCCAAGGCCACCGTCGTGCCGGCCACCGCGGAGGACTGGGAGACCGAGTACCTCTCCTACGACATCGCCGCCGCCGTCGTCGACTCCCTCGACAAAGCCGTCGAACACATCCGCCTCTGGTCCTCCGGTCACACCGAGGCCATCGTCACCACCTCCCAGGCCGCCGCCCGACGCTTCACCCAGCTGGTCGACTCCACGACCGTCGCCGTCAACGCGTCCACCCGTTTCACCGACGGCGGTCAGTTCGGTTTCGGCGCCGAGATCGGAATCTCCACGCAGAAGCTGCACGCCCGCGGTCCCATGGGCCTGCCCGAGCTGACCTCGACGAAATACATCGTCACCGGCGACGGTCACACTCGGTGACGAATGCATGTGGGCAGTTGCCCGTAGTCCCTGCCCAAAAGCCCCTCCCAGGTCTACCCTGAAGAGGTGCCGGACGACGTGGGGGGCAGGCCGTTCCCGGACGGCTGGGAGCCCGACGACGACCGCGGAGGCGCGGACGAGGACTTCGCCCCCGTGGCGTTCGACGAGGACTTCGTCCGGGCCGCCGAGATCCACGAACCGTCCGCCGTCGAGCGTCTGCTCGCAGCCGCCCAGATGCGGGCCGAAGCCGAGGCGGCCCGCGCCCGCGCCGGCGGTGGCCCGGGCGACGACGAGCTCTACGAGGACGGCTACGGCCCCGGTGACTACGGCCGGGCGTACGACGACTGCGACCCGGAAGACCGCGGCGTACGCGACCAGGACCCCTACCCGCACGGCGGCGCCCTGCGCCCCTACCGCGGCGCGGCCCGCTGGCACCGTCCCGTGGCCTGGGTCCTCGCCGTCCTGATGGGCATCGGAATGGTCGCCGTCGCCTTCACCGCCGTCTACCGCGGAGCGGCCGCCAACCGCCAGGACCGCGTCCCGCCCCCCGCCACGACCGGCGTCGACCAGCCCTCCGCGACGACCGCCCCGGACCGGATCACCGGCCCCTCCGCCTCCGCGGAGTACCCCGCACCTCCCGTCCCCGCCGTGCCCCGCACCCCCTGACGGAGAGCGCGAGAGCTTGTCGGAACTTGTCGCGCAGCACCGCGTTTACGTGTGCTTCTCCCGACCTACTCTGAAGGTATGGCAGGGCGTGGAGACCCACCTGAGGGGACACCCGAGGGGCTCCCCGGCGGAGGTGAGGACGAGTACCGGTCCGTCGTCTTCGACGAATCGTTCGTCCGTGCTGCCCGCCTCCAGGAGTTCTCCGCCCAGGAGCGGATGGGCGACCACGCCAGGGCCGTCCGCAGCCGCCCGGCCTGGGGCCCGCGCACCGGGTCCAGGCAGGCGCTGCTGCTGGTCCTGCTGATCGCCCTCGCCTTCGGCACCGCGATCTACATGGGCGTCCGCCAGCCCTACCGGCCCTCCTCCTCCCGGCCCGCCGAGCCCCTGCGGAGCACGGTGATACCGCTGGCCCCCAAGGGACCCGTGCCCGGTGGTGAACCCGCCGAGCTGTACGCCCGCAGCCCCGCCGCACATTTCCGCACCGGAGCCGCCGGGATCACCCTTCCGGGCGCCACGCGCACCGAGAACTTCTCGGAGAGCCAGGTCATGACCGCGCTGACCATCGCCAAGGACTACCTCGTGGAGTCCTCGCTCGACCCTGATGTGCTCAGCGGCGCCGTGTCACGGCCGGTGCGCGTGCTCCTCGACCCCGATCAGCTCGAACAGTTCGACCGGTCCTTCGACGCCCCCGCGGAGGACGGCCGGCACGCGGCGACCGGCTGGCTGGTGCGCTTCGACCCCACGAAGGCCGCCCTGGCCGAACCCGAGGTGAGGGTCAAGGGCACCCTCCGCTACCACGACGCCGGACCCGACAGCCTCGAAGTGATCTCGGACCACACCTTCGCCTACGCCCTCCGCCCGGCCGGAGCGGACGCCACCGCGCCGACGGGCGACCGGCGCGCGGACGACGCCTCCCTGTTCACCGTCCGCCGCGAGCTGCACTTCCGCTTCGACCGCGACGACCTGCGCACCCACCGCGCCGAGCTGCTCTTCAGCTATCTGCAGGCCGGACCCATGGCCTGCTCCGCCCATGCCGCCGGGTCCCTCCAGCCGCTGCTCGCCGGTCAGCGGGCCACTTCGGACGGCCCGGCCGGCACCGACCCGTACGAGACGGGCCGGGCCGCCGCCCCGCTCTGCGGCGCCCTTGCTCCCAGCGCCCAGCCTTCGCCCTGACCGCGGCCGGGGTGAGGCCGCCGCGGACCCTGCGGGCTCAGCCCTCGTCCGGGGCTCCGCCGTCGGCCGCCTTGCCGCCGCCGTCCGACGGGCGGCTGCCGTTGTCACCGCCGCGGCCGGAGCCCCCCGTGCTGCTCGCGCCCGTGAACTTGTCACGCAGCCGGCCGCCGAGGTCGCCCGCGCCCCCGGCTATGTCCCCGACCAGCTTCATCAGAGGATCCTTGCTGGTCCGCACCGATTCGGCGTAGTGCGAAGCCGACTCGCGGAAGGAGTCCGTGACCGAGGTGTCCTTGTCCTCCGTGCGGCGCGCGTAGTGGCCGTCCATGATCCGCTGGTGGTCGCGGCTCTCGGCCCACCTCTTCAGCTCCGCAGCGCGCACCGTGGTGAACGGGTGCGAGCGCGGCAGCATGTTGAGGATCTTCAGCACCGAGTCCCGCAGGTCGCCCCCGGCCTCGTACTCCTCGGCCTGCTCCAGGAACGCGTCCACGTTCATCTCGTGCAGATGATTGCCGCCGGCGATCTTCATCAGGCCCCGCATCGACGCCTGCAGATCCTGGCCCACGAGGAGTCCGGCCCGGTCGGCCGAGAGCTCCGACTTGCGGAACCACTCGCGCAGGGCGGTCACGATCGCCATGATCGCGACATTGCCGAGCGGGATCCACGCGACCTTCAGGGCGAGATTGGTGAGGAAGAGGAGAATCGTGCGGTACACCGCGTGTCCGGAGAGGGCATGGCCCACCTCGTGGCCGACGACCGCCCGCATCTCCTCCTCGTCCAGCAGCTCCACGAGGCCGGTGGTGACGACGATGATCGGCTCGTCGAGGCCGATGCACATCGCATTGGGATTCGGGTCCTGCGTCACGTACATCGGCGGGACCTTCTCCAGGTCCAGGATGTAACAGGCGTCGCGCAGCATGGCGTTGAGATGCGCGAACTGGGCGTCGCTCACCCGCACGGAGTCCGAGAGGAAGAGCAGTCGCAGGCTGCGCTCGGGCAGCAGCCCGCTCAGCGCCTTGAAGACGGTGTCGAATCCGGAGAGCTTGCGCAGCGCGACCAGCGCCGAGCGGTCCGCCGGATGCTCGTACGCCCGGGAAGAGATGTCCGGGAAGCGCTTGCGCTGCCGGCCCGGCACATTCTCGGAACTGCTGTCGGTCATCGGATGCCCCCTGTTCCTTACGAGTACTGCCCCGTCCCCCTGACAGACCCCAGACTAGGTGCTGGGGTTGCCGTGTCGCCCGAGCCTGTGGATAACTCCGCGGGCCGGGTCGGCCAGGCGGCTTCGGCGCCTGCGGTGGACGTGGTGTGTCCGCCGTCGCGGCAAAACCGACAACGACTGAGTCGGCGTGAGCGTGCCCGCATGTCCCGCATACGATGTGCGCGAAGTCTCCGCTCCGACTCCCGATGGATAGGTCCTGCAGAAGATGAGTCTCGCCAGCACCGCCGCCAACCTGGTCACGCTCGCCGAGGGCACCGAGCACGGTGGCAACCACGAAAGCCTCAGCCCCTACCTCACCGGCTTCGGCGCCCTCGGTGCGCTGCTCCTGCTGCTGTGGATCACCACTCGCTTCAACCGCGACCGCTGATCCGGGCCGGACGGCCGTGCCAGTAGGCTCTGCACGCATGGGCATGGGCATGGGGCAGCAGGAACTGTCCACCAGGGGCGGCAAGCGCCGGCTCGGCGTCATGGGCGGCACCTTCGACCCGATCCACCATGGACACCTGGTGGCCGCCAGCGAGGTGGCCGCCCTGTTCCACCTGGACGAGGTCGTGTTCGTCCCGACCGGGCAGCCGTGGCAGAAGAGCGACAAGGCGGTCTCCCCGGCCGAGGACCGCTATCTGATGACGGTCATCGCCACGGCGTCCAACCCGCAGTTCTCGGTCAGCCGTATCGACATCGACCGCGGCGGCCCGACCTACACGATCGACACGCTGCGGGACCTGCGGGCGCTCAACAGCGACTCGGATCTCTTCTTCATCACCGGAGCCGACGCGCTCGCACAGATCCTCACCTGGCGGGACGCCGAAGAGCTCTTCTCGCTCGCCCACTTCATCGGCGTCACCCGGCCCGGGCACGACCTGACGGACGACGGATTGCCGAAGGGCGGTGTCTCCCTCGTGGAAGTGCCCGCCCTGGCCATCTCGTCCACCGACTGCCGGGCGAGGGTGGCGCAGGGCGACCCCGTCTGGTATCTGGTGCCGGACGGTGTGGTGCGCTACATCGACAAGCGCCAGTTGTACCGCGGCGACTGAGCCACGGAGAGGGGCACCGGTGAACGACCAGCAGAACCCGTACGACCCGTACTACCCGCAGCAGCCGCAGATCATCGGCTACGACGAGTACGGACGGCCGGTCTACCAGCAGCCCCAGCACTCCCAGCAGCCACAGGGTTACGACCCGTACACGCAACAGCCGCACCAGCAGCAACAGCAGGCACAGCAGGGCCAGCCGCAGGGCTACGGATACGACCCGTACGCCGCCCAGCCCCAGCAGCCCCAGCAGCCACAGGGTTACGACCCGTACGCACAGCAGGGCCGGCAGCCGCACCAGGCGCAGCCCGGCTACGGCTACGACGGCTACGACACCGGTCAGCAGGCCGCCGTCGACACCACGCAGCAGTGGAGCGTCCCGCCGCAGCAGCCACCGGCGTCCCCGCCGCCGCGAGCCCCTCAGCCCCCGCAGGCCCCCCGTGGCGGGCCGGAGCGTCCCACCGCCGTACCCGGGCAGCGCCGCCCCGCCCCGGACGAGAGCGACCGCGACTACCGCACCGAGCAGTTCTCGTTCATCGAGGAGCAGGACGAGGACTCCGAGGACGTCATCGACTGGCTCACGTTCACCGAGAGCCGTTCCGAGCGCCGCGAGGAGGCCAAGCGGCGGGGGCGCAACCGCGTCGTCGCACTCTTCGTCGTCCTGGTCCTCGTGGCCGTGGGCGGCGTCGGCTATCTCTGGTACACCGGCAAACTGCCCGGCACCGGCGAATCCGGCACCGAGCGGAGCACCGCCACGGGACCGCAGAAGCGCGACATGATCGTGGTGCATCTGCACAACACCAAGCAGGGCGGCACCTCCACGGCGCTCCTCGTCGACAACGAGACCACCAAGCAGGGCACGACCGTCCTCCTCCCGAACTCGCTCTCCGTCGCCGGCGACGAGGGCACCGCCACCACCCTCGGCAAGTCCGTCGACGAGGACGGCTCCACCGGCACCCGCGAGTCGATCGGCAGCCTCCTCGGCACCGGGATCACCGGCACCTGGCGTTTGGACACCCCCTACCTGGAGAATCTCGTCGAGCTCGTCGGTGGCATCGACATCGACACCAACGCCCAGATCCCCGCGGCCAAGAAGGGTGAGCCGCCGCTGGTGAAGAGGGGCGAGAAGCAGACGCTCAACGGCCGGATGGCCGTCGCCTACGCCACCTACCGCGGCCCCGGTGAGGCCGAGGCCGAGCAGCTGCAGCGGTTCGGACAGGTGATGTACGGAGTCCTGCGGAAGATCTCGAGCGATCCGCAGGGGGCCACGGTGACCGTCGAGACCCTGGCGCAGATCCTCGATCCCTCCCTGCCCGAGAAGGACCTGGGGGCGTCGCTCGCCAAGCTGTCCGAGTACGCCAAGGGCGGCGACTACAAAACCGCCCTGCTGCCCGTGGAGCAGGACGGCACACTCAGCCAGAAGGCGAGCGACAGCGTCGTCAAGGACATCCTGGGCGGCAAGGTCAGCGCCCCGGAACAGGGCGCGGCGGTACGGGTCGGCGTGCGGAACGCCTCCGGCGACGCGGACGCCACCGAGGACGCCAGGATCGTCCTGGTCAACGGCGGCTATGCGTTCGTCGACGCGGGCAAGGCGGAGACCGCGTCGGCCTCGCAGGTGCTCTACGGAGACGCGGCCCAGAAGGCGAAGGCCGTGGAGGTCGCCAAGACCCTGGGCCTGCCGGAGAGCGCTGTGGAGAAGGGGAAGGCGGCGGCGAACGCCGATGTCACCGTCGTCCTCGGCACGGACTACGAGACCAAGGGCTGACGACGGGCCGAAGACGCGGGTGTTCCGGGTGCCTCTCCTTGGCACCCGGAAGCAATCGCCGCGTGGGCTGTCGGCGGTCCGTGAGACCCTGGAAGAGTCTTGACCGCCGACGAAAGCCTGCATGTGACCGCCACGGACCGTTCCCTCGAGCTGATCAACGCCGCCGCACAGGCGGCAGCGGACAAGCTCGCGCACGACATCATCGCCTACGACGTCAGCGATGTGCTGTCGATCACGGATGCCTTCCTGCTCGCCTCCGCCCCCAGTGACCGCCAGGTCAAGTCGATCGTCGACGAGATCGAGGAGAAGCTCCAGAAGGAGCTCGGCGCCAAGCCGGTGCGCCGCGAGGGCGACCGTGACGCGCGCTGGATCCTGCTCGACTACGTCGACATCGTCGTGCACGTCCAGCACAGCGAGGAGCGTGTCTTCTACGCCCTTGAGCGGCTCTGGAAGGACTGCCCGGAGCTGCCGCTGCCCGAGGACGCCGTCAAGACCCGCGGCAAGGCCGAGGAGCACGCCAGGCTCGCCGGTGACGGCAGCGGCACGGACGGTGAGCTGAGCTGAGCGTCACCGGCACGAGCACGAGCACGAGCACGAGCACGAGCACGGGTACGGGTGCGCGCACGGGCCCGGGCAGAGGGCGCCGCATCGTCCTGTGGCGGCACGGCCAGACCGCCTGGAATCTCGAGCGCCGCTTCCAGGGCTCCACGGACATCGAGCTGACCGAGACCGGCGTCGGCCAGGCCCGCAGGTCCGCGCGGCTGCTCGCCTCGCTCAAACCGGACGCGATCGTCTCCTCCGACCTCAAGCGGGCGGCGGCCACGGCCCACCAGCTCGCCACGATCACCGGTCACGACATCGCCTATGACGCCGCGCTGCGGGAGACCTACGCGGGTGTCTGGCAAGGGCTGACCCACGACGAGATCGTCGTGCAGTTCGGCGACCAGTACGCGGCGTGGAAGCGCGGCGAGCCCGTGCGCCGCGGCGGCGGGGAGCTGGAGACCGAGGTCGCCGACCGGGCCGCCCCCTTCGTGCTGGGCCATGCCGACAAGCTTCCCGCGGGCGGCACGCTCGTCGTGGTGAGCCACGGTGGCACGATCCGCACCACCATCGGCCGCCTGCTGGGCCTGGAGTCGCGCCACTGGGAGAGCCTGGGAGGGCTCTCGAACTGCTGCTGGTCCGTGCTCGGCGAGGGCGCCCGCGGCTGGCGGCTGCTGGAGCACAACGCGGGCACGCTGCCCGAGCCCGTCCTCGGCGACGACGACTGAGGCGTCCGCTGCCGGCCCGTGGACGGGCAGGTGGCGGAGCGCATACCGAAGACCAGTCGGATTTCACTTTCCGGCTGGTCACAGGCTAAGGTTCTTCTTGTTCGCAGCGCGGAGCGCGAAGAACACAAGGGGCTATAGCTCAGTTGGTAGAGCGCTTGCATGGCATGCAAGAGGTCAGGAGTTCAATTCTCCTTAGCTCCACAAGCTTCACCATCAGGATCCCGTTCCCGGCAGGGGGCGGGATTTCTGCGTTCCTGCCGGTCTGCTGTGCCGACAGCGCTGACCCCCTTGCGGCGCCATGGCAGAATCGGGACCGGCCGGAGGGGACGACGGCCGGGACGGGAGGGAGAGGCGATGCCTGGTGGCAGCATCGAGGAGGACGATGACCTGCTCGCCGCTGCGGAGGCCGACACTCGCCTCAGCTGCCCCTCGTGCGGATCGGCCCATGTCGCCCAAGTGCTCGGCGACAACGGAGGTATTTCGTACGTGTGCACGGCCTGCGGCCACAGCTGGAGCTGAATGATGGGTGCACACAGGCGGAAATGCGACTGGTGTGACAGCGGCACGCCGATCGTCCGCGACATGGACCCCGTGAACCCCGAGTACCAGTACTGGTGCGAAGAGTGTGCCCGGGCGCTGATCATAAAAGGCGACCCCATCGAGACGTACCGCGAGCTCGAAGGGGAGCCGATCTACGGCCGGCTGCTCGACGAGCACTGCACCCTCAAGCGGTTCTACTCGTTCGCCACGGCCTGAGTGCGTGCCTGCCCCTGCCGATGCCGAGACTCCGGAGCGGGAGCTACCGGGGCGAGGTGGTGCAAACCGGAAACGATTTGGTGAACCACTGGGGGGACCGTGTAATGTTCTCTCTGTCGCCGCCGGGGAAGCCCTGAGGCGCGGGCGACACACAGCAAGGGGCTATAGCTCAGTTGGTAGAGCGCTTGCATGGCATGCAAGAGGTCAGGAGTTCAATTCTCCTTAGCTCCACAGCAGCTCGGTAAGAGCAGACGAAGAGGGCCATCCGATCCGGATGGCCCTCTTCCGTTCTCCCGTCAACCCCGGCCGCTGCCAAGGGCCTTGCGGTCGCTGCTGGGCAACGCCGGGCGCTCGGAGGGCGCCTGCTCGATGCGGAGCGCGAGCGCCGGGCAGCGGCGCACGGCACGCTGGGCGCGCCCCCGCAGATGCATCGGTACCGCGGCCTCCGCCACCGAGGGATACCCGTCGGCACCCATACGGATCAGCTCGGGGACGATCTCCGCACAGATCCCGTGACCCTGGCAGAGCGTCCAGTCCACGGCGAGCTTCTCGCCGCTCGGGATGGATTCCTCCGCCTCCTGGTAGCCGGGAACGGGCAGCGGCAGCACACCGACGGTCTCGCGGCCGCAGCCGCCGTGGAGGACGTGCGCGGCGAGGTCGTCCGTGAACGCCGACAGGGTCGAGGCGAAGAACCGCGCCGAGCCGTCGGGGTGCTTGCACGCGCCCCGCCCCTTGACCGCCTGCGTCACCTCGCGCAGCGCCTCCAGCGCGGCCGGCCCGCCGCCGTTGATCACGTCGGAGAGCCCGCCCGCCGCTGCGGGCAGGCCCAGCTTGCAGGGCCCGCACTGGCCGGCCGTCTCGGCCGCGAGCCAGTTGGCCACGCGCTGCGCCTCGCCGAGAGGGCAGGTGTCCGGGCCGATCGGCAGGATCGCGCCCGCGCCGAGGGAGCCGCCCACGTTGGCCAGCGACTCCCGTGAGATCACGGCGTCGTGCGTGGCCGCGGCGTCGATCCAGTTGCCGTGGTAGCCGCCGGTCAGCACGCCCTGGGGGACCGGCGGGGCGCCCGCCAGCTGAAGCACGTACCGCATCGGCACGCCGGTCGGCACCTCGATCACCATGGGGCGCGCGACGGCTCCGGAGACCGTCAGCATCACCGTGCCCGGCTCGTTCTCGAGGCCGGTGTGGCCGTACCGCCGCGCACCGATGCGGGCGGCGACGGCAAGCTGGGCGAACGTCTCCGCGTTCGACAGCAGGGTGGGGGCTCCGGCGACGCCCGTGTCCGACGCGCGCTCGCGGCGGCCGGGCGGGAGCGCGGGCCCGCCGCCGATGGCACGGATGACCGCCGACGCCTCTCCGGAGACCATGCGCTCGGGGTTGCGCTGCACCCGCGCGCGCAGTGGCTGGCCGCGCCGGTCCGAAAGCCCCCGCTCGGCGAGGGCCGCGCGGACGGAGATCTCCGTGGAGTTGCGGGTCACCGCGACGATCAGAGTGCGCGCTCCCAGCGCCTCGGCGGCCAGCAGGGCGCCGTCGAGGATGAGATGCGGGGCGCGGTTGAGCAGCACGGTGTCCTTGCGGCACGCCGGCTCGCCCTCACTGCCGTTGATCACGACGACGGGCCGCACCCCGCGCCGGATCGCCGACTTGGCCACGGCCCGCAGCTTCTGGGCGAACGGGAAGCCCGCGCCTCCGCGTCCGCGCAGGGATATGTTCTCGGCCAGCTGGGCCAGCCGCTCCCCGGTCATGGGTTCGAGCGGTCCGTGCACCTTCAGGTGCATGGCAAGGTCGAGGCGCTCGACCAGGTCGAAACCCTGGGTCAGCTGGGGGAGGCCGACGACACGGACTTCGGGGACGTCGGGGAGAGGGGCGTTCACGGTCGTTCTCCTGCGGGTGCGTGCCAGGGTTCCCCGGCCGGGGGCGGATAGAGGGGGCCGGGCGACGTCCGGGTGTCGTCGAGCGGGTCGGTGGGGGCTGCGGGCGGCTGCCCGTCGTGGCCGCCGGTGGGGCTGCCGGTGCCGTACGGGGACGCCGGCGCCGGGGGGTACTGATCGCCGTACTGGGGCATGGCGCCGGTGTCGTACGAGGTGGCCGCGCCGGTGTCGTACTGGGGTGCGGCACTCGTCTCGTACGGAGAAGCGGCCCCTGTCCCGTAGCGCGAGGACGGCGACGGCGGGGGGAACGCCTGTCCGGGCGGCGGCGGGGAGGGTGCCGGCCAGAGACCGGGGCGGGGACCGGATTCGTCGATGGCGGGGAGCTCTTCGGTCATGGGGACGCGCTCGGCGAGGGGTATCCCGCCCGAGGGCGGAGGCGTCGTGGCGCCTGCCGGGCGTGCGGAGGTCTCACCGGCCAGCGACACGGCACGGTAGGCGGCGGAGATCCCCGTTCCGGGGCCGTCGCCGGGAAGCGGCACGCCGGGGACCGGGCCGGCTCCGGGGACGGACCCCGCGGCCGCGGCCGGCTCGGCGAACGGGGGCGGTGCCGCTTCGTAGAGGGGAGGGGCGGGCGCGGGGATGCGCCGCGGTTCCGCGCGCGACGGGCCGAGGGGCTGTCCCATGGGGGCGCCGAGCGGCGATCCGATGGGCTGCCCGATCGGCCGGGCGGCCGGTTCGTCCATGTCGCCCCGGCGCTGCCGGGGGAACTCGCGTTCGTACTGCGGCAGCTCGGATGCGTTGCCCGTGGTGCCGGGCAGGGGAGCGACCGACAGATCGCGCAGGGCCTGCTCCTCGGCGTCCAGTCGGCGGCCGCCGGACCCCATGAGGGCGATGAGCCGCTCGGCGAGCTGCCGCTGCTGCTGACGCGGAAGCAGCCGCAGGGAGACGGCGGCGGCGACGCCGGCCAGCGCGAGGCAGTACATGACGACCACCCAGGCGGCCGCCGGGCGACCCGCGTAGAGGCCGTGCACGAGCGCCGAGCACCAGGCCGGATAGGCCAGCATGTGCAGGGCCCGCCAGCGGGCGGCGGTGCGGATGTTGCCCGCGAGCGCGCTGCGCGCGGCGCCGGTGGAGCCCGCGATCACCATCAGCAGCCCGGCGAGGGAGCCGAAGCCGATGAGGCCGGACGTGCCGGTGACGCCGAGGCCGAACGGGATGAGCGCGCCGAGCAGTTCGACGTGTCCGAGTGAGACCTTGACCGTGCCGTGCAACAGGAGGAAGCCGAGCGAGGCGGCCGCCGTCGCCCGGTGGATGCCCTGGGCGAGCAGGCGGTGGCGGGTCGAGAGGAGCAGCCGGTCGGTGGCTATCAGACCCCAGGCGACCGAGGCGGTGAGAGAGAGCAGGGAGAGCACGCCGGTGGTGAAGTCCAGTGCGGCGCGGAAATCGTCGCTGCCGCCGATGGCGAGCAGGGGGAGCAGCACGAGTGCGGCGGCGGTCAAGCCGCCCTGCACCTGCCGGCGGCTCAGGCCCGGATGAGGACCGGGGGACGAACGGATCTTGCGATGAGGGTTCATGGGGGCGACTCCGAGGGTGCGGGAAAGCGGTCCCGTCGTTCGCATGCTAGGTCGAGCCATACCAAGCAGTACGGGGTTTGCGGGTTTAGTGGTCAGTGCGACTGGCAACTGACCCTGGGGTTGCCCCGGATAGGGTCGATACGCCGAGTAACCCCGGACGCCGGGGACGCGACGACGCGCTCGCTCTCGGTGACCGGACGCTCGATGCGGTGCCCAGGGGCCCTGCGGTACCCTGGCGCCATGCGTGCCGTACGCCTTCTGCTTAGCGGGCCGCGCTGATCAGTCCCGGCCGGTGAATCATCCGGTCGGAATCGGCGCGGCGTCCCCTCCTGTGCGAGGGGTCCTTTTGTTTGTGGGCACAGCCCGGAATTCCGGGAACGCTGGCAGAGACGATCGATGGAGCTTTAGGGATCATGAGCGAGACGAATTCCTCCCCCGTGGCGTTCGGCACGGGTGGTGCGCCCACCGCCGAGGTGGCCGCACCGCACCGCTACACGGCGGCCATGGCCGCCGACATCGAGGCGCGCTGGCAGGACTCCTGGGACGCGGAAGGCACCTACGAGGCGCCCAATCCGAGCGGTGACCTGGCCGGTGACGCCGGTGACCAGGCCGCCGTCGCCCGCCCCAAGAAGTTCATCATGGACATGTTCCCGTATCCCTCCGGTGCGGGCCTGCACGTCGGACACCCGCTGGGCTACATCGCGACCGATGTCTACGCCCGCCACCAGCGGATGACCGGCCACAACGTCCTGCACACCCTGGGCTTCGACGCCTTCGGCCTGCCCGCCGAGCAGTACGCCGTCCAGACCGGCACGCACCCGCGGGTCTCCACCGAGGCCAACATCGAGAACATGAAGGTCCAGCTGCGCCGGCTGGGCCTGGGCCACGACAAGCGCCGGTCGTTCGCCACGATCGACCCGGACTACTACAAGTGGACCCAGTGGATCTTCCTGCAGATCTTCAACTCCTGGTACGACGAGGACGTCAAGAAGGCCCGTCCGATCGCCGACCTGGTGGCGCAGTTCGAAAGCGGGGGGCGCGCGACTCCGTCCGGGCGCCCCTGGGATGAGCTGAGCGCCGTCGAGCGCGCCGACGTCCTGAGCGGGCACCGCCTGGCGTACGCCTCCGATGCCCCCGTCAACTGGTGTCCCGGCCTGGGCACCGTGCTGGCCAACGAGGAAGTCACCGCCGACGGCCGCTCCGAGCGCGGCAACTTCCCCGTCTTCAAGGCCAATCTGCGCCAGTGGAACATGCGCATCACCGCCTACGCGGACCGGCTGCTGGACGATCTGGACGCGCTGGACTGGCCCGAGGCCATCAAGCTGCAGCAGCGCAACTGGATCGGCCGCAGCGAGGGTGCGCGCGTCGGCTTCCGCGTCGACGGTCACGACGGCGAGCGCGTCACGGTCTTCACCACCCGCCCCGACACCCTGTTCGGTGCCACCTACATGGTCCTGGCGCCCGAGCACGACCTGATCGACGCGATCCTGCCGGCCGAATGGCCGCAGGAGGCCCGGGGCAAGGACGTCTGGACGGGCGGCGCCGCCACTCCGGCCGAGGCCGTCGCCGCGTACCGCAAGCAGGCGCAGACCAAGAGCGATGTCGAGCGCCAGACCGAGCACAAGGACAAGACCGGTGTCTTCAGCGGCGCTTACGCCCTGAACCCCGTCACCGGAGCCCGCGTCCCGGTCTTCGTCGCCGACTACGTCCTGATGGGCTACGGCACCGGCGCGATCATGGCCGTCCCCGGCCAGGACGAGCGCGACTGGGAGTTCGCCCAGGCGTTCGACCTGCCCATCGTCCGCACCGTGC
The DNA here is from genome assembly GCF_024584805.1 of Streptomyces sp. FIT100. Classification (NCBI taxonomy): domain Bacteria; kingdom Bacillati; phylum Actinomycetota; class Actinomycetes; order Kitasatosporales; family Streptomycetaceae; genus Streptomyces; species Streptomyces sp. FIT100. The sequence goes on along the minus strand of NZ_CP075715.1, from coordinate 2,516,394 downwards.
AGCCGCCGGAGGGCTGGGAGGGCGAGGCGTACACCGGCCAGGGACCGGCGATCAACTCGGCGAACGACGAGATCTCCCTGAACGGCCTGGGTATCGACGAGGCCAAGTCGAAGATGATCGAATGGCTGACCGAGCGCGGCATCGGCGAAGGGACCATCAACTTCCGGCTGCGCGACTGGCTGTTCAGCCGGCAGCGCTACTGGGGCGAGCCCTTCCCGATCGTCTACGACGAGGACGGCATCGCCCACGCGCTGCCCGAGTCGATGCTGCCGCTGGAGCTGCCGGAGGTCGACGACTACTCGCCGCGCACCTTCGACCCGGACGACGCCGACACCCAGCCCGAGACCCCTCTGTCGCGCAACGAGCAGTGGGTGGACGTCGAGCTGGACCTGGGCGACGGTCCGAAGACGTACCGCCGCGAGACCAACACCATGCCCAACTGGGCCGGTTCGTGCTGGTACGAGCTGCGCTACCTGGACCCGCACAACGAGGGCAAGCTGGTCGACCCCGAGATCGAGCGGTACTGGATGGGCCCGCGCGAAGGCCAGCCGCACGGCGGTGTGGACCTGTACGTGGGCGGCGCCGAGCACGCCGTACTGCACCTGCTGTACGCCCGCTTCTGGTCCAAGGTGCTGTTCGACCTGGGGTACGTCTCCTCCGCCGAGCCGTTCCACAAGCTGTTCAACCAGGGCATGATCCAGGCATACGTCTACCGGGACGAGCGCGGCTTCCCGGTGCCGGCGGCCGAGGCCGAGGAGCGGGACGGGAAGTTCTTCTTCGACGGTGAGCCGGTCAAGCGCGAGCTGGGCAAGATGGGCAAGTCCCTGAAGAACGCGGTCACCCCGGACGAGATCGCCGCCGAGTACGGTGCGGACACGCTGCGCCTGTACGAGATGGCGATGGGCCCGCTGGACGTCTCGCGGCCGTGGGACACACGCGCGGTCGTCGGCCAGTACCGCCTGCTGCAGCGCCTGTGGCGCAACGTCGTCGACGAGGCGACCGGCGAGGTCACCGTCGTGGACGCCGAGCCGGACGAGGCGAGCCTGCGCGCCCTGCACAAGGCCATCGACGGCGTCGGCCAGGACATGGAGGCGATGCGGTTCAACACCGCCATTGCCAAGATCACCGAGCTGAACAACCACCTGACCAAGGCGGGCGGCCCCGTGGCGCGGTCGGTCGCGGAGCGGCTGGTCCTGCTGGTCGCGCCGCTGGCCCCGCACATCGCCGAGGAGCTGTGGCGCCGGCTGGGGCACACGGACTCCGTCGTGCACCAGGACTTCCCGGTCGCCGACCCGGCCTACGTCGTGGACGAGACCGTGACCTGCGTCGTGCAGATCAAGGGCAAGGTCAGGGCGCGTCTGGAGGTCTCGCCGTCGATCACGGACGCAGACCTGGAGGCGCTGGCCCTGGGCGACGCGACGGTCGTCTCGGCGCTGGGCGGCGCGGGCATCCGCAAGGTGATCGTGCGGGCGCCGAAGCTGGTGAACATCGTCCCCGCGTAGCGGCTCACGGCCGGTGACGGCCGGCGCCGGGGTTTCCCCTACGGGCAGGTTGGGGGTTCCGCTGGAACCCTCGGCCTGCCCGCTGCGTTTACCGTGGAGGAACACACTGCACGGGCAGCAGGCCCGTTAGTCCGGAGGGCGCCCCATGGAAGCCGTAATCCTCGTCCTGGCGCTGCTCTTCGTCGCCTTCGTGGTGCTCGGGGTGTATGTGAGCGTGAAGGCGGTCGGCGCGGCGAAGCGCGGCGTGGACCGCACGATCAGCCAGGCCCGGCGCACGGTCGAGGACACGACGCTGCGGGCGAAGAGCCTCGGGCAGGTCGGTGTGGCCGGTGAGCTGGCACAGCTGCGGCTCCGGCTGCGCACGTCGATGAAGGCCACGCAGGACGCGCTGCACGCCGGTGTCGCCGAGGACGCGTCGCTGAGGGAGTCGCTCGGTCTCTTCGAGCGGCTGAGCGTGCACGGGCGGGAGCTGGACGACGAGCTGAAGCGACTGGAGCGCGAGCCCGACCGGCACCAGGTGACGGAGCGGCTGCCGGACCTGCGCGAGCGGGTCGAGCGGATCACGCACTCCGCCGACGCGCTGCGATGGGCGGCCAGGGACCGCGCGCGGACCTTCGCGGAGGACGATCTGTCGGCGCTGAGCGCGCAGATCGACGTGGAGGCGGGCGCGCTGCGCGACTGGTCCCGGGCGGAGCCGGACTGGGCTGCGAGGGCCGAGGGGGCCGCCGGACCTGCCGGAGCTGCCGGACCTGCCGCAGAGACCGCGGCTCGGCCCGACGCCGGGGAGGCGCCGCCGGCGCCGCCTCAGGCGATCACGGCGCGCGATCCCCGGCAGCCGACGACGTACTCCTGGCAGAAGACGGCACGCCCGGAGACATCGAACTAGCGGCCAGGCCGGACGGGACAGCGGTCAGGTCGGACGGGGCCAGCGGGTCGAGGCCGGGTGGCAAGGGGACGCGTCGAGGCGGGTCGGCGGGCGGTGCGAGCCGCGGAAGCGGAATGCGTGCCGACGGCGGACCGGGGTATGCGGCAGGGGGGCGAGTCGGTGCTGAGCGGGGCCTCGCGCCCCGTGCGGACCGGTCTCACGCCGAGGCCGGCACCGACCGGAACCGACCGGCTGGGCGGGGTCGGGCTGCCGTGCGGGGTCGGCTGCGGGTAACCTCCCGCTCATGTCCCGCCATGTCGCGATCGTCACCGATTCCACGGCCTACTTGCCGCCACAGACGATGGAGCGGCATGGCATCACCGCGGTGCCACTGACCGTCGTACTCGGCGACCAGGCCCTCGAGGAGGGCACCGAGATCTCGGCCCGCTCGCTCGCCGTCGCCCTCCAGAAGCGGCGCTCCGTGACGACATCCCGGCCGAGCCCGGAGACGTTCGCCGCGGCCTACCGGGCGACGGCCGAGGCGGGGGCGAGCAGCATCGTTTCCCTGCACCTGTCCTCCGAATTCTCCGGCACCTACGACGCGGCGGCGCTGGCGGCGCGTGAGGCGCCCGTTCCGGTGCGGGTCGTGGACACCGGAATGGTCGCGATGGCCCTGGGCTTCTGCGCCCTCGCAGCGGCTGAGTCGGCGGACTCGGGCGGCACCCTGGACGAGGCGGTGACCGCGGCCGAGAAGCGGGCGGCTGCGACCTCCGCCTACTTCTACGTCGACACCCTCGACTATCTGCGCCGCGGCGGCCGCATCGGCGCAGCGCAGGCCCTGCTCGGCTCGGCGCTCGCGGTGAAGCCGCTCCTCCAGCTCGACGGCGGCCGGATCGAACTGCTGGAAAAGGTCCGCACGGCATCGAAGGCGATCGCCCGGCTGGAGGAGATCGTCGCCGAACGGGCGGGCACGGGCCGGGTCGACATCGCGGTGCACCATCTCGCGGCCCCGGAAAGGGCGTCGACCCTGGCGGAGCGACTGCGCGAGCGCGTGCCCAACCTCGCCGAACTGCATGTCAGCGAAGTCGGCGCGGTGATCGGGGCGCACACGGGGCCGGGACTGCTCGGGGCCGTGGTCTCTCCCCGGTGAGCAGGGCCGCGGCTTCCCCCGGGGTCGCTCGCACCATTGTCCCCGTGTGAGGAGTCGCTCCTGCGGGTGACGGAGTTGTCCACAACAGGCCCGTCATCCACCGGAATCGGGCCTTCTCGGCGGGCTCGGGCGGATGTGCCTAACGTCCTGTGGCATGACTCATCGATCACACTCCGCGACGAGCGGGCCGGGCCGAGCCCCGGCCTCGGACGGGCGTGCCCGCCACAGCCGACGGCGCCTGCGGGCCAGACGCCCGGGGTCCGGATCCCTTGCCTCGCCCCTGCCGGGGCCGCCGCCAGGGTCTCCATCGGTGCCGTCCCTGCGTGGGCGCGCGGATGCGCTGTTCCAGCGGTCGGGGGCGGCAGTCGGCCCGGGCACCGAGCCGCTGAGGGCTCCAGGCCCCCCGGATTCCCCGCAGAGGCCGGACACACAGGACGGCCGGGACAGCCGGGGTAGCCGGGACAGCAAGGACGGCCAAGGCGTACCGGACGCGCAGGGCTTACCCGGACCACCGGGCGGGCCGGTGGTCCGGCCGAGACGGGTGGCTCTCCGTCCGGCTGCCCATGGGCCCACTGCCCATCCGCCCGCACCTCGTCCGCCTGCTGTCCTTCGGCCGGCTGCTCATCGGCCTGCCCCCTCTCATCGGCCTGGCCATCGGACGATGACGCTGGCCTCGGCCGACGCGCAGGCAGGGAGTGGGTCCGCGCGGGGCGGGTTTCGCACACTCGCACCAGAGGCTTCGGCGCCCCTGCGGTCCACGCCCGAGCTGTCGGTGCGGGAGCGCGGGAGGATCGTGCTGCGGGAGCGGCTCCCGCTGTGGATCCAGCTCAGGTGCGGGCTGGAGGCGAGGACACTGGCGGCGCTGGCGGTCGTGCTCGTGGTGGGCGTCGGCTTCGCCGTGCAGCACTTCTGGACCGGACGCCCGGAGCCCGTGCATGCGCCGCAACTGGTCCGTGAGAGCCGTCCCGCCGTGTCCGTGCCTCCCGGACCCGAGCCGGAGTCCTCGCCGGGGCAGCCACCCGAGGCCCCGGCCGGCGCCAGGATCGTCGTCGACGTCAGCGGCAAGGTACGGCGTCCGGGCGTCCTCCGCCTGCCTGCCGGTTCGCGGGTCGCCGACGCGTTGCGCGCGGCGGGCGGGGTCAGAGCGGGCACGGACATCACCGGGCTCAACCGGGCGCGTGTGCTGATGGACGGCGAGCAGGTGGTGGTGGGCGTTGCCGCGCCACCCGGAGCCGGCGTCCCCGGACAGGTCGGCGGAGCCGCGCCCGGGCAGGCCCCCGGGCCGGTCAGCCTGAACAGCGCGACCGCCGAGCAGCTCGACACACTGCCCGGAGTCGGCCCCGTGCTGGCCCAGCACATCGTCGACTACCGGACCGAGCACGGCGGTTTCCGCTCCGTGGACGAACTGCGCGACGTCGACGGGATCGGCGATCGCCGGTTTGCGGACCTCCAGTCCCTGGTACGGCCATGACGCGCCGAGCGGTTCGCCCGGTGACCCGCCGTCGGGCGGGCACGTCCGACCCACGGCAGGAAGGCCCGGTCGACCTCCGTCTGGTCCTGCCCGCGCTGGCGGCGTGGGGCGCGGCAGCCCTCGGCCTGTCCGTCCGGCCGCCCTGGCCGGCCACGGTGGTCACGGTCTGCCTCACCGGCGCCGCCGTACTGCTGGCACCCCTGCTGGTGCGCGGCTTACGGCGGCGGACGCGGCCGGGCTCCGCGCATCGGGTCGCGGGCGCCGCTGTGCTGCTCTGCTCCGCCGCGGGAGCGGCCGCCGGGGGACTGTGCGCGGCGGATCTGTACCGGGGGCCGGTGCCGGCAGCAGCAGGCCGGTACGGGCGCATCACGGTGGAGTTGACGGTCACGGGCGACCCGCGCCCCCTCCGGCCGCGGATCAGGGGAGCACACCTGACGGGAACCGCGGTCGCCCTGCCGGCGGAGGTCACCCGGGTGACAACGCCGGACGAGGCCGCGGTGGCCACACGGGCGCCGGTCCTGGTGATCGCCCGACCGGGTGCCGCGACGGGGGAATGGATGCGGCTGCTGCCGTCGACACGGCTGGTGCTGGCCGCCCGCTCGGAGCCGCCGCTGCAGGGCGACACCAGATTCGCCGCGGTCCTCAAGGCCCGGGGCAGTGGGCCGCCCCGGATCACCGGACCGCCGACCGCGGTGCAGCGGACCGCCGGTGAACTGCGCGCCGGACTGCGCCGCGCGACCGACGGCCTGGACGCCGACGCCCGCGCCCTGCTCCCCGGACTCGTCGTCGGGGACACGTCCCGGATCGACCCCGAGCTGTACGACGCGTTCGAGGCGACCGACCTGACTCATCTACTGGCTGTGTCCGGCAGCAACCTGACGGTCGTGCTGTTCCTGCTCGTCGGGCCTCCGGGCCGGGCACTTCGGGCGGAGCGGGGAGGGCTGGCACCACGGCTGGGCATCTCGCTCCGTGCCACGGCACTGCTCGGCGGGGGACTCACGCTCGCATTCGTGGTGGTGTGCCGCCCCGATCCGAGCGTCATGCGGGCAGCGGCCTGCGGACTGATCACCCTGCTCGCGATCGGTACCGGCCGCCGCAGATCACTGATCCCGGCACTGGCGGGAGCCGTGCTGCTGCTCGTCCTGTACGACCCACGGCTGGCCGTTGCCTACGGATTCCTGCTGTCCGTGCTGGCCACCGGCGCCCTGCTGACCATCGCACCGCGCTGGAGCGAGGCACTGCAAAGGCACGGTGTGCCGGGGCGGCCCGCCGAGGCACTGGCTGCAGCCGCCGCGGCGCAGGCGGTGTGCGCTCCGGTGGTGGCCGTGTTCGCAGCACGGGTCAGCCTCGTCGCGATCCCCTGCAACCTGTTCGCCGAGCTCGCGGTTGCGCCCGCCACGGTCCTCGGCTTCACGGCGCTCGCCATGGCGCCGGTGGCGATACCGGTGGCCGAGATGCTGGCCAAGTGCGCGGGCTGGCCCGCGGAGTGGATCGCCGGCGTGGCCCGCACCGGCGCCTCCCTTCCAGGGGCGCAGGTCGACTGGCCGGGCGGCTGGCGGGGCGGGCTGCTGCTGGCCGCGGTCACCGCTCTCCTGGTCCTGGCCGCCCGCAGGGTGGTGCTGCGGCAGCCCTGGCTCGCCGCTCCCTGTGCCCTGCTGCTGGTGCTGGCCGTCGTGCGCCCCGCGCCGCTCACCCGGGCCATCACCGGATGGCCGCCGCCGGGTTGGGCGTTCGCGATGTGCGAAGTGGGCCAGGGCGACGCCACCGTGCTCGCGGCCGGGGACGGCGCGGCGGTGGTCGTGGACGCCGGACCGGACCCGGTGCTCATCGACCGGTGCCTGCACGAGCTCGGCGTCACCCGGATCCCTCTCCTGCTGCTGACGCACTTCCACGCCGACCATGTCGCCGGGCTGTCCGGTGTGCTGCGCGGCAGGACCGTCGGCGCGGTCCAGACGACGACGCTCGAAGAGCCGCCCGGGCAAGCGGCGTTCGTGCGGCGCACGGCGGAGGCTGCCGGAGTGCCCGTGATCCGTGCGGCGGCGGGGGAGCGCCGCAGGGCGGGGCGGCTGGACTGGCGGGTGCTGTGGCCGACTGCGGGCCCCGGGCCGCCGCCCGAGGGGCCGAACGACGCGAGTGTCGTGCTGTTCGTCCGGGTCGCCGACGGCCCTTCGCTGCTCCTCCTCGGAGATCTGGAACCTCCGGCCCAGCAAGGGCTCATACGGGCCCACCCGGCGCTCCCGCCGGTGGACGTCCTCAAGGTCGCCCACCATGGCTCGCCGTTCCAGCACCCCGGCCTGCTGGCCGGTGCCCGTCCGCGGCTCGCCCTGATCTCCTGCGGCCCCAACACCTACGGCCATCCGTCGGCCCGCATCATCGACACACTGCGGGCTCAGGGCGCGGCGGTGCTCCGTACGGACAGGGACGGGGCTGTCGCCGTGACGGGAGCGGGTGATCAGCTGCAGGCCGTACCGCGGGGTGCGGCCCGGCCCGGCTGAGCCGGGGACCGCAGGGCGGTGACGCCAGGGGGATGCCGGGGGCGCCGCACAAGGGCGGATCGGGACAGCGGGCGCAGACTCCTCCGCCGATGGGACGAGGACCATCGGCGCATGGCGCGGGCGGGCCGTCCACGGCGAGACTGCATCCATGGACACCACATCGCAGCCGTCGGCGCCCGGGCAAGCCGAGTTCGTCGACGCGTATCTCCGCCGTATCGGAGCCACGCGCCCTGGGCGGGCGGACGCCGAGGCGCTGCGCGAGCTCCAGCTCCGGCATCTGCGGTCCGTTCCGTTCGAGAATCTCTCGATCCATCTGGGCGAGAACATGGTCCTGGAGGACAAGGCGCTGCTCGACAAGGTCGTGGAGGCCCGACGCGGCGGGTTCTGCTACGAACTCAACGGGGCGTTCGCGGTGTTGCTGAGTGCGCTGGGCTTCCGCGTCACCCTGCTCCAGGGCCGGGTGTTCGGGGAGAGCGGCCGGCTCGGCATCCCGTACGACCACCTCACCCTGCGGGTGGAGACCGTGGACGGCACCGGGCCCTGGCTGGCGGACGTGGGCTTCGGCGACCACAGCCACCGTCCTCTCCTGCTGGAGGAGCGGGGCGAGCAGAGCGACCCGGCGGGTACGTTCCGGCTGACCGAGGCGCCCGGGGGCGATGTCGACGTGCTGCGGGACGGCAAACCGCAGTTCCGGGTGGACCTGCGGCCGCGGGTGCTGGCGGACTTCGAGGTCGGTGCCTGGTACCACCGCACGTCGCCCGCCTCCCACTTCACCCAGTCCCTCGTCTGCTCCCGGCTCACCGGGGAAGGGCGGGTCACCCTTACCGGACGGAAGCTGGTCACGACGGTGCACGGGGAGAGGAAGGAGCGGCGGCTCGGAGACGACGCGGAGGTGCTGGCCGCCTACCGGGACCACTTCGGAGTGGTGCTCGACCGGGTTCCGGAGGTCCGCCGGCCGAGTGCCTGAGGGGTCCCGGAGGACGGCACAATGTGGCGGTGGACGATGTGAGACATGTGCTGGTGCTGCCCGACCGCGAGGCCGCGGAGGAGGTGGCCAAGACCGTGGGGGACCGGTTCGCCGTGGCCGACGAGCCTCGGCTGGTCCGGGACGCGCTGGCGGGTGAGGACGACGCCGAGGACGCCCAGTGGCTGGTGGTCGTCGAGGATCCGGAGGGCCGGCTGGACGCGGCCGCGCTGGACGAGCTCGTCGCGGACTGGGACGGCTGGCGGGAGAAGCCGTAGCCCTGCCCGCGGGGGTGCGGCCGGTGTCCGTGCCCCGTGCGATGCTGGACCGCGATGGCCACCAGGAAGAACACCAACGACGACCCCCTCGCCCCCGTCACGCTCGCCGTGGGCCAGGAGGATCTGCTGCTGGACCGCGCCGTGCGGCAGGTCGTGGAGGCGGCGAGGGCCGCGGACGCGGACACGGATGTGCGCGACCTCGCCCCGGACCAGCTCCAGCCGGGCACGCTCGCCGAGCTGACGAGCCCCTCGCTCTTCGCGGAGCGCAAGGTCGTCGTGGTGCGCAACGCGCACGATCTGTCCGCCGACACGGTCAAGGACATCAAGGCGTACGTCGAAGCGCCCGCCGATGAGATCACCCTGGTCCTGCTGCACGCCGGCGGGGCGAAGGGGAAGGGCCTGCTGGACGCGGCGCGCAAGGCGGGCGCGCGCGAGGTGGCATGTCCCAAGACGACGAAGCCGGCTGAGCGGCTGACGTTCGTGCGGTCCGAGTTCCGGGCGCTGGGGCGGTCGGCGACGCCGGAAGCATGCCAGGCGCTGGTCGACTCCATCGGCAGTGATCTGCGGGAGCTGGCGAGCGCGGTGTCGCAGCTCGTCGCGGACGTGGACGGGACGATCGACGAGGCGGTCGTCGGGCGGTACTACACGGGGCGCGCGGAAGCCTCCAGTTTCACCGTCGCCGACCGGGCGGTGGAGGGGCGTACAGCGGAGGCGCTGGAGGCGCTGAGGTGGTCCCTGTCGACGGGCGTCGCTCCGGTGCTGATCACCAGCGCGCTGGCCCAGGGGGTGCGGGCGATCGGCAAGCTCTCCTCCGCACGGGGCGGGCGGCCCGCCGATCTTGCGCGTGAGCTGGGCATGCCGCCGTGGAAGATCGACCGGGTGCGGCAGCAGATGCGCGGCTGGACACCGGACGGGGTGGCTATCGCCCTGCGGGCGGTGGCCGAGGCGGACGCGGGCGTCAAGGGCGGCGGGGACGATCCGGAGTACGCGCTGGAGAAGGCCGTGGTCACGATCGCCCACGCGGCCCGCTCCCGACACGGCCAGCGCTAGTGCCCTGACCGGAAAGGCTCACCGGCTCGCGACGCCCGGCACGGCGCTTCGCGGCGTTGCCGGACGCCCGAGTACGCCCGAGTGCGCCTGAGTACGTCCGAGTGCGGCCCTGTACGAGGGTGGGCGTCCGTGCCGCCGCGCCAAGCGCGCCCGTGACCGGGGCCGGTCCTCTGGCCGAGGCCCCGGTCGCCGCCCGCGACTGACCCCGTCCCGACCTCGTCCCGACCCCGTCAATGCCCCGTCCGGACCCCAGCTCCGTAATCGGCTCCCGTGCACGGTTCCCCGTGCACGCCGAAGGCCCCGCCCGACGTCCTGGGGAAGGACGGAGGCGGGGCCTTCGGGTAGAGCAGGGGGTCCGCACCCGCGTGGCGAACGCAGGCCGCGTGCAGACCCGGGGGTGCCGGTCAGGGGCGGAAGAGAGGGCCCGCCTGGTCCGTTCCGGCGATCAAGTCGTCCGGCGCGTCATCCCGAGTGGGGATTTCGCCGGGGTACTTCAAGGAGTGCTCAGCCCTGGAGGGAGGCAACCTTGGACGCCAGCGCCGACTTCTTGTTGGCGGCGGCGTTCTTGTGGATGACACCCTTCGAGACAGCCTTGTCGAGCTTGCGGGACGCCTCGCGAGCGGCCACGGTGGCCTTCTCGACGTCACCCGCGGCGGCAGCCTCACGGGCCTTGCGGATCGCGGTCTTGAGCGAGGACTTGACGGCCTTGTTACGCAGGCGCGCCTTCTCGTTCGTCTTGTTCCGCTTGATCTGGGACTTGATGTTCGCCACGAAAGAGCCTTTTCAGGTTCGATGTTTTTCCAGGGGTGTGTCTCAGGCTGAGAGGGCAAGAGACACAGCTGCCCAGGCTACCAGCCGCCGTGCGACCGGCCCAAACCGGGCGCAGCCCCGCAGGCGTGGGACCATGGAGGCTGCGTATCGATCCGACACGTCCGACATCGACCCGAGACACGAGCGCCCGGCGCTCAAGAATCAGGACCCTGCGTGCCCGCGACCCCTATGCATGTGCCCGAGCCGAGCCGTACCGACCCGGCGCTGATCCGCAACTTCTGCATCATCGCGCACATCGACCACGGCAAGTCCACGCTTGCCGACCGGATGCTCCAGCTGACCGGCGTGGTCGAGCAGCGGCAGATGCGCGCTCAGTACCTCGACCGTATGGACATCGAGCGTGAGCGCGGCATCACGATCAAGTCCCAGGCGGTTCGTCTGCCGTGGGCGCCCACCACGGGCGAGGGTCAGGGCAGCACCCACATCCTCAACATGATCGACACCCCGGGGCACGTCGACTTCACCTACGAGGTGTCGCGCTCGCTCGCCGCCTGCGAGGGCACGGTCCTGCTGGTGGACGCCGCCCAGGGCATCGAGGCGCAGACGCTGGCCAACCTCTATCTCGCGATGGAGAACGACCTCACCATCGTCCCGGTCCTCAACAAGATCGACCTGCCGGCCGCGCAGCCCGAGAAGTTCTCCGAGGAGCTCGCGAACCTCATCGGCTGCGACCCCTCCGACGTGCTCAAGGTCTCGGCCAAGACGGGCCTGGGGGTGGAGGCGCTGCTCGACCGCGTCGTCAAGGACGTTCCCGCACCGGTCGGTGTCAAGGACGCCCCCGCCCGCGCGATGATCTTCGACTCCGTCTACGACTCCTACCGCGGCGTCGTCACCTACGTACGAGTCATCGACGGCCAGCTGAACAAGCGCGAGCGCATCAGGATGATGTCCACCGGCGCCACGCACGAGCTGCTGGAGATCGGCACCAACTCCCCGGAGATGCTCCCGGCCGACGGTCTCGGCGTCGGCGAGGTCGGCTACCTCATCACCGGTGTGAAGGACGTCCGCCAGTCCAAGGTCGGTGACACCATCACGACCCTGCACAAGGGCGCCACCGAGGCCCTCGGCGGCTACAAGGACCCCAAGCCGATGGTGTTCTCCGGCCTCTACCCGCTGGACGGCTCGGACTACCCGGAGCTGCGTGACGCCCTGGACAAGCTGCAGCTCAACGACGCCGCCCTCGTCTACGAACCGGAGACCAGCGCCGCGCTCGGCTTCGGCTTCCGCGTCGGCTTCCTCGGTCTGCTCCACCTCGACGTGATCCGCGAGCGGCTGGAGCGCGAGTTCGGCCTCGACCTGATCGCGACCGCGCCGAACGTGGTCTACCGGGTGGTCATGGAGGACGGCGGCGAGCACATCGTCACCAACCCGAGCGAGTTCCCCGAGGGCAAGATCGACGAGGTCTTCGAGCCGGTCGTGCGGGCGACGATCCTCGCGCCGAGCGAGTTCATCGGCTCGATCATGGAGCTCTGCCAGAACCGCCGCGGTGTGCTGCTCGGCATGGACTACCTCTCCGAGGACCGGGTCGAGATCCGCTACACCCTCCCCCTGGCCGAGATCGTCTTCGATTTCTTCGACCAGCTGAAGTCCAAGACCCGCGGCTACGCCTCGCTCGACTACGAGCCCACCGGCGAGCAGGGCGCCCAGCTGGTGAAGGTCGACATCCTGCTGCACGGCGACAAGGTCGACGCGTTCTCGGCGATCACCCACAAGGACGCGGCGTACGCCTACGGTGTGCGGCTCGTCGCCAAGCTCAGGGAGCTCATCCCGCGGCAGGCCTTCGAGGTGCCGATCCAGGCCGCCATCGGCTCCCGGGTCATCGCCCGCGAGACCATCCGCGCCATCCGCAAGGACGTCCTCGCCAAGTGCTACGGCGGTGACATCTCCCGTAAGCGGAAGCTGCTGGAGAAGCAGAAGGAGGGCAAGAAGCGGATGAAGATGGTCGGTTCCGTGGAGGTTCCGCAGGAGGCGTTCATCGCGGTGCTCTCCAGTGACGACTCCGCGGGCGGCAAGACCAAGAAGTAACCGGCGGGAAGGTGCGGCAGAGTGGCGGTGTGATCACCGTCGGGCACCTTGGAAGCGCCGATCGCCCCATTCGGCCGCCACATCCCACAGGCCCCTGCGCTCCGGCGCGGGGGCCTGTTCGTTATGAAGCGGCAGCCCGCGGCCTCTTACGTGGCGGAGCCGGGCGCTCTACCCTGATCAGGCTCGGTGGTTACTCGCGAGTTAAACAATCGCGGCGGTGGCGACCGGTGCCTTCAGCCAGCCGTCTCCAAGCCAGTCAGTCCAGCCAGTCAGTCACTCGTGCAACCAATCATTCGTCCAGATGCAGACAGCCACGCGTGCAGAGACGTGCACAGTCGTGCAGCAAAGCCGCAGCAGGCCCGGAGGATGTCGTGAGCGACACACAGACCCAGATCGAGAACCGACCGCCCTCCGTGGCGACGCTCTTCGTCCAGCGCGTGGCGGCCACTCCCGACGCGGAGGCCTACCGCTATCCGGTCCCGTCCGCCTCCGGACAGGGTCCCGACGACTGGAAGTCCCTGAGCTGGGGTGAGGCCGCCGAGCGCGTCTACGCCATCGCCGCCGGACTGATCGACCTGGGCGTACGGTCCGAGGAGCGGGTCGCGCTCGCCTCCGCCACCCGCGTCGAGTGGATCCTCGCCGACCTCGGCATCCTGTGCGCCGGCGCGGCCACCACGACGGTGTACCCGCAGACCAACGCCGACGAGTCCGCCTTCATCCTCGCCGACTCCGAGAGCCGCGTGCTGATCGCGGAGGACGCCGCCCAGCTCGCCAAGGCCCGCGAGAAGCGCGCCGAGCTGCCCGAGCTCAAGCACGTCGTCGTGATCGACGCCGCGGCCGCCGAGCCGGCCGCGGGCGACCCCGAGGGCTGGGTGGTCTCCCTCGCCGACCTGGAGGCGCGCGGCGCCGAGTACCTCGCCAAGCACCCGAGCGCCGTCAAGGAGCGGGTCGAGGCGATCACCTCCGAGCAGCTCGCCACCCTCATCTACACCTCGGGTACCACGGGCCGTCCCAAGGGCGTCCGGCTGCCGCACGACAACTGGTCGTACATGGCCAAGGCCATCGCCGCGACCGGCCTGGTCACCAAGGACGACGTCCAGTACCTCTGGCTGCCGCTCGCGCACGTCTTCGGCAAGGTGCTGACCTCCGGTCAGATCGAGGTCGGTCACGTCACGGCGGTCGACGGCCGCGTCGACAAGATCATCGAGAATCTGCCCGTCGTCCAGCCGACCTACATGGCGGCCGTCCCCCGCATCTTCGAGAAGGTCTACAACGGTGTCGCCGCCAAGGCACGGGCCGGCGGCGGCGCCAAGTACAAGATCTTCCAGTGGGCCGCCGACGTCGCCCGCGCCTACGCCAAGGAGTCCCAGGACACCTTCCGCCGCACCGGCACCGCGTCGGCCTCCTTCGGCCTGACCGCCAAGCACAAGGTCGCCGACGCGCTCGTCTACTCCAAGCTCCGCGAGGCGTTCGGCGGCCGGCTGCGCGCCGCCGTCTCCGGATCGGCGGCCCTCGCGCCCGAGATCGGCTTCTTCTTCGCCGGTGCGGGCATCCACATCCTGGAGGGGTACGGCCTCACCGAGTCCAGCGCCGCCTCCTTCGTGAACCCGGGCGAGGCGTACCGCACCGGCACCGTCGGAAAGCCGCTGCCCGGCTGCGAGGTGCGCATCGCCGACGACGGCGAGATCCTGCTGCGCGGCCCCGGCATCATGCAGGGCTACCACGGACTGCCGGAGAAGACCGCCGAGGTCCTGGAGGCCGACGGCTGGTTCCACACCGGTGACATCGGCGAGCTGTCGGCCGACGGCTATCTGAAGATCACCGACCGCAAGAAGGACCTGATCAAGACCTCCGGCGGCAAGTACATCGCCCCGGCCGAGGTCGAGGGCCAGTTCAAGGCCGTCTGCCCCTTCGTCTCCAACATCCTGGTCCACGGCGCCGACCGGAACTTCTGCACCGCCCTCATCGCCCTCGACGAGCCGTCGATCCTCGGCTGGGCCAAGGAGAACGGCCTGGACGGCAAGGCGTACGCCGAGGTCGTCGCCGCCCCGCAGACCGAGCAGCTCATCGCGGGCTACGTGCAGCGCCTCAACGAGGGGCTGCAGCGCTGGCAGACCATCAAGAAGTTCCGCCTGCTGCCGCGCGACCTGGACATCGAGCACGGCGAACTGACGCCCAGTCTGAAGCTGAAGCGCCCGGTCGTCGAGCGCGAGTACAAGGACCTCATCGAGTCGATGTACGAGGGGTCGCGCGAGGCGTAGCCCGCCACTCGTCACGGCACGGAGGCGGTCGCGGAGCATGTCGCGACCGCCTCCGTGCCGTGGAGCAATGCGGAATTCGCTCATCCGGGTGTGCCCGTGTCCAGGCACTTCGATGACTCGGCGCTTATGCGCGGAATCTTTCTGTCACTCTGTCCGTGTCCTCAGTTCGTTCACGGGCGCGCCAGAGCCGGACAGGAGCCGAAGCGTGGGGTCCGTTCCGATCCAGCAGGAGACCACTCACCGCTCGGTGCACCTGCTCTCCCAGCGCGGCGACGCGCGGGCCGTGGCACGCACCAGCCTGGCCGGGAACCCGTCGGCGGCGTCCGCCGCCCGGCGGTTCGTCCGGGGCGCGCTCGCGGACTGGACCCGGCTGGGGATGGTGGCCACGCGCGGGGCGGACCGGCTCGCCGACGACGCCGTGCTCGTCGTGAGCGAGCTGGTCACCAACGCCGTCGTCCACGCCGGGACCGGCGTGAAGGTCCTCGTACGCCTCGACGGGGCCGGCGACGACGACCCGGCCTCGCTCGTCGTCGAGGTGTCCGACCACCATCCGACGCGGGCGGTGCGCGCCGACGCGCCTGACCCCGGCGCCGCGTCGGGAGAGCCCGAGTACGGGCGCGGGCTGCATCTCGTCGCCGCGCTGGCCCGGTCCTGGGGGATCACCTACCGCCCGGGGCTCAAGACGGTCTGGGCGCGGCTCGCCCTCGACGGCGGCGGCGCCACAGGCCCGGCCGGCGCGAACGGCGGGACGAGCCGGGCGGGAGCGGCGGGGATGGCGGGAGCGGCGGGGTTGGCGGGCCTGGCCCAGCGCGGGCCGCTGGCCGAACTGCTCGCCCCGGTGCCGCGCAGGGCGGTCAAGGACGAACGCGACTGGACCGGCAGGGGCGCACTGTCGTTCCTCGCCGAGGCGTCCGACCTGCTCGCCGGGCAGCTCGACGAGGACATGGTCACGGCGCTGGCCGGTCAGCTCCTGGTGCCCCGGCTCGCCGACTGGTGCGCCGTCTGGCTGGACGGCGAGGCGGGACCCGCGCCCCGGCTGGCGAGGGTGTGGCACGCCGACGAGTCCGTCACCGAGAGCCTGCGCACGGCCCTGCTGAAGAATCCGCCGTCATTGGCGGACGACGTGCGCGGCACGGCCGTCACCGTCCCCGTCGCATGGCCCGAGACCGCGGAAGGCGAGGCGGGCCCGGGAGGCAGCGCCGTGGCCTTCCGGCTGACCGCCGGCGCACGGCGCCTCGGCGTGCTGCTGCTCGGACGTCACGGCGCCCCCGGCGTCCCCGGCGCCGGCGTCCCCGCCGAAGCCACCCCGCTGATCGAGGACTTCGCCCGCCGCGTGGGCCTCGCGATCGGCGCCGCCCGCGCCTACACCCGGCAGGCCACCATCAGCCGGGTGCTCCAGCGCGGACTGCTGCCCGCCCAGGTCGCACAGATCCCGGGCGTCGACAGCTCGCTCGTCTACGAGCCCAGCGACGAGGGCCTCGCGGGCGGCGACTTCTACGACATCTTTCCCGCGGGCAGCGGCGGTCGCTGGTGCTTCATGCTCGGCGACGTCCAGGGCAGCGGCCCCGAGGCCGCCGTCGTCACCGGCCTCGCCCGCCCCTGGCTGCGTCTCCTCGCCCGCGAGGGCTACCAGGTCGGCGACGTCCTGGACCGGCTGAACGGCCTCCTCCTGGACGAGGCCACCGAGGCGGCAGAGGCGGCCGCGCTCATGGTGGCCGGTTCGGCGGGGGACGCGGCCGCCTACGAGAGCGCCGCGTACGACCAGCCGCAGCCGCGCTTCCTGTCCCTCCTGTACGGGGAGCTCACGCCGCTCCCCGGCGGCCACGGCGTCCGCTGCACCCTCGCCTGCGCCGGTCACCCGCTCCCGCTGCTGCTGCGCCCCGACGGAACGGTCCGCCCGGCCGCCACCTCCCAGCTGCTCCTCGGGGTCGTCGACGACGCCGCGTACGAGAGTCGGACTTTCGAACTGGAACCCGGCGACACGCTGCTCTGCGTCACCGACGGGGTCACCGAGCGGCGCTCCGGGCAGCGCATGTTCGACGACGGCGACGGGCTGGCGCGGGCCTTCGCCGAGTGCGCCGGGCTCAGCGCGCAGAGCGTCGCCGACCGCATAAGGCAGGCGGTGCACACCTTCGCCGACACCCCGCCGGGCGACGACCTCGCCCTGCTGGTGCTCCAGGCCAGGTGACCTCCGCGGTAGCGGACAATGGGGCGTATGCCTTCCGTACTGCCTGATGGTGAGCCCATGCCCCACGACGGGGCGCTGCCCCCGCACGCCCTCGCGGGCGCGGGCGAGCGGCCCCTCGGGTTCTATCTGCACGTCCCGTACTGCGCCACGCGCTGCGGCTACTGCGACTTCAACACCTACACCGCGACCGAGCTGCGCGGCAGCGGCGGTGTGCTCGCCTCCCGCGACAACTACGCCGACACCCTCGTCGAGGAGATCCGGCTCGCCCGCAAGGTGCTCGGCGACGATCCGCGGCAGGTGCGCACGATCTTCGTGGGCGGCGGCACGCCGACGCTGCTGGCCGCCGCCGACCTCGTACGGATGCTGGCCGCGGTGCGGGAGGAGTTCGGCCTCGCCGACGACGCCGAGGTGACCACGGAGGCGAACCCGGAGTCCGTCGACCCCGCGTATCTGGCGGAGCTGCGGGCGGGCGGCTTCAACCGGGTGTCGTTCGGCATGCAGAGCGCACGGCAGCACGTGCTGAAGGTGCTCGACCGCACACACACGCCCGGACGGCCCGAGGCATGCGTCGCCGAGGCACGCGCGGCGGGCTTCGACCACGTGAACCTGGACCTGATCTACGGCACGCCGGGCGAGACCGACGACGACTGGCGGGCCTCGCTCGACGCGGCGATCGCGGCCGGCCCCGACCATGTGAGCGCGTACGCGCTGATCGTCGAGGAGGGCACGCAGCTCGCACGGCGCATCCGGCGCGGCGAGGTGCCGATGACCGACGACGATGTGCACGCCGACCGGTATCTGATCGCCGAGGACGTGCTGTCGGGCGCGGGCTTCGCCTGGTACGAGGTCTCGAACTGGGCCACCTCGGAGGCAGGGCGCTGCCTGCACAACGAGCTGTACTGGCGCGGCGCGGACTGGTGGGGAGCCGGGCCGGGCGCGCACAGCCACGTCGGGGGCGTGCGCTGGTGGAACGTGAAGCATCCGGGGGCGTACGCGGCGGCCCTGGGGGAGGGACGGTCACCGGGCGCCGGGCGGGAGGTCCTCGCCGCCGAGGACCAGCGCGTCGAGCGCATCCTCCTCGAACTGCGACTGCGCGAAGGCGTACCGCTGTCGCTGCTGCGCGCGGCGGGCCTGGAGGCGTCCGGGCGTGCCCTCGCCGACGGGCTCCTGCAGCCCGGGCCGTACGAGGCTGGCCGCGCGGTGCTCACCCTGCGCGGGCGGCTCCTCGCGGACGGCGTCGTCCGGGCCCTGGTGGACTGAACGCCGGACGCGCCTACGCCGTGACGAAGTCGATCAGCTCCTCCACCCTCCCGAGCAGCGCCGGCTCCAGGTCCCTGTAGCTGCCGACCCGGGACAGGATGTGCTGCCAGGCCGCGCCCGTGTTGTCCGGCCAGCCGAGAGCCCGGCACACACCCGTCTTCCAGTCCTGCCCGAGCGGCACGGACGGCCACGCCGGGATGCCGAGGGAGGACGGCTTCACCGCCTCCCACACATCGATGTACGGGTGGCCGACCACCAGCACATGCGGGTCGGTGACGGAGGCCGCGATACGGGACTCCTTGGAGCCCGGCACCAGGTGGTCGACGAGCACGCCCAGGCGTGCGTCGGCCGCCGGAGAGAAGTCCGCGACCACGGCGGGCAGGTCGTCGACGCCCTCCAGGTACTCGACGACCACCCCCTCGATGCGCAGATCGTCGCCCCACACCCTCTCGACCAGCTCCGCGTCGTGCCGGCCCTCCACATAGATGCGGCCCGCGCGGGCGACCCTGGCCCGGGCGCCGGGGACGGCGAGCGAGCCGGAGGCCGTACGCACCGGCCGCGCCGGCGCGCCGGCGGCCGGCCGCACCAGGGTGACGACCTTGCCCTCCAGCAGAAAGCCCCGTGGCTCCAGCGGGAACACCCGGTGCTTGCCGAAGCGGTCCTCCAGCGTCACCGTCCCCGCCTCGCAGCCGATCACCGCCCCGCAGAAGCCCGTCGCGACCTCCTCCACGACCAGATCCGGCTCGGCGGGTACCTCGGGCACCGCCGCGCGCCGCTTCCACGGAGGGGTGAGGTCAGGGCTGTAGCTGCGCACGGGGCTCCTTCTCGCGGACGGGCTCGGACCGGCCGTTGCCGGGGGCCGGGGGGCGCCCCCGGAGGACGCAGCCACGGAGGGGTGAGGTCAGGGCTGTGGCTGCGCATTCCGCAGACGCTACGACACCCCGAACCGCCGGGCCAGCTCATCCCGTTGAGCGCGTACGAAGGCCGCGTCCACCACCGCGCCGTGCCCCGGTACGTAAACCGCGTCCTCGCCGCCCAGCGCCAGCAGCCGGTCCAGCGCCGCGGGCCACCGCGAGGGGATCGCGTCGGGGCCCGCCTGCGGGTCGCCCGACTCCTCCACCAGGTCGCCGCAGAAGACGATCTCGGGCTCGGTGGCCGTGCCGGGCACGAGCAGGGCGAGGTCGTGCCCGGTGTGCCCGGGGCCGACGTTCGCGAGCAGGACCTGCCTGCCGCCGAGGTCCAGGGTCCACTCGCCGGAGACCATGTGCTGCGGCGCCACCAGCACGTCCGTGGCCCGCGCGGCGTCGACGGGTGCCAGGCCGTGCCGGACGGCGTCGTCGCGCAGCGCGTCCCGCTCGCGGACGAGCACCTGGTCGACGCCCACCGCCCCGTAGACCCGCACCGCGGAGAACGCGGCCGTGCCCAGCACATGATCGAAGTGGGGGTGGCTGAGCGCGATATGGGTCACACGGCGCCCGCCCAGGAGGGACTCGATCCGGGTGCGCAGGGCGGCGCCCTCGCGGAGCGTCGAGCCCGTGTCGTAGAGGAGCACCGAACCGTCGCCGGCGACCACGCCGGCCGTCGCGTCCCAGACGGGCAGGCGGCAGCGGCCGACCCCGTCCGCCAGCCGCTCCCACCCGAAGTCTTCCCAAGCGACGTCCATGCGGCGACGCTATCCCGGGGATCCGGGAGCGACCAGCGAGGTCGTCGCCGTGCCGTGGAGCACTACCCTGTCCGGCCGCCCTTGCTAGGTGTGTACCTCCCCGCCGTACACTGGCCCGGGGGATTGGCACTCCCCAGTGGCGAGTGCCAGGCAACCACCACCGAACCGGGCCGGACCCCACCGGACCACGACGAATCAGCTGGAGGTGCGCGCGATGCTCAGCGAACGCAGACTCGAGGTGCTGCGCGCCATCGTCCAGGACTACGTCGGGACGGAGGAGCCCGTCGGCTCCAAGGCCCTCACCGAGCGGCACAACCTCGGCGTCTCGCCGGCCACCGTGCGCAACGACATGGCGGTGCTGGAGGAGGAAGGGTTCATCGCCCAGCCCCACACCAGCGCCGGCCGGATCCCGACGGACAAGGGATACCGGCTGTTCGTGGACAAGTTGGCGGGCGTCAAACCGCTGTCGTCCCCCGAGCGGCGGGCGATCCAGAACTTCCTCGACGGCGCCGTCGACCTCGACGACGTCGTGGCCCGCACGGTGCGGCTGCTGGCGCAGCTGACCCGGCAGGTCGCCGTCGTCCAGTACCCGTCGCTGACCCGTTCCACCGTCCGCCACGTGGAGCTGCTGGCGCTGGCGCCCGCGCGCCTGATGCTGGTGCTGATCACGGATACGGGACGGGTAGAGCAGCGGCACGTGGACTGCCCGGCTCCGTTCGGCGAGACCTCGCTGGCGGATCTCCGGGCCCGGCTGAACAGCCGGGTGGTGGGCCGCCGCTTCACGGACGTCCCGCAGCTGGTGCAGGACCTGCCCGAGTCGTTCGACCTGGACGACAGGGGCACCGTCTCGACCGTGCTCTCGACCCTCCTCGAAACCCTCGTGGAGGAGACCGAGGAGCGCCTGATGATCGGCGGCACGGCCAATCTCACGCGCTTCGGGCACGACTTCCCCCTCACCATCCGGCCCGTGCTGGAGGCGCTGGAGGAGCAGGTCGTGCTGCTGAAGCTGCTCGGCAACGCCAAGGACTCGGGCATGACCGTACGGATCGGGCACGAGAACGCCCATGAGGGCCTCAACTCCACGTCCGTCGTCGCAGTCGGCTACGGTTCGGGCGACGAAGCAGTCGCGAAACTCGGCGTGGTCGGACCGACCCGCATGGACTACCCCGGAACGATGGGAGCGGTACGCGCAGTGGCACGTTACGTCGGACAGATCCTGGCGGAGTCGTAAGTGGCCACGGACTACTACGCCGTGCTCGGCGTGCGCCGCGACGCGTCCCAGGACGAGATCAAGAAGGCTTTCCGGCGGCTGGCGCGGGAGCTTCACCCGGACGTGAATCCGGACCCGAAGACGCAGGAGCGCTTCAAGGAGATCAACGCGGCCTACGAGGTGCTGTCGGACCCGCAGAAGAAGCAGGTCTACGACCTCGGCGGCGACCCGCTGTCCGCCGCCGGCGGAGCCGGTGCGGGCGCGGGCGGCTTCGGGGCGGGTGGCTTCGGCAACTTCTCCGACATCATGGACGCCTTCTTCGGCACGGCCTCGCAGCGCGGGCCGAGGTCGCGGACGCGCCGCGGCCAGGACGCGATGATCCGGCTGGAGGTCGAGCTCGGCGAGGCGGCCTTCGGCACCACGAAGGACCTCCAGGTCGACACGGCCGTCGTGTGCACGACCTGCTCGGGTGAGGGCGCCGCGCCCGGCAC
Organism: Streptomyces sp. FIT100; assembly: GCF_024584805.1. NCBI lineage: Bacteria > Bacillati > Actinomycetota > Actinomycetes > Kitasatosporales > Streptomycetaceae > Streptomyces > Streptomyces sp. FIT100. Next base: position 2,494,690 of record NZ_CP075715.1, on the reverse strand, counting down.
GTCGGCCCAGACGTGTGACATGTGCCGCGGCCGCGGTGAGGTGTCGCAGGTCACCCGGTCCTTCCTGGGCCAGGTCATGACCTCCCGGCCGTGCCCGCAGTGCCAGGGCTTCGGGACCGTCGTCCCGACGCCGTGCCCGGAGTGCGCGGGCGACGGCCGGGTGCGGTCGCGCCGCACCCTGACCGTGAAGATCCCGGCCGGTGTCGACAACGGCACCCGCATCCAGCTCGCGGGCGAGGGCGAGGTCGGCCCGGGCGGCGGACCCGCCGGTGATCTGTACGTCGAGATCCACGAGCTGCCGCACCCGGTCTTCCAGCGGCGCGGCGACGATCTGCACTGCACGGTGACGATCCCGATGACGGCGGGCGCGCTCGGCACGAAGGTGCCGCTGGAGACGCTCGACGGCATGGAGGAGGTCGACATCCGGCCCGGCACCCAGTCCGGCCAGTCGATCCCGCTGCACGGGCGCGGTGTGACCCACCTGCGCGGCGGGGGTCGCGGTGACCTCATCGTCCATGTCGAGGTGCAGACGCCCTCGAAGATGGACCCGGAGCAGGAGCGGCTCCTGAGGGAGCTGGCGAAACTGCGCGGCGAGGAGCGGCCGACGGGCCAGTTCCAGCCGGGGCAGCAGGGGCTGTTCTCCCGCCTGAAGGACGCGTTCAACGGCCGCTGACGGGCCGCGAGAGGGCGGGGCTCCACCCCGCCCTCTCCTCTGACCGGGGCTCTGGCCGGGGCCAGGCCCCGACCGCCCCCCACCACGGCTCCCGCCGCCACGGGCGCTCCACGAGGCGCCGGGCGGGGGCGGGATTCGGACGCCGCGGCCGGACGTGGCACCATGCGGGCATGTCCTCCGCGCTGACCGATCTCTGCCGTTACCCGATCGTGCAGGCCCCCATGGCCGGTGGCGCCTCCTGTCCGCAGCTCGCCGGGGCCGTCTCGGAGGCCGGCGGGCTGGGGTTCCTGGCGGCCGGGTACAAGACCGCCGACGGGATGTACCAGGAGATCAAGCAGCTGCGCGGGTTCACCTCGCGCCCCTTCGGCGTCAATCTCTTCATGCCGCAGCCGCAGTACGCCGACGCGGCCGCCGTCGATGTGTACCGGCATCAGCTCGCGGGCGAGGCGGCCTGGTACGACACCCCGCTCGGCGACCCCGAGGCAGGCCGGGACGACGGCTACGAGGCCAAGCTGGCGATCCTGCGCGACGACCCCGTCCCGCTGGTGTCGTTCACGTTCGGCTGCCCCACCAAGCAGACCCTGGACGCCCTCAAGCGCGCCGGGACGCTCACCGTCGTCACCGTCACCACCCCCGACGAGGCCCAGGCCGCCCAGCACGCCGGCGCCGACGCCGTCTGCGTCCAGGGCATCGAGGCCGGCGGCCACCAGGGCACGCACCGCGACGACCCCGCCGCCGACGTCTCGGGCGCCGGGCTGCTCACCCTGATCCCGCAGATCCGCGAGAGCGTGCAGCTGCCGGTCATCGCCGCCGGCGGCATCATGCGCGGCAGCCAGATCGCCGCCGTGCTCGCCGCCGGGGCCGGCTCCGCCCAGCTCGGCACGGCCTTCCTCGTCTGCCCCGAGTCCGGTGCGAACGCCCTCCACAAGCAGGCCATGACCAACCCCGTGTTCAACAGGACCGAGCTCACCCGGGCCTTCTCCGGCCGCCCTGCCCGCGGACTCGTCAACCGCTTCATGCGCGAGCACGGGCGGTACGCCCCCGCCGCCTACCCCGAGGTCCACCACCTCACCTCCGGCCTGCGCAAGGCGGCCGCCGCCGCGGGCGACGCGCAGGGCATGGCCCTCTGGGCCGGTCAGGGCCACCGCATGGCCCGCGACCTGCCCGCCGCCCAGCTCGTCGAGGTGCTCGCCGCCGAACTGAGCGCCGCGAGCGCCGCCCTCGCCCTGCGGAGCGCCTCATGACCGCCCCCGTCTTCGTCGTCGAGGACTTCCGCGCGGGCAGCGGCGGCCGGTTCGTGCTCGACGGCCCCGAGGGGCGGCACGCCGTCTCCGTGAAGCGGCTGCGGCCCGGAGAGGACGTCGTCCTGACCGACGGCGCCGGACGCTGGGCGGACTGCGTGGTCCTGGACACCGAGGGCAAGGACCGGCTCGTCGTCCAGCTGGACTCGGTGCAGGAGGAGGCGGAGGAGACCCCCCGCATCACCGTCGTCCAGGCCCTGCCCAAGGGCGACCGCGGCGAACTCGCCGTCGAGACCATGACCGAGACCGGCGTCGACGCGATCGTGCCGTGGGCCGCGGCCCGCTGCATCACCCAGTGGAAGGGCGACCGCGGCGCCAAGTCCCTGGCGAAATGGCGCGCCACCGCCCGCGAGGCCGGCAAGCAGTCGCGCCGCGTCCGCTTCCCGGAGATCGCGGAGGCCGCCACCACCGGGCAGGTGGCGCGGCTGCTCGCCGGAGCGGACTTCGCGGCCGTCCTGCACGAGGAGGGCGCCGAACCCCTCGCCACCGCCGCGCTCCCGGCCACCGGCACCCTCGTGCTCGTGGTCGGGCCCGAAGGCGGCGTGTCGCCGGAGGAGCTTGCGGTCTTCGCGGAGGCGGGCGCCAAGCCGTACCGCCTCGGCCGGAGCGTCCTGCGCACCTCCACCGCCGGCACGGCGGCGGCGGCGCTGCTGCTCGGCCGCACCGGCCGCTGGTCCTGACGCCGCCCCGGTCCGCCGCGGGCGTCAACTGCCCTGCCCTGTCGCCGTATACGTCGCCGTGTACGTCGCCGTACGCGGCGGCCCCGCCACGCCCCGATAGCATGCCCGTGTACTGATCGTCGGAGTCGTGAGTCGTGAAGGGGCCCGGACCATGGCGGGAGAACCGCAGGCCGACTGCCTGTTCTGCAAGATCGTCGCGGGGGAGGTGCCCGCCACCGTCGTCCGGGAGTCCGAGACGACCGTCGCCTTCCGCGACATCAACCCGCAGGCGCCGACCCATGTGCTCGTCATCCCCAAGGCGCACTACCCGGACGCCGCCAGCCTGGCCGCGGCCGAGCCCATGGTCGTCGCCGACATACTGCGCGAGGCCGCCGAGGTCGCGGCCGAGGACAAGGTGGACGCCTCCGGCTTCCGTGTCGTCTTCAACACCGGTTCGGGCGCGGGCCAGACCGTCTTCCACGCGCACCTGCACGTCCTCGGGGGCCGCGGCTTCAACTGGCCGCCCGGCTAGACCGCCCGGACCACCCCATGTCCGTACGCGAACTCGTCGTCCTCGGCACCGCCAGCCAGGTCCCGACCCGGCACCGCAACCACAACGGCTATCTGCTGCGCTGGGACGGCGAGGGCATCCTCTTCGACCCGGGCGAGGGCACCCAGCGGCAGATGCTGCGCGCGGGCGTCGCCGCGCACGACATCGACCGGATCTGCGTCACGCACTTCCACGGCGACCACTCGCTCGGCCTCGCCGGGGTGATCCAGCGCATCAACCTCGACCAGGTCCCGCACCCGGTCACCGCGCACTACCCGGAGAGCGGGCAGAGCTTCTTCAACCGCCTGCGGTACGCCACCGCCTACCGCGAGACGGTCCCGCTCACCGAGGCCCCCGTCGCGGGCGGCGGGGGCGTGCTCGCCACCACCCCCGCGTACACCCTCGAAGCGCGCCGGCTCTCCCACCCCGTCGAGGCGTACGGCTACCGCCTCACCGAGCCCGACGGCCGCCGCATGCTGCCCGACCGCCTCGCCGCGCACGGCCTCCAAGGGCCCGACGTTGGCCGTATCCAGCGCGAGGGCGCCTTGGGCGGGATCACGCTCGACGAGGTCAGCGAGGTGCGGCGCGGACAGCGTTTCGCTTTCGTCATGGACACCCGGCTGTGCGAGGGTGCGTACGAACTCGCCGACGGCTGCGACATGCTGGTCATCGAGTCGACCTTCCTCGACGAGGACCACCGGCTCGCCACCGACCACGGCCACCTCACCGCCGGGCAGGCGGCCCGGGTGGCGCGCGACGCGGGCGTACGGCACCTCGTCCTCACCCACTTCTCCCAGCGCTACAGCGAACCAGGGGAGTTCGAGCGGCAGGCCCGCAGGGCCGGCTTCGACGGCGAACTCTCCGTGGCCCAGGACCTCGTGCGGGTCCCCGTACCCAAACGCGAACTCTGAACCCCGAGCGAGTACCGATGCCCCTTCCCAAGGCCGAACTGCACCTCCACATCGAGGGCACCCTCGAACCCGAACTCGCCTTCACCCTCGCCGAGCGCAACGCGGTCCGGCTGCCGTACGCCGACGCCGAGGACCTCCGCAAGGCGTACCTCTTCAGCGACCTCCAGTCCTTCCTCGACCTGTACTACGGACTGATGGCGGTCCTGCGCACCGCCGAGGACTTCACCGAACTCGCCGACGCGTATCTCGCGCGGGCGGCGGCGCAGGGCGTACGGCACGCCGAGATCTTCTTCGACCCGCAGGCGCACACCGCCCGGGACGTCCCCATCGGCACCGTGATCGAAGGGCTCGCGCACGCGCTCGACCGCGGCGAGGAGCGGCACGGCGTCTCCACGCAGCTGATCATGTGCTTCCTGCGGGACCGGTCGGCCGAGTCGGCGATGGCCACGCTCGACGCCGCGAAGCCGTATCTGCACCACATCAGCGGCGTCGGCCTCGACTCGGCCGAGGTCGGGCACCCGCCGGCGAAGTTCCGCGAGGTGTACGCCGCGGCCGAGTCCCTGGGCCTGCGCAAGGTCGCCCACGCGGGCGAGGAGGGCCCGCCCGCGTACATCGCGGAGGCCCTGGACGTGCTCGGCGTCGAGCGCATCGACCACGGCCTGCGCGCGATGGAGGACCCGGACCTGGTGGACCGGCTGGTGCGCCGGCAGATCCCGCTCACGCTCTGCCCGCTGTCGAACGTCCGCCTGCGCGCCGTGGACACGCTGGAGGACCACCCGCTGCCGGCGATGATGGACGCCGGGCTGCTGGTGACCGTGAACTCCGACGATCCGGCGTACTTCGGCGGCTACGTCGGCGACACCTTCCACGCGGTCCGCGAGGCGCTCTCCCTCAGCCACGACCAGCTCCGCACCCTGGCCCGCAACTCCTTCCAGGCGGCCTTCCTCGACCACGACGAACCCCGCCGCGAGCGCTACCTCGCCGAGGTGGAGTCCTACACCTTCGACTGAGCGGAGCCGCTCCCCCCGGCCCTTGCGCGGCGGCCCCGCGTCAGGAGGCGAGGGCCTTCGACGCGCGGTCGCGGACGGCGCGGCGGCGAGGGCGCAGCGGGGGCGGGATCTCCGCCACCTGCTGCTCGGGTGCGCCGATCTGCGGGACGCGGGTGCCCGAGGGTGCCGCGCCCGCGACCACCGCCGCGGGGTTGCCACCGCGGCGGCGGACCGCGCCCGGGACCAGGGGGCGGCCGGAGGTGTGCAGGGCCACGGCGGTCATCGGCGCCGCCACGACCAGCAGCAGCCCGCAGAGCACGAGGCCCATCCCCGGATACCCCGCGTACTCCGACAGGAGGCTCCCCGTCACCGGCCCGCACGCCACGCCCAGCGACGACGCGGAGCCCACCAGCACGGCCCACCGCCCGCGCGGGTCCAGCGACGCGGCCAGGCCGATCAGATAGGAGAGGACCACCGGGTAGAAGACGTTCCAGAGCACCTCGCCGACCGCGAAGTCCAGCAGACCCCGCGCCGACGAACTCACCACGATGCAGCCGCCGATCAGCACGGTGCCGGCCCCGATCGGCACCGCCCGCCCCAGCCGCGCGCCGAGCGCACCCGCGCCGATCACGCCCGCGAGCCCGGCGCCCAGGCCCACCGCGAAGACGGCGCCGACGGTGACCTCGCTCAGCCCGGCCTGGGTGGTGCCGATCCGCCCGCTGACGCCCCACAGGGCGTTCTGCGCCATCGACCAGCAGAACATCGCGGCCGCGAGCACGGCGCCCGGGCGCCGGCGCGGCAGCGGCGCCTCCCGGGCGCCGGTGGCGAGCGGCACGGCGGTGGAGCGGCCGGCCACACCGCCACCGCCGGCGCCGTCCAGCCGCCCCGTCGCCGGCCACACCACCGCCGCCGCGGCCAGCGCCGCGAACGGCAGCACGTGCCCGCCCCCGAGCCGCGGAAGGGTCAGATAGAGCGCCCCCGCCGTCGCCGACACCGCCAGCAGCCCCAGCGACGACGCCCGGTGCGGATCCCGCTGCGCCGCGATCCCGGCCGCGGCGACCGCGGTCGCCGTACCCGAACCGAGCCCGCCGACCGCCACCCCGGCCACGACCAGCGGCACGTACGCCGTCAGCGCCGCGGCGCCGTACCCGCCGACGGCCAGCAGCAGACCCGCGCGGGACAGCCGCCGCGGCCCGTACCGGTCCACCCGCGAGGCCAGGACGAAGCCGGCGACGGCGGAGTGGAGCAGCAGCGTGGAACCCACGAGTCCGGCTTCGGCGGGGGTGAGTCCGAGCCCGGCGGAGAGCCGTCCGACGACGGTCGGCAGGAGATACGCGGCGAGGTAGCCGGCGGCGAAGACGGCGACCAGGGGCCACGCGGCGCGCGTGCGCGAAGGCATGGGCGTTCCCAGGAACAAAGGGGGTGGAGGAGGGGGAGCGCCCGGTGTTGCACGGGAACGCGGGCCAATTTGTATCAAGCACGACCGGCCCCGGAGAAGTCAGGATTGTGTGACCTGGGACACATGTGGTTTGCATGGGTGGGGCCCGGGTAACCGAAGGCGCTTCTTGTGTTCGCGACACCTCGTCACGGCCCGGAAATCAGGCACACTGGCCAGATCCGCACCACTGCGTACCGCTCCGCACCGTATTCCGGGAGCCACCGTGACCACCCGCGACGGAGAGCACCAACACATCCCCGGCGTCCCCCCGTTGGGCGAGCGCGTCGACCCGCTCGGCGCGGTGCGCGCCCCGGGCGACCCCGAGTGGGACGTCTTCCTCACCGGCACGGTCTTCCTCGACATCATCTTCACCGGCCTCGACAGCGCCCCCGTCCGCGGCACCGAGTCCTGGGCCCGCGGCATGGGCTCGAGCCCCGGCGGCGTCGCCAACATGGCCACCGCGCTCGCCCGCCTCGGCCTGCGCACCTCCCTCGCCGCCGCCTTCGGCGACGACCACTACGGCGAGTACTGCTGGGGCGCGCTCGAACAGGGCGAGGGCATCGACCTGTCGAGGTCCCGCACCATCCCCGGCTGGCACTCCCCGGTGACCGTCTCCATGGCGTACGAGGACGAGCGGACGATGGTCTCCCACGGCCACGAGGCCCCGCCCCCGGCGCCCCCCGGCGGCGACTCCGCCCCGCTGGCGGGCGGCGGCCCGCCGCGCGCCCGGGCCGCCGTCGCCTCCCTCGCCCCGGGCCGCCGCCAGCGCTGGATCGCCGACACGGCCGCCCACGGCGCCCGGATCTTCGCCGACACCGGCTGGGACGACACCGGCCGCTGGGAGCTCGCCGCCCTGCCCGACCTGGAGCTGTGCGAGGCGTTCCTGCCCAACGCCCAGGAGGCGATGCGCTACACCCGCACCGCGTGCCCGCGCGCCGCCGCCCGGGCGCTGGCCGAGAAGGTGCCGCTCGCCGTCGTCACGCTCGGTGCGGAGGGCGCCTGCGCGGTCGACGCGGCCACCGGCGAGACCGCGGAGGTCCCGGCGATCGAGGTGGAGGCGCTGGACCCGACCGGCGCGGGCGACGTCTTCGTGGCCGGCTTCGTCACGGGTACGCTCGCGGGCTGGCCGCTCGCCGACCGGCTGGCCTTCGCCGGGCTGACCGCCGCGCTGTCGGTGCAGGAGTTCGGCGGGTCGCTCTCCGCCCCCGGCTGGTCGGAGGTGGCCGCCTGGTGGCAGTACGTGCAGGGGTGCTCCGACCAGGACCCGGAGGGGCTTGCCAGGTACGCCTTCCTCGGCGGGCTGCTGCCCGAGACCTGGCACCCGTGGCCGCGGGCACGCGCGGTCCCGACGATCGGCTTCGGCCGCTGCGGATGACGCACTCGCTGCGGATGACACACTCCGTGCCGAGCCGTGACGAAAAACGCTTCGGGAGTGTCAGTGCGGGGTCGTACGCTTGGTACTCCAGAGGTTGTCGAGCAGCGAGAACCCTGCAACGGGAGGTATGTGCAGGCCACAGAGCCGGCCCATGACTCAGACACCCACAGCCCAGACCTCCGCGCCGGGGCAGGCGCGAGCCCAGTTCACCGTCCCGGCCAAGCATCCGATGGTGACCGTTCTCGGTTCGGGTGACGCCCTGCTGCGCGTCATCGAAAAGGCATTCCCGGCGGCCGACATCCATGTCCGGGGCAATGAGGTCAGCGCCGTAGGCGAGGAGCGGGAAGTCGCTCTGATCCAGCGCCTGTTCGACGAGATGATGCTGGTGCTCCGCACCGGACAGCCGATGACGGAGGACGCAGTGGAACGCTCGATCGCCATGCTCAGGGCGAGCGAGAACGGCAACGGACCGGAGGAGACCCCGGCCGAAGTCCTCACGCAGAACATCCTCTCCAGCCGCGGCCGCACCATCCGCCCCAAGACCCTCAACCAGAAGCGCTATGTCGACGCCATCGACAAGCACACGGTCGTCTTCGGCATCGGCCCCGCCGGTACGGGCAAGACGTATCTGGCCATGGCCAAGGCCGTCCAGGCGCTCCAGTCCAAGCAGGTCAACCGGATCATCCTGACCCGGCCGGCCGTCGAGGCGGGCGAGCGGCTCGGCTTCCTGCCCGGCACGCTCTACGAGAAGATCGACCCCTATCTGCGACCGCTCTACGACGCGCTGCACGACATGATCGACCCGGACTCGATCCCGCGCCTGATGGCCGCGGGCACGATCGAGGTCGCCCCGCTCGCGTACATGCGCGGCCGCACGCTCAACGACGCGTTCATCATCCTCGACGAGGCGCAGAACACGAATCCGGAACAGATGAAGATGTTCCTGACGCGGCTCGGCTTCGAGTCGAAGATCGTCATCACCGGCGACATCACCCAGGTCGACCTGCCCGGCGGGACCAAGAGCGGTCTGCGTCAGGTCCGGGAGATCCTGGACGGCGTCCCGGACGTGCACTTCTCGATGCTCACGTCGCAGGATGTCGTCCGGCACAAGCTCGTCGGCCGTATCGTCGACGCGTACGAGCAGTACGACAACCGAAACGGGAAGTAGACCCAAGAGCACCATGTCGATCGACGTCAACAACGAGTCCGGTACCGAGGTCGACGAGCAGGCGATCCTCGACATCGCCCGGTACGCGCTCGCGCGGATGCGTATCCACCCGCTCTCCGAGCTCTCCGTGATCGTCGTGGACACCGACGCCATGGAGCAGCTCCACATCCAGTGGATGGACCTGCCGGGTCCGACCGACGTGATGTCCTTCCCGATGGACGAGCTGCGCCCGCCGGCCAAGGACGAGGAGGAGCCCCCGCAGGGGCTCCTCGGCGACATCGTCCTCTGCCCCGAGGTCGCCGCCAAGCAGGGCGAGGAGGCGGCGACCCAGCACTCCATGGACGAGGAGCTCCAGCTCCTCACCGTCCACGGCGTGCTGCACCTGCTCGGCTACGACCACGAGGAGCCGGACGAGCGCGCCGAGATGTTCGGCCTCCAGGCGGCGATCGTCGACGGCTGGCGGTCGGAGAAGGGGCTGACCGGCCCCTCTCCGGCGCCGACCGTCTCATGAGCGTCCGCCCATGAGCGCCCAGCTGATCATCGGCGCGGTCCTCCTCGTCGTCGTCGCCTGGCTCGCCGCCTGCGCCGAGGCGGGCCTGGCCCGCGTCTCCAGCTTCCGCGCCGCCGAGGCGCTGCGCTCGGGCCGGCGCGGCGCCGAGCGGCTCGTCCAGGTGGCGTCCGACCCGGTGCGCTATCTCAATGTGGCCCTGCTGGTGCGGGTCGCCTGCGAGATGGCGGCCGGGGTGCTCGTCACCTACGCCTGCCTCCAGGAGTTCCCCGAGACCTGGGAGGCGCTGGCCGTCGCGATCGGCGTGATGGTCCTCGTCTCCTTCGTCGCCGTCGGTGTCTCCCCGCGCACCATCGGCCGCCAGCACCCGCTGAACACGGCGACGGCCGCGGCGTACGTCCTGCTGCCGCTCGCCCGGGTCATGGGCCCCGTGCCGCAGCTGCTGATCCTCATCGGCAACGCGCTCACCCCCGGCAAGGGCTTCCGCAAGGGCCCGTTCGCCAGCGAGGCGGAGCTGCGTGCGATGGTCGACCTCGCCGAGCAGGAGCAGCTGATCGAGGACGAGGAGCGCCGGATGGTGCACTCCGTCTTCGAGCTCGGCGACACGCTCGTGCGCGAGGTCATGGTCCCGCGCACCGACCTGGTGGTCATCGAGCGCTACAAGACCATCCGCCAGGCGCTGACCCTGGCCCTGCGCTCGGGCTTCTCCCGGATACCGGTCACGGGGGAGAACGAGGACGACATCGTCGGGATCGTGTACCTGAAGGACCTCGTCCGCAAGACGCACATCAAGCGCGACGCCGAGGCCGAGCTGGTCTCCACGGCGATGCGCCCGGCGGCGTTCGTGCCGGACACCAAGAACGCGGGGGACCTGCTGCGCGAGATGCAGCAGGAGCGCAACCACGTCGCCGTCGTCATCGACGAGTACGGCGGCACGGCCGGGATCGTCACGATCGAGGACATCCTGGAGGAGATCGTCGGTGAGATCACCGACGAGTACGACCGGGAGCTGCCGCCCGTGGAGGAGCTCGGCGACTCCCGCTACCGGGTCACCGCCCGGCTCGACATCGGCGACCTCGGGGAGCTCTTCGGCCTCGACGAGTTCGACGACGAGGACGTCGAGACGGTCGGCGGGCTGCTGGCCAAGTTCCTCGGCCGCGTCCCCATCGCGGGCGCGACCGCGGTGGTCGACCTCCCGGACGGCCGCGCCCTGCGGCTGACCGCCGAGTCCCCGGCCGGCCGGCGGAACAAGATCGTCACGGTGCTGGTGGAGCCCGCGTGAGGCCCGACCGGCTGAAGGCGCTGTGCCTTGAGCAGACCGCGGCGGTGGAGGAGTTTCCCTTCGGCCCCGAGTTCTCGGTCTTCAAGGTCGCCGGGAAGATGTTCGCCCTCACGGACCTGGCGGCGACCCCGCTGACGGTGTCGCTCAAGTGCGACCCGGACGAGGCGGTACGCCTGCGGGCCGCACACCCGGCGATCGTCCCCGGCTACCACCTCAACAAGCGCCACTGGAACACGGTGACGGTGGGGGAGCTGCCGGCCCGCATGGTCCGCGAGCTGATCGAGGACTCGTACGACCTGGTCGTGGCGGGCCTGCCGAAGGCGGAGCGGCTGCGCCTGGACCGGCCCTGACGGCGAGGCCGGACGGCAGGGCGTGATGCCAGGGCTTGACGCCAGAGCCCGAGACCAGGGCCTGGCGGCCCCGCCGCTGAGCCCCGTCCTATGCTCGGCACATGACTGAGAGCACCGAGCTTGGCCCCGAGGACCGCAAGATCGTCACGCTGGCCCGCAGCGCACGCGCCCGCAACGGCGTTCAGGAGGGCGCGGCGGTACGGGACGAGACCGGCCGTACGTACGTCGCGGGCACCGTGGCCCTGGAGTCGCTGAAGCTCAGCGCGCTGCAGACCGCGGTCGCGATGGCGGTCGCGAGCGGTGCGAAGTCCCTGGAGGCCGCGGCCGTGGTCACCGAGGCCGAGACGGCGACGGACGCCGACCGCGCGGCCGTGCGCGACCTGGGCGGCCCGGGAACCCCGGTCCTGCTGGCGGGCCCCGACGGCACGGTGCGGCTCACGCTCCAGGCCGGATGAGCCGCCCCCGCTCGGTATTCCTATGGGTGGTGCTGGTCCTCTCCGGCATCACCGGCATCGGCAACCTGATCGAGCGGGCGGTGACGGACAGTCCCGCCGAACCTCTCGACCTCTGGCCGTGCGTGGCGGCCGCGTACGCCGCCGACGAACTGTTGCGCCACCGCGGCAGCAAGCGCCCGGCCCGGGCAGCCGCAGCCGTCGGCGGCTCACTGCTCGTCGCGATCTGCTGCTGGGCAGGCGGCTCGGCGGTACGTGATCTGGTGCTCGGCCGTGACACCGACTGGTTCGGGCTCGGCCTCGGCGTCCTCGGTGGGGGCCTCGCCGTCGTCGGGGTGCTCTCCTGGCGGACTGAGCGGTACGAGCGTCGCGCACGGAACGAGCACAACGAGCGAGACGAGCAGGACGAGCGGTCCGCGGCAGGCTCCGCCTACTGACCGGACAGTAGTCACTGTCCGCCAAGTCCCTGAAGAATCAAGGGACTTTCCCTTGCAATCGCTGCTCCGCTGCGTATCAATGAACACCAGTTCTTCCGACGGACCGTCAGATTTGCTCGGGCGGCCGGGTGCGGGGCGCAGAGCCGCAGCCCCGTGCCGTGTTCGGCCGCCCTCGTTCCGTGCGGCGTGCGCACCCCGCCCCGTGGACGGTCCGCGCACACCTCCACGCAGCCCTGCAGCGCCGTGCCCGAAGGTGGGCCCGGTGGGACACCACTGCGCGGACGTGTGCGCCCTCATGCGGCAGACGACCGACCCCCTGACAAGGGAAGGGAAACCCAATGAGACGCACCAGACTCGGCATCGGCACGGCAATCGCAGCGGGCGCCCTGGCCGTGACCGGCCTGGCCTTCGCACCGACCGCCATGGCGGTGATGCCGGCGACCGCCACGGCGACCTACGACTGCGGCTTCTTCGGCGGCGGTACTGCTCAGCTCGATGCCGTGCAGTCGGGCAGCAGCATCACCATCACGGTCACGACCGCCGTCACGACCCCGCTCCCCATCCAGCCGGGCGACGCGGCCACGACACTCAGGCTCGCCCTGAACGGCTCCGGCCAGGCCGTTTTCTCGGGCAGCAACAACCCTCAGATGGATGCGGGTGACCCGTACAACAGCGGGCCGCTGACCAGCTCCACCAGCTTCGTCACGGGTGACTCGCTCGATTCCCTCGACCCGGGCGTCGGTCCCGGCCTCTCGCTGACGATCTTCGGTACGACCGTCGACTGCGACGCCGTGACCGACCAGTCGGCCCCGTTCGTCGCCAGCTGACCCCGACCGGGACGCTCAACGGCCGCTGCCGCCGCACCAATCGGCGGCAGCGGCCCACCGGCGTTTTGTCATCCGGTGAGTACCGATCGTCCCGCAACCGCGGGGAAGTTGACAGTATCTGATGACCCATCAGTCGGTACATTTCGATTCCATTGACTTCTTCCGCCCGCCACCCGTCAATGTCCCCCACCCACACACACCTGACCCACACACCTGAGGGGGCACCATGGCGATCCTGGGTCCACCGAGCCGAAGATCTGCCGGCCGAAGACGCCGTCTGGCGGCCGTGCTGGGGGTGACGGCGCTCGCGGTCACCGGGGGAGGGCTGCTGGCGCCGCCGGCCGCCGCGATGGCGACGGCGTCGGCGGCGGTGGACTTCCCCACGCACTGCATTCCGCCGCCCATCGCCGGCATCCCCCCGATCGACGGCACCACCACCGCCGAGATCACTGTCGACAACGCCGCCCCCGAGGTGGGCGACACGGTGAAGGTGACCTACAAGGTGGTCAAGCCGGCGGCCGGCAACCCCGTCGACATCGACCTGCCCGCCGACATCATGACCCCCACCGGCAAGGTGACCCTGACCGGCGCCCAGACCGGCTCCGTCACTGTCACCGGGCCCAAGAAGAACCCCCCGGTGCCAGGGCTCGCCGAGTTCCCGCCGTTCGAGATGACCGGAACGTTCACGGTCACCGCGCCCGGCGAGATCAAGCTGTCCCCGGGCGACTACAACATCCACACCAGCTTCGTCCTGGAGCTGGACACCCCCTGCACAGTGACGAATCCACCCGCCCCCGTCTCCGAGACGATCACCGCGACGGACGGCGGCGGCCCGGTCAACGAGCGCACGATCACGCTCAGCGCGGCCTCCGGGAAGCCCGGCGAACGCGTGACCGTCACCGGCGCCAAGTTCACCCCGAGCACCGATGTCACCGTCGCCGGCTGGAACGGCTCCGCGCCGACCGCCGACAAGGTCACCGCCAAGTCGACGGCCACGGGGAGCCTCACCTTCCGGCCGAAGATCAACGATCCGGCGACCGTCGGCATCGTCGCGTTCGAGGGCGCGAGCTGGGACCCGGCGAAGGGCGCGGGCCCGGCCGCGTACACCCTCATCGGCGATGTGCCCCCGCTCAGCCAGCAGCTCGGCACCATGGTCAGGAACGGCGTCCTGTCCATGACCCAGGCCGGCGACAGCGTCCAGCTGTCGACGGTCGACTTCGGCACCGGTGGCGCCTCCACCGGCGCGCTGCACACGGTGACGGTCAAGGACTTCCGCGGCGGCCCCGCGGGCTGGTCCCTGACCGGCAGGGTCACCGACCTCACCGGACCCGGCGGGGCGAAGATCGACGCCGGGAAGCTCAGCTGGACCCCGTCCTGCACGACCAAGGCGGGCAGCCCCAGCACCTGCGCCGCCGGTTCCCCGGGAGCGGTCGGCAGCGCGGGCGCCACCCTGGCGTCGACCCCCAACGGCGCTTTCACCGGCGGTGAGTTCACCGTGGACGCCGGGCTCTCGCTCGACGTACCGGCCTTCACACCGCCCGGCACATACGCCGGCGTGCTCACCCTCACCCTCACCTGACGCCTCCCCCTCACGTCAGGCATCCGCACCCGCACGGTGGGCCGGTCCCAAAGGACCGGCCCACCTTCCATCCGTTCCGTGTTCTCAGGGGGTTCCCCGCACATGCCCAGACCGAGGCTGTACGCAGCGGTCCTCGCCGCCGCCGTCGTCCTGCTGGGGCTGCTCGCGCCCGCTCCGGCCCACGCCGCCGACAACGGCCGCTGGTCCGTTTACCCCGCCGCGCCCTCCGACGCCGCCGCCCAGCGCCCGTACTTCTATCTCTCGACCGACCCCGGCAGCCGCATCGAGGACAAGGTCACCGTCACCAACAAGTCGGCCGAGCCCATGACCTTCCGGCTGTACGGAGCCGACGCGTACAACACCGTGCGCGACGGCGGCTTCGCCGTGCGCACCGAGAAGGAGCGGCAGCGCGGTGTCGGCGCCTGGCTGAGGACCGCCCGGCAGAAGGTCACCCTCCCGCCCGGCGGCACGGCCACCGTGCCGTTCACGCTCACCGTCCCCGAGACCGCCGAACCCGGCGACCACCCGGGCGCCCTCGTCGCCCTCGACGAGCGCGTCGAGCCCGGATCGGGCTCCCTCGCCGTCGGTGTCCAGCGCGCCGTCGGCGCCCGGGTCTATCTGCGGGTGACCGGCCCGACCGTGGCCGCGCTGTCGGTCGAGGACGTGAGCTACGAGCCCGACCGGCCGCTCGTGCCCGGCACGGGCAGGAGCCGTGCCCGTATCTCGTACACCCTCCACAACCGCGGAAACGTCACGCTCAACCCCCGGGCCGCCCTGCGCGCCGAGGGCCTCTTCGGCCGCACGCTCCTCGCCCGCGAGCTGACGGAGCTCCCCGGCGAGCTGCTGCCCCGCCAGAAGATCCGCCTGACGGAGAGCTGGGCGGACGCACCCCAGCTCGACTGGGGCGAGGTCACCGTCACGGCACGGGCGCGCGACGTGCGCGAGTCCGCCGCCGCGTCGTTCTTCGTCGTGCCCTGGCTGGTCGCCGCCGTGCTGCTGGCGGCGGGCACGGGCGCCGCGGTGTGGCTGCGCGTACGGCTCCGGAGGGTGCGCGGTACGTGAGGGCCCCGGGGATCGGGGAGAATGGCCCGCATGAGCGTTCACACCCCTGGTTCCGAGGCCGCCCCGCACCGCGCCGGCTTCGCCTGCTTCGTCGGCCGTCCCAACGCGGGCAAGTCCACCCTCACGAACGCTCTGGTCGGCCAGAAGGTGGCCATCACCTCCAACCGTCCGCAGACCACCCGCCACACGGTCCGCGGCATCGTCCACCGCCCCGACCTGAACGCGCAGCTCGTGCTCGTCGACACACCCGGTCTGCACAAGCCGCGCACGCTGCTCGGCGAGCGGCTCAACGACGTCGTCCGCACCACCTGGGCCGAGGTCGACGTGATCGGCTTCTGCCTGCCGGCGAACGAGAAGCTCGGCCCGGGTGACCGTTTCATCGCCAAGGAACTGGCCGGGATCAGGAAGACCCCGAAGGTCGCGATCGTCACCAAGACCGACCTGGCCGACTCCAAGGCGCTCGCCGAGCAGCTGCTCGCCGTGGACCGGCTCGGCCAGGAGCTCGGCTTCGAGTGGGCGGAGATCGTGCCGGTCTCCGCCGTCGGCGACAAGCAGGTCGCGCTGCTGGCGGATCTGCTCGTGCCGCTCCTCCCGGAGAGCCCTCCGCTCTACCCGGAGGGCGACCTCACCGACGAGCCCGAGCAGGTCATGGTCGCCGAGCTGATCCGCGAGGCCGCGCTGGAGGGCGTACGGGACGAGCTGCCGCACTCGATCGCGGTCGTCGTCGAGGAGATGCTGCCGCGCGAGGGCCGCCCCGCGGACCGGCCGCTGCTCGACATCCACGCGAACGTCTACATCGAGCGCCCCAGCCAGAAGGGCATCATCATCGGCCCGAAGGGCAGCCGCCTCAAGGAGGTCGGCATCAAGTCCCGCAAGCACATCGAGGCGCTGCTGGGCACGCCGGTCTTCCTCGACCTGCATGTGAAGGTCGCGAAGGACTGGCAGCGGGACCCGAAGCAGCTGCGCAAGCTCGGCTTCTGACCGCCGCGGCCCGGGGTCCGGGGCACTGCCCCCCCCAGGGCCCCAGGGCCCCAGGGCCCCAGGCCCCCAGGCCCCCAGGCCCCCAGGGCTCCGGCAACCTCAGGAGCCCGGGACCCCCCCAGGGCTCCGGCAACCTCAGGAGCCTTCCTTCAGCACCATCGAGATCAGCTTGCGCTGCTTCTCGGTGAGCCTCGGGTCCGCGCAGTAGACCGTCTTGCCGTCCACCGTCAGCTGGTACTGGAAACCGTCCGGGACCCCCACCGGCGGCGTGCCCCGGCCGTCGGCCACGGCCTGTTCGGCCAGGGCGTGCCATTCCCGGGCGTCGGGGCGGCCCGAGGTGTCGACCTCGGCGAGCTTCTCGATGCCGGCGAACCCACCCGTGCGTCGCACTTGAATACGCATGGCTCCTGTCTAGCCTGTCTCGCGCCGCTCCGCGTCAGTTGGCGGATACACCCACCTGCGACCACGCCTTCAGCACCGCTTCGTGCTCCTCGCCCTCGCCGTACCGTGCGGCCGCCGCGGCGACCGTGGCCGTGGCGAAGTCCGCGAAGGAGGCGTCGACCTGGAGCGCGCCGCCGGTCAGCACGTCGTACCAGACCTGCCCGGCCCGCTCCCACGCCCTGCCGCCGAGCTGCGTGGCGAGCAGGTAGAAGGCGTGGTTGGGGATGCCCGAGTTGATGTGCACCCCGCCGTTGTCCTGGCCCGTGCGGACGTAGTCGTCCATCGTCGCGGGCTGCGGGTCCTTGCCGAGCACATCGTCGTCGTACGCGGAGCCGGGCTCCTTCATCGAGCGCAGCGCGACGCCCGTCACGCGCGGGGCGAGCAGGCCGGCGCCGATCAGCCAGTCGGCCCGGTCGGCGGTCTGGTCGAGCGTGTACTGCTTCACCAGGGAGCCGAAGACGTCCGACACGGACTCGTTGAGCGCGCCCGACTGGCCGAAGTAGCTGAGGTTCGCCGTGTACTGGGTGAGACCGTGGGCCAGTTCGTGGGCGATGACGTCGACCGGGACGGTGAAGTCGAGGAAGATCTCGCCGTCCCCGTCGCCGAAGACCATCTGCTCGCCGTTCCAGAAGGCGTTCCCGTAGTCCTCGTCGTAGTGCACGGTCGCGAGCAGCGGCAGGCCCTCGCCGTCGACCGAGTTGCGCCCGTACGCCGACAGCAGCAGCTCGAACGTGGCACCCAGGCCCGCGTACGCGCGGTTGACGGTCGCGTCCCGGCCCGGCTCGTCGCCCTCGGAGCGCACCTTCGTGCCGGGAAGCACGGTGCCGTGCTCCGCGTCGTGGATCGTGCGCTGCGGCCCCTCGACGACCTCCTCGGAGGGCGGCGGGGCGCCGACGACGGTCGTCAGGCGCCGCGCGGTGCGCTGGGCGGCGTCCGTGACCAGGGTGCGGCGGGCGGCGGCGGCGAGCGCCGGGTCACCGGAACGGGCGAGCCTGTCGAGCAGGTGCGGCGGCACGATGCCGCAGAAGACCGGCGTGAAAGCGTCCGTGAAGGAGTTCATGTCTGGCAATGTGGCACTGTGTCATTGCGGTGTCACGAGCAGCGACCATGATTAGTAAAATAGGGTGATCTGTCACATTTGCCCGTTACTCATCGGTCGTCCCGCATACTGAAACGGGACCGGCGCTCACGTCGAAGCTCGGCTAGGCTCGTTCGCATCATGCGTTTCGGGCTGCTTCTCCTTAGCTGCCGCGGCGAGGGCCTGTAGTCGTAGGCCGACCCCCTCCCCGCGGAGTGTGGTGCTGCGTTCGACAGTCGGCCGTCCCCTGGCAAGAGGACCCCGAGGAGCCCTACGCAATGTCTCAGTCGCAGTGGATCGGCCGCCCCACGCCGATCACCAACACGACGCACACCCAGAAGCCGTCCGGCATGCCGGTCCACAAGTACGGCCGGTACGAGGCCGTGGACATCCCGGACCGCACCTGGCCAGAGAAGCGGATCACCAAGGCGCCCCGCTGGCTCTCCACCGACCTGCGCGACGGCAACCAGGCCCTGATCGACCCGATGTCGCCGGCCCGCAAGCGCGAGATGTTCGACCTGCTGGTCCGCATGGGCTACAAGGAGATCGAGGTCGGCTTCCCCTCCTCCGGCGAGACGGACTTCGCGTTCGTACGCTCGATCATCGAAGAGGGCGCCATCCCGGACGACGTGACCATCTCCGTGCTGACCCAGGCCCGCGAGGACCTGATCGAGCGCACCGTCGAGTCGGTCGTCGGCGCCAAGCGCGCCACCGTGCACCTGTACAACGCGACGGCCCCCGTCTTCCGCCGGGTCGTCTTCCGCGGCTCCAAGGACGACATCAAGCAGATCGCCGTCGACGGCACCCGCCTGGTCATGGAGTACGCAGAGAAGCTGCTGGGCGACGAGACGGTCTTCGGCTACCAGTACAGCCCCGAGATCTTCACCGACACCGAGCTGGACTTCGCCCTGGAGGTCTGCGAGGCCGTCTGCGACGTCTGGCAGCCCGGCCCCGGCCGCGAGATCATCCTCAACCTGCCTGCCACCGTGGAGCGTTCGACCCCCTCCACGCACGCGGACCGCTTCGAGTGGATGTCGCGCAACCTGTCGCGGCGCGAGCACGTGTGCCTGTCCGTCCACCCGCACAACGACCGCGGCACCGCCGTCGCCGCCGCCGAGCTGGCGATCATGGCCGGTGCGGACCGTATCGAGGGCTGCCTGTTCGGCCAGGGCGAGCGCACCGGCAACGTCGACCTGGTCACCCTGGGCATGAACCTGTTCTCCCAGGGCGTCGACCCGCAGATCGACTTCTCGCAGATCGACGAGATCCGTCGCACCAGCGAGTACTGCAACCAGATGGAGATCCACCCGCGCCACCCCTACGCGGGCGATCTGGTCTACACCGCCTTCTCCGGCTCCCACCAGGACGCCATCAAGAAGGGCTTCGACGCCATGGAGGCCGACGCGGCCGCCCGGGGCCAGGGTGTGACCGTCGACGATCTCGAGTGGGCCGTGCCGTACCTGCCGATCGACCCGAAGGACGTCGGCCGCTCCTACGAGGCGGTCATCCGCGTCAACTCGCAGTCCGGCAAGGGCGGTATCGCCTACGTCCTGAAGAACGACCACAAGCTGGACCTGCCGCGCCGTATGCAGATCGAGTTCTCCCGCATCATTCAGGCCAAGACCGACGCCGAGGGCGGCGAGGTCACGCCGAAGGAGATCTGGTCGGTCTTCCAGGACGAGTACCTGCCCAACCCGGAGAACCGGTGGGGCCGCATCCAGCTGCGTTCCGGCCAGACGACGTCGGACACCGACGGCACCGACACCCTGACCGTCGAGGCGGTCGTCGACGGCGCCGAGACCGTCCTGACCGGTTCCGGCAACGGCCCGATCTCCGCGTTCTTCGGCGCGCTGGAGGCCATCGGCGTGGACGCCCGGCTGCTGGACTACCAGGAGCACACGATGAGCGAGGGCGCCTCCGCGCAGGCCGCCTCCTACATCGAATGCGCCATCGACGGAAAGGTCCTGTGGGGCATCGGCATCGACGCCAACACCACGCGCGCCTCGCTGAAGGCGGTCGTCTCGGCCGTCAACCGCGCGTCCCGCTGACACCCCCGCCGTCTTCGCTCCCGAACCCCCCGCCCCTGCCACAGGGGCGGGGTTCGGCCATGTCCCGGCGATGTGGTGCCGGGGTACTGACGCCACCTCGCCAATGTGGCTAACATCACGTCAACGCGGCAATGTTGCCGGACCGTTACGGAGGTGCGAGGTGCAGCCAAACCGCGGACGAAGCGGCCGAAAACCGCGCATCACCGGCCAATACGGTCCTCGCGGCCTACGCGCCCTCGGTCCCCGCGTCTTCGGTATGCGCACCTCCTGGACCACCGTCGGCGACGGCGAGTTCTTCTGCTCCGACTGCGGAGGCGACCGCAACTACCGTCGCCGCACCGGCCGTCGCCGCTTCACCGTCCTCGGCGTCCCCGTCCTCCCGCGCGGCCTCGCAGGCCCCATCGTCGAATGCGCCGCCTGTCACGCCCAGTACGGCACGGAAGCCCTCGACCACCCCACCACCGCCCGCTTCTCCGCGATGCTCCGCGACGGCGTCCACACCGTCGCCCTCGCCGTCCTCGCCGCGGGCGGCACCTCCTCGCGCACGGTCCGGGAGACCGCGGTCACCGCCGTCCGTGCCGCCGGCATCATCGACTGCACCGAGGACCAGCTCACCGCCATGATCGAGGCGCTCGCCGCCGACACCGGCCGCTTCGTCACGGACACCGGCCCGTGCGGCGCCGCCCTCGCCATCGAACTCCACGAGGCCCTGGAGCCGCTGGCCCCGCACCTGGCCCCGGCCGGCCGTGAGTCGATCCTGCTCCAGGGCGCGCGGATCGCGCTCGCCGACGGGCCCTACAGCACGGCCGAGCGCGAGGTGCTCACCACCGTCGGCAACGCGCTGCGGCTGTGCGCCGACGACACGGCGCGGCTGCTCGCGGCGGCGCGCGCGCCGTCGTCGTGAGCGGAGCCGCCCCCGGCGTCGTGACACGCCCGCCCCGCCCCGCGCGGCTGTCGCTGTCGTGACCGGAGCCGGCCGCGGCGTCGTGACCGGAGCGGCACCGTCGTCGTGAGCGAAGCCGTCACCGGCGTTGTGACCGGAGCGGTCACCGTTGTGACAGGAGCTGTCACCGGCGTTGTGACCGGAGCTGTCCTCGCCGTCGTGGCACGCCCCGCGCCGTCGTCGTACGAGGCCGTACTCCCCGAGGAGTAACGGACCCCGCCCGCCGCCCACGGGAGTAGCCCCCAACTCGCCCTGCGGCCCGACGAATCGCCCCTCCCGCGACGGGAGTCTGGTTCCCGTCCAGACACCGCTGCCGGAGGGAGGCCCGACCATGGGGGCCCCGACCACCTCGTACGACGCCGCACCGGACGCCCCGCCCGGCACCGGTCCGCGGCCCGTCCGTACCCGCCCCGCCGCCGCCCTGCCCTGGGTCGTCCTCGCCCTGTGGATCGCCGTCCTCGCCGTCGCCGGCCCCTTCGCGGGCAAACTCGCCGACGTCCAGCGCGACAACATCGTCGACTACCTTCCGGCGGGCGCGGACTCCACCCAGGTCGCCAGGGTCCAGCAGGAACTGCCGGGCGGCGAGGCCACCGAACTCGTCCTCGTCTACCACCGCGACGGCGGACTGACCGCCGCCGACCGGACCACCGCGGCCGGTCAGGCCGCCCGCATCGCCGCCGCCCACGACCTGATCGGCGGGCAGCCCAGGGGCATCCCGTCCAAGGACGGCACCACCCTGATGTACCCGGTCTCGACGACGGAGCCCGGCAACGACGAGAAGGCCAGGGCCGCCTTCGTCGAGGACGTACGCACCGCCGTCTCCGGCGACGGGGGCGACACGGCCGCCGGGGGCGGCGGGGGCGACCGGGCCGAAGGGGCCGCGGGGCTGACCGTCGAGGTCGGCGGACCCAGCGCCCTCCAGACGGACATGGAGGACGTCTTCGAGACCATCGACGGCACGCTGATGGTCGCGACCGTCATCGTCGTCGCCGTCCTGCTGATCCTCACCTACCGCAGTCCGTTCCTGTGGCTGGTCCCGCTGCTCGTCGTCGGCGTCGCCGCCCTCGCCACCAGGGCCGTCATCTACGGCCTCGCCCAAGGCTTCGACATCACCGTCACCAGCCAGAGCGCGGGCATCATGACCGTCCTCGTCTTCGGCGCCGGCACCGACTACGCCCTCCTCCTCGTCGCCCGCTACCGCGAGGAACTGCGGCGCGTCCCCGAGCCCTACGACGCGATGCGCGCCGCCCTGCGCGGCTGCGGACCCGCCGTCCTCGCCTCCTCCGGGACCGTTGCCGCGGGCCTGCTGTGCCTCCTCGCCGCCGACCTCAACAGCGCCCGCGGACTCGGCCCCGTCGGCGCGGTGGGCGTCGTGTGCGCACTGGCCGCCATGACCACCCTGCTGCCCGCCCTGCTCGTCCTCCTGGGCCGCAGGATCTTCTGGCCGCTGATCCCCCGGTACGGGAGCGAGGCCCCCCGGCGCCGCAACCTGTTCGCCGCCATGGGCAGCTCCGCGGGCCGCCGCCCGGTGGCCGTCCTGGCATCGGGAGCGGTGCTGCTCGGGGCGCTCGCACTCGGCGCGTTCAACCTGCCCGGCACCCTCAAGAACGAGGACAGCTTCACCGAGCGGCCCGAATCCGTCTCGGCCATGCGCACCCTGGCCGACGCCTACCCCGACCGCGGCGCCCAGCCCATCGGCGTCGTCGCGCCGGCCGCCGCCGCCGACCGGGTCCTCGCCGAGGTCCGCGCCACCGACGGCGTCGCCGCCGCCGAGCGCGGCCGCACAGCCGACGGCTGGACCGAGCTCTCCGTCTTCGCCGAGGACGCACCCGAGTCCCCCGGCGAGACCGCGACCATCGAGGCGCTGCGCGCGGGCCTCCAAGCCGACGGCGCGTACGTCGGCGGCGCCAGCGCCCAGCAGCTCGACCTGGAGGAGACCAACGCCCGCGACCGGCTGATCGTCATCCCCCTGGTGCTCGCCGCGGTCCTGCTCATCCTCGTCGCCCTGCTGCGCAGCCTCGTCGCCCCACTGATCCTCATCGTCGCCGTCGTCGCCGTGTGGGGCGCCGCGATGGGACTCGGCGGGCTCGTCTTCGAGCCGGTCTTCGGCTTCGCGGGCATCGACCCCGGGCTGCCGCTGCTGTCCTTCGTCTTCCTGGTCGCCCTCGGCGTCGACTACGGCATCTTCCTGATGCACCGGATGCGCGAGGAGGCCCTCTCCGGCGCGGAACCCGCGGCCGCGGCCCTGACCGCGCTGCGCACCACCGGCGGCGTCATCGCCTCCGCCGGTATCGTGCTGGCGGCCACCTTCGCGGTCCTGATGAACCTGCCGCTGGTCATGATGGTCGAGATGGGCTTCGTCGTCGCCGTCGGGGTCCTGCTGGACACCTTCCTCGTACGCACCTATCTGGTGACGAGCGCGAGCCTGCTGCTCGGCCGGCGGGTGTGGTGGCCGGGGCGGCTGTCCCGCCGTCGCGGCTGACCGATACGCCGCTGACCGATACGTCGCGGCTGACCGATACGCCGATACAGCTGACCGATACGCCGATACAGGGCGTGGCGCGGAGGGGGGCGAAGTTCCCCCTCCGCGGGAGCCCTCTTCGCACCCCGAGCACCACCACAGGGAGGATGGCCGCGTGGAACACCCCCGGACGAACACCGCAGCGGCGCAGAAGACGCGCCCCCGCCTGGGCGAGCGCATCCTCACCGCCGTCAGCCGCGACCCGCTGACCGTGCCGCACCGGCGCCGCAACGACGCGCTCATCGCGGTGGGCGCCGGCGTCCTGTCGGTCACCCTGGTGCTCCTGGTCCAGAACGACGGCCGCACCCCCGACCCGCTCGGCTGGGCCCTGCTCGTCGGCAGCGTCACGCCCCTGGCCTGGCGCCGCAGCCACCCGATCCCGGTCCTGTGCGCGGTGGTGGCGTGCATCATCCCCTACCACGCGCTCGACAACGCCCACACGGCGCCGCTGCCCGCCTCGACCCTCGCCCTCTACACGGTGGCCGCGACCGCCCGCCCGCTGTACACGCTGATCGTCGGCGTCGCCGTCAACGTGACCTCGGTGACGATCATGTTCAACGTCGGTGCCCACGAGGGCCTTGAGGCGCTGCGCACCTCGGGTTGGATCATCGCCGTCCTCTTCTTCGGCGTCGACGTCCGCATCTACCGCCGCTACATCGCCTCCGTCGTCGCCCGCGCCGAACGCGCCGAACGCACCAGGGAGGAGGAAGCCGCCCGCCGTGTCGCGGAGGAGCGGCTGCGCATCGCCCGCGACCTGCACGACCTCCTCGCCCACAGCATCACCCTGATCGGCGTGCAGACCTCGGTCGCCTCGCACGTCCTGACCGTCGATCCGGACCGGCTGGACCGCGCGGCGGTCGCCGAGGCCCTCGACGACATCGCAGAGACCTGCCGCACGGCGCGCGGCGAGCTGCGCGCCACGCTCCAGGTGCTGCGCGCCGGCAGCGA
Source organism: Streptomyces sp. FIT100 (assembly GCF_024584805.1). Taxonomy (NCBI): domain Bacteria; kingdom Bacillati; phylum Actinomycetota; class Actinomycetes; order Kitasatosporales; family Streptomycetaceae; genus Streptomyces; species Streptomyces sp. FIT100. The sequence continues at coordinate 2,470,169 of NZ_CP075715.1, read as the reverse complement.
CGGGGAAACCCCGTCGGACGGCCCGCTGCCCGGGCTCGACGCGCTGCCCGCCCTCGTACGGGCCTCCGGCGCCGTCCTCGACCTGCGGGCCCCGGCGGCCGCCGTGCCGCCCGCCACCGGCGCGGCCGTCTACCGCATCGTGCAGGAGTCCCTGACCAACGCCGTGCGCCACGCGGGGCCCGGGGCGCGGGTCCGCGTCGTTGTCGTCGCGGACGGCGCTGCGGGCGGTGCCGTTGCGGACGGTGCCGTGGCGGGCGCTGTGGCCGGTGCCGTGGCGGGCGTTGTGGCCGGTGACGTGCTGCGCCTCACGGTCACCGACGACGGCAGGGCTGGTGGCGGTGCGGCCGACTCCGGCGGCTACGGCATCGTGGGCATGCGCGAGCGCGCCCGCAGCGTGGGCGGCACCCTGTCGGCGGGCCCGCGCGCCGGCGGCGGTTTCGAGGTCGCGGCGCTTCTGCCGCTCCGTACCCAGGAGGCCCTGGCGTGACCATCCGCGTGCTGCTCGCCGACGACCAGACCCTCGTCCGCGCCTCGTTCGCGATGCTCGTCGAATCCGCCCGTGACATGGAGGTCGTCGCCCAGGCCGGTACGGGCCTCGAAGCCGTCGAACTCGCCCGCTCCGCCCGCGCCGACGTCATCGTCATGGACATCCGCATGCCCGAACTCGACGGCATCGAGGCCACCCGCCGCATCGCCGCCGACGACGACCTCGCGGGCGTCAGGGTCCTCGTCCTCACCACATACGACACCGACGACCACATCCTGGAGGCCCTGCGCGCCGGCGCCTCCGGGTTCCTCGTCAAGGACATCCGCCCGGCCGACCTGCTCGCCGCGATCAGAACCGTCGCGGCGGGCGACGCGCTCCTCTCGCCGGGCCCCACGGCCCGCCTCATCGCCCGGGTCCTCGCCGCCCCGGCCATCCCGCCGGTGGTCGGCCCCGGTCCCGGCACCGGATGCCTCTCCGACCGCGAACGCCAGGTGCTCGCGCTCGTCGCCCGCGGCCTCAACAACACCGAGATCGCCGAGACCCTGGAGCTCAGCCCTCTCACGGCCAAGACCCATGTCAGCCGCATCATGGGCAAACTCGCGGCACGCGACCGCGCGCAACTCGTCATCACGGCATACGAGTCGGGCCTGGTGACGCCGGGCGCGTCCGGCGGCGTCGACTGAGCCGTTGTTTTCTGTCCTCAGGCGCCGGACGGGCTGGGGTGTTGGGGTTGCCCGGTGTCGGGTTGGCACCCGGTGTTTTTGTCCTCAAGCGCCGGACGGGCTGGGGTGTTGGGGTCACCCGGTGGCGGGCGGTTGCCGTCCGGGTGGTGCTGCGGGGCTCGTGTTCGGGACGGCATGATTTACGTCGCGCGCCCACCCGGAGGCGTGTAGTCGTCCGGGATTTCGGCGCGCGCCACAAATCACGCTTGAGTGTCCCGAACCCGACCCCTCCGCGCCCCCCGGGCCAGGTCACCGGCGGTGGCCGACCCCGGTGGTCGGGTTGTGCCCACCCGTTCCGCCCTGCGGAACGCCTGCCCACAAGCCAGGTGGCCACCTCACGGTTGTGGGCAGTCGTCCCGCTGGGGCGGGACGGGTGGGCACAAACCACCCACCGGCCCGCAGACGGGCAACGACCCGCGGGTGCGACAACCACCCACTCACCCGCGCCCGGCGGGCGGCGCCGGGGCGGGGCCGTGCAGGGTCGGCCCCGCAGGAGGTGGCGGCAGGCACCGGGTTCGCAACCCGACAAAACCTGTAGGCCGCCGCCTCCGAGGAGTCGAGCCCGGAGGGGCCCCGCCCCGGACCACCCACCGGACACACCCCCAGCCCGTCCGGCGCTTGAGGACAAGAGCCCCGGGTGCCGACCCGACGCCGGGCAACGCCGCGCACCCCCAGCCTGTCCGGCGTTTGAGGACAAGAGCCCTGGGTGCCGACCCGGCGCTGGGCGACGCCGCGCACCCCCAGCCTGTCCGGCGTTTGAGGACAAGAGCCGCGGGTGCTGACCCGGCGCTGGGCGACGCCGCGCACCCCCAGCCTGTCCGGCGTTTGAGGACAAGAGCCGCGGGTGCTGACCCGGCGCTGGGCGACGCCGCGCACCCCCAGCCTGTCCGGCGTTTGAGGACAAGAGCCGCGGGTGCTGACCCGGCGCTGGGCGACGCCGCGCACCCCCAGCCTGTCCGGCGTTTGAGGACAAGAGCCGCGGGTGCCGACCTGACGCTGGGCAACACCGCCCACCCCCAGCCCGTCCGGCGCTTGAGGACAAAAAACCCCGGCCCACCCACCGCCACCGGCCAACCCCGCACCGCCCACCCGCCCGTGCGCCACAATGGCCGCAGAGCACACCGGTCGGACGGGGGACGGGGGGACGGTGCGGAGTACTCACGCCGCGGTCGCGCTGGCCGCGAACACCGGCTTCCTGACCGCCCTGTTCGCCACCGCCGCCGTCGTCTCGGCCTTCGCGGCGGTACACCGCATCCGCGGCCACCGACCGGCGCCCCGCGCGTCGGCCACCGTCGCCCCCGCCGTGGCGCCCGGTGCCGTCCCCATCCCCATCCCCGGCCCGGGGCCGAGGCCGGGCCCGGGGCCCGGTGCCGACCTCACCCTCGGCCCCGAACTGCCTCCGCTCATAGCGGACTTCACCGGCCGGGTCGCCGATCTCGCCTGCCTTCTCCGGCTGGCCGGCGACGGCCACCGCGTCATCGTCGTCACCGGCGCGCCCGGCACCGGCAAGACCGCGCTCGCCGTCCGCCTCGCCCACGAGCTGCGCACCCGTTTCCCGGACGGCGCGCTGTACGCCGAACTCGGCGCGGGCCGCGGCGATCCGGCGCCGCCCTCGGCCGTACTGGGCCGTTTCCTCGCCGCGCTCGGCGCGCCCGCCGAGGAGTGCACCGGCCGGCCCGCCGCCCTCGCCGCCCGCTTCCGCAGCCGGACCAGGCGCCGCCGCGTCCTGCTGCTCCTGGACGACGCCGCTGACGCCGCCCAGCTCCGACCCCTGCTCCCCTCCGGCAACAGCTGCCTGACGGTGATCACCGCCCGCAGTGTCGTCACGGATCTTCCCGGGGCGATCCCCTTCGCCCTGGCCCCGCTCACGGAACCGGACGCCCATGCGCTGTGGGCGGCGCCCCGGCCCCTCGTCCACGCCTGTGGACTGCTGCCCCTCGCGCTCCGCGTCGCCGCGGCCGCCGGACCGGCATGGGCCGGTCGACTCGCCGCCGAACGGGCCCGCCTCGACGCCCTCGGCGTCGGCGACCCCGGTGCCCGCGCCGCGTTCGAGGCGGGGTACGCAGCCCTCGACGCCGCCGACCGCCACCTCCTGCGCGCCCTCGCCGCGTACCCCGGCGCCCGCTTCGACGCCACCGTCGCCGCAGCGGCCGCGGACCGGCAGCCGGCGGACTCCGACGCGGGCCTGGCCCGGCTGGCCGCCGCACAGCTGGTCGAGCGGGTCGCCCCCGGCACGTACCGCCTCCACGACCTGATCCGCCGCTTCGCCGCCGAACGCCTCGAACGCGACGCGACCCCCGCCGACCGCAGGGCCGCCCGCGCCCGGCTCCTCGCCGTGCCCCCGGTGGACCCCGCCGCCGTCTCCCCGCTCGTACGGGCCGGAGTGCGCGAGGGCCTCCACACCGAGGCGTACCGACTCGCCACGACGGCCGACGAGCGGCTACGCGAGGAGCCCTGCCAGTCGGCGCGCCTCGCCATGTGGACGGCGCTCCTCGACGCCGCCCGCCGCGCGGGCGAGCAGACCTGGGCGGCACACGCCCTGCGCGCCCTCGGCGACGCGCACCGCCGCGCGGCCCGCTACGACCAGGCGGTGGACCACCTGCGGATGTCCCTCGCCGTCCAGCGCCCCGCAGGCGGCAGCTGCGGCGACCAGATTGAGCCCCGCCTCCTCCTCGGCGACGCCCTGCGCCGCGCGGGCCGCTACGAGGAGGCCCTGCGCGAACTCCGCACCGCCCTGCACACCGCGACGGGCGACGCCGAGATCCTGACCAGCCTCGGCGAACTCCACCTCGACCGCCGCCGCCCCGACGAGGCCATCCCCTGTCTCGAAGCGGCCTTCGCCCTCACCGGCTCCGCCGACACCGAACGCCACCTCGGCACGGCCTACGCCCAGACGGGCAACTTCCCCGCCGCCGAACACCATCTGCGGTCCGCCCTCGCCGCCCACCGGCAGCGCGGCTGCGCGGTGGGGGAGGGCTGGACCCTGCGCGAACTGGGCCGCCTCGACGAACAGGGCTTCGCCTTCGCGCAGGGCGCGGCTCACCACCGCGAGGCGCTGTCGGTCTTCGCCCGCGCCGACTACGGCCTGGGCGTCGCTGCAGCCGCCGAGGCCCTCGGCGACAACCTCCTCGCCCAGGGCGACGAGATGGGAGCGGATACGGAGTACCGCCGCGCGGCCGCCGCGTACGCGGACTTCGGCGCCCCCGTCCGGGAGGCCGAGGTCCGCCGCAAGCTCAGCGCGCCGTGACGACCCCGTCGACGAACGCGGCCCAGGCGGCGGCGGGGACGACGATGACGGGCCCGCCGGGGTTCTTGGAGTCGCGGACGGGGACGGCGCCCGGGATGTCGTCGAGGACTTCGAGGCAGGACTCGCCGTCAGAGCCACCGCTGTACGTGCTCTTGCGCCAATCGGCGGTGCTCAAGTCGTACGCACGCATCGTCTGTAGTCCTCCGCCACCGAATCGATCATGGCCAGGGACGTCTCCGGCGAGAGCGCCGTGGCCCTCAGCAGATCGTAATCGCCCTGGGCGCGCCTCACCACAGCCGGGTTGTCCAGCAGATTCCCGGAAAGCACGCCCTCTGTATAGGCGGTTGGCGGGGCGTCTGCGAACTCCATGAGGGTTAGCAGCTTACCCATCTGCGGGTGGGCGCCTGCGGAGAACGGGAGCACCTGCACCAGCACCTTGCGCTCGCAAGCCATGGCCACGATGCAGTCCAACTGCCCCGCCATCACGGCAGGTTCCCCCACCTGGATGCGCAGCGTGGCTTCATGCAGCACGACCCAGTACACGGGCCGTGCAGCATCCTTGAGCACCGCGGCACGGTCCGTGCGCACCCTGACCATGTCCTCGATGTACTCGTCGGAGGCGAGTGGGTTGCTCGCCAGGTACACCGCTCGCGCGTACTCCGCGGTCTGGAGCAGACCCGGCACCACTGCCGGCGCGTACTCGCAGATCTTCGTCGCCAGCTGCTCCAACTCCGCCACGTACGCGAAGTACTCCGTGTACGGCGAGTCCGCGATGAGCTTCTTCCACATCCGCTCGAAAAAGCCATCGGTTTGTAAAATCTCGTCAATCCTCGCGGCCACGTCCTTCTGCGGCTTCCGAATAGCCTGTTCGAATTGGCCGATGTACCCGCCGGAGACGAATACCCGCCGCCCCAGCTCCCCCTGCGTCAGCCCCGCCGCTTCCCGCCTGGCCTTCAGCTCCAGCCCGAAGAACTCCCAGGCCGCCTGCCGCGACCCCGCCTTCCGGCCCTCCCTGCCTGTGTTGGCCATGGATTAACTCCTTTGTGCTGCCGAGCAGTTGTAGCGCGCGTACGGCTGCCGATTGTAGGTCCGTGTCCCCACACTTGTGCCGGGAAGAATGAATTACGCATCCAGAGGCATGAGGAGAGGAGAGCCGTGGCAGAAATGCACCAACTCCAGGAAGCCGAGGCGGCTGTCGCGGAATTGCGCTGCGCACTCGCCCGCGTCGGAGTGACCCTGCCGTCGCTCGGCCTGGACCCGGTGACCTGCGCCGGCCGGCAGCCGGGGGTTCTGGTCGAGCTCGGCCGCTGCACGGTCGAGACCGCGCGCCGCATGGCGGCCGCGCTGCCGGGGGAGGAGTCGGGGCGATGAAGACACCGGCCGTCGGGTCGTATGTGGTCGACACGAGCAGCGGACAGGTGGGGCGGGTCATGGGCCACGAGGGGCCCTACGTCCAGCTCAGACCGATCGGCGGCGGCCGCGAATGGGACTGCGCCCCGGAGGTCCTGCGCACCGCGACGGTGCAGGAGCGCCTGAGGGCGGCGACGGCGTATGTGAACGCCCGGAGTCGCGGTGAGGTGCCGTGAGCGGCCTCAGCCGTACCAGGTGACGTTGCACACGTACACGCACTCGTGGCGGGGGACCGGTAAGAAGCTGATGAAGCCGCGTCCGCCGAGGATGTCGAACTCCCTCAGACCGCCCTCGCGGTCGAAGGGCCGGCCGACCCTGACCGAGTCCTTGCCAAGTGCGGCGAGCTCGGTGGCCAGGCGCTCCACCTCGGCCACCACCCCGGCCGGCAGCCCCTTGGTGAGGTATTCCTCGCTCGGGTTGTAGTCCCAGGTCCAGTCGCTCACAGGCCGGCCTCTGCCTCCGCCGCGTCGCGGATCTGCCCGATCTCCGCGATCGCCTCTGCCGGGTCCTGTTCACCGGTGTCCACGATCCGTTCGAGCTGCCGCAACCGCGCGGCGCGCTGCGGATGCCGCTCGATGGCGACGAACACGGCCCAGGAGTGGACAAAGGCCCGGAGGGGGGCCAGGCTCTGCGTCTGCTGCGCGTTCGTCGTCGCCTCGAACAGGTGCTGAGTGAGCGCGGGAAGACGGCTCGGTGCGATCCGGGCGACCGCCCCCCGCAAGGCATCAGGGGTGAGGTCGGGCATCGGGATCAGCGGCCCGTACGGGCCATCGGCCTGAGCGCTCACAGGGACCTCCGGTGCGGATGTGGCAGGTCCTCGTACGGTACCGGTCGGAGGGAAGAGGTTCGGGCCCTTGCGGCGGGTTTCACCGGGGACCGGGGAAGGGACCCTCGGGCGTACCGCTTCCGGGGCCCAGATCCCGGGCGCCGCCCGCCGCCCCCGCCCCGTACGCGACAATGACCCCCATGAGCCTGTTCCGCGACGACGGCATCGTGCTGCGCACCCAGAAGCTGGGTGAAGCGGACCGCATCATCACGATCCTCACGCGCGGGCACGGCCGCGTGCGGGCCGTCGCCCGAGGGGTGCGGCGGACCAAGTCGAAGTTCGGGGCGCGGCTGGAGCCGTTCTCGCACGTGGACGTGCAGTTCTTCGCCCGCGGCAGCGAACTCGTCGGGCGCGGCCTGCCGCTGTGCACACAGAGCGAGACGATCGCTCCGTACGGTGGCGGGATCGTCACCGACTACGCCCGCTACACCGCCGGGACGGCGATGCTGGAGACGGCGGAACGGTTCACCGACCACGAGGGGGAGCCGGCCGTCCAGCAGTACCTGCTGCTCGTCGGAGGGCTGCGGACGCTCTCGCGGGGGGAGCACGCCCCGAACCTCATCCTCGACGCGTTCCTGCTGCGCTCCCTCGCCGTCAACGGATACGCGCCCAGCTTCGAGGACTGCGCGAAGTGCGGCCTCCACGGGCCGAACCGGTTCTTCTCCGTCGCCGCCGGCGGAGTCATATGCGGCGACTGCCGGGTGCCCGGCAGCGTCGTACCCTCTGCGGAGGCGCTCGGTCTGCTCAGCGCGCTGCTCACCGGCGACTGGGACACGGCGGACGCGGCCGAGCCGCGGCACATCCGGGAGGCGAGCGGGCTCGTGTCCGCCTATCTGCACTGGCACCTGGAGCGCGGCCTGCGCTCGTTGCGGTACGTAGAGAAAAGCTAGGAGAGTGTGACCCCCATGGCACGACGCGGAATCCTGGGACGTTCCCGCCGCGAGTACACGGTCCCCGAGCCGCACCCGTCGGGGGCACGCCCGCCGAAGATCCCCGGCGAGCTGGTGCCCAAGCACGTGGCGGTCGTCATGGACGGCAACGGCCGCTGGGCCAAGGAACGGGGCCTGCCGCGCACCGAGGGGCACAAGATCGGCGCCGAGCGCGTACTGGACGTGCTCCAGGGCGCGATCGAGATGGGCGTCGGCAGCATCTCCCTGTACGCCTTCTCCACCGAGAACTGGAAGCGCTCCCCGGACGAGGTGCGCTTCCTGATGAACTTCAACCGCGACTTCATCCGCAAGACCCGCGACCAGCTCGACCAACTCGGCGTCCGGGTGCGCTGGGTGGGCCGCATGCCCAAGCTGTGGAAGTCGGTGGCCAAGGAGCTCCAGATCGCCCAGGAGCAGACCAAGGACAACGACCGGCTCACCCTGTACTTCTGCATGAACTACGGCGGGCGCGCGGAGATCGCGGACGCGGCACAGGCGCTCGCGGAGGACGTGAAGGCGGGCAGGCTCGACCCGTCGAAGGTCAGCGAGAAGACGCTGCAGAAGTACCTGTACTACCCGGACATGCCGGACGTCGACCTCTTCCTGCGCCCCAGCGGCGAGCAGCGCACCTCCAACTACCTGATCTGGCAGAGCGCGTATGCCGAGATGGTCTTCCAGGACGTCCTGTGGCCCGACTTCGACCGCCGCGACCTGTGGGCGGCCTGCCTGGAGTTCGCCCAGCGCGACCGCCGCTTCGGCGGCGCCATCCCCAACGAGGAGCTCCTCGCGATGAGGGGCAAGGACCCGGCCACCGACACGCCTGTCTGACCCGCCCGTTACGATCACGGCTTCGTCACCACAGGACCGGGGAGGGGCCGTGGTCAGGGACAAGGACATCCGGGCACCGGAGCACAGCACGGACACGGTGGAGCTGGTGGGCCGGCCGACGCCCGCCGACACCCTGGTCGGCCTGCGGGTCCGTGAGCGGATCAAGCGGACCGGGCTGCTGCTGAGGTGGGGGTTCGCCGCGCTGTGGGTGGGCTTCTGGCTGGCTTCCACCGTCGGCCGGGGAAGCCCCGAACCGGTCCAGACCGTCCTGGCCCTCTTCGCCGCCCTGTTCGCGTGGAGCTATCCGCGGATCCAGGCCGCCCATGTACAGCGGATCGTCGGCTGGCAGGGCGAGTACCGCACCACGGTGACCACGGGCGGAGTCACCAGCAGCAGCGATCACATCACACAGATCCAGAAATGGTCCGCCTTCCGCGGCTACCGGGAGACACCCGGCCACTTCGTCCTGCTCAGCCGCGACCCGAACATCATGTGCCTCGACGTCCTGCCCAAGCGGGGGCTGAGCACACCGGGCGACACGGACCGGCTGCGGGCCGTCCTGGACCGGCACACCGCCCGCCTCTGACGCACGCGAAGGGGCCCGCACCGGCCGTCCGGGTGCGGGCCCCTTGTCGCGTCTGCCGCCTACTGCGCCGCCGCGCACTCCGCACACGTGCCGAAGATCTCCACCGTGTGCGCCACGTTCACATACCCGTGCTGCGCAGCGATCGTCTCCGCCCACTGCTCGACCGCCGGGCCCTCGACCTCGGCCGCCTTGCCGCAGACACGGCACACCAGATGGTGGTGGTGCTCACCGGACTCGCAGCGCCGGTACACCGCCTCGCCGTCGCTCGTGCGCAGCACGTCCACCTCGCCGGCCTCGGCGAGGGACTGCAGCGTCCGGTAGACCGTCGTCAGGCCGACCGAGTCGCCGCGGTGCTTGAGCATGTCGTGCAGCTCCTGCGCGCTGCGGAACTCGTCCACCTCGTCGAGCGCCGCCGCCACCGCGGCCCGCTGCTTGGTCGACCGGCCGCGTACGGGGGGTCCAGCCGTCGCCACAGGTGCCTCCTTACGTCCGCCCGTTCTCGACGGGCCATTGTGCCAGGCCCGCGTCAGGCCGTTGCGCGGCCCGCCGCCGCACCGGGCGCGGCCGCGACGTCGAGCTCGCACTCCGCCTCGACCTCGGCCGCGGCGCGTGCCCTCGCCCGGCGTCTGGCCAGCGGCGTCGCCACCACGGTCAGCAGCACGAACACCGCGATCGCCAGTAGCACGATCGTCGCACCCGGAGGCACGTCCCGGTAGTACGAGGTCGCCGTGCCCGCCAGCGTCACCGCGACACCGATCGCGACCGCCACGACGAACGTCACCGCGAACGAGCGGGTGATCTGCTGCGCCGCCGCCACCGGCACCACCATCAGCGCGCTGACCAGCAGCAGACCGACGACCCGCATCGCGACCGTGACGGTCACCGCCGCCGTCACCGCGACCAGCAGGTTCAACGCGCGCACGGGCAGGCCCGTGACCCGGGCGAACTCCTCGTCCTGGCTGATCGCGAACAGCTGCCGCCGCAGCCCCACCGTCACCAGCAGCACCAGGGCCGCGAGCAGGCACATCGCGGTGACGTCCTCGTCCGAGACCGTCGACAGGGAGCCGAACAGATACGAGACCAGGTTGGCGTTGGAGCCGGTGCCGCTCAGGTTCAGCAGCAGCACACCACCCGCCATGCCGCCGTAGAACAGCATCGCCAGCGCGATGTCGCCGCGCGTGCGCCCGTACGCCCGGATCAGCTCCATCGCGACCGAGCCGGCGACGGCGACCAGCGTCGCCATCCACACGGGGTTGGTGGACAGCAGGAAGCCGAGGCCGACACCGGTCATCGCGACATGGCCGATGCCGTCGCCCATCAGCGCCTGGCGGCGCTGCACCAGATGGATACCGACGGCGGGCGCGGTGATCCCGATGAGCACGGCGGCCAGCAGCGCCCGCTGCATGAAGGGGTCCTGGAGGAGTTCCATGGTCAGGTCAGCAGTCCCGTGCGGAGCGGCTCGTCGGCCGCGTGCGGATGTACGTGGTCGTGGCCGGGCAGCGCATGCTGGCCGACGGCCTGCGGCGGCGGCCCGTCATGGACGACGCAGCCGTCCCGGAGCACCACCGCGCGGTCGATCAGCGGCTCCAGCGGGCCCAGCTCGTGCAGCACGAGCAGGACCGTCGTCCCGGCGGCGACCTGCTCGCGCAGTGTCCCGGCGAGGATCTCCTGGCTGGCCAGGTCCACCCCCGCCATCGGCTCGTCCATGATCAGCAGCTCGGGCTCGGCGGCGAGCGCGCGGGCTATCAGCACCCGCTGGTGTTGGCCCCCGGACAGGGCGCCGACCGGGTCCTTCGCCCGGTCCGCGAGGCCGACCAGCTCGATCGCCCGCTGCACGGCGGCCCTGTCGCCCCGGGACGGCCACCTCAGCTTCGTACGCGACAGCCGGCCCGAGGAGACGACCTCGCGGACCGTGGCGGGCACGCCGCTCGTCGCGGTCGTGCGCTGCGGCACGTATCCGACCCGCGACCAGTCGCGGAAGCGGCGCAGCTCCGTACCGAAGAGGCGGACCGCCCCCTCGGTGAGCGGCACCTGGCCGATCAGCGACCGTACGACGGTCGACTTGCCCGAACCGTTGGCGCCGAGCAGCGCGACGACCTCACCGTGGTCCACGGTGAGGTCGACGCCGCGCAGCACGTGGCGCGAGCCGAGCGTGGCCCTCGCTCCGCGGACGGATATGACGGGCTCGGACTCCATGGGCTGCGCCTCCGATGCTGCTGCCGGTCCTGATGTCACTTCGCGCCGAGAGCCTTCTGCAGCGCGGCGAGGTTGGACTCCATCACCCCGATGTAGTCATCGCCCTTGGACTTGTCCGTGATTCCCTCCAGCGGGTCCAGCACGTCCGTCTTCAGGCCCGAGTCGCCCGCGAGGGTCTTCGCGGTCTTGTCGCTGGCGAGCGTCTCGAAGAAGACGGTGGTGACCTTGTCCCGCTGCGCGACGGTCCGCAGCTCCTTGATCCGGGCGGGGCTCGGCTCGGACTCGGGGTCGAGGCCCGCGATGCCCTCCTGCTCCAGGCCGTAGCGCTCGGCGAGGTAGCCGAAGGCGGAGTGGGTGGTGATGAAGGTCCGGGTGGCGGTGTTCTTCAGGCCGTCGGCGAACGCGGTGTTCAGGGCGTTCAGCTTGGTCAGCAGCGCCTCGGTGTTCTTCTTGTACGCGGCGGCGTTGGCCGGGTCGGCCTTCTCCAGGGAGGCGCCGACGCCCTTGGCGACCTCCGCGTACTTCACCGGGTCCAGCCAGATGTGCGGGTCGGCACCGGCCTCGTTCTCGTGCCCGTGCTCCTCGTGGCCGTGCTCCTCGTGCCCCTGCTCCTCGGCCGCGTGCTCCTCGCCCTCGTGGCCGCGGCCATGGTCGTGGTCGTGGCCGACTTCGGCACCGTGGTTCTCGAGCTTCGTGAGGGTCGCCGCGTCGACCGTGTCCTTGACGCCCGCCTGCGCGATCGCCTCGTCGACCGCGGGCTGGATGCCCTTCAGATACAGGATGTAGTCGGCCTGGCGGAGCTCCGAGGTCTGCCTGGGCTTCAGCTCCAGGTCGTGCGGCTCGACGCCCGGCTCGGTGAGCGTGGTGACCGAGACATGGTCACCGCCGATCTGCTCGGCGAGATACTGCATGGGGTAGAACGACGCCACCACGTCCAGCTTGCCGTCGGCCTTGTCACCGCCGCTCGCGGCGCCGGAGGAGCTGGAGCAGGCCGAGAGGGTGACGAGGGACAGAGCGGCTGCTCCGGCAACGGCGGCGGTCGGTATGAGGCGTCGTACGTTCATGACACTCATTTTCAACAAAACTGGAAACGATTGTCAACAAAGGTCCGGCTGGGCCCCTCACGGCCATACCCCGGTACCGATTTGATCCGGGGGGTGCGGCCGCCGGTAATCTGAAGCATTCGCCCGCCCGTCTCCCGACCACCCCCCTCACCGAGGCGCCTCGCGCCGCCCCTGTCACATCCCGTCGTCGTAATGAAGAGAGCACCGTGGCCGCCGACAAGATCGACACGATCGTCAACCTGAGCAAGCGCCGTGGCTTTGTCTACCCGTGCAGCGAGATCTACGGCGGCCAGCGCGCCGCCTGGGACTACGGGCCGCTCGGCACCGAGCTCAAGGAGAACATCAAGCGCCAGTGGTGGCGCTACATGGTCACCTCGCGTGAGGACGTCGTCGGTATCGACTCTTCGGTGATCCTCGCGACCGAGGTCTGGGAAGCCTCCGGGCACGTCGCCACCTTCACCGACCCGCTCACCGAGTGCACCTCCTGCCACAAGCGGTTCCGCGCCGACCACCTCGAGGAGGCGTACGAGGAGAAGCACGGCCACGCCCCCGCGAACGGCCTGGCCGACATCAACTGCCCCAACTGCGGCAACAAGGGCCAGTTCACCGAGCCCAAGCAGTTCTCCGGCCTCCTCTCCACCCACCTCGGCCCCACGCAGGACTCCGGCTCCGTCGCCTACCTGCGCCCCGAGACCGCCCAGGGCATCTTCACCAACTTCGCCCAGGTCCAGCAGACCTCGCGCCGCAAGCCGCCCTTCGGCATCGCCCAGGTCGGCAAGTCCTTCCGCAACGAGATCACGCCGGGCAACTTCATCTTCCGCACCCGCGAGTTCGAGCAGATGGAGATGGAGTTCTTCGTCAAGCCCGGCGAGGACGAGACCTGGCACGAGTACTGGATGGAGCAGCGCTGGAACTGGTACACCGGCCTGGGCCTGCGTGAGGAGAACATGCGCTGGTACGAGCACCCCAAGGAGAAGCTCTCCCACTACTCCAAGCGCACCGCCGACATCGAGTACCGCTTCCAGTTCGGCGGCAGCGAGTGGGGCGAGCTCGAAGGCGTCGCCAACCGCACCGACTACGACCTCAACGCCCACTCCAAGGCGTCCGGCCAGGACCTGTCGTACTTCGACCAGGAAGCCGGCGAGCGCTGGACCCCCTACGTCATCGAGCCCGCCGCCGGCGTCGGCCGCACCATGCTCGCCTTCCTCCTCGACGGCTACAACGAGGACGAGGCCCCCAACGCCAAGGGCGTCATGGAGAAGCGCACCGTGCTGCGCCTCGACCACCGCATCGCCCCGGTGAAGGTCGCCGTGCTGCCGCTCTCCCGCAACCCGCAGCTCTCGCCCAAGGCCAAGGGCCTCGCGGCCGACCTGCGGCAGAACTGGAACATCGAGTTCGACGACGCGGGCGCCATCGGCCGCCGCTACCGCCGCCAGGACGAGATCGGCACCCCGTACTGCGTCACCGTCGACTTCGACACCCTCGACGACAACGCGGTCACCGTGCGCGAGCGCGACACCATGAAGCAGGAGCGCGTCTCCCTGGACCAGATCCAGGGCTACCTCGCCTCCCGCCTCCTCGGCTGCTGACCACACCGCGGACCACACCGCGGACCACACCGCGGACCACACCGCGGACCGCACCGCGGACTCCGCCGCGGACTTCACTGCTGACGTTCATCAGGACGTTCATCAGTACGACAGCAAGAAGCCCCCGGTTCCGGTTACGGAACCGGGGGCTTCGTTGCAGACTGGGGCCGACTCGCCGACAGCTGACGACCGCCGAAAGGGAGCCCCGGGATGCCGTCCATCACCAGCAGCAAGGTCAGCAGATGGGACCAGCACGGACGCGAGCACATCGTCCACGTCCAGAAGGCAGGCGTACAGCGGGCGTTGACCTGCGACACCTGCGGCTGGCGCAAGAGCGCCCAGTTCCTGCCCTGGCTCAAGGCCGAGGAGCACCTCGCCGAAGCCCACCAGGCGACCATCGACCCCGCCGCAACGCCCGGAACCTGAGACCTCCGCGGGCATGTGCGCCCGGCCTCACCCGCTACGGCCGCAGAACACCGCGCCCGAAGACCTCCGACAGGGCCGCACGCAGGCGCCCGTACTGGTCCGCCAACTCCTCGGCGTCCGCGGGCACATGACCCACGCCCGCCCCGGTCACCGGCTTCCACGGCAGACCGCGCCGCGCCGCCGGCTCGGCGACACGGCGGCTGCGCGGCAAGTCCGTCACCTCCGCCGTGGCGAGATACCCGGGGTCGAAGACGCGCTACGCGGGCGCCGCCGCCCTCTGATCGAACCGCACCGCGAACCCGGGTGGGATCCGCCCCGTACCCGGTCGAACCCGCGTAGTTCAGACCGTGGACGGCATTGCAGGCATGCCTGCGGCCCGGTCCGCCCGCCGGGACCGTGCCGCAGGCGCGCGGCGGCTAAGCGGTCACGGGCTCCAGCCGCAGCCGCCGGATCGGCCAGGGCGGCGGCGTGGCCGGGCCGAACCAGAGCCGGACGTCCTCCCCGGTGCGGACGGGCAAGCGGGGATAGTCGTTCTCCGCGTGCTCGGTGCGGTGCAGCGCATGGCCCGGGCCCAAGTGCCGGGCGGCGTACGCGTCGAACGCAGCCGCACCGGACGGCCGGCACATCGTCGCGACCACCTCGCGAGCGCCCGACGCCGACACGAAGCCCGGGCCACGCAGCAGCATGACGTCATCGCTGTCGACCATCGTGGCATTGGCCGCGTCGCGGTACTTCCGCCACACGGGGCCGGTGTAGAACGCCTCCAGCGCGCGCCGGCGGTGCGCCATATCGGCGAAGGCGCGCAGCCAGACGAAGCGGTTCGGGTCGTCCAGGTCCCGGAAACGGCCACCGACGGTGATGCCGACCGCCTGCTGACCCGCCACGAACTCGCGCTCGAACAGCTCGATCAGCGCCTCCCGGCCTCCGGGATGCAGGGTGTACTGCCGGAATTCGACGACCCTCATGCGCCGGCCCACCCGGTGCGGGTGCGGTCCCCGGTCCAGTTGAGCGGCCCGCTGTCGGACCGGCGAAGCGCCCCGCCCCGGCTGCCGAGGAGGGGGAAGGCGATCTCGTCGATGGTGCCGGCACCGCCGAACGGCGGCCGGATCACCGCGTGCAGGAAGTCGAAGTCGTCCATGCGCCGCAGGCTAGGGACACTCCACTGACATCAAGTGTCAGTGGATACTGGGCGGCATGCGCGCCGGCCGGCTCATCACCCTGCTCCTGCTGCTCCAGGACCGGGGCCGGATGACCGCCCGGCAGCTGGCCGAGGAACTGGAGGTCTCCGTCCGGACGGTCTACCGGGACGTCGAGGCGCTCGGCGGCGCCGGAATCCCGCTGTACGGCGACGCCGGGCACGCCGGCGGCTACCGGCTGGTCGACGGCTACCGGACCCGCCTCACCGGACTGACCGCGGACGAGGCCCAGGCCGCGTTCCTCGCCGCGCTCCCCGGCACCGCCGCCGAGCTCGGCCTCGCCGAGGCGCTCACCGCCGCCCAGCTCAAGCTGCGGGCCGCCCTCCCGGCGGAGCTGCGCGAGCACGCCGGCCGGATCCAGGAACGCTTCCTGCTCGACGCTCCCGGCTGGTACGGAGCCGCCGACCGTACGCCTCACCTGGGCGCGGTGGCCGCCGCGGTGTGGGAGCTGCGGGCGGTGGTCCTGCGGTACCGGCGCTGGCGGGCACCGGAGGAGATCGAGCGGCGAGTGGAACCGTACGGGCTGGTGCTCAAGGCCGGCCGCTGGTATCTGGTCGCCGGCGGGCCGTCCGGAATCCGCACCTACCGCGTCGACCAGATCATCGAACTCCGCTCTCTGGACGAGGAGTTCGCCATCCCGGACGGGTTCGACCTGGCCGCGCACTGGAACGGCTATCTGGCCGATTTCCGAGCCCGGCTGCACACCGGGGAGGCTCTGGTACGGCTCACCCCGGAGGGCGCCCGCCGCCTCGGCGTGACACCCGCCACCGACGGATGGACGGAGACCCGGGTGCCCATAGAATCGATCGACCACGCCCACGGAGAGTTCCTGCGGCTCGGGAGGGACGTCGAGGTCATGGAACCGGCCGAACTCCGCGACCGCATCGCCGAGACGGTACGGACCCTGGCCACCCGCTACGAGCGGTGACCCGGAGCACCCGGAGCACCCGGAGCACCTGGGGTACCCGCTGCGAACGGCGCCCCGGGGCACCCGGGGCACCTCGCGCGGCCACGCTCGTGGAAGCGCGAGGCCGGCGGCGCGAGGCTAACGGAGGGGGATGTCGATCCCGTACTCCTCCCTGGGCCGGGGGCCGCGGATCCGCCGCTCGGCCTCCGAGATGGCGACATCGTTGATGCTCGCCTCGCGCCGCAGCATCAGACCGCGCTCGTCGAACTCCCACAGTTCGTTGCCGTAACTGCGCCGGCACCGGCCTTCCGCGTCACGCCACTCGTACTGGAAGCGGACGGCGATCCGGTCCCCCTGGAACGCCCAAAGGCTCTTGCGCAGCGCGTAGTCCAGCTCGCGCTCCCACTTTCGCGTCAGGAAGGCGACGATCTCCTCGCGGCCGCTGACGAACGTGTCCCGGTTGCGCCATATCGAGTCCGGTGTGTAGGCCAGTGCGACCCGGTGGGGGTCGCAGGTGTTCCAGGCGTCCTCGGCGGCCTGCACCTTCTGCAGCGCCGTCTCCTGCGTGAACGGCGGACAGGGCGGGCGATCTTCCGTCACTGGGACCTCCTCATAGCGAGAACGTGCGTTCTCTACGGGTGTGGCCTAAGGTAGGGAACGGTCGTTCTCGACGTCAAGGAGCCCCGCATGCCGGCCCCGATCACCCAGGAACAGAACCGCCTGGACCGCGAAGCACTCCTCGACGCGGCGGAGAAGCTCTTCTACGAGCAGGGCATCCAGGCCGTCGGAATGGACGAGATCCGCACCGCATCCGGCCTGCCACTGAAGCGGATCTACCGGTTCTTCGCGGCCAAGGAAGACCTCGTGGTGGCCATGCTCAAACGCCGCGACCAGCGATGGAGAGGAAACCTGGCCGCCCACGTGGAACAGGCCCCCGACCCCCGCGAGCGCCTCCTCGCAGTCTTCGACTGGCTCGCCGCATGGTTCGCGGAACCCGGCTTCCGCGGATGCGCCTGGATCAACGCCCACGGCGAACTCGGCCCGACATCCGGAGCGGTACAAGCCGAAGTCCGGTCACACAAACAGGCATTCCACGACCAGATCGCGGCCTGGGCCCACGCCACCGGACTGCCGGTGGCCGAACCGGCCTTCCTGCTCGCCGAAGGAGCCATCGTCACCGCCGGCATCAACGGCGACCCGGCCCCGGCCCACCACGCACGCGCAGCCCTCGCCGCACTGCTCGGAACACCCTGACCCCCTGGGCGCCGCCGAAGCTAGGTCGTGTCTGACACATGGCGCCGTCCGCCCGCAGGGCGGGGTGCGCGGCGTCCGGTGCGTGCAATCGCAAGGCGGAGGATCATCCTCGTACTGGACGTACTCGGATGACTCCGACAACGCAGCGTGGGGGCACCTCCCGTGCCCGAAGGGCTACGGGGGAGTGCGTGCCGGACGCCGCGCGCCAGGCGGGATTTGTCAGACACGGCCTAGGAAGCCGCCGAAGCCCGCAGACCGCGCAGCAACAACTCGCACACCGCACGGAACTCATCGTCGATCGAAGGCCGCCGCCACTCCGGCGCATGCACCGGATCATGGAAGCGATCCGTCGCGTCGAACACCGCCTGCGCCATCGCGACCGGCTCCGGCGCCTCGAACTCCCCGCCGCGCACACCCTCCTCGACGATGCGCGTCAACTGACCGACCAGCGTCACCAGATGCTCGTCCACCACACCACTGGCCTCGGTGATCAGCACACTGTACGTGGCGAACAGCTCCGGATCGCCACCCGCCTTGTGCCGCTTCGTCTCGAAGAGACAAGCCAGCCACGCCCGCAGCTTCTCCTCCGCCGAACGGGCCGACGCCTCCACGATCTCCGACAGCAGCACCTCGGTCCGGCCCAGCCAGCGCGCCGTCACCGCCTCACGCAACGCCGCCTTCGTACGAAAATGCCGATACACACTTCCGTGACTCACACCGAGCACCCTCGCCACATCGACGACCGTGGCCTTCGCAGGGCCATAGCGCCGCAGCACCTCCTCGGTGGCCTCGAGGATGCGCTCCGCGGTCAGGGTCTCGGTGGTGGTCATGGAAACGACGGTACCCGGCCGGTCCGACAGCGCCGCGGTCAGTGCTTCTCACTGTCCAGATGCGCCATCTGCGTCTCCGGATAACGCGCACCCGCCGCCGCGTCCGCCGGCACGGCCCGCTCGATCGCGGCCAGGTCCGCCGCGTCCAGCGACACATCCAGCGCACCCAGCGCCTCGCTGAGCCGGTCACGGCGACGGGCACCGACCAGCGGCACGATATCCTCACCCCGCGACAGGACCCACGCGATCGCGATCTGCGCGACCGAGGCACCCTTCTGCTCGGCGATCTTGCGGAGCTGCTCGACCAGATCGAGATTGTGCCGCAGATTCTCACCCTGGAAGCGCGGGCTCATCCCACGGAAGTCATTGGCGGCCAGCTTCCGGTCGCCGCTGAAGTGGCCGCTGATCAGCCCGCGCGACAGCACACCGTAGGCCGTGACACCGATACCCAGCTCACGGGCGGTGGGCAGGATCTCGTCCTCGATCCCGCGCGAGATCAGCGAGTACTCGATCTGGAGATCGCTGATCGGAGCGACCGAGGCCGCCCGGCGCAGCGTCTCGGCACCCACCTCGGACATGCCGATGTGCCGGACATGACCCGCCTGCACCAGCTCGGCGATCGCGCCGACCGTCTCCTCGACGGGGACGCCGGGGTCGACGCGGGCGATCCGGTAGACGTCGATGTGATCGGTGCCGAGCCGCTGGAGCGAGTACGCCGCGAAGTTCTTCACCGAGGCGGGCCGCCCGTCATACCCGGACCAGCCGCCGTCCGGGTCGCGCAGCGCCCCGAACTTCACGCTGGTCAGCGCCTTCTCGCGGAGCGCGGCGGGTGCGGTGCGCAGGGCCTCGTCGATCAGCAGCTCGTTGTGGCCCATTCCGTAGAAATCGCCGGTGTCGAGCAGCGTGATCCCGGCGTCGAGCGCGGCGTGGATCGTCGCGATCGACTCGGCCCGGTCGGCGTCGCCGTACAGGGCGGACATGCCCATGCACCCGAGGCCGAGCGCGGAGACCTGGGGGCCGGTGGTGCCCAGGGTGCGGGTGGGGACGGGGTGGGGTGTGGTGGAGGTCATGGGGGACTCCTTGGGAGGGGAAATGGGGTGGTGCGTCATCGACTATGGCATGACGACTGACAGATTTCAATATCTGTCAGTCGTCACATGTCGGTCGTCATGTGTCAGGTGTTGCGTGCCAGGTGTCGCGCGTCGGTGGTGAGGGTGGCGGCCGGCCGTAAGCCCTGGACGCTCCGGGCCGAATCCTGAGAGGGTGGTGCACGTCGCAGTAATCGAACTTGTGCTCGATATCTCTGGGAGTTCCGCCGTGGCATCCGCCCGCCTCGCACCAGACGCCGCCGCCTTCTACGTCGCGCAGAGCGACTTCTCCGACCCCGGCGCCCTCACCCCGCGCTACGCCGGCCTGCCGGACGATCCGGCCCGACTGGCCCGAGTGGCGCGCGATCTGATGGTCCATCGGCTGGAGGGGGAGCTACTCGGCTACACCATCCCCCGGGACCGCCTGCACAACGACGCCGAAACGCGCTACCTCGACGACATCCTGCGGATCATCGTCGGGCGGAAGGACGCGCCGCTGACGCGGCGGCGCGAGGCGGGCGAGCGCTTCGTCGGCGTCTGCCGCGATTTCGCCCTGCTGCACTGCTCGTTCCTGCGCCACGTCGGCGTCCCCGCCCGCCTGCGGTCCGGCTTCGCCGACTACTTCGGCGCGGACGGCTTCCACGTGGACCATGTGGTGACCGAGTACTGGGACGACGAACGCGGCTGGCTGCTCGCCGACCCGGAGCTGGCCGACCCGGTCGTCACCGCCGCGTACCCGGTGGACTTCGACCCGATGGACGTCCCCCGCGACCGCTTCCTCGTGGCGGGCGCGGCCTGGCGTGCCATCCGGGCCGGCAGGGCGGACCCGGCCGCCTTCGGGATCCACCTCCCCGAGGGGCCGATGACGGGGGAGTGGTTCGTCGCGGGCAACGTACGGCTGGACCTCGCGGCCCTCAACAAGGTCGAGACGCTGCTCTGGGACGTCTGGGGCGCGGGGGCGGGCAGCGACGAGGAGATGACGGACGCGATCCGCGAGCTGTACGACGGCGTCGCCCTCGTCACGGGCGGCAGTGGCGACGTCCCCTTCGACGCGGCGCGGAGGCTGTTCACGGAGCACGAGGGGCTGCGGACGCCGAAGAGGGTGCTGTCGCTCGCGCCGTTCAACGGACCCAGCGACGTCGACCTGCGCTGACGTACGTCCGCTGCCGCACGTCGCCGCGGCTCGCGGAAAACCTGGTGTCCTGGTCCGCCGCGAAACGGTACCGTCGCGGCATGTCTTCTTTCTTCCAGATCTACGAGTGAGAGTGCGGCGGTTCGTCCCGCCCCCCACCAGATGACATCCGGATCACTTCTCACCAGGATGAGAGAACCCCGTGGCCAAGAGCCGTAACAACCTCCTCGGCGTGGGGGGGCAGCGCAAGAAGCTGTCCCGTGCCGACCAGCACGGCAACGGTCCGGCCCGCGAGGCCGACCGCAAGGCGAACGCCGACCAGAAGCAGGAGCTCCTCCGCAAGATGCGCGAACGCGCGCAGGGCAGGGCGGAGCCCTCGCCGGAGGACCAGCCGGAGGATCAGCAGGAGGACCAGCAGAGCTGACGCGCGTCGAGTGATGCAGCGGGCCCGGATCACCTCGTGTGATCCGGGCCCGTTCGCGTAGGGGCGATGCGGTCAGCCGTCAGTCGGCTCCGGGGACTCCTTGAACGACGACGTGTCGAGTTCGCACCCGAAGGGGTCGGGGATCTCCAGCTTTCCGCCGAAGGGGACTGTCGTGCGCGAGAGGTAGCCCTTCTGGGACGGGCCCCAGAAGACCGTGGCGGTCTCGTTCTCGATATCGATCAGCAGATGCACGGGGACGCCGGCCCTGCCGTAGGCGGGAGCCTTGTCCTGCCAGTCCACCAGGCGTGTGGGGGACGACGTCAGCTCGCAGACGAAGGAGAGGGCCTCGCCGTCGATGCGCTGGGCGTTCGTCTGGAAGGCGGTCGCTTCGGCGGCATAGATGTCGGGGCCGTACGCCCGCTCCTCACTCGGAAAGGTGAACAGGAAAGGGGCGTGATCGACGATGTGGCCCTGGCGTGCGTGCGGCTCCAACTGAGCACGGATCGACCGCATGACGGGCAGGTAGAAGCCCCTGGACCACGGCGACATGACGATGTTTCCCCCGACGATCTCTGCCCGGTAGCCGTCGGGCACCTCCATGGTCAGCAAGGTCCGGCACATCGCCTCGAAGGGCGGCGGGCCGTCGGAAGCCTCTATCGTCGTCGGTCGCTCAAGCATCAGGGCCATGATGCTCCTCCCCCTCCTCCGTAGGCCAGACTGCTGTGCGTGTTGCGTTGGGCACCCAGCGTAGTGCGGAGGTCTGACAATCAGTGCCGCGTGACCGGTGGTCAGGACCTGCGGCTGTCCGCCGGGACCCGGGGCCGGGAGGGTTCCAGGCGCAGGGCCGCGCGGCGGGCGGTGGCGCGGGCCCAGGGGCCGCTGGTGGCGAGGCCGATCGTGAGGACCGAGAGGCCGCAGGCCGTGAGGATCCACCAGGCGGGGCGGCTCGCCTCGACGAAGCCGGTGAACTCGGGCGAGTGGGCGGCGGCGCCGGTGCCCGCGGCCAGGACCGATCCGATGACGGCGACGCCGAGGGTGGCGCCGGTCTGGCGGCTGGTGGAGGCGACCGCGGCGGCGACCCCGGCCTGGGAGCGGGGCATGCCGGAGACGGCGGTGTTGGTGATGGGTGCGTTGACCATGCCGAAGCCGAGACCGAAGAGGACGTAGCCGGTGAAGAGGAGCGGGGTGGACGTCTCGGCCTCGAAGGCGGCGAAGAGCATTCCGCTCGCCGCCATGGCGACTCCGGCGACGAGCAGGGACAGGCGTGGGCCGCGGGTGCCGACGAGGCGGCCGGAGAGCGGGGCGCAGACGAAGGTGAGGGCGGCCATGGGCAGCATGTAGAGGCCGGCGTCTAGGGCGGAGAGTCCGCGGACGTCTTGCAGGTAGAGGGTGTTGAGGAAGAGGAAGCCGCTGAGTGCGGCGAAGGCGCTGATCGCGATGACGACGGCGCCGCTGAATGGCGCCGAGCGGAAGAAGCGCAGGTCGATGAGGGGTTCGGCGCGCCTGGGCTCGTACAGGAGGAGTCCGGCGAGGGCGAGGAGCGCGAGGATGGCGAAGGGGATGACGGCCGCCGCGCCTGTCGAGGGGGCCTCGATGATCGCGTAGGTGAGCGAGCCGAGGAGGGCGATGACGAGGAGCTGGCCGACGGGGTCGGCGCGGCGTGGCTTGGGGGCGCGGGACTCGGGGACGTAGCGCCAGGTGAGGGCGAGGGCGGCGAGGCCGACGGGGACGTTGATCCAGAAGATGGAACGCCAGCCGACGGTTTCGGTGAGCAGGCCGCCGACGAGGGGGCCGGCGGCCATGGATATGCCGACGACGGCGCCCCAGGCGCCGATGGCGCGGGCGCGTTCGCGTGGGGCGGTGAAGGTGTTGGTGATGATCGACATGGCGACGGGGTTGAGCATGGAGCCGCCCACGGCCTGGATCATGCGGAACGCGACGAGCGAGGTGAGGTTCGGGGCGAGGGAGCAGAGGACCGAGCCGAGGGTGAAGAGGACGAGGCCGGTCTTGAAGACCTTGCGGCGGCCGATCCGGTCGGCGGTGGATCCGGCGAGGATCAGGAGCGAGGCGAGTACGAGGGTGTAGGCGTCGATGGTCCACTGGAGTCCGGCGACCGTGGCGTCGAGCTCCCTGCGCATGGAGGGGAGGGCGACGTTGAGGACGGTGTTGTCCAGGCTGACGATGAGCAGGCTCATGCAGCAGATGGCCAGGATCAGCCGGCGTCGTCGGTGGCTGAGCTGGGGCTCGGACGGTGACGCGGGCTCGGGCATGGACATAAATCCATAGTACGTCTAACTAATGAGTGAGGGAATGCGCGACAATGGGCCAATGACCACGCTCGCCCAGACCGCCGCGCCCGCGGCCCCCGCGCTGTCCATCGGCCCGTACGCCGTGCAGCCCCCCGTGGTGCTCGCCCCCATGGCCGGTATCACGAACGCGCCGTTCCGCACCCTCTGCCGGGAGTTCAGCGGAGGGAAGGGGCTGTTCGTCAGCGAGATGATCACGACGCGGGCGCTGGTCGAGCGCAACGAGAAGACGATGCAGCTCATCCACTTCGACGCGAGTGAGACGCCGCGCTCGATCCAGCTGTACGGAGTGGACCCGGTGACCGTCGGCAAGGCCGTCCGCATGATCGTCGACGAGGATCTGGCCGACCACATCGACCTGAACTTCGGCTGCCCGGTGCCGAAGGTGACCCGCAAGGGCGGCGGTTCGGCGCTCCCGTACAAGCGGAATCTGCTGCGGGCGATCCTGAACGAGGCCGTCGGCAACGCCGGGGACCTGCCGGTGACGATGAAGATGCGCAAGGGCATCGACGACGACCACATCACCTACCTGGACGCGGGCCGTATCGCGGTCGACGAGGGGGTGACCGCGATCGCACTGCACGGCCGTACGGCGGCGCAGCACTACGGGGGCACGGCCGACTGGGAGGCGATCGCCCGGCTCAAGGAGCACGTGCCCGAGATCCCGGTGCTCGGCAACGGCGACATCTGGTCGGCGGGGGACGCGCTGCGGATGGTGCGCGAGACGGGCTGTGACGGTGTGGTCGTGGGGCGCGGTTGTCTGGGGCGTCCGTGGCTCTTCGGGGATCTGGTCGCGGCGTTCGAGGGCGGTGACGCCTTTGCGCGGCCGTCGCTGCGCGAGGTCGCGGAGGTCATGGTGCGCCATGCCCAGTTGCTGGGGGAGTGGATCGGGGACGAGTCCCGTGGGGTGATCGACTTCCGTAAGCATGTGGCCTGGTACCTGAAGGGGTTCGCGGTCGGCTCGGAGATGCGCAAGCGGCTGGCCGTGACGTCGTCGCTGGACGAGTTGCGCGCTCAGCTGGGCGGGCTTGAGCTGGACCAGCCGTGGCCGGCGGGTGCGGACGGGCCGCGTGGGCGTACGTCCGGGAACAACCGGGTCGTGCTGCCGGACGGCTGGCTGAAGGACCCCTACGACTGTGCGGGTGTGAGTGAGGATGCGGAGCTGGACACTTCGGGCGGCTGATCCGATGGCTGTTCCGAGGGCTCATCCGGCGACTGAGCGGTCGGCTGTTCCGACGGCTGTTCCGACGGCTGTTCCGGCGGCCGACCCGGTGCCTGAGCAGGCTGTGAAAGGTTCCGGATGCCTGGATTCGGACGCCAGGAGCGGCGTGATTCTCGCCACCCTTGATAAGGGTTGCGCTCAGATGAGCATATACAAAGCGGTTGCGACTTAAGAAGGGGTGGCACTGAGTGCCACCCTTTCTGCCTTCAATAGTTGAACTCAAGTGCCTTGGAAGGCGCTCATCTGAGCGTGTAGTCTCCGCTTTGGGTCAAGCGCTGTTCGAGTGGTGAAGGTGTCCGGATGGGCGCCTTAACGCATCGGTAACCTGCGATCTGCTGGCGGACGGGTGGTTACGACCGAATGACGGACGAGTAGACGTACCCAGGCGCCTTCGATCTGGGTATGTTCCTCGCCGTCAGGGCAGCCACCGAGTCCTCGAGGAGTCGAGACCCGTGTCGGAAAACAAAGATCAGAAGTTCGTCTACGACTTCACCGAGGGCAACAGGGACCTCAAGGACCTCCTCGGTGGCAAGGGCGCGAACCTCGCCGAGATGACCAACCTCGGTCTGCCCGTCCCCCCGGGCTTCACCATCACCACCGAGGCGTGCAAGGTCTACCTCGGCAGCGGCGAGGAGCCCGCGGCACTGCGTGACGAGGTGAGTGCGCACCTCGACGCGCTGGAGCAGCGCATGGGCAAGAAGCTCGGCCAGGCCGACAACCCGCTGCTCGTGTCCGTACGCTCCGGCGCCAAGTTCTCCATGCCGGGCATGATGGACACCGTCCTGAACATCGGCCTCTCCGACGCCTCCGTGGAGGGCCTGGCCAAGCAGGCCGGCGACGAGCGGTTCGCCTGGGACTCCTACCGCCGGCTCATCCAGATGTTCGGCAAGACCGTCCTCGGCGTCGACGGGGAGCTCTTCGAGGACGCGCTGGAAGCCGCCAAGCATGCCAAGAAGGTCACCGTCGACACCGACCTCGACGCCGCCGACCTGAAGAAGCTGGTCAAGGCGTTCAAGAAGACGGTCAAGACCGAGACCGGCCGCGACTTCCCGCAGGAGCCGCGCGAGCAGATGGACCTCGCCGTCCGCGCCGTCTTCGACTCCTGGAACGGCGACCGCGCCAAGCTCTACCGCCGCCAGGAGCGCATCCCCGGCGACCTCGGCACCGCGGTCAACATCTGCTCCATGGTCTTCGGCAACCTCGGCCCCGACTCCGGCACCGGCGTCGCCTTCACCCGCGACCCCGCCTCGGGCCACCAGGGCGTCTACGGTGACTACCTGCAGAACGCGCAGGGCGAGGACGTCGTCGCCGGCATCCGCAACACCGTGGCCCTCGCCGAGCTGGAGCGGATCGACAAGAAGTCGTACGACCAGCTCATGCAGATCATGGAGACCCTCGAAACGCACTACAAGGACCTGTGCGACATCGAGTTCACCATCGAGCGCGGCCAGCTGTGGATGCTCCAGACCCGTGTCGGCAAGCGCACCGCCGGCGCCGCCTTCCGGATCGCGACCCAGCTCGTCGACCAGGGCCTGATCGACGAGGCCGAGGCGCTCCAGCGTGTCACCGGTGCGCAGCTCGCGCAGCTGATGTTCCCCCGCTTCGACGAGAACGCCAAGGTCGAGAAGATCGGCCGCGGCATCGCCGCGTCGCCCGGTGCGGCGGTCGGCAAGGCCGTCTTCGACTCGTACACGGCCGTCAAGTGGTCGCGCTCCGGCGAGAAGGTCATTCTGATCCGCCGTGAGACCAACCCCGACGACCTCGACGGCATGATCGCGGCCGAGGGCATCCTGACCTCGCGCGGCGGCAAGACGTCCCACGCGGCCGTGGTCGCCCGCGGCATGGGCAAGACCTGTGTCTGCGGCGCCGAGGAGCTGGAGGTCGACACCAAGCGGCGCCGGATGACGGTGAACGGCACCGTGGTCGAGGAGGGCGACGTCGTCTCGATCGACGGCTCCACCGGCAAGGTGTACCTCGGTGAGGTCCCGGTCGTGCCGTCCCCCGTCGTCGAGTACTTCGAGGGCCGGATGCACGCGGGCGCCGACGACGCCGACGAGCTGGTCGCCGCCGTGCACCGGATCATGGCGTACGCGGACCGGGTGCGCCGTCTGCGCGTACGGGCCAACGCCGACAACGCCGAGGACGCGCTGCGCGCCCGCCGCTTCGGGGCGCAGGGCATCGGCCTGTGCCGCACCGAGCACATGTTCCTCGGCGAGCGGCGCGAGATGGTCGAGAAGCTGATCCTCGCCGACACCGACGAGGAGCGGGAGGAGGCGCTGAAGGCCCTGCTTCCGCTGCAGAAGAAGGACTTCGTCGAGCTCTTCGAGGCGATGGACGGGCTGCCGGTGACCGTGCGGCTGCTCGACCCGCCGCTGCACGAGTTCCTGCCGGACATCACCGAGCTGTCGGTGCGCGTCGCGCTCGCCGAGGCCCGCAAGGACCACAACGAGAACGACCTGCGCCTGCTGCAGGCCGTGCACCGGCTGCACGAGCAGAACCCGATGCTGGGTCTGCGCGGTGTCCGCCTCGGGCTCGTCATCCCCGGTCTGTTCACCATGCAGGTACGGGCGATCGCGGAGGCCGCGGCCGAGCGCAAGAACGCCAAGGGCGACCCGCGCGCCGAGATCATGATCCCGCTCGTCGGCACCGTCCAGGAGCTGGAGATCGTCCGCGAGGAGGCCGAGGAGGTCATCGCCGAGGTCGAGGCGAGGACGGGCGTCGAGCTGAAGCTCGCGCTGGGCACGATGATCGAGCTGCCGCGGGCCGCGCTGACCGCCGGTCAGATCGCCGAGGCCGCCGAGTTCTTCTCCTTCGGTACGAACGACCTCACCCAGACCGTGTGGGGTTTCAGCCGGGACGACGTGGAGGCCAGCTTCTTCACGGCGTACCTGGAGAAGGGCATCTTCGGCGTCTCCCCGTTCGAGACCATCGACAAGGACGGCGTCGGCTCGCTCGTCCGTAACGCCGTCGAGGCCGGCCGGGCCACCCGCCCGGACCTGAAGCTCGGCGTCTGCGGTGAGCACGGCGGCGACCCCGAGTCGGTGCACTTCTTCCACGAGGTGGGCCTGGACTACGTGTCCTGCTCGCCCTTCCGGATCCCGGTGGCGCGACTGGAGGCGGGCCGCGCGGCGGCGCAGCCCTCCGGGAGCGACAGCCGCTGATCCACGGGGCTCGCGGCGGGGCGGTCTTTTCGGCCGCCCCGCGCAAGGCTCCGGGGCCGTCGGTGGTCCCCGACCCTCACCGACCGGCCGGCGGCCCCGGTTCACCAAGAGACGAGCGGGACGGGCACCTTGTGCGGAGGTGCCTGTCCCGCTCGTTTCCTTTGGCGTCCGCGCTGTTCGCCGCCGGTCCGCTCTTCGGCATCCGCTGTTGAACGACGGACCAGTAACCGGATTGCCGGAAGATGGATTTCCGCCATTCGTTGAGCAAAGAACAGGCGGGGCGCGGACGGCGGATCCCCACCCGCCGGCCGCGCCCCATTACCGATGTCGGACACGGAGCCGCAACCTCCGCCGACCGCCGCCGGGCGTGGAAAGCCCCCCACGGTCTTTGCCTCGCCCCTCGGTACCCGAAGGTTTCGTGCCCGACGTCGTACAGCTTTTCGGTTCGCTGCCATCCTCCGCACTGCGTTTCAAGTGTGGCCGAAACTCCGTGGTGACGTGCTGTGATGGCGTGCATACTCGATGGCTGGGACGATTGCGGATGCAACAGTGGGGGTTCTGTGCTGCGAATCCATTTCACCGGCGAGGACCTTGCGAAGGTACGGACGGCGGCAAGGCCGGACGCTTTGTGGGAGACGATTCTGAGCTTTCACCGATTGCGGGATCGCCGTGGCGCCACGGTCTACGGGGAATGGCGCAGCGAAACCCGCGCCCGGTTGAACGGTGAAACACGTCTGCTGGCCGCGCTCGTGCCGCCGCGCGGCTATTTCCCCGACTTCCTCACCCCGCCCGAGGGGCTGCACGGCCTCGACGAGGGCCTCGAAGCGGTGCGTGCGACTCCGGTGCGGCGGCTGCGCGAGGAGCTCGCCCTGCTCGCCTCGGACCGCCCGCACACCGGCCTGCCCGCCCGGCTCGCCGGGCTGGAGGACGGCGCCGCCGAGTCCATGAGCCGGCTCGTCGGGGCGCTGCGCGGCTACCACCGGGCCGCCGTGGAGCCGTACTGGCCGCAGATCCAGGCCGCCGTGGAGGCCGACCGGGCCGCCCGCGGGCGGGCGCTGCTCGACGGCGGCGCGGGCGAACTGCTGGCCTCGCTGCCGCCGATGCTGCGCTGGTGCGCACCCGTCCTGGAAGCGGACTACCCCGCCGACCGGGACGTGCGGCTTCAGGGGCGCGGGCTGCTGCTCCAGCCGTCGTACTTCTGCCGCGGCACGGCCGTGGTCCGGCGGGACCCCGAGCTGCCGCCCGTGCTGGTCTATCCCGTCACGCACGCGTGCGGCCGGTCTGCCGCCGACACCGAGCGGGAGCGGGTCCGGCTCGGCCGGCTGGTCGGCCACACCCGCTCGGCCGTCCTGCTGTCCATCGGCAACGGCTGTACGACGAGCGAACTGGCCCGCAGGGCCGGGGTCTCGCTGGCCTCCGCCAGTCAGCACGCGTGCGTGCTGCGGGAGGCCGGACTGGTGGTCACGCTGCGCAACGGCAACGCGGTGCTGCACACGATGACCCCGCTGGGCACCGCCCTGCTCAGGGGCGGCGCCCAGCGGGACCGGGATCGTGAGCCCGTGGCGCTTATGCGCGGAACGGTCCCGTCACCTCGTAGGTGATGCCGCCGGACGAACCGCCGCTCGTGCCGCGCTGGCTGGAGAAGTACAGCCGCTTCCCGTCCGGCGAGAAGGCCGGTCCGGTGATCTCGGACCCGGACTGGCCGCTGATCCGCAGGAACGGCGCGATGACGTCGTCCGGGGTGATGACGCAGATCTCCATGTTGCCGCCGTCCTCGGCGACGAACAGGTCGCCGGAGGAGGAGCCGGTGACGTTGTCGACGCCGGTGAGCGGGGCCGAGCCGCCGGTCACCAGCGAGTCGTCGTACGCCAGCTCGTACGTGCTCGACGCCAGGTTGAGCTGCCAGAGGCGGTTGTCGCCCTTGGTGGTGAACCAGACCGTGTCGTTGGCGTAGTGGCAGCCCTCGCCGCCGTTGAAGGTCTTCGCCCCGGACACCTGGCTGCGGGTCACGGTCGGCGAGCCGTCCGGGTCGGGGACGTTCGCCCAGCTGAAGGAGCCGGAGGTGGCGGTCCCGGCGACCAGCACCTGGAGGGTGCCGGCGGACAGGTTGCCCCAGGTGGTGGGGATGAAGCGGTAGAGGCAGCCGTTGGTCTCGTCCTCGGTGAGGTAGACGACCTTGCGCACCGGGTCGGCGGCCGCGGCCTCGTGCTTGAAGCGGCCCATGGCGTCCCGGCGGACCGCCGCGTTCACGCCCCACGGGTCGGTCTCGTAGACGTAGCCGAGGCTGACCTCCTCGCAGGAGAGCCAGGTGTTCCACGGGGTCTTGCCGCCCGCGCAGTTGGTGCGGGTGCCCGAGAGGATCCGGTACGCGCCGGTGACCGCGCCCGTCGAGGAGAACTTGACCGCGCTCGCGCCGCCGGACGGGTTGATCTCCGAGTTGGAGACGTAGATCCAGCCGCTGCCGTCGGTGAAACAGGCGCCGCCGTCGGGCGCGCTGTGCCAGGTGTACGAGGTGCCGGGCACCGCCTGCCCGGACCGGGCGATCACCCGGCTGGTGAACCCGGCGGGCAGCAGGATGCCGTTCGCATCGGCGGCGGCGAGCGCCCCGTAGGGACCGGTGCCGGGCTGGGCGGGCGCCGCGGTGGCGGCGCCCTGCCACAGCGTGCCGCCGAACGCGGCGGCGGACGTACCGATGACGGCTCCGCGCAGGAAGCTGCGTCGTTCCACTGTCACTCACTCCAGGGGGTGGTCGTGACTGCCCCGCGGCGCCGGGCGGCGGACGGGGTCGCGCGCCAACGGACCCTAGAAGTACGGAATTGACATGGCATCAACAGGCGGTGAAGCGGAGACATCCGCCGGACCGAGAGCAGCCGGAAGCAGGGGCGAAGATCAGCCGGAGGCCGGTCCGAGAGCAGCCGGAAGCCGGTCCGGTGGCGGCGGGAGGCCGGTCCGAGAGCAGCCGGAAGCCGGTCCGGTGGCGGCGGGAGGCCGGTCCGAGAGCAGCCGGAAGCCGGTCCGGTGGCGGCGGGAGGCCGGTCCGAGAGCAGCCGGAAGCCGGTCCGGTGGCGGCGGGAAGCCGGTCCGAGAGCAGCCGGAAGCCGGTCCGGTGGCGGCGGGAAGCCGGTCCGAGAGCAGCGGGAAAAAGCTGCCGGGCGGGCGATGAGTTCGGCGCGGTGCCATCGTCTACCCCATGAAGCCGGCACCACGGCACCCGACGACACGAGAGAAGAGAACCGCGATGTCCCAGATGATCTTTGTGAACCTGCCGGTGAAGGACCTCGACACCACCAAGGCGTTCTGGAAGACCCTCGGCTACTCCTTCAACGAACAGTTCAGCGACGACCGCACCGCCTCTCTGGTCATCAGCGACACCATCGTCGCGATGCTCCTCACCGAGCCCCGCTTCAAGGAGTTCACGAAGAGAGACATCGCCGACCCGGTCACGGCCAACGAGGTGCTCCTCGGCCTCAGCGCCGAGAGCCGCGAGAAGGTCGACGAGCTGGTCGACGCGGCGCTCGCGGCCGGCGGGTCGCCGGCGCTGGAGACCCAGGACCACGGCTTCATGTACGGCCGGTCCTTCCAGGACCCCGACGGCCACACCTGGGAGATCGTCTGGATGGACCCGAAGGTCATCGAGGCCCAGTAGGGCCACGCGGCCGGGCGGGTCACCGCCGGAGCGCTTCGTACACCACCCCGGTGAGCTGCTCGGACGCCGTCCACAGCCGCTCGGCGGTCGCGTCGTCCCGCGTCCGCCCGGCCCGCCAGGAGGGGGCGGGCGCGCCCCGCAGGCCCTGGATCCTCGGCCCGGTGAACGAGTCGGGCCGTACGTCCGGCGCGGTCGCCGCGTACAGCGTCGGCAGCGCACCCGTCTCGGCCGGCTGGGCGATGAGCCGGTTGCCGAGCTCGGCGAGCCGCTCGGCCGTGCGGCGGCCCTCCATCCGCGCACTCGCGCCCTGGAGGTTGGTCGCCGCGTACCCGGGGTGCGCGGCGGCCGAGACGACGTCCGAGCCCGCGGCCCCCAGGCGCCGCGCCAGCTCGTGCACGAACAGCAGGTTCGCCGTCTTGGAGCGCCCGTAGGCCACCCAACGGCGGTAGCGGCGCTCGCTGTTGAGGTCGCCCATGTCGATGTCGGCGATCGCGTGCATCCCGCTGGACACGGTCACGACACGCGCGCCGGGCGTGTTCAGGAGCTTCGCCAGCAGCAGTCCGGTGAGGGCGAAGTGCCCCAGGTGGTTGACCCCGAACTGGGTCTCGAAGCCGTCGGCGGTCTTCCCGTACGGCAGCGCCATCACACCGGCGTTGTTGATGAGCAGGTCCAGCGTCGCGGATTCGTACGACTCCGCGAACCGCCGCACGGAGGCGAGGTCGGCGAGGTCCAGCGGCCGGAACTCCGCGTCCGCGCCGGGGACCTGCTGCCGGACGAGCTCCTCGGCCTCCTTGCCGCGGGCCTCGCTGCGGCAGGCGAGGACGACGCGCGCGCCGCGGCGGGCCAGCTCGCGGGCGGTGACGAGGCCGATCCCGCTGTTCGCCCCGGTGACCACGGCGGTGCGTCCGCTCTGGTCGGGGATGTCGCGCGTGGTCCAGCCGGTCCTCTTCGGGGACGTCGTCGCCATGCGGTGCTCCTCCGGTACTCACGGGTCACGGGGCCACGGGGTCACACGCCACGGGTGCTCGTCGGCGGCCGGGCACGTCGGCGTACGCAGGCGTTACGCAGGCGTACGCCCGACCGTACGCCTGCGTACCGTCGGGCGTGCGGTCAGGGTCGGCTCCGGCGGCCGGACGGCCGGCCGCCGGTCAGTAGTAGCCCTTCTCGCCGTCGAGCAGTTCGCGGATCGTGTCCATGTGCCCCGCGTGACGGGCGGTCTCCTCGACCATGTGGAGCACCATCCAGCGCAGCGAGGCCGCGGCCGACGTGAAGTCCGGATGCCGGCCCGCCTCGTCCAGCGAGTGCGCCGCGATGATCTCGTCCGACACCGCGCACTGCCGCTCGTACTCCTCCAGCAGCCGCGCGAGCGGAACGCCCTCGACCATCATGTCGAGGTCCTCCGGCCCGTCGCCCCGCCGGCCGGCGAACTGCGGGCCGTCCGCGGGCCTGCCGAGGAAGAGCACCTCGAACCAGCACTGCTCGGTCCAGCGCAGATGGGAGACGATCCCCGCCATCGTCATCAGCGGCGACCCCGGCAGCACGGACCGGTGCGCGTCCGCATCGGACAGCCCTTCGCACTTGTAGTGGACGATCGCACGCTGCATGTCGAACCAGCCGACGAGCTGCGTCCGCTCGTCGGACACGAACGGAGGGCGTGTGCGGGAGGGAGGCGTCATGCCCGCCGACGCTACCGGCGGCCGCGGCCCCGCCGCGCGGGATTTACGCGGGGACCGGCACCGTGCGGCGGACCGCGTACACGCCCACCGCCACCGACGCGTCGTCCAGGCACCGGCCCGTCTCCAGGTCGAACCGCTGCTTCAGCAGCGGCGACGCGACGAACGCCCGGCCGTCGGCGGAGCCGAGCAGGCCCCGGGAGAGGACCTGGGCGCCGGTGAACGGATCGCGGTTGTCGATCGCGTACGGCCGCCCCGCGCGGTCCAGGAAGACGGCGGCCTGGCGGCCGTCGGGCAGCAGGGCCGCCATGCCGCGGCCCGGGGTCAGCCGGGAGGTCTCGCAGACGGTGAACCAGGCGCCGTCCAGCTCCAGTTGGATCGTCTGCATCGTCATTGGGGGAGGGTCCCTTCCAGGGTCAGGACGGTCAGGTCCGGCTTGATCTGGTCCCGCTCGGGGACGAACTTCACCGACGGGTCCGGCGCGTCCGGTGCGTTGACGAACGACACGAAGCGGCGCAGCCGGTCCGGATCGTCCAGCGTCGCGGCCCACTCGTCGCGGTAGCCCGCCACATGCCCGGCCATCAGCGCCTCCAGCTCGCCGCACAGCCCGAGCGAGTCGTGCACGACCACGTCCCGCAGATGGTCGAGCCCGCCCTCCAGGCGCTCCAGCCAGACCGAGGTGCGCTCCAGCCGGTCCGCGGTGCGGATGTAGAACATGAGGAACCGGTCGATGAGCCGCACCAGTTCGGCGTCCGACAGGTCCTGGGCGAGCAGGTCCGCGTGGCGCGGTGTGGCGCCGCCGTTGCCGCCGACGTACAGGTTCCAGCCGCCGGCCGTCGCGATCACGCCGAAGTCCTTCGACTGGGCCTCGGCGCACTCGCGCGCACAGCCCGATACCGCCGACTTCAGCTTGTGCGGCGCCCGCAGACCCCGGTAGCGCAGCTCCAGGTCGATCGCCATGCGGACGCTGTCCTGCACCCCGTAGCGGCACCAGGTCTGCCCCACGCACGACTTGACCGTGCGCAGCGCCTTGCCGTACGCGTGCCCCGACTCGAAACCCGCGTCGACCAGCCGCGTCCAGATCGCCGGGAGCTGCTCCACGCGCGCTCCGAACATGTCGATCCGCTGGCCGCCCGTGATCTTCGTGTAGAGGCCGAAGTCGCGGGCCACCTCCCCGATCACGATCAGCTTGTCCGGTGTGATCTCGCCGCCCGGGATGCGCGGCACGATCGAGTACGAGCCGTTGCGCTGGAGGTTGGCGAGGAAGTGGTCGTTGGTGTCCTGGAGCGCCGCCTGCTCGCCGTCCAGGATGTAGCCGCCGCCGAGGGAGGCCAGGATCGACGCGACCGCCGGCTTGCAGACCTCGCAGCCGTCGCCGCCGCGCGCGTCCTCGCGGCCGTGCGAGTCGAGCAGCTTCGCGTACGAGGCCGGCCGCAGGGTGCGGACGATCTCGTACAGCTCACTGCGCGTGTACGGAAAGCAGCCGCACAGGCCCGCGTCCCCGGACTGCGGCAGCAGCTGGCCGATCAGCTTGACGCAACTGCCGCAGCCCGTACCGGCCTTGGTGCACTTCTTCACCTCGGGGAGGGAGGTGTGCTCGCAGATCTCGCCCTTGGTGACGTTGTGGCAGGAGCAGATGACGGCGTCGCCGGGGAGCGCCGAGGGGCCGAGCGCGGCGGGCGCGCCGACGCCGGCGGGCAGCACCAGCTGCTCCGGCGGGACGGGCGGGACGGAGCCGGTCAGCGGGCGGAGCATGCCGTACGCATCGGCCTCGCCGACCAGGACGCCGCCGAGGAGGGTGCCGTCCCGGCCGACGACCAGCTTCTTGTAGACACCCGAGCGGGAGTCGGAGTAGACGACGTCGAGGCAGCCGTCGGCCGCGCCGTGCGCGTCGCCGAAGGACGCCACGTCCACGCCGAGCAGTTTCAGCTTCGTCGACAGGTCGGCTCCGGTGAAGGAGGCTTCGGCGTGCTCGTCGGCGAGGAGGTCCGCGACGGTCCTCGCCATCTCGTAGCCGGGCGCGACGAGTCCGTACACCCGGCCGTCCGACGCGAGCGCGCACTCGCCGATCGCGTACACGTCCGGGTCCGACGTGCGGCACCGCTCGTCGATGACGACGCCGCCGCGTTCGCCCACCGCGAGGCCCATGTCGCGGGCGAGCCGGTCCCGGGGGCGGACGCCGGCCGAGAAGACGACCAGGTCGGTGGCGAGGGTGGAGCCGTCGGACAGGTTCATCCCGGTGACGGCGGAGCCGGTGGTGACGATCTCCTGGGTGCCGACGCCCGTGTGCACGGTCAGACCCATGGACTCGATCGTGCGCAGCAGCGCCGCGCCGCCGCCCTCGTCGACCTGGACCGGCATCAGCCGTGGCGCGAACTCCACGATGTGGGTGTCAAGTCCGAGCCCCTTGAGGGCGCCCGCCGCCTCCAGACCGAGCAGACCCCCGCCGACGACGGCGCCGGTGCGGGCGGTCTTCGCGTACTCCTCGATCGCGAGGAGGTCCTCGATCGTGCGGTACACGAAGCAGCCGTCGGCGTCCCGGCCCGGGACCGGTGGCACGAAGGGGTACGAGCCGGTGGCGAGCACGAGCGTGTCGTACGTGAAGGTCCGCCCCGCGCGCGAGGTGACCGTGCGGGCGGCGCGGTCGACGCGCTCGGCCGGGTCGTCGAGATGCAGCTCGATGCCGTGCCGGGCCATGAAGCCGTCCTCGACGAGGGAGAGCTCGTCGGGGGTGCGGCCCGAGAAGTACGAGGTGAGCTGCACCCGGTCGTACGCCGGGCGCGGCTCCTCGCTCAGTACGACGACCCGGGCGCGGCCGGTGACACCCCGCTCCGCGAGGGCCTCCAGGAAGCGCTGGCCGACCATCCCGTGGCCGACGAGCACGATCGTGGGGGTGACCGTGGGGGTGATCGCCGGGGTGTCCGTGGGGGTGGGCATGTCACGAGCCTCCGTTGGTGGTGAGCAGATGGAGCAGGGGGGCGGCGGGAACCGGCTCGTCGCCCTCCCAGGCGCGGGCGAGCGTGCCGACGGCGTCGAGATCCCCGAGGAGCACACCCCCCACGAGCCGGTCGCCACGGACGACGACCTTCCGGTACGCGCCCCGGGTCGCGTCGGCGAGCTGCACGACGTCGTCCCCGGGTAGCGGGGTGGGCTCCCCGAACGCGGCGATGTCGAAGCTGCCGCTGCCGGAGAGTGTGAGGCGGGTGAGCGCACGCGTGCCGGTGTACCGGGGACCCGCCGGGCCCCCGACCCCGACCCCGACCCCGGCCGCGGGCTCGGCCCCGGCCACAGGCGCCGCCTCACCGGCCCCGGCCGCGGTCTCGGCTGCGGTCCCGGGTTCGGTCTCGGGTTCGGTCTCGGGCTTGGCCTTGGGCTGGGTCGCGGGCTCGGTCCCGGCCTCAGCGTCGGCCTCGGGCGGGGTCCTGGGCTGGGTCCCGGCCACGGGCGCCGCCTCACCGGCCCCGGCCGCGGTCTCGGCTGCGGTCCCGGGCTCGGCCCCGGGCGGGGTCCCGGCCGCGGTCCCGGTCGCGGGCTCGGTCCCGGTCTCGGTGTCGGCCCCGGGCGGGGTCCCGGGCTCGGGTTCGGCCTGGGTGCCGGAGGCCAGAGGGGGGACGGTCGGTTGTCCGGGTGCCGGTAGGGGCGCCGCCTCGCCGGTCCCGGTCCCGGCCGGGGGCCCGGACTTCCGTGCGGGCAGGGGGACTTCGGAGTGGTCCGGTACCGAGGGGGCGGTGGGTGTGGCCGCCGTCGGGCGCCGGACGGGCCGGGCGGGTGCGGCGCCGGGAGGCGTGCGGGGCGGGACCGGCGCGGAGCGTGTGCCGTCCGTCGCCGTCCGGGGCTCGGAAGGTCGGCCGGGCGAACCGCCCGTGCCAGAGGCCGTCGTGGGTCGTCCGGCGGAGGGGGAACGCGCGCCGCCGGTCGTCCGGTGGCCGGAGGGCCGGCCGGGTGCGGCGTAGTCCGTCGTCGTGGGCTCCGCCGTCGTCCGGTGCCCGGCCGCGGCCTCCGGCAGGGGCTCCCGAGGGAGCCCTGCCATCGAGTGAGTCGTCGAGTGCGCCGTCAGGATCGCCGTCAGCGCGTCCGCCTGTTCCAGGGCTGCCGTGGCCACGCCGTAGACCGTGCCCGCGTGTTCCGCGCAGTCGCCGATGGCGTGGATGCGGGGGTCCGACGTGCGCAGCTCGTCGTCGACCACGATGCCCTGGTGGACCTCAAGGCCCGCGGCCGTCGCCAGGCCCGTGCGGGGGCGCACCCCGCAGGCGAGGACCACGCAGTCCGCGTCGAGGACGAAGCCGTCGGCGAGTTCGACGCCCGAGACCGCGCCCGTGGTGCCGTCGTGGCGCAGGCCCCGGGCGCGGCACTCCGTGTGGACCTCCACGCCGAGATCCTCCAGGTGGCGCCGGACCAGCGCGCCCGCCGCCGGGTCGAGGTGGCGGTCCATCAGGGCGGCGCCCTGGTGCACCAGGACCACGTCCGCGCCGCGCTCCGCCAGTGCGCGGGCCGCCGAGACGCCGAGCAGGCCGCCGCCGATCACGACGGCACGGGTGCCGGCGCGCGCCGTGGCCGCGAGCGCCAGGCAGTCGTCGAGGGTGCGGAAGGGGTGGACCCCGTCCGGGAGCCGCCCGCCCGCCACCTTCACCCCGCGCAGCGGGGGCAGCACCGGGTTCGAGCCCGTCGCCAGGACCAGCCGGTCGTAGCCCACCGCCGTACCGTCCGCGCAGTGCACCGTCCGCGCCGCCCGGTCGATCCGCACCGCCCGCACCCCGCGCCGCACCGCGCCCCGGCCGGCCGGCAGCGGCGGAAGGGCGATGACCTCGGGCCCGTACCGCCCGGCCAGGACCTCGGCGAGCAGCACCCTGTTGTACGGGGCGTACGGCTCCTCGCCGAGCAGCGTGACCTCGCACACCGGCGCGAGCCCGCGCGCCAGCCGCGCCCCCGCCATCCCGGCGCCGATCACGACGATCCTCGAATCCGAACCCATGGACACAGCCTGCGGCGCCGCTGTTACCCGGCGGCATCCCGGTCGTTTCCCCCGCGGAACACTGCCCTCAGCACGCCCCCGCCCCGCCTGTGAGGGCAGTCCGCGCTCCGGCGTTCCAGCCACTGGCTTAATCCGTGGTCAGCGCTTCCTCAAGGGCGCCTTAAGGATCTCCCGTACGCCGCTGACCAGCCCCTTTTCCTCCCGCCGCGGCCCTAGGTTGGGGCCGTGACGATCGAGGCCACCGCACCGCGCACCCCCACCATGCGCACCCCCGCCCCCGCTGCGCCCACCGGGCGCACCCCTGCCACCGCGCCGCCGCCCCCGCAGATCTCGCCCCGTGCCCTCAGGGACGCCCTCGCGGCCGGCGCCGCCGCGGTCGTCCTGCTGTGGGCCGTGCAGGTCGAGCCCTCGGCCCGGCTGGACGCGCTCTTCGCCACCGCCGCGCACATCACCGGGCTCCTCGCCGGATACGGCGTCCTCGTCATGCTGCTGCTGATGGCCCGGGTGCCCGCGATCGAGCACGGCGTCGGCGCCGACCGGCTCGCCCGGTGGCACGCCCGCGGCGGGCGGCACGTCCTCTGCCTGTGCCTCGGGCACGCCTTGCTCGCCCTGTGCGGATACGCCGCCCACACGGGCACCGACCTGCTCTCCGCCGGCGCGGGTCTCCTCGGCTACGGCGCCATCGCCGCCGCCACCGCCGGCACCGCCCTGCTGATCGCGGTCGGCGCCGTGTCCGCCCGCGCCGTACGCCGCCGGATACGTCATGAGACCTGGCGGGCGGTGCACCTGCTCACCTATCTCGCCGCGGCCCTCGCCTTCGCCCACCAGCTGGCCGGGCCCGACATCGCGGGCAGTGCCCTCGCCGTGTGGGTGTGGGCGCTGCTCCACACGAGCGTGGCCGTGCTGCTGCTCTGGTACCGGGCCGTCGTCCCCGTACGGCAGGCGCTGCGGCACGGGCTGCGCGTCGCCGAGGTCCACAGGGAGTCGCCCGACGTCATCTCCGTGGTCATCAAGGGCACCGGCCTGGGTGAACTCGGCGCCGAGGCGGGCCAGTTCTTCCGCTGGCGGTTCCTGCGGCGCAGGCTGTGGCACACGGCCCTGCCGTTCTCGCTGTCCGCGCCCGTCCGCGACGACACCCTGCGCATCACCGTCAAGACCGTCGGAGACCACACCCGGCGGATGCGCCGGCTCCGCCCGGGCACCCGGGTCATCGCCACGGGGCCCTTCGGGGCGCTCACCGCGCACCGCCGCACCCGGCGCAGGGTCCTGCTGCTCGCCGGCGGCGTCGGGATCACCCCGATGCGCTCCCTCTTCGAAACCCTGCCCGGCGGCCCCGGCGAGCTCACCCTCCTCTACCGCGCCGGAAACGCCGCCCAGCTCGTGCTGCGCTCCGAACTGGAGGAGATCGCCCGGGCCCGCGGCGCCGCGCTGCACTATCTCCTCGGCCCGTCGGACGCGGCCTACGATCCGCTGTCCCCACAGGCGCTGCGCGACCTGGTGCCCGACCTCGCCGACCACGACGTGTACCTGTGCGGGCCGCCCGGCATGACGGCCGCCGCGACCGCGGCGCTGCAGCGCGCGGGGGTGCCGGAGGCGCGGATCCACACCGAATGCTTCACCTTCGCCTGACGCCCCGCCGTTACCCCCCGGGGGCCTGCCGAGCTGCTCCCATCCGCTTCCGGCCGCTGCGTTCCGTTCCCCGCCTCTCCGCCTCCCCGCCTCTCCGCCTCCCCGTCTTCCCGCCTTCCCCGCCCCTCCCGCCCCTCCTGTCCTCCCTGTCGTCCGAGGAGCCCGCGCCGCATGGCACGCCACCGCAGACCCGCCCGCCCCACCCGCCTCACCGGCGAAGCCGCCCGACGCGGCCTCGCCCTCACCCTTGCCGGCGCCAGCGCGCTCACCGCCACCGTGCTCGCCGTGGCGGGCGTGCCGGCCGCGCCGCCCGCCCCTGACCGGATACCCACCGGTGGAACCTCAGACGTAGCTCAACTCTCCCGAGAATGATGGACGGCACACGCATCTGATTCGTAGGGTCGCGGCCATGCCCGACATATCGCTGACCACGCTCGTTCTTCTCTGCCTCGCCGCGGCCGCGGCCGGCTGGATCGACGCGGTGGTGGGAGGCGGCGGGCTGCTCCTCCTGCCGGCGCTGCTCCTCGGGATGCCGCACGTACCCGCCGCCCACATCCTCGGCACCAACAAGGCGGTCGCCATCGTCGGCACGTCGGGCGCGGCCGTGACGTACGTCCGCAAGGCCCCCGTCCAGGTGGGGACGGCCGTGCGGATCGGGCTCACCGCCCTCGCGGGTTCCATGGCCGGCGCGTTCTTCGCCGCCGGCATCAGCAGCGAGGTGCTCCGCCCCGTGATCATGGTGGTGCTGCTGGGCGTCGCCGCGTTCGTGATGCTGCGCCCCTCCTTCGGCGCCGCCCAGGACGGCCGCCGCACCGCCACCCGCACCCGCGTCATCGCCGCGATCGTGCTCGTCGGCGGCGGGATCGGCTTCTACGACGGCCTCTTCGGCCCCGGCACCGGCACCTTCCTCGTTCTCGCGCTCACCGCGGTGCTCCACCTCGACCTGGTCACGGCCTCCGCCACCGCCAAGATCGTCAACGTCTGCACCAACGCGGGCGCCCTCGCGATCTTCGCCCACCAGGGCACCGTCCTGTGGCAACTGGCCGCTCTGATGGCCGTCTTCAACCTCGCGGGCGGCATGTTCGGGGCACGGATGGCGCTGCGCAAGGGCGCGGAGTTCGTCCGCGGCGTGCTCCTCGTCGTTGTGTTCTCGCTGGTCGCGAAGCTTGCGTTCGACCAGTGGTCGGCGTAGGGCGGCAGGGGCGCGGCCGACGGGGCACCTCCCCCGGTGCCGTGACCGGAAGGTTCACCGGCTCGCAGTGTCCGGTGCGGCGCCTCGCGGTGTTGTCGGAGCCGCCCGAGTACGCCGGAGAGAGTCGCAACACCGCTATGACCTGCACAACGCGCAGGGAGGGTGCTTCCGTGGCTACCTTGACGGCTACGT
This sequence comes from Streptomyces sp. FIT100, assembly GCF_024584805.1. Taxonomy (NCBI): domain Bacteria; kingdom Bacillati; phylum Actinomycetota; class Actinomycetes; order Kitasatosporales; family Streptomycetaceae; genus Streptomyces; species Streptomyces sp. FIT100. Next base: position 2,429,035 of record NZ_CP075715.1, on the reverse strand, counting down.
AAGGAGATGCCCCCGCCCGGAGCGGTCCGGACAGGGGGCTTCGTCGCTCTCGGGGTTCAGACGGTCTGCTCGATGCGATCGAAGATGTCCGAGTCCGTCTCCTGCTGCCAGGCGGGGAGATCGACCCAGTCGGCAACGTATCCGGGCTTCGGATCCTTGAAGTACCTGAACATCTGGGCGGTCCAGCAGATCGCGACGAAGCGGCCCTTCTGCTCGCGGGTGAGCCGCGTGGCGTACCCTTCGCTGATCTTGATGAAGTCGCGCACCTGTCCGTACACGGCCGCGGCAGCCTCGCGCTCCCACTCGGGCGTCTCGTCCCATGGCGTGACGTAGCCGGGCTTCGGTTCACCGGGGTAGTGCTTGGTCACACCAGCGATCCACGCCTCGCGGAAAATCCGACCGTCACTCATGCACGTGTCCCTCTCGTCATGCGGTACGCGAAAGCGCCGCGATTCGATGATCCAGATTCGAGACTCGACCATCGGACATAAGCGGGGCAAGACGCCCTCGGAGTCCGTCCAACTTCTTGCCGATGAATCCAGAGTTCGACTGGCTGGCCAGGCCGATCGCGGCCTCCGCGTACTGCACGACCTGGTCGACGTCGCGCCGGTGGACCCCGACCACGGCGAGGTCGCTCAGCACAGCGGCACGGCGACGCAACGACAGAGGCTGGGCAAGGGCTGCGGTGAGGGCGTCTTCCGCAAGGTCGGGACGGCCGAGTTGGAGGTAGCAGGCTCCTCGTTCCTCGGCGAGGCGAGAGCCGTCGAAGCGGAGCCAGCCGCCGTTGTGGGAGTGGTCGTCGAGGGAGTGCACCTTCTCGGCTTCGTCGAGGGCCCGAGTGCAGGCGTCGATGTCGCCCAAAGCCGCGTACGCCTCTGCATGGACGGCGGCGACCCAGTGGCGGGTGGACAGTGCACTGTCGCCCCGTCGGGCGATCTGGGAGGCCGCCGCCAGCAGCGGCTGGGCAGCGGGCGCGCGGCGTGCGTACAGCTCGACATAGGCATGGCGGGTCATGGCACAGGCCCAGAGGTCGTCGTCACCACCGGCATGGGCAGCGTTGGCTGCCAGCGTGTAGCACTGAGCGGCGTCGGTGTACCGGTTGGCATCGAAGAAGAGTTCGCCGGCGAGTTGGTAGAGGTCGGCCGCCATCGTGCACAGCCGGGCCCGGTCCGCTGCGGTGCGTGCCTCGGCCAGGCCTTTCGTCAGGACGTCGAGCTGCTTGCGGACCGCCTGGAAGGCGGTCTGCTTGGAGTCCGAGAGGGTGAAGACCTGCCACAGGCTGCGGTGCAGATCCTCCCCTGTCTCCAGGAGCGCCGTCGCCGTGTGTCCTCGGGGGACCCCGTCCGAACCGGTCAGGGTGACCAGCGCGCCCGTGATGGCGAGGAGGCCCAAGACATCGCGGCGCTTCATATCCTCATCATCACCGTGGAGAAGGGGTGGGGTGTCAGGAGGCACGGTCGTTTCGATTGATTTTTGTTCGAAGAGAAGCCCTTCCAGCTCGGAGAGAGTGACTCCTAACAGGCTGGCAATCTTGGGGCGTTGGTGTGGCTGTGGTGTGGCACGGCCGCCCTCCCAACGGATCACGGTGGACGCTGCCACCGTGAGCGCTTCGGCGAATTCCTCCTGAGAGTAACCCTGTACCGACCGCCGCTCGGCAAAACGCCTACGCCTTAACGCCATTGGTCTCCCCTCACGAAGGGCCCCCACTCGCAACACCCGGTGCGCGGAAAGCGCCTGGGCGATGCGCGGAGTCCGCTCTGGGAGACGGTAACGGATCGTCGTTCACTGGTCACACGCCACTCGGAGGTGGAAGGACCCTCCGGGCGGCTTCCCGAGGCAGTGGGCCGCGCCGCGTCCCCCGTCCGAACTGCGGCCCGCTGCTGCCCCGTCCGAGAGGAGTTACCGCGTGACGACCTCCGAACTGCCCCGCAGGAACCCTGGCGCCAGCGGCCGTACGTACACGCCGCCGGAGCCCCAGCCGGGTGCTCCGAGCCGGGCTCTGCGGATACGGGCGGCCGACGGCTGGGAGAAGTTCATGCGCCGCGTCGAGGCCCGGCAGGAGAGGGAGACGTGAACCCGGTCGGGCCCGACGGCTACGAGCAGCACCCGCTCCTGAACACGAACGTCCGCGACATCGCCTCACGCGGGGAGGGTGTGCTCGTCGCCGTCACGCACGAGCGCCACAGCCACGGCACGGTCCGGATCGCGCACATCCGGCCCGAGAGCGGCGTCGAGTGGACGGCCGCGGCCGACAATATCCAGCTCGTGCGGTGACGACCCGGTTACGCCTCTGGCCCGGATGGCGCCGGCAGCTCGCTGTCCTGGCGTACGTCGCCGTCGCCACGGCCGTGGTCGCGCTGGCCGTCGTTGCAGGCCTGACGGACCCACGGATTTCCGTCCCGCACGCGTAATGACCGACCGCGGGCGGATGCATCACCAAGCAGCACTCGAAAGACCGTTGAGAGGAGCACCATGAACACCACCGCGATCAAACTCCGTGAGCTCGGCCGCTTCCTGGCCATCGCCGGGCAGCGGTTCAAGAGCGGCGGGGGTCCGGCCGAAATGTTCTCGCGGGCCGTGGACGCCGAGTGGCACCAAGTGCTCGCCACCCCCGAGTACGCAGCGTTCAGCACCGAGCACGCCGGGGCTGTCCTGGGGCACCGCGAGATGAACGGAACCGGCCCGATCGGCTGGGTGACCGCGTATGAGCAAGCGTACGGGCCGCTGTCGGAGATCTGGTTCACCGACGAGAAGGGCGACCTCGACGAGGCCGCGCTCGCCCGCTACAAGGAGACCGGCAAGGTCGTAGCCGAGTGGGACTGCGGCCCCACCACTGGGGACGGCGACGACGTCGCACCGGGCAGCCGGTGACCGTCACACGCATCGACGGAGCGTCCCGGCCGACCGCTGGGGCGCTCCGCCTCGTCGAGGCCAGTACCACCAGGCCGCGGTCCATCGACATCGCAAGGTACGTACAGCAGATGACGGACCACTGCCCCTACCTTTCCCCCTCCGCCGAGCAGAGGCTGACCACCTGGACCGTCTATCGCACCGCCGGCGGCGCGGACGCTGTGGAGGCGGAGATCTTCCATGCCGGCGTACAGGCCGCCGAGTGGCTGCGGCCGCTGATCCACCGGCCGCACGGGTTCCTTCGATGCGAGAACATCGTCATTCTGGGCGAGGTCTCCTGTACCCGGCACCGCGACCTGCTGGGGTGGCCGCACTGGGCCCTCAAGCATCTGTACGGGCCCGTGGGGATCATGTTCGGCAAGTTCCATGCGGGCAAGGAGGAGAACACGCGGGCCGGCGAACGCATCCCGGCCGCCCCGGTCTCGTTCCTCCCCGTGAGAGCCGCGATCCGCCGACGCGACCCGAAGTTCCTCCGCGCAACCCCCGACCTGGCCGCCGCGCTCGCCGTGGCCGACGACGATGGCCGCGACGTCTTCGAGTCCATCCCCTACGACTGGACGGAGATCCGCACATGGGCGAAGCGTTTCCTCCCCCCGGTGAAGCTATCGGCCTCCTCAAGGATCACGTCGGCGAGCCCTTCACGACCCGGCTCCTGAGCGACCGACGGGGCTCGCGGGCATGGAAGATCCAAGGCCCCAAGAGTGCGGTCGCGTTGAAGGCGAACAACCCCGACGACGCGACCTCACGTGACAAGGCCGCCGAGATGGCCCAGGAGGACGACTACCTCGTCCGCCTCACCGAGGCGGGCGCGCTCAACCCCGGCTACCGGGTCGACGCCGGTTCGTGGGACGGCGGCCGGTGGCTCGCGGTTCGCTGGGTCGACGGCGCTCCGATGTGGCGAGCGTTCGCTCTGGCACGCGGACCCGAGGGTGACCGCCCCTCCGTACGCCCCTGGCTCCTGGGTGTCGCCGGGACGTGGGCTGAGTGTCTCGCCCGGATGCATGCCGCTGGGTGGGCCCATGCCGATGTCCAGCCCACCAACACTCTGATCACGAACAACGGCTGCGCTGCGGTCATCGACTACGCCCTCGCCTGCGGTCCCAACGACGGGCCGCGCCTCCCTTACCGGGGCGCGCTCACCCACACCACCGCCCCCGAGATCGCAGACGCCATCCTCACCACCACCCCGGACACTCATATCCAGGCAGAGCCGCCGGCAGACGTCTGGGGACTGGGCGCGACGCTGTTCTGGTGCTGGACCGGACACCGGCCGGTCTCCTATGAGGACGGCACCCCGCGCGAGGACAAGCTCAAGGCCATCGCAAAGGCCACGACGCTCCCTCTCGACGACGTCCGCCCATGGCCCTTCCCTCATTTCGAGGAAGTCATCCGCGCGTGCCTGGCCGCCTCCCCGGAGAACCGGCCGTCCTCAGCGGACCTGGCCGCTCTCCTCGGAGCATCGTGACCGCCCTCCGACCGCTCACATCCTCGGACGCCCCGGCGATTCGCCGCGTCTACAGCGGGGCCGCCGTGACGTTCCTCGGACGCCCGGAAATGACCGGTCCGGAGGCCGAGGAGTACATGGTGCGGGTGCAGGAGTGGCCCGCCGCCGACCCGATCGAGCAATACATCCTCGGCGTGGACGTCGGCGGGGACCTGGTTGGCGTCGTCAAACTGGGCCGCCGTCCCGGCGGGCACGGACGGCTGGGCTACGTCCTACGCGAAGACTGCTGGGGCCGGGGCTATGCGACGAGCGCCGTCCGGCAGCTCGTCGCCTTCGCCTTCACCACCGCTGGCCTCGAATCCCTCGGAGGCAAGCACCATCCCGGCAACCCTGCCTCGGGCCGGGTACTGACCAAGGCGGGATTCACGCGGTTCGGGATCCGAGACGGGATGATCGAGTACCACCTGGCCGACAGGCCTTGAGTGTCCAGCGGTCCGGCCCTCACGTCCGCAGAGGCCGCGCCCCTGCTGGTCGGCCGGGAGGCCTGGCCCAGGGCACCCCCTGGTGCTAGCCGCCGTCCTCGCGCACGCCGATGAGGTGCGCGTACACCACCACGTTCCCCCGGTAGCCCGACCGGCTGTCGAAGCCGCCGCCGCAGGTGATCACCCGCAGCTCGGCCCGGTCCGCGGCTCCGTACACCTTCCCGTCCGGGAAGTCCTCCTTCTCGTACACCTCCACCGCGTCGACCGTGAACACCGCCGTGCGGCCGTCCTCGCGGAGCACCTCGACCCGGTGGCCCTTCCTCAGCGTCCCCAGGTGGTAGAAGACCGCCGGGCCCCGTCCGTTGTCGACGTGCCCGGCCACGATCGCCGTGCCGCGCGCACCCGGCGTGGTGCCGTCCTCGTACCAGCCGGCCAGGTTGCGGTACTTCTCCGGCGGTACGTCGAGACTTCCGTCGGCGTCCAGACCGAGACCCGTCACCGGGGCGTCCACGCGGATCCGGGGGACGCGGACACGGACGGGCGCGGACGGCGGCAGCGGGTCCGCGGCGGCGTCGGTGTGCCCGCCGGCGGCGAACGCCTCCGCGGCGGACGGCACGGGTGGGGTGATGTCGCGGGAGCCGTTCTGGACCAGCCAGCTGCCGAGGCAGACGGCGCCGGCCAGCAGCCAGCCGACGCCTTTGCGCCCGACGGTCCGGTCAGCGCCCTTGCGCCCGACGGTCCGGTCGGCGCCCTCGCCCTGCATCAGAAGCCCTCCGTGCTCGGAACTCCTCTGGACATGGCTCCCCGCCCCCGTCAGCCGGACGCATGACGGGGGCGGGGACGGCGGTACGAGGACGGTGGAGGCCGAGTGGCCGAGGGACGGTCCGGCCCGCACAGGGACTCACGCCCGCCGGCCGTCCCGACGCCGCTCTCCGTCAACTCCCCTGCGCGCCGCTCGCCCGACGGCGCAGGAGCCAGGTCCCGCCGGCAGCGGTCGCGGCCAGAACGGCCGCGCCCACCGCGATCTGGGTGGTGTCGGGCCCGACGCTGCCGCCGACGCCCGTCTTCACATGGCCGCTCGGCTGCTGGCCGAGCTGCCCGGTTCTGCCGCGACCCCCGAGGGACTGGACGACCAGATCCCCGGTGGCCTCCTTGCCGTTGTCGCACAGCACGCCGATGCCGTAGTTGCCCGGTTCGGCGTCCTCCGGCACGGTGAACCGGCCGGCCACGACCTCCTTGCGCGAGCCTGCGCCCGTGCCGGGAGCGGCCGTGAAACCGCCCGCACCGAGCGACCGCGCATCGCCGGTGCCATGGCCGTCCCTGCCGCAGGCGGCCGTGGTGACGGTCACCTTCGTGCCGGGGGCCGCGACCGCGGGTGTGATCTCCAGCGGCTCGAACTCCGCCGCGTGGACCGCCGGGGTGACGACGGCGACCATGCCGGTGCAGACGGCGGCCGCCAGTGCGGGGCCTATCAGCGGGCGGGCAGTGGTGCGCATATCGTCCTCCGGGCGGCGATCGCGTCCTTCACCTCCGAGGTAACGGCCAACGCGCCCGCCACGCCTGCTGATGGTCGATCAGATTCGCCCGTATTGGCCGCGTGTCGCTCTTGCCGCGGAGCATTTCCGCAGGTCAGGGTGGTGAGACTGCTCCATCGGCCGTGTCGTGCGGGCCGCCGCGCCGAAAGGGTGACGGCCGGGTCCCGCGCGGTCGGCCGGGTCCGGGAGCCGTTCTCAGATCTCGTCCCGGGGCACCGCGTCGTACCCCTCCCGGACCCGCTTCATCAGCTCCTCCTCCACCGCGAAGGCGGTCGAGTCGATCCGCCGCACCGGCGCGAAGCCCTGCGAGTTCATGAGGAAGGCCGCGCGGTACGAGGGAAGGTCCGCCAGCGTCACCACGCGCCGCGCGGACGGCAGCAGCCGCGGCTCCAGCAGCGCCATCGTGATGCCGCGCAGGGCCGGCGCGTCCGGCCAGACCACCGAAGTGCCGTCCCAGAAGGCCACATTGGTGATGTGCCCCTCCGAGACCACCCCGCCGGGGCCGGTCAGCAGCGCGTCGTCGTAGCCCGCGCGGGCGGCGGCGCCGCCGTAGTAGCCCTGGGCGAAACCGCCCAGGTGCTTGATGTGGGCGACCGGCCGCTGGTACGGCACCGACATCAGGCTCCTCGGCGCCTCCGCCATCGTCTGCGGTCCGCGCACCGTCACCGCGACGGCCGTCTCGTAGACGTAGACGCGCACGGACGCGTCGCGCATCCCGGCCGACGCGAGGGCGTGCCGGACGAGCGTGCGCACCCGCTCCCCGTCCAGGCCCCTGCCGAAGAGCTCCCGCGTCGCGCCGGCCAGCCGCTCCAGGTGCAGCGCGAGACCACGCACCCGTCCGTCGCGCACCTGCATCGCCGTGAAGTGGCCGTACCCGCTCTGGAGTACGGCAAGGGCGGCCGGGGCCGCGTCGGCTGCCGGGCACCCGTCGATCTCGATGTAGGGGAGGGCGATGCTCATGCGCCCACCCTAGGTCGTGTCTTCAAGGTCCCGTCTGCCCGGCGGTGTCTGGCACGCTCCCCCAGAGCTCGCGCCTGGGAGGTGCCCCCGCCCCCCTGGCCCTTCGGGCACGGGAGGTGCCCCCCACGCTGCGTTGTCGTCGGTCGCCGATGTCCCCCGTGGCCCTTCGGGCACGGGAGGTGCCCCCACCGCATGGACTCCCCCTCCTCCGCCTTGCGATCGCCCGCACCAGACGCCGCCGGGCCCGCCCGCCGGGCCCGCCCGCCGGGCCCGCCCTCCGGGTGGACGACGCCACATTCTCCCGTGGCCATCGGCGTCCGGGTCGTCGGCGCCGACCGTGGCCTCCCGTGGCTCTCGTGGCTGTCCCGGGCCCGGGCCTCGTCGCTCTCAGTCCTCGATCAGCCGGCGCGGCCCCGGACCGTGCGAGGCCAGTTCGTCGCCCGGATTGGACAGCACGCACCGGTCCAGCGAGAGGCAGCCGCAGCCGATGCAGTCCGTGAGGTTGTCCCGCAGCCGCTGGAGCGTGCGGATCCGCCGGTCCAGGTCGTCGCGCCAGCACTCCGAGATCCGCGCCCAGTCCTCCCGTGTCGGCGTCCTGTCGTCCGGCAGCAGCCCCAGTACCTCCCGGATCGTGGCCAGTGGGATGCCGAGCCGCTGCGACGTGCGGATGAAGGCGACGCGGCGCAGCGTGTCCCGGCTGTAGCGGCGCTGGTTGCCGGAGGTGCGGCGGCTGCTGATCAGGCCCTCGCGTTCGTAGAAACGCAGTGCGGAAGGGGCGACACCGCTGCGTTCCGCCAGCTCGCCGACGGTGGCTTCCTTGGCGTCCCAGGCGAGGTGGCTCATGCACGGCAGCGTACCGCTTGACCTCAACCTTGGTTCACATACGAACCTCGGCTCATGGATCTCACCCCGCTCAAGCTCACCGTCATCGTCGGCAGCAACCGCGAGGGCCGCTTCGCCCCCGTCGTCGCCGACTGGTTCGCCGGCCGGGTCGCCGGCCGCGAGGACTTCACCGCCGACGTCGTCGACCTCGCCGAGTCCGATCTGCCCACGGCGCTCTCGTACGCCCCCGACGACCGCGTCCGCGCCGAACTCGACCGCATCTCGCCCCGTCTCGACGCCGCCGACGCCTTCGTCGTCCTCACACCCGAGTACAACCACTCCTTCCCCGCCGTCCTCAAGAACCTCATCGACTGGCACTACACCCAGTGGCAGGCGAAGCCCGTCGCCTTCGTCTCCTACGGCGGCATCTCCGGAGGGCTGCGCGCCGTCGAACAGCTCCGCCAGGTCTTCGCCGAACTCCACGCCGTCACCGTCCGCGACACCGTCTCCTTCGCCGGCGCCCGCGGCCTCTTCGGCGCCGGAGGGCGGCTCAAGGACCCCGCGGGCCCGGACGCCGCCGCCAAGACGATGCTCGACCAGCTCGCCTGGTGGGGCACCGCGCTGCGGGAGGCCAGGGCCCTGCGCCCGTACGCGGGCTGACGGATACGTTGGGGGCCCGAACCCCCCGGAGGAGGAGTGCTCGTGACGGTCCTGACGGTCCTCACCACCACGGACAGCGCCGCCAAGGCCGAGGAACTGGCCCGCGGCGCGGTCGAGGCGCGGCTCGCCGCCTGCGCCCAGATCTCGGCACCCGTCACCTCGGTCTACCACTGGCGGAACGCCATCGAGACGAGCGAGGAGTGGCAGGTCCTCCTCAAGACGACCGAGGCGTGCTACGACGCGCTCGAAACGCATCTGCGGGCCCACCACGACTACGACACCCCTGAGATCATCGCGGTGCCGGTGGTGCGGGGGAGCGCGGCGTACCTGGAGTGGGTGGCGGCGCAGACGTCGGCGCCGGAGCCGAGGTGAGGCAGGAGCTCCCGTTCTTCGTGTACGGCACCCTGCGGCCGGGCGAGCACAACCACGACCTCTTCCTGCGCGGCCGCACGTGCGCGGAGGAGCCCGCCCGGCTGCCGGGCGCGCTCCTCTACGAGGGCCCCGGCTACCCGTACGCCGTCGACGGCGACGGCACCGTGACCGGCGAGCTCGTCACGGCGGCGCCGGGCCACTACCGCGAGCTGACCGCGGTCCTCGACCACCTGGAGGAGTACGTCGCCCCCGCCGACCCCCGCAACCTGTACGAACGGGTCGTCCGCACCGTCCGCACGGAGCGGGGCGCCGTCGTGGCGTGGGTGTACCTGGCGGCGGAGCACACCGCGGCGGAGCTGCGGGCCCGCGGGACGCCGATCCCGGGCGGGGACTGGTCGACCACGTCGGGCTGACGTCGGCCCGCGGCGCCGGCACCGGCGCGCCGCAGAGGTCGGCGCGCCGCAGGGCTCAGCTTCGCCGTGGATGTCGGCGCGCCGCAGGGCTCAGCTTCGCCGTGGATGTCGGCGCGCCGCAGGGCTCAGCTTCGCCGTGGATGTCGGCGCGCCGCAGGGCTCAGCTTCGCCGTGGATGTCGGCCCGCCGCAGGGCTCAGCCCCGCCGTAGACGTCGGCCCGCCACAGACCTCAGCCCCGCCGCAGACTTCAGCCTCGCCGTAGAGGTCAGCCCGCCGCAGGGCTCAGCCCCGCGCCGCTTCGAGGCGGACCGCGCAGACCTTGAACTCCGGCATGCGCGAGGTCGGATCGAGCGCCGGGTTGGTCAGCGTGTTGGCCCGCCCCGCCCCCGGCCAGTGGAACGGCATGAAGACGGTGTCCGGCCGGATCGTCTCCGTCACCCGCGCCGGCGCCACCGCCCGCCCCCGTCGCGACACGACGGCGACCGGATCGCCGTCCGCCACGCCCAGCCGTGCGGCGAGGCGCGGATGCAGCTCGACGAAGGGCCCCGGCGCGGCGGCGTTCAGCTCGGCGACGCGGCGGGTCTGCGCGCCGGACTGGTACTGCGCCACCACCCGCCCGGTCGTCAGCACGACGGGGAACTCCGCGTCGGTCTCCTCCGCGGCATCCCGGTGCGAGACGGGCACGAACCGCGCCCGCCCGTCCGCCGTGGCGAACCGCTCCAGGAAGAGCCGCGGCGTCCCGGGATGCGGTTCCGGCGCCTGCGGGCACGGCCAGAAGACGCCCTGCTCCTCCTCCAGCCGCCGGTAGCTGATCCCCGAGTAGTCCGCGGCCCCGCCCGCCGAGGCCCGCCGCAGCTCGCCGAAGACCTCCTCCGGGTCGGCCGGGAAACCCTTCCCGTGCCCCAGCAGCGCGGCCAGCCCGTGCAGGACCTCCAGGTCGCTCCGTACCCCCTCGGGCGGGCTGAGCGCGCGCCGGCGCAGCAGCACACGCCCCTCCAGGTTCGTCGTCGTGCCCGTCTCCTCCGCCCACTGCGTCACCGGGAACACCACGTCCGCCAGCTCCGCCGTCTCCGACAGCACCACGTCCGCGACGGCGAGGAAGCCGAGCGAGCGCAGCCGCTCCTCCACGTGCGCGGCGCGCGGTGCGGAGACCACCGGGTTGGACCCCATCAGCAGCAGCGCCTTCACGTCCCGGCCGAGCGCGTCGAGGAGTTCGTACGCGCTGCGCCCGGGGCCCGGCAGCGTCTCGGGGGCGATGCCCCAGACGCCGGCGACATGGGCGCGGGCCGCCGGGTCGTCGATCTTGCGGTAGCCGGGGAGCTGGTCGGCCTTCTGGCCGTGCTCACGGCCGCCCTGCCCGTTGCCCTGCCCGGTCAGGCAGCCGTATCCGGCCAGCGGCCGGCCCGCGTTCCCCGTCGCCAGGGCGAGGTTGATCCAGGCGCCGACGGTGTCCGTGCCCTTGGACTGCTGCTCGGGGCCGCGTGCCGTGAGCACCATCGCGGCGGGGGCGTCGCAGAACAGCCCGGCCGCCGCCCGCAGTTGGGGCACCGGCACACCGGTGATCCGTTCGACCAGCTCGGGCCAGTGGGCCATGGCGGCCGCCCTGGCCTCCTCCCATCCGGTCGTGCGGTCCCGGATGAACGCCTCGTCCGTGCGCCCCTGCGCCACCACCAGGTGGAGCAGCCCGAGCGCGAGCGCCAGATCGGTGCCGGGGCGCGGGGCGAGGTGGAGGTCGGCCTGCTCGGCGGTCCTGGTCCGGCGGGGGTCGACGACGACGAGCGAACCGCCGTTCTCCTTCAGCTCGGTGAGATGGCGCAGGGCGGGCGGCATCGTCTCGGCGAGGTTCGACCCGACGAGGATCACGCACCCCGTGCGCGGGATGTCCTCCAGGGGGAACGGCAGTCCGCGGTCGAGCCCGAACGCCCGCTGGTGCGCGGCCGCCGCCGACGACATGCAGAAGCGGCCGTTGTAGTCGATCTGCGAGGTACCGAGGACGACGCGGGCGAACTTCCCGAGCGCGTAGGCCTTCTCGTTGGTCAGGCCCCCGCCGCCGAACACCCCGACCGCGTCCGCCCCGTGCACCGCCCGGGTCCGCCGCAGTCCGTCGGCCGTCGCACGCAGGGCCTCCTCCCAGGTGGCCGGTTCGAGCCTGCCTGTGGCGGGGCTGCGGACCAGGGGCCCGGTCAGCCGTACCCGGGAGGAGAGCAGGGCGGGTGCCGTACGTCCCTTGCCGCACAGGGCGCCCCGGTTGACGGGGAAGTCGGCGCGCTCGACGACCTCGACGGCCGTCGCCGGGTTCCCGGAGCCGCGCAGGTTCATGCCGCACTGGAGGGAGCAGTAGGGGCAGTGGGTGGGGACGAGCGCGGAGGCCGCGGGGGCCGCGGGTGCGTGGGACATGCGTCCCAGCCTGCGCGGCGCCTGTTACGGCGGTGGGCCCGCCCCATTACGGCCCCGGTACGCGCACCTCCGCCGCTGCCCCGGCCGGCTGTGAGCGCTTACGGCGCGCCGGCCGAGGCCAGGGCCTCCGTCACCCCCGGCTCCTGCCGGCCCAGGAACCGCGGATCCGGCTTGAACGCGGCGTCCAGCGCCGCCTTCCCCGCGGCGAACATCTCCCGCGTCCCGCCGTAGTACCACGTTGCGTCGTGCGGCTCGGCGACGCCGACGCCGTACGCCTCCACCCCCGCCGCGTCGCACAGGGCGATCGCCCGCTTGATGTGGAATCCCTGCGTCACCAGTACCGCCTCGTCGACCCCGAAGATCTTCTTGGCGCGTACGCACGAGTCCCAGGTGTCGAAGCCGGCGTAGTCGCTGACGATCCGCCCGTCCGGCACCCCGCGGGCGGTGAGGTACGTGCGCATGGCGTCCGGCTCGTCGTACTCCGCGCGGCTGTTGTCGCCGGTGACGAGGACGACCCTGACCTTCCCGGTCCGGTACAGCTCGGCGGCCGCGTCGAGCCGGTGCGCGAGGTACGGGGTCGGCCTGCCCTCCCACAGTCCGGCGCCGAAGACGACGGCGACATCGCGTGCGGGCACGTCGGCGACGGTCCGGACGCGGCTGTCGGCGGCGGCGTGCATCCAGGTCGCCGGGGCCAGGGCGAGCACGGTGCCGAGCATGAGCGCCTGCACGGCCCGCCGCTGCCCGCGCCGGGTCCGCGGCAGGACCGTGGTCAGCCGGGGTCGCCGGATCTGCCGGATCTGCCGGGTCCACCGGATCCGCGGTGGCGGTGTGAGCCGGCGGGCCCGTGCGCGTAGCTGTACGCCCGCTCGCCGTATGCCCGCCCGCATCCGCTTCCCCACCTGCATGTGCCGAGCCCCCTGGTCCGGTTGCCTGATCCGGTGACGTGTCCGGTTGACGTGTCCCACCACGTCCGACGCTTCCGGAGGCGCGACGGTTCAGCCACCCGCACCCGGAAGTGCCCCGCCGCCCGCAGGCCGTCCGGCATCATTGCTCCATGATCACTGCGTCCGCCAGGAACAACGCCGAATGGTGCGACACCATGTGCCGCGCGCACGGGAGCCCGGGGATCTTCGGCGAGCGGGCCTGGACCAGCGAGCGGCGCACCCCGCCCCTCTACCCGGACGCCGTGACGCTGTCGCCGCTGGCCACGGCCCGCGAGGTGCTCGACGGGATCGACCGTGAGACGCCCGGCTGCTCGGTCAAGGACAGCTTCGGGCACCTGGATCTGTCGGCCGAGGGGTTCGACGTGCTCTTCGAGGCGCGCTGGATCCACCGCCCGGCCGCCCTCGCGGCCCCCGTCGCCCCGGACGGCGTCACCTGGCGACCGGTCCGCACGGTCCGGGACCTCACCGCCTGGGAGACCGCGTGGGCCGGCGGCGACGGGAGCCTGACCGGACTGTTCCGCCCCGAACTCCTCGCCGACCGCGCCACCACCGTCCTCGCGGCCACGACCGACCGGGGCAGGCGCATGGTCGCCGGAGCGGTGGTGAGCCGCAGCGGGTCGGTCATCGGCATCTCCAACCTCTTTGCCACCGACGCCGATTCCGGTCCCGATTCCGGTCCTGATGCCGGTGCCGGTGCCGGTGCCGATGCCGATGCCGGTTCCGGTTCCGGTTCCGGTTCCGGTTCCGGTCCTGAGTCCGGCGCCGATTCCAGCACCGGCCCCGGTTCCGGCTCCGGCTCCTCCCGTTCCGCCTCCGGGCTCGACCGCGCCTGGGCCGGCTGCCTGGCCACCGTCGCGCGCGTCTGGCCCGGCATCCCGGTCGTCGGCTACGAGTCCGGCGACTCCCTGGACGCGGCCGCCGACCAGGGCTGTGTGCCGGGCGGGACGCTGCGGGTCTGGCTCGCCGATGGACTCGGGTGAGCGGGGCGGGAGAGCTGACAGCGCCGCCGACGGGGCGGTGAGACCGCGGAAAACACCCGTCACCCCTGTGCAACGACACGGCAACGTCCGGCAGGCAGGATCGGTTCATGACGGAGTCGGCACACCCTCACGAGTCCCTGGCCCCGAACCAGCTGCCCCTCGACACCACCTCACAGCTGCTCACCCGCATCACGGCGCAGCTGGGGGCGCAGCTCAGCCATGTCCAGCTCAACGGAGTGCGCAGGCCCATGAGTTCACCACGCACATGCCCCGCCGCCGGCCCGCCCATACCCGGCTCGGGCGCCCTCGCCGCCCCTGGCCTCGCCCCCGCCCCCGCCCCGGGCCCCGCTCTCGTCGCCGTCGCGCACGGCAGCCGCGACCCCCGTGCGCTGCGCACCGTGCACCGGCTGCTCGACCGGGTCCGCGAGCTCCGTCCCGGCCTCGACGTCCGGCTCGGGCACATCGAGCTCGACGAACCGCTGCTCCCCGACGCCCTCGCCGCCCTCGGGGACCGCGAGGCCGTCCTCGTACCGCTGCTGCTCGGCCGCGGCTACCACGTGAAGCGGGACATTCCCGGCGCCGTCGCCGCCGCGCCCCGGCCGGACGCCAGGATCGCGCCGCCGCTCGGCCCGCATCCGCTGCTCGTCGAGGCGCTGTACGCGCGGCTCGCCGAGGCCGGATGGCGCGACACGGACGACGGCAGCCGGAGCGCGGGTGTGGTGCTCGCCGCCGCCGGGTCGCGCGACCCCGAGTCGGCCGCCGACGCCCGCCGCACCGCCGTGATGCTGAGCGAGCGCCTCGGCGGGGTGCCCGTCGTCCCCGCCTACGCCTCCGGTGTCTCGCCCACCGTTCCCGAGGCGCTGCGCGCGCTGGCGGCCCGGGGCCGGCACCGTATCGCCGTCGCCTCGTACTTCACCGCGCCCGGACGGTTCGCGTCGGCCGCCGCGGCCGCGGCACCCTGGGCCGCGGCCGCCCCGCTCGGCGCCCACCCCGCGATGGCGCGGCTCGTGCTCCAGCGCTACGACGAGGCGGCGGGCACGCCGTCCGGGGCGAACCGTCGCCTGCTGGTCACCGCCTGAGCCGCTCACCGTCGGCGTCTGCGGTTACCGTCAGGGGCATGGAAGGCATCACGGGCAGCACCGATCCTCTCCGCCACGG
Organism: Streptomyces sp. FIT100; assembly: GCF_024584805.1. Classification (NCBI taxonomy): domain Bacteria; kingdom Bacillati; phylum Actinomycetota; class Actinomycetes; order Kitasatosporales; family Streptomycetaceae; genus Streptomyces; species Streptomyces sp. FIT100. Next base: position 2,413,957 of record NZ_CP075715.1, on the reverse strand, counting down.
CGTCGAGCACCCCTATGACGAGTCGGCCACCGCACGCTGGGCCGCCGAGCCCGACAAGCGCCCCGGCCGCACGGCCTTCCAGCGCGACCGCGCCCGGGTGCTGCACTCCGGCGCGCTGCGCCGCCTCGCGGGCAAGACCCAGGTGGTGACCCCCGGGACGCGCAGCGGGGCCTGGGACCCCAGCCCCCGCACCCGGCTGACGCACTCCCTGGAGTGCGCCCAGGTCGGCCGTGAGCTGGGCGCCGCGCTCGGCTGCGACCCCGATCTGGTCGAGGCCGCCTGCCTCGCCCACGACCTGGGCCATCCGCCCTTCGGGCACAACGGGGAGCAGGCGCTCAACGACGTCGCCGAAGGCTGCGGCGGCTTCGAGGGCAACGCCCAGTCGCTGCGGCTGCTCACCCGCATCGAGCCCAAGCACTTCGTCCGCACCGCCGGCACGCAGGAGCCGGCCAGCGTCGGCCTCAACCTCACCCGGGCGGCTCTGGACGCCGCGACCAAGTACCCGTGGCCGCGCGGCGGCAACCCGGCCGACCCCGGCTCGCCGAAGTTCGGGGTGTACGAGGACGACCTCCCCGTCTTCGCCTGGGCCAGGGAGGGCGCCCCGGCCCACCGCAAGTGCTTCGAGGCACAGGTCATGGACTGGGCGGACGACGTGGCGTACTCGGTCCACGACTTCGAGGACGGCCTGCACGCCGGCCACATCGACCCGAACGCGCTCCTGTCCGAGCACGAGCGCCAGGAGATCTGGGCGGTCGCCGTCGGTCGCTACGTACCGAAGGACACCGACCCGCAGGCGCTCGCCGACGCCCTCGACCGCCTCGTCGACGAGGAGTGGTGGCCGCACGGCTATGACGGCTCGGCCGTCGCCCAGGCCCGGCTCAAGGACGCCACCAGTCAGCTCATCGGCCGGTTCTGCCTGGCCGCGGAGGGCGCGACACGGCAGGCGTACGGCACCGGCCGGCTCACCCGGTACGCGGCGGAGCTCGTCGTCCCGGACGAGGCCCACCTCGAATGCGCCGTTCTCAAGGCGGTCGCCGACCGCTATGTGATGCAGCGGGCCGAGCAGGAGGCGCTGCGCGCCGAGCAGCGCGTCGTCGTCGCCGAGCTCGCCGACGCCCTGGTCACCCGGGCGCCCGAGGGCCTGGACCCGCAGTTCCGCGCCCTGTTCGACACGGCGGCCGACGACCGGGCGCGCAAGCGGGTGATCGTCGACCAGATCGCCTCGCTCACGGACGCGTCCGCCCGCGCCCTGCACACCCGCCTGACCGCGCACCGCCGCTGAGCCCCGCGGGCCGCCGCCGGGCCGCCGCCGCAGGGGGCGCGCCGGGCCGATGCCGTACCGCCCGCCGGGCGTGCGCGGGTTGGCCGGAACCGACACGCCCACCAGGGCGTCCCCCCTTCCCCCACCACGCTCCGTGCGGGACTCTCCAAGAAGGCGGCGTAGCGTGCAAGGGAAGCGGAAACCAAGAGGAGGCATCAAGTGGTCGACGCGCATCGGACTTTCGTCATCGTGGGTGGGGGACTCGCCGGGGCCAAGGCCGCGGAGACCCTCCGCGCCGAGGGATTCACCGGCAGGGTCATCCTGATCGGTGATGAACGCGACCACCCGTACGAACGCCCGCCGCTGTCCAAGGGCTATCTGAACGGCAAGGAGGAGCGCGACAGCGCCTTCGTCCACGAGCCCGCCTGGTACGCCCGGCACGACATCGAGCTGCACCTCGGCCAGCCCGTCACCGCCGTCGACCGCGAGGCCCGGTCCGTCCTGCTCGGCGACGGCACCACCGTCCACTACGACCGGCTGCTGCTCGCCACCGGCGCCGAGCCGCGCCGGCTCGACATCCCCGGCACCGACCTGGCCGGCGTCCACCATCTGCGGCGCCTCGCCCACGCCGACCGGCTGCGGCAGACCCTCGCCGGCCTCGGCCGCGACAACGGCCACCTGGTGATCGCCGGGGCCGGCTGGATCGGCCTGGAGGTCGCCGCTGCCGCCCGCGGCTACGGCGCCGAGGTGACCGTCGTCGAGCCCGAGCCCACCCCGCTCCACCAGGTCATCGGCCCCGAGCTGGGCCAGCTCTTCACCGACCTGCACCAGGAGCACGGCGTGCGCTTCCACTTCGGCGCCCGGCTCACCGAGATCGTCGGCCAGGACGGAATGGTCCTCGCCGCCCGCACCGACGACGGCGAGGAGCACCCCGCCCACGCCGTCCTCGCCGCCATCGGCGCCGCCCCGCGCACCGGGCTCGCCGAGGCCGCCGGGCTCGCGCTCGTCGACCGCGCGCACGGCGGCGGGGTCGCCGTGGACGCCTCGCTGCGCACCTCCGACCCGGAGATCTACGCGGTCGGTGACGTCGCCGCCGTGCACCACCCGCTCCTCGACCTGCGGCTCCGCGTCGAGCACTGGGCGAACGCGCTGAACGGCGGCCCCGCAGCCGCCCGCGCGATGCTCGGCCAGGAGGTCTCGTACGACCGGATCCCGTACTTCTTCTCCGACCAGTACGACCTCGGCATGGAGTACTCCGGCTGGGCGCCGCCCGGCTCGTACGACCAGGTCGTGCTGCGCGGCGATGTGGGCAAGCGGCAGTTCATCGCCTTCTGGCTGAAGGACCGCAAGGTGCTGGCCGGGATGAACGTCAATGTGTGGGACGTCACGGAGGACATCCAGGGCCTCATCCGCACCGGGAAGCCGGTGGACACCGACGCCCTCGCCAACCCCGCGACGCCGCTCGGCGCCGTCAGCCCGGCCCCGTAGCCGTACGCGGGGGACGCCGCATCCGACAGGGACCGCGTCCGGGGCCGGGTCCCCGGCCGTGGGCTGCTTCTCCCGGGGGTCGACCCCCGGACCCCCGGACCCCCGGACCCCCGTAGAATCTCCGCGTGGCAGGCAGGATCAACGATGACGACGTGAAGGCGGTACGGGACGCGGTCCCGATCGACTCCGTCGTGTCCGAGTACCTCCAGCTGCGCAACGCGGGCGGCGGCAACCTCAAGGGCCTGTGCCCCTTCCACGACGAGAAGTCCCCCTCCTTCCAGGTCAGTCCGAGCAAGGGTCTCTTCCACTGCTTCGGCTGCCAGGAGGGCGGGGACACCATCGCCTTCGTCCGCAAGATCGACCACCTCTCCTTCTCGGAGGCGGTCGAGCGGCTCGCCGCCCGGGCCGGGATCACGCTGCGGTACGAGGAGGGCGGGTACAACCCGAGCCACCAGCGCGGCGAGCGCATCCGCCTCGTCGAGGCGCACAAGGTCGCCGCGGAGTTCTACACCGAGCAGCTGGAGACCGGCGCGGAGGCCGAGATCGGCCGGGCGTTCCTCGCCGAGCGCGGCTTCGACCAGGCCGCGGCCCAGCACTTCGGCGTGGGATACAGCCCGGCGGGCTGGGACCACCTCACCCGCTTCCTGCGCGGAAAGGGCTTCTCCGACAAGGAGCTGGTCCTCTCCGGTCTCTCCCAGGAGGGCCGCCGGGGCCCCATCGACCGCTTCCGCGGCCGGCTGATGTGGCCCATCCGGGATATCTCCGGTGATGTCGTCGGCTTCGGCGCGCGCAAGCTCCGCGACGACGACAACGGCCCGAAGTACCTGAACACCCCCGAGACGGCGATCTACAAGAAGTCCCAGGTGCTCTACGGCATCGACCTGGCGAAGAAGGAGATCGCCAAGTCCAGCCGCGCCGTCGTGGTCGAGGGCTACACGGACGTGATGGCCTGCCATCTCGCCGGCGTGCCGACGGCGATCGCGACCTGCGGCACCGCCTTCGGCGGCGAGCACATCAAGATCCTCCGCCGGCTGCTGATGGACAACGGCAGCGCGAAGGTGATCTTCACCTTCGACGGTGACGCGGCCGGGCAGAAGGCCGCCCTGCGCGCCTTCGAGGACGACCAGAAGTTCGCCGCGGAGACCTTCATCGCGATCGCGCCGGACGGCATGGACCCCTGCGAACTGCGCCTCGCCAAGGGCGACGAGGCCGTGCGGGAGCTGGCCGAGCCGCGCAACCAGCTCTTCGAGTTCGCGATCCGCCACCTCGTGAAGAACTACGACCTGGAGACCCCGGTCGGCCGCGCCGCCGCGCTCGACGAGGCCGCGCCCATCGTCGCCCGCATCAAGAACAGCGCCTCCCAGCACGAGGTCGCCGTGCAGCTCGCGGGTCTGCTCGGCATCCTCGACACCCAGTTCGTGGTCAAGCGGGTCTCGCAGCTCGCGCGGTGGGCACGGGAGCGGGGCGGCGGACCGGGCGGCCCCGGCGGCCCGGGGCAGGGGCGCGCGCAGTCCCGCCAGGCGCCGTCGTACGACACCCAGCGCCCCGTCGCGCACCCCGGCGGCCCCGCGCTCAATCTGCGCAGCCCCGCCCACCGCACCGAGCGCGAGCTGCTCAAGCTCGCCCTCCAGCACCCGGAGCTGGTCTCGCCGGCCTTCGACGCCTACGGGGGCGACGAGTTCACCGCCCCGCCCTACGCGGCCGTGCGCCAGGCCATCGCCGAGGCGGGCGGCGCCGAGCAGGGCGTCCCCGACGCTCCGGCCTATCTCGCCCGGGTCCGCGACGCCGCGCCCGACGACACCGTCCGCGCGATGGTCACCGAGCTCGCCGTGGAGGCCGTCCACTCCAGGACCGTCGACGAGACCTACGCGGGCGTCCAGCTCGTCCAGGTCCGGCTGCGCGCCGTCGACCGCCGCATCCGCGATGTCCAGGGCACCCTCGCCCGCCTCGGCGCCCACGGCTCGGCGGAGCAGCTCGCGGCCGTGCAGAACGAGCTGTGGGTGCTCCAGCAGTACGGCCAGTCGCTGCGGAACAGGGGCGCGGACGCCCTCTGAGAGGCGACCCCCGGACCCCGGGGGCGCGTAATCGCCCGGTCGCGGATCGGCCGCGCTGTGTTGTGCCGGGGGTGACCCGCGGACCCCGGGGGCGCGTAATCGTCCGGTCGGGGATCGGCCGCGCTGTGTTGTGCCGGGGGTGACCCGCGGACCCCGGGGGCGCGTAATCGTCCGGTCGGGGATCGGCCGCGCTGTGTTGTGCCGGGGGTGACCCGCGGACCCCGGGGGCGCGTAATCGTCCGGTCGGGGATCGGCCGCGCTGTGTTGTGCCGGGGGTGACCCGCGGACCCCGGGGGCGCGTAATCGTCCGGTCGGGGATCGGCCGCGCTGTGTTGTGCCGGGGGTGACCCGCGGACCCCGGGGGCGCGTAATCGTCCGGTCGGGGATCGGCCGCGCTGTGTTGTGCCGGGGGTGACCCGCGGACCCCGGGGGCGCGTAATCGTCCGGTCGTGGACCGGCCGCGCTGTGTTGTCCCGGGGGCGACCCCCGGACCCCCGGCCGCGTAACCGCCCCGTCACGGACCGGACGCAAAAAGTCACCGCACGCCCCTCGTGGCAGCGATGTGTCGTACCCCACACTGGGGGGCGGTGCCTGAGTCCTCGGAGCGCGGCCGGCCCACGGAAGGTGGGCCACTCACCCCCGCGGATCCGCTCATCGTGTACGGGACGGACAGCGGCCCGGCCGCCGTCGCCGTCCCGCTGCCGCCTGCCCCCCAACCGGCAGCGCTCACCCTGGAGGTCGCTCCCGTGCAGACCCGGACCCTGACAGAAGCCGATCCGGTCACGGCCGTTCCGCCGCAGAGCCGGGCAGCGCACCACCCGGAGAACGAGCCCTCGGCGGCGAAGGAGACCGAGTCGCTGCGGTCGGTGCCGGACACCTCAGGGCAGCCAGGGCAGCCCGGGCCGGCCGAGTCTCCGGAGCCGCCGGAGCCGGCCGAGCTGTCGGAGGCGCCCGAACCACCGCCGGCCCGCGCCGTCGACACCGGCACCGGCCCGTCCTCCGACCTCTTCCGCCAGTACCTGCGCGAGATCGGCCGGATCCCGCTGCTCACCGCCGCCGAGGAGGTCGAGCTCGCCCGCCGCGTCGAGGCGGGCCTCTTCGCCGAGGAGAAGCTCGGCAACACCCCGGACCTCGACTCGCAGCTCGCCCTCGACCTCGACAAGCTCGTCGTCATGGGCCGGGTGGCCAAGCGCCGCCTCATCGAGGCCAACCTCCGCCTCGTCGTCTCCGTCGCCAAGCGGTACGTCGGCCGCGGGCTGACGATGCTCGACCTCGTCCAGGAGGGCAATCTCGGCCTGATCCGGGCCGTCGAGAAGTTCGACTACGCGCGGGGCTACAAGTTCTCGACGTACGCGACGTGGTGGATCCGCCAGGCCATGTCCCGGGCCCTCGCCGACCAGGCCCGGACCATCCGCGTCCCCGTCCATGTCGTCGAGCTCATCAACCGGGTCGTCCGGGTCCAGCGCCGCATGCTCCAGGAGCGCGGCTACGAACCGACGCCCGAAGAGGTCGCCGCCCAGCTCGACCTCACCCCCGAGCGCGTGGGCGAAGTCCTGCGCCTCGCACAGGAACCGGTGTCGCTCCACGCGCCCGTCGGCGAGGAGGACGATGTCGCCCTCGGCGACCTGATCGAGGACGGCGACGCCGCGTCCCCCGTCGAATCGGCGGCGTTCCTGCTGCTCCGGGAGCATCTCGAAGCGGTGCTCTCCACCCTCGGCGAGCGCGAGCGCAAGGTCGTCCAGCTCCGCTACGGCCTTGCCGACGGGCGGCCCCGCACCCTTGAGGAGATCGGCCGGATCTTCGGCGTGACACGCGAACGCATCCGCCAGATCGAGTCCAAGACCCTCAACAAGCTGCGGGACCACGCCTTCGCGGACCAGCTGCGCGGCTACCTGGACTGACCGCCGCCGTCCGACGGGCTCGTGCCCGGGTCCGACCGTCCGGAGCCCTGATCCTCACGGAGCTCGCGTGCGCCGAGACTCGCGCCGAAGGCGCCGCCGAGCACCATCCCGACCGCTACGCCCATCGGCAGACTGTCCAGCACCGTCCCGAACGAGACGCCGAAGGCCACGCCCAGCGCGATCCCCAACCCGGTCGACCGTCCCGGTCGGCCGCCGCCGTTCCCCGCACCGTTCGCGTTTCCCGCACCGTTCGCGTTTCTCGCCATGGTCCTGCTCCTCCCCGTAGTTCCGGAGTTCCGGCCTCGTCGATCCGGCGCCGAGGGTTCCGGCGATCCGTCGGGGCCGACCGGTCGGCCCCGACGGAGTCCCGTACGCGTCAGTCGACTTCGACCACCGCCTGCGCGAACTGCGCCGCGTACAGCCGCGCGTACGCGCCCTCCGCCAGCAGCAGTTCGTCGTGCGTGCCCTGCTCGACGATGGAGCCGTTCTCCATCACCAGGATCACATCCGCGTCCCGGATCGTGGAGAGCCGGTGCGCGATCACGAAGCTGGTGCGGCCGTGCGAGAGCTGCGCCATCGCCTTCTGGATCAGCACCTCCGTCCGGGTGTCGACCGAGCTCGTCGCCTCGTCCAGGACCAGGATCACCGGGTCGGACAGAAACGCCCGCGCGATGGTGATCAGCTGCTTCTCTCCGGCGCTGACGCCCGCGCCCTCGTCGTCGATGACGGTGTCGTAGCCGTCCGGCAGGGTGCGGATGAAGCGGTCGGCGTGGGCCGCCCGCGCCGCCTCCTCGATCTGCTCCCGGGTGACCTCGCCCTGCACGCCGTACGCGATGTTCTCGGCGATCGTGCCGCCGAACAGCCAGGTGTCCTGGAGCACCATCCCGATCCCGGCCCGCAGGTCGTCCCGCGACATCGTCGCGACGTCGACCCCGTCGAGGGCGATCCGGCCGCCCGTGACCTCGTAGAACCGCATCAGCAGATTGACCAGCGTCGTCTTGCCCGCGCCCGTCGGGCCGACGATCGCGACCGTGTGGCCCGGCTCGACCGCCAGGGACAGGTCCTCGATCAGCGGCCTTTCGGGGTCGTAGCGGAACGACACCTTCTCCAGCGAGACCGCGCCCCGCAGCTCCTTCGGGCGAGCCCCGACGACCGGGTCGGGCGACTGCTCCTCCGCGTCCAGCAGCTCGAAGATCCGCTCGGCCGAGGCGACCCCGGACTGCACCAGGTTCGCCATCGACGCGACCTGCGTCAGCGGCATCGAGAACTGGCGCGAGTACTGGATGAACGCCTGCACGTCGCCGATCGACAGCGTGCCCGACGCGACCCGCAGCCCGCCGACCACGGCCACCAGCACATAGTTCAGGTTCGACACGAAGAGCATCAGCGGCTGCATGACTCCGCTGTTGAACTGCGCCTTGAACCCGGCCTCGTACAGCGCCTCGTTCTGCTCCGCGAAGTCCTTCGCCGACTCCTCCTGCCGGCCGAAGACCTTCACCAGCGCATGGCCGGTGTACATCTCCTCGATGTGCGCGTTGAGCCGGCCCGTCGACCTCCACTGCTGGACGAAGTGCGGCTGCGAGCGCTTGCCGATCCTGGCCGCCACGAACACGGAGACCGGCACGGTCACCAGCGCGACCAGCGCCAGCAGCGGCGAGATCCAGAACATCATCGCCAGCACGCCCACGATGGTCAGCAGCGAGTTGATCAGCTGGCCCATCGACTGCTGCAGGGTCTGCGAGATGTTGTCGATGTCGTTCGTCGCCCGGCTCAGCACCTCACCGCGCTTGGCCTTGTCGAAGTACGACAGCGGCAGCCGCGCCAGCTTCGTCTGCACGTCCTCGCGCATCCGGTACATGGTCCGGTTGATGACCAGGATCGACGCCCGGGTCGCCACCAGCATCAGCAGCCCCGCGGCCGCGAACACGATCAGCGCCACCAGCAGGATGTTGCCGACCGCCGTGAAGTCGATGCCCTGCCCCGGGGTGAAGTCGACGCCGGACAGCATGTCCGCGAGCCCGTCCTGACCCCGGTCGCGCAGGCCGTCGAGGGCCTGCTCCTTCGTCGTGCCCTCCGGCATCTCGCGCCCGACGACCCCCGCGAAGACGAGGTCCGTCGCATTGCCGAGGATCAGCGGCCCGACCACCGAAAGTCCCACGCTCAGGACACAGGCCGCCAGCATCACCCACAGGGGGCGCCGGTCCGGGGCGAACCGCCGCAGCAGCCGCTTGCCCGAGCCCTTGAAGTCCATGGACCGCTCGCCCGACTGGCCCATCATCATGCGTCCGCCAGGACCCGCCATCAGGCCGCCTCCGCCTCGGTCAGCTGGGAGAGCACGATCTCCCGGTACGTCTCATTGCCCTCCATCAGCTCGTGATGGCGGCCGGTGCCCACGACCCGGCCCTCGTCGAGCACCACGATCCGGTCGGCGTCCCGGATGGTCGACACCCGCTGCGCGACGATCACCACGGTCGCCTCGGCCGTCTCCAGCGACAGCGCCCGGCGCAACGCCGCGTCCGTCGCGTAGTCCAGCGCCGAGAAGGAGTCGTCGAAGAGATAGATCTCCGGCCGCTGCACCAGCGTCCGCGCGATCGCGAGCCGCTGCCGCTGACCGCCCGAGACATTGGTGCCTCCCTGCGCGATAGGGGCGTTCAGCCCGCCGTCAAGATCCCGTACGAAGTCGGCGGCCTGGGCCACTTCGAGGGCGCTCCACAGCTCCTCGTCGGTCGCGTCCGGATTCCCGTAGCGCAGATTCGTGGCGACCGTACCGGAGAAGAGGTACGGCTTCTGCGGCACGAGCCCGACCGTCCGCGCCATCAGCGCCGGCTCCAGCTCCCGTACGTCGACCCCGTCGACCAGGACCTCGCCGCCCGTCACGTCGAACAGCCGCGGAACGAGCCCGAGCAGGGTCGACTTGCCGCTGCCCGTGGAGCCGATGACCGCGGTCGTCTCGCCCGGCATGGCCACCAGCGCCACATCCCGGAGCACGGACTCCTCGGCACCCGGGTAGCGGAAGTGCGCCCCGCGCACCTCCAGATGACCGCGGCGCGCCAGCTCCCGCACGGGCGCGGCCGGCGGTACGACGCTCGAATCCGTGGCGAGGACCTCCTCGATGCGCTCGGCGCAGACCTCGGCACGCGGCACCATCATGAACATGAAGGTGGCCATCATCACGGCCATCACGATCTGCATCAGATAGGCGAGGAACGCGGTGAGCGCCCCGATCTGCATCCCGCCGCTGTCGATGCGGTGCGCGCCGAACCAGACGACCGCGATGCTCGACACGTTCACGACGGTCATGACGACGGGGAACATCAGCGCCATCAGCCGGCCGGTCGACAGGGACACATCGGTCAGTTCGGTGTTCGAGCCGCGGAACCGCTCCTCCTCGTAGGTGTCCTTCACGAAGGCCCTGATCACCCGGTTGCCGGTGATCTGCTCCCGCAGCACCCGGTTCACCGTGTCCAGCCGCTCCTGCATGGTCCGGAACAGCGGCCGCATCCGCTTCACGATCAGCGCGACCGAGACGCCGAGCACCGGGACGACCGCGAGGAGCACCGCGGACAGCGGCACGTCCAGGCCCAGCGCCAGGACGATGCCGCCGACACACATGATCGGCGCGGAGACCATGAGCGTGAACGCCATCAGCGCCAGCATCTGGATCTGCTGGACGTCGTTGGTCGTACGCGTGATGAGCGAGGGCGCGCCGAAGTGCCCGACCTCGCGGGCCGAGAACGACTGCACCCGGTCGAAGACGGCGGCCCGCACGTCCCGGCCGAGGGCGGCGGCGGTCCGGGCGCCGTAGTAGACGGCCCCGATGTTGCACACCACCTGGACGACGCTGACGCCGATCATCAGCGCGCCGAACGTCAGGATGTGGCCGGTGTCCCCCTGGACGACACCGTTGTCGATGATGTCGGCGTTCAGGGTGGGCAGGTACAGGGTGGCGCTGGTCTGCAGCAGTTGCAGCGCCACCAGCACAGCAAGGGGTTTGCGGTACGGACGCAGGAACGTCCGGAGCAGTTGTATGAGCACGCCAAGGGTCTCTCGGGTCGGCGAAGTCGTGGAGGTCGCCCCAATACTGCGACACTCCAACGGGTGCTGCCCAAGGGTTTGCGCCAAGCCCGGGTCAAGAACGCGCCGGGGCCCTGGGGGTTCTCGGTCGGCGAACGCGCCGGGGCCCTGCGGGTGCTCAGTCGGCGAACGCGCCGGGGTGGAGCTGGTCCCGCGTGGCGATGAACTGCTGGCGCACCGCCTGGCCCACCGGCAGTTCCTCACCGGGCTCGAAGACCTGGGCCGCCGCGCCCTGCCAGGCCGGCGGGGTGTGCGGGGCGAGCGTGCCCTGCGCGACGCCGAGCGCCCATGCCGCCTGCCGGGCCGCGCCGAGCGCCGCGTAGTCCGCGGGCTGCGGCACGACGACCTGCGCGGCGAAGATCGCGGGCGCCGCGGCCTGGATGGCGGGCAGCTCTGCCGCCGGCCCCAGCAGGAACACCCGCCGCACGTCCACACCCCGCTGCCGCAGCACGTCCAGCGCGTCGGCGAGCCCGCACAGCATGCCCTCGAAGGCCGCGCGGGCCAGGTGCTCGCGCTTCATCGACTCGCGCCGCAGCCCGGTGAGCGTACCGGCGGTGTGCGGCAGGTGCGGGGTGCGCTCGCCCTCCAGATAGGGGAGCAGGACGAGCCCCGACGCGCCCGGCGTCGACTTCATGGCGAGCTCGGACAGCTCCGCCAGATCGGTCAGGCCCAGCAGCTCGGCGGTGCCGCGCAGCGCCCGTACGGCATTGAGCGTGTGGACGACCGGCAGGTGCATGCCGGTCGCGTCCGCGAAGGAGGTGATCATTCCGGACGGGTCGGCGAGCGCCTCGTGGTGCACGGCCATCACGGAACCGGAGGCGCCGAGCGACACCACCGCGTCGCCGGGCCCGAGCCCGAGGCCGAAGGCCGCGGCCATCGTCTCGCCGGTGCCCGCCGAGATCAGCAGCCCCTCCGGAGTCGTCCCGGCCGCGTCGGACGGGCCGAGCACCTCGGGCAGCGCCGCCTGGTGGCCGAGGGCCAGTTCCACCAGGTCGGGGCGGTACGAGCCGGTGCCCGCCGACCAGTACCCGGTCGACGACGCCCCGCCGCGGTCCGTCGTACGCCGCACGGGCCTGCCGAGCAGCTGCCACACCAGCCAGTCGTGCGGCTGCATCACGAGCGCCGTGCGCTGGGCCGCCTCCGGCTCGGTCCGCGCCAGCCACCGCAGCTTCGCCACCGGCAGCCCGGACTGCGGCACGCACCCGACCGCCTCGGCCCACGCCTGCCGTCCGCCGAACCCCTCGACCAGGTCCGCGGCGGCGACCTGCGCCCGCTTGTCGTTCCCGACCAGCGCGGCACGTACCGGCGCCCCGGACGCGTCGAGCGGGATCACCCCGTACTGCTGCGCGGACACGCCGATGGCTTGCACGCCCTCCAGCAGCCCGCCGGCCGCGGCCTCGCCCAGCGAAAGCAGCCACGCCTGCGGATCGACGTCACCGGCTTTCGACTCGACGGGATGCTGCGCGTATCCCTGGCGCAGCACGGCACCCGTGTCCGTGTCGCAGACGACGATGCGAGTGAATGCGGACGAACTGTCCAGCCCGGCGACTATCCCCATGCCGTCAGATTCTGCCGCACTCCGGGGGCTGCCGAGGCCGTGGCCGTGGTCACGAATGAGGCAGCATGCGGGCTGGACCCGAGTGGGGCGCGGCACGGGCCGCGCCCCACTCGGGTCCAGCCCGAGGCCCGGGACCGGGCGCTACGTATTGGTCGTACCCCAGTCGTCCTCGATGCCGCCGCCCTGGCCACGCTCCCGCAGCGAGCGCACCCGGTCGGCCACCGCGTCGGGCATCCGGTCGCCGATCGTGTCGCTCACCGCGGCGAACGCCTTCCCGGCCATCTCGCGGCTCGTCTGCGCGGCGGACTCGGCGGCATTGCGCACCGCCGGGTTCTGCGCGAACTCCCGGGCGGACTTCTTCAGCTGCTCGTAACGCTCCCGCCCGGCGCGGGTGCCGAGCACGTAACCGAGGGCCAGTCCGGCGATGAACGTGAGCCGGTAGCGCATGGCTGCCACCCTTCGCCGGCGCCGTCGTCGCGACGCCGATGTCGATACGGACGTGAGGCTGTGCTGCCCGCCTACCCGCCGTCCTCCGAGATCACCCTGGAGGTCACCGGGGGAACCGATTGGCGGAGCACCCCCCTGCTTGCGCTAATGTATGTGTCGCAGCGAGCGAGCGCCGCCCGGGACGTCCGGGGGAGGTACGTTCGGTGCACACGCGACATTCCCCTGTAGCTCAATTGGCAGAGCAGCCGGCTGTTAACCGGCAGGTTACTGGTTCGAGTCCAGTCGGGGGAGCGCGATCCCCTGTAGCTCAATTGGCAGAGCATTCGGCTGTTAACCGGAGGGTTGCTGGTTCGAGTCCAGCCGGGGGAGCGGTAGCGGAAGAGGACCCCCTAGGGGTCCTTTTTCATGCCCTGACCCGGCTTTTCGCCGCCCGCCGGAACCGCACGGCCGGCAGCGAAGTCCTCATGGGCACAGCGAAGCCGCCCGCCGAGGCAGGAGATCGTATGAGCGGCTATGCTGCGGCAGACGGCGCGCACAAATGTGCGCGACGCGCCGTTAGGGGCGGTAGCTCAGCCGGTTAGAGCAGCGGACTCATAATCCGTCGGCCGTGGGTTCGAGTCCCACCCGCCCCACCAAGAAAAACGTTCTGACCTGCAGAAACGCCCCTGGAGGGGTTGGGTTCGCGTGCGGCTCGGTTCTCATTGGTGTGGTGAAACGGGCGCCCCTGCTCTGCTCGCCGGGCTTGTGCGTTCTTGACCTGCGTATCTAGGTGGAGTGGGGATATGGAGCCATTTCGAGGATTCCACGGCGATCCCACGGCTCCTGCGTGTGGCGCGGTCTGTAGCCGGGGCCATTCGTGATGACCTGCTGGTTCTGATCAGCCGGTAAGGAGGTGGATCGGTCACGATCGGGTGGGGGAAGAGCGGATACCGCATCCCGTGGTCCCTGGTTGGCTGCCGTGTACGGTTCTTGGGTACGAGTACACCCGCCCCTCCGACGACGGTGTTGAACAGGCGCTGGATCCGACGGTGTTGAACAGGCGCTGGATCCGACGGTGTTGAACAGGCGCTGGATCTCGTTGCAGGAGAGCGGGACCAGGTCCTCAGTTGTCAGGCGGGTGTGTTCGTCGGCGCGGACCACGGCCAGGAAGGCGTGGGCGAGCATCGCGAGGGTGACCCAGCGGATCCAGGAGGGGTAGCGGCGGACCTGGTGCTCATCGAGGCCGGCGAGCGCTTTTTCGCTTTGGAAGGTTTCCTCCACTCGCCATCTGGATCCCGCGATCTTCACCAAGGTGGCCGACGGCACCGGTTCGGGTGAAGGCAGCGGTAGTAGGCGAGTTCACCGGTGGTGCGGTTGCGGCGGATCAGCATCTGGCAGTGGCCCGGCGCCGGGTCGGCGAGATCGATGACGGCCCAGTCGTAGAACCGCTGTCCCTTCGCGCCGGGCCCGGCGGAGCGCTTCTGCCAGGCCCGCTTGGGCACCTTCCACGCCAGGGCATTGGCGCGGAACGTGCCTGCGCCGGTGGTCACTTCGGTCGAGCAGGCCACCGCGAGCACATAACCCAGACCGCGTTCTTCCAGGGCGGCCTCGTCACCCGTGACCCAGCCCACCTGGTGTTCGGCGCCCAGGAACCGTTCAATCATCACCCGGGCCAGTGCCGGCTTGGTCGCGAAGACGGTGTCCTCGCCGAGCCCCGCGGCCCGGCAGCCGTCCGGGACACATGTCCAGGAGCGCGGGAGGTACAGTTCCCGGTCCACCGCCGCGTGCCCCCGCTCGCCCGCGTAGACGAGATGGACCGCGACCTGGGAGTTCTCGATCCGCCCGGCCGTGCCTGTGTACTGGTGCTGCACCCCGACGGTGTGCGTGCCCTTCCCCCGGTCTCGTCCACGACCAGCACCGCGGCCTCGTCATGGAGGTGCTCGACGACGTCTCGCGCACGTCATCGCGGACCGCATCCGCGCCCCAGGAGGCCCGGCACAGCAGCTGCTGCATGCCGTGCGGGATCGATTCCCCGGCCCACTCCGCGATCGTCCAGCAGTTCTTCCGCGGCAGGTCCGACAGCAGGCCCAGCACCAACCGCCCAGCCCGCAGCCCGGGTTCGACCCGGGTGAACCGGCCCACGATCCGGCCCATGGCCACCTCGAACGCCTCCCGCCAACGGACGGGATCTATCCTGTGACCTGCGGCCACCGTCTTTCATCGTAAGTCCACACAAGTCACGATGATCAACGGTGGCCGCACCCGTCTCCGTACCCGCCCCGACCAGCAAGATCACGATCTACATCTGGAGTATTAGGAGGCAACCAACGTGAGCCCGGGAGATGGATAGAATTGCCGCCTCTACCCATCTCCCGGGTCTTCCCGCAGCTTTTATTACTCGACCGTGCAGATGATCCTCAAGGCTGAATCCGTCGGACGTGCAGTGAATTCCCTTGACACTCCAGGACTCGCGGAAGGATCAAGTTGGTCCAGTTCCTGCCCTTCCGGTTCCTCCCCCAGAACTTCGCGCACCAACGACACCTTTACGAAATGACTCGTCACGCTTTTCGGTATCGTGAGCATGTATTTGAAGGAGCCGGTTCGGGAAATTATCAATAGCGTTTCCTGCACCGAAAGAGGGAAGCTGCCATCACGCTTCACAAGGTATGTTCCGGCGGATCCCCCTTTCTCTAGAGAGTAGTGCGCATAGTCATCCTTTGTGGTGCCGATGAAAATCTTTCTATCGAGACACTTCAGGTCGCGATTAATACTCGTGTCGTTCGCGATCCATGCTGTCGTTTTACTTTCCGTGTAAGAATCTCTTACCATTTTCTCCATGTTGAGAATATCTTGCTCGGTGACTTCCCCCACATTCTTGATGGCGCCCGATATGTCGGCATTGATGGCCCAGGATGCCGTGTCGAATGCCAACTTCAGCAGGCCGACAGCCCCTTTCAGGATCCATTCCAAAGCCACTAGCGAGTGCGGAGCAGTTGATGGAAGTTTGAAATCTACCGTAAACAGTTCTGCGCGTCCCTCTTTCTGGTCAACCAAGTACTGGTGTATGGCTATCGCCTTCGACAAGGTGACCTTCTCTGCGGCGCTCGGGTCCTTTGTGCTCAACGTCAGAACTGACTTCCTGTATTCTTCGGGGATTCTCTGGATTAGTCCGGCCGCCCTTTTTGCACGAACTTCCCCGGATGTCGAAAAGAGCATGGAGTGGAGTCCGTCTGTTATGTCCCAGAGGAAATTTGTGACGTATCCGAGACCTTCCAAGTAGGTTTTCTCCCCCAAGGGGAACCCTACTGCGGATCGAGCCATCGGGTTCACCTTCAAGAGGTGCGGCAGGTCGTCTTCAGAAATGACACCTTCGTCGATGAGTCCCTGGTATGTATCGGTGAAATTTAACGCCCTTCCTTTGTTTCGTATTTTCATGTGGAGCTCGGCCGCTCTGCTTGTTTGAGCCGCCACGTAATATGTGATTTCCGTAGGTCCCGGACTTACGGCCGGCTTGCCGAAGCTCACCTTGCTCCCCGTCAGTACACCGTCAGCATTTACTGCAACCGCCAGGTCGTCCATCGTTGTCTCGGGGATGGATGCGAAATCCATGGCCTTTTTCGCAGAGTCTGGTGCAGACCCGCTGAATACTGAGCCGAGCCCGGTCGTAATATGGTCTGCAGCAGACTTGACCATCTTGAGAGGGTCATTGCCGCAGTCCGGCATGTTCCAGTCGTCAGGAACGTGTGTCACGCTGAGCTCGTCCCAAATTTCTTTCCAGGTATTTGCCATTGAAATATGCCTCTCTTTACCCCGCTTCGCGGACGGTGCTTCTGTTTTGTGGAATTCGGTTGTCCGGATGCTGTATCCCGGTCAGCCGTGAAGAAGTGACAAGAAAATCGCTCATGAGCGATGCCAAGGGAAGGACTCTCCGATTGACATCACCCCTACCCCGCTGGCCTCCACCTGCGGCCGGTCTCGGCGAGGCAGCCGTCTATGTTCTCGCTGCCGAATTGGATGTGACGTAGACCGCGTCGGATGCGCTGGACGAGGTATGTGAGTGCTGAAGGCGACGTTGGAGAGCCAGCTGTCGGCGCAGGAGGGAGCAGATCCCTTCGAAGTGTTTGAGGTCGGGCGCGTGGGGCGGCAGGTAGCAGATAGTCAGCCAGTTCCGGGCTTCGGTGAACTCCCGTAGTCCGGCGGCCTTTTGCGCGTTCAGTTGTCCCAGACGAGCACGCTCGGGCCACCGAGCTACGGGAGTTCGGCGATCAGCCTCGGCAGCGGCACCGACCGCCGGACGCTGCTTCAGCCGGCTCCTGACCTTTCGCGTGATCGTGATCAGGTAGGAGAAGACCGCCACGTCCCACAAACAGTGGTGACACTCGCGTCGTGCCTCTTCTCAGCAAGGTCACTTCGAAGGCGGACCTGGTCCGTCGATCACTGGGGCATCCGCGGTTCCACGGCTGCAGCTCGGAGCGGTGAACTTGGAGGAAGCTCGATGCCTACCTTTTGCCATGATTCCAGGACGGCCTGGGCCTCTTTGCCGTCGCCATACAGGTTGCGTGCCGTGGTTGCTGTCAGCCGTGCGAAGTCGGTGAAGCCGGCGTCCGGGGCCAGCTCGCTGCTCGTCAGGGTGGTGTACCAGATGGTTCCGGCGCGTTCCCAGGCGTTGCCGCCGAGGGTGATGGCCAGTTGGTAGAAGGCGTGGTTGGGGATCCCGGAATTGATGTGTACGCCGCCGTTGTCGCGTGATGTTTGAACGTAGTCCCTCATCGTCGCTGGCTGGGGGTCCTTGCCGAGTTGCGCGTCGTCGTAGGCGGTGCCGGGGGCGGCTAGGGAGCGCAAGCCTTTGCCGTTGACTGCGGGGGTGAACAGGCCTGCGCCGATGAGCCAGTCGGCCTGGCCGGCGGTCTGGTCGAGCGCGTACTGCTTGATCAGTGAGCCGAAGACGTCCGAGAGGGATTCGTTGAGGGCGCCTGGTTGGCCGTAGTACGTGAGGTTCGCCGTGTACTGGGTTACTCCGTGCGTCAGTTCGTGGCCGACGATGTCCAACGGGATCGTGAAGTCGAGGAATAGGTTGCCGTCGCCGTCGCCGAAGACCATCTGTTCGCCGTCCCAGAAGGCGTTGTCGTACTTCTCGCCGTAGCGGACGGTGGCGTTGAGCGGTAGCCCGTCGTTGTCGATGGAGCGGCGTCCGTAGACCGTGAGGTACAGGTCGAGAGTAGCGTTGAGCCCGGTGTGGGCTCTCAGGGCGGTTGCATCTCCGGCAGCCCCGGAGCTTGCCAAGTTCACCTCCGTCCCCGGGGTTCTCTTCTGGTGCGCTGCGTCATAGATCGTGCACTGCGCTGTATCGGCGACCGCGACGCTTGATATAGCGGTTGGTCCACACACGGTAGTGACGCGGCGACGGGTGCGGTGGACGGCGTCATGCTCCAGGGTCCGCCGCGCATGCGCGGCGACCACGGGGTCGTCGGCCTCCAAGAGCCTGTCTAGCAGGTGAGGAGGCAGGATCGTGCAGAAAGGCGGGGGAGAGGTACGCAACGGAGTATTCACGATGCAGATGTCCCTTCTCGGGCTTGTGGCGACATGGACCGAGACAGCTCCAGCCGTGCCGTTTGAGCAGGGCGGCCACCCCTCGCACGGTGTAGCTCTTGTGGAAGCGGGGCCCGATCAGCGTCTTGATCCGTGACAGGGTCCAGGTCTGGTCCGGCTACCCATGTGCCACCGTGCCCTGGGCCAGCTCACGCTCCAGCACGGTGAACAGTTCGTCGCTGAGCAGCGGCAGCGATGCCGGGCCCTTCGAGGCCAGAGCTCTCGGCGCCCGTCCTGACCAAGTCTTGCGCCACCGCTGTACCGACCGGACGCTGACCCGCAGGTCGTGAACGATGCCCGTGTTCTCGTCGCCTTGCCTGAACCGCTCGGCCGCCTGCAACCGCAACTTCTCGCGGAAGGCCCGCCGTTCATCGGTCAGACCGCCCGTATGACACCACGCTTTGAAGGTCGGTAGTTTCGCCATTTCCGGCGCAGGACACCAGCTCCTCAACGGAGCTGCTGACGAGAGTGGATCTATTCCCAGATGGTCAGGCTCAAGATTACGGCCTCTGGATTTTCAAGCCGTTATGGGAAGTTGCGTGAGATCGATGACCAGACGGGCGGGCGGGTTGAGCATGTGGAAAGCGAAGGAGGCGGAGTCGGGATTGTTTCCGCAGAGCCTGTTTGCGAGTTGGGTGACGTTCAGTGTTTCTCTTCGATGGCCGGGCCATACCTCTCCGTAGAGGAAGTCATCGAATACCTTGACCCCCATGCCCTGTGTTTTTCCGTCCACACTGCGGATCGTTTTACTGTCTTCGTTGTCGAGACCGAACTGCAGAACGTGGCCGGGCTCCTGGAGGGTGATTTTCGCGGGACGCTGGGTGAGGAGGAGGAGAACGGTGTCCGGGCCGATCCGAGTGCGGGAGATGAGTTCCGCGTCCTGGAAGGTGAAACAACCAGGGCCTTCGTCGGCCTCAGCGGGCCAAGGGACGGTGGATTGATCCGTGGAGGACCCCCTGGGCGGGTGGTCGGGCCATGCGCGGATGATTTCAGAGCGCATCAGCATGCCGAAGGGGGGTTTGCCACCAGTGGTGCGAGGTTTGAAGGCGATGTCGGCGAGGTGGGGCCGTCGGATTCCTGCGGTGTGGACTATTTGGCTGACTCAGTCGCCCAGGCACAGGAATTGATCGTCAGATTGAAGAGTGACATGTGATGCACTAAGCGTCAAGTCGCGCATATCGCTCAATGTGTAGTGGGAGGGTGCTGCCCTGCCCCGCCGGCTGCTACGCCTGTCTTCCGTTCCTTCCATGGCCCCGCTGAGTTGAGGGCTTGAGGCGGGGGTGTCTTGCTCGGACGGCAGGCCGTTTCCGGATCGGCCTTGATCGTTTCACCCGGCGGGAGTGCGCTGGTGGGGAGTCCTACAGGTGGCCGGCGGCAGAGGGAGGGGACGTCGCGGCAAGGCGAGACTCGCTCCTGCAGGACTGGTTCGGCTGAGGGCGGTCGTGTCCCGCAGCCTTGGCGACGCACCTTCGGCGGCGCGATCAACGGCTTCGCGATCTCCCGCAGTGCCTACCGCCAACGGGCCGTGAAGGGGACCGTTTCGTCTTCGGAGTGATCACGGCCAGGCCCTTTGGTGCGTGCGGTTCGCGGTCCCGCAGCGTGTGTGTGGTGGTGAGGGGAGAGAGGGCGGGGGCGACCGCGCAAGGGTGGGTCAGGGCTGGGACGGCTGCATCGCTCACGACGGCGGATTGCCGGCCATCCGACAGCAGTCCCGTGGCAGCACGTGCGATCCGCCGTCGGGCCTGGCTGGGTCTTCCGCGGCTCACCCCCTGGGAAGGCCGCGAGCGGCTTCGTGGGATTCCATGATCTGCGGGGCCGTTCACGCCGCTGGTGAACGTACCCTCTGCGCGGTAGTACCCTGCCATGCCTCAGGGCGACAGTTCGTTCTTGCTCGTGATTGAGGCGCTCTCCCAGTCCGGTGGCCGGGGGAGTGTTCGGAACGTTCTGTGTTCACGACTCCGTGAATCCGCAGAGGCACCGGCCGCCTGCAACGTGGTCGCGGTGCATCGGCATGCTTCCCTCGCGGAGGCGTACGGCGTCGCCGGGTTGGTATCTGACAGCTTCCCCCGGTTCGTCATGGAATGCTGGCTGAGCGAAAATATTGCAGATGATTCAAAAGCATCCGAATCGCTCATAGCGCTCACAAGGCAGGCGGCTAATGCAGGATTTCTGGCAGCGAGCGGGCTGTTGACCGAGTACGGTGCGGCTCCATGGCTGGTGTCTTGCAGTTGACGATGGATCAGCGCCATGAGCAGATCCTCGATCTTGTGAAATCCTGTGGAGTGGTGCGCGTTGTGGAGCTCGCCGATCACTTGCACATTTCTGTGGCCACAGCCCGCCGTGATGTAGCCGCCCTCGCCGACCGCGGCCTCGTGAACCGTGCGAGGGGTGTCGTCGCCTGGCCTGACGGCCTGTCTATAGGCGAGCGCCTACGGCAGGCAGCATGGAACGGGTCGCAGGCAGACGCATCTTCAGCCGGCCCGGTGACGGGGATGGTCGTGCCCCGCACGAGGAAGTACTTCGACGAGATCATTCGCGGTGCCCGGCAGGCATCCGCCTCAGCCGGCGGACGACTCGTCCTCGGCTTCTCCGGATACGCCCAGACCACTGACCTCCACATCGAGCAGATGATCCAAAGCGGGGTCGACGGGCTCTTGTTGACGCTCGATCGGGAGACCGGGGCGAGCCGTCAGGACTCGGCCGGATGGGAGCTCGAAGTTCCCACCGTCCTCGTGGAGCGCACCGGGGTCCCATGCGCGAACACGGCTCGGCTGGATTACGTGTGCACCGACGAGGCGTCCGGGGTGTGGCTGGCGATGGAGTATCTGTCCTCGCTCGGTCACGAGCGTGTCGCG
This sequence comes from Streptomyces sp. FIT100, assembly GCF_024584805.1. Classification (NCBI taxonomy): domain Bacteria; kingdom Bacillati; phylum Actinomycetota; class Actinomycetes; order Kitasatosporales; family Streptomycetaceae; genus Streptomyces; species Streptomyces sp. FIT100. The sequence goes on along the minus strand of NZ_CP075715.1, from coordinate 2,392,751 downwards.
CTGGTCGGAGACCGCGGTGACTCTACCGGGGCGCAGATCCGGATGGGCTACGAAAGCGTATGGCCTGCGCTGGAGATGGCCCACCCTCTGGTGATGTCTTTCGGCTCCCCCACCGACGGTCCTGATACTGGGTGTGAGGCGGTTGCGGACCGCCTGGCCGAGGCGGTCCGCAAGCGCGAGGTATCCGCGGCTCTGGTGTTTGTCGACAGCGAGCCGATCTCGCTGATGGAGAGCCTGCAGTCTCGGGGGATTCACGTTCCCGGGGATGTTTCGCTGATCACTTACGGAGATGAGGTGGCCTTTGCCCTCTTGGGCATCCCTCTGACTGCGGTTGCCCTTCCCAGTTACCACGTTGGGCAGTCGGCGGTAAAATTGCTGCACCAGCGTATGCGAGAGACGGCCCATAACCCCGCGGACGCCGTGCCACGGCAGCATCTGGCCCTCGCTCCCGAGCTCCGCATCCGGGCCTCCTGCCGCCCGCCGGCGGCAGGGCCGCGAGCCGGGGTTGGCAGAGGTATCGACGGCCGGCATCGGTTGTGAGGAAGCGCGACCTTCATTTCGCGTCGCACGGAGGCGGAGTGCAGATGTTCCGATCTGATCTGTAGCCACTGGAGTGTTGCTCCTCCACTTGTACCCGCGGCAGCCCAACGGATCAGCATCGGGCTACCCTTGCGGCTACTGAGTCGCGGAACACGACGTGTGTGCCGAGCGTCACTTGTTGGGCATGGCGCAGGCCCGGCTCCTCTCGATGTGCGGCCAGCTTCACGGCATGGCGGCCCACGTCGAAGAAGGGGACGTGCGCGGTCGTGAGTGCGGGGCGCTGGTGCTCGGCATAGGGGAGTAAATTGTTGAAGCCGACCACCGATACCTCTTCAGGGACTGGTACCCCATCCGCCTTCAATTGCGTGATGGCGCAGACAGCCAGCTCATCGTCCCAGGCGAAGACCGCGGTGACGTCGGACGGCATACCTCGCAAGATCGCTCGGACTCCATTCGGGCCCAACTGGCTGCAATTGCCGGGGGCCGCGACCAATTCGCGATCGGGTGTGTAACCGTAGGCTTGCACTGCCCTGCAGTACCCGGTGATACGTGCTGCCGTGGTGGTGTCCTCACCGCCACCGAGAAAGAGGATGCGCTCGTGACCGGCGGAGAGTAGATGGCTGGTGAGCGAGAAAGCGCCGCCCTCGTTGTCGTAGTCCACCACTGTGAGGGGAAGGTCGGCACCTGGGGAGGGCCGCCCGGCCAACACGAGTCGGGATCCCGCCGCGTCGAGCTCGCGGGCCAACGCGGCTACATTTGTCCGGTAGTCCTCCGTGTCCCGGGTGCTCCCTATCAAGGCCACGAGGCCAACCCCCTGACTGGCCATCTCTGCAGCCACGGCGATCTCACGCTCATGGATCCCATGCGTAGTGGCGAGAACACAGTGGATGCCTTCCGCTGCCGACTGCTGTTCGATCCCGGAGGCAATGTCGAAGAGGCACGGTCCGAGGCCGAGGCCGTTGAGTACCAGCACAAGGCTGTTGTTCAGGTCGTCCTTCATGTCCTGGCCTGTGTGGAGCTGACGAAGTGGCTCAACTTGCCTGCTGCGAGCAGTACTTTGGCCCCGGCCGGTGGGCCGGCGCACTTCTCGGTCACCGCACGCGGGATTGCGGCTCTGAGCCGACCGGCATTGTCGAGCGGGTCGCGTGTCGTGGCGTGCTGCTCGTCGGCCTTCGACAGGGCACTTGTCTCCGCAGTCAACACGGTCCTCCTGGAATGTATTGCTCGCCTACGTAGGGGTCTTCCATGCTGGTTGCTGATCTTGGCTAAGCGTTCAGCGACCAGATGATCTTGTCGTGGCTGGTGTGGTCACAGCATCAAAGTCGTCCCGGTACGCAAGGGCCGGTCGTGGCGCCTGCCACTGAGGACCGCGTACTGCCGATCGCGGCGTACTGTCAGAGGAATCTGACGCTGCGTCAGTGCACCCTGTTATGAGGGACTCGGACTCCGCCGCGAGGCCGGATCCTGGCTCGGTGCGATGCCGATGGCTGAGCCGGGGGGTATGTGGTCCGCAACGGAAGACCTGAACCCCGGCGGCTAACCGGTGATCCCATGGCTCTGGTGGAGTCCGAGTTCACCGTTGAGCTCGACGGCGACGACGTTGGGAGCCGGGGGCGGCTTGATACGAATGATGCGAGGGATGCCCCAATCGGGCAGGCCGTTGTTCACGTGGTAGGGGAGTGCTGCTCCGGTACTGAGGACGGATATGCGCCGGATGGTGTTGCGGAGCCCTCGTAGTTCGATGAAGCCGTGCGGTGTTTGGGTGCAGATGAGGTACAGGGTTCGGCGGTCCTTTGCGAGGGTTGAAGGGCCGTCGAAGTGTCCGTAGGGAAGGCCGGTGGTGGTGTAGATGGCTTCGTGATTGCGGCGGACCCACTTGCCCAGTGCGGTCAGCTGGGCTGTGTGCTCGGGAGGGATCGTGCCGTCTCCTCGTGGGCTGGTCTCCAGCAGGAGGTTGCCGCCGCTGCCGATGGTGTCTGCGAAGACGCGTATGAGCGCGTGTACGGTCGGGCGGTGTGCGGTGGCGGGGTGGTGGCCGCTTATGCCCCCGAGGGGGTAGCACAGTTCCCAGGGCCCGTCGGGGGGGATGATCGGTGTGCTGAGCTCCGGTGTGTCGCGGCCCCTGTCAGTATCTCGGCGCCCGATGACGACAGCCTCATGACCGAGGGCCGGGATCATGTCTGGCAGTTGATTCGCCCACAACCGTTCCTGGCCGTGCTCCTGTGTACTGTCGAAGCGCAGCAGGTCCGGCTGGTAGTTCTCCACCAGTTCGCGGATCTGCCGGCGGTCGACCATGCGGGCACGCTGCGTGCGAGCCTGCCGGCCCACATCGTGCTGGCTCTGTGGCGCCGCTGGCTCGCTTTGGGCCGCCGGCCGGTGGAGCTGTGAGGGGCGGGCTGTCGTCTGGGAGGCAAGATGCCCGTCTTGGTGCGAGAAATGCAGTCCGGCGCGGAGCCCCCGTCGGCGCAATGCCTGAGTGAAGGGGCGGATCAGGTCTCTGCCCGCCGGGGTGGCTGTGGTTACGGACAGTTCCGTGAACGCGGTGTCCCACAGGGCCACTCCGTCATGGTCTTTCGCGGTCATCACCGCGTACTTGGCTCCGGTGGCGGCGAACAGTTCGGCCCAGGCCTCGGGGTTGTAGCGCGCAGCGGTGAACCCGTCCAGTTGTTCCATGTACTCCAGATACGAGATCTGGCGTGGTGCGGAGGTGCGGGGGTGAGGTATGGCCCGGACTGATGAGATTCCCCAACGGGCGAAAATGCCGAGTTTGGCCTCGGCGAACCACGACTGTTTCATCTCTGTGTGCTCCTCTTGCTCCAGGCCGTGAGAGGGCGCGATGGGCATGGAAGGGGACCCCGGCTGGACGACGGGGCGGTGCCGTGGCACCAACTGGGCGCCGTTTCCGGTGACACACGGCGTTGTCGGTGGAGGTGTTCCAGGTCAGCGTGACGCTGGACTCCGGAGGGAAGTGCTGGGGAGCTTGGGTGTCGCCACCGTCCCTGCCGGGGCGTGCGACATGGCGTCGGCGCGGGGCTGCCCCTCGCCCCAGCTCCAGGCATCAATTCGCTGGGTCACCGAGGGGGATGTCCGTCGAAGCAGATGTTGTTGGAGTAGCACGTACCGGTGCCGTACCAGCCGTTGACGTCGATTTCCGCGCTGGACTGTGGCGCCGATGGTGAAGAGACGGTCAGCCGGGCCTAGTGTCTGTTCTGAAAGTGCTGGTCACAGCCACTCGTTGAGGATTGCGACCAGCACGGTCGCCTCGTAGCGGACGGCGAGTTTGTCGTACCGAGTGGCTACGGCCCGGTGGCGCTTGAGCCGGTTGATCCCGCATTCGACCGCGTGTCGCTGCTTGTAGTCGGTCTTGTCGAACGTCGGTGGCCGGCCGCCTCGGGAGCCGAGTTTCTGATGGTTGCGGACCCGGTACGCGGGGACCGGGATGGTCGGCCTGATCCCGCGTCTTCGCAGGTAGGCCCGTTACTGTGGGAGTCGTACGCCTTGTCGGCCCTCACCCGGTCCGGGCGCGTGCGGGGGCGGCCCCGACCGAGCCGGGGCACCCGGATCGCTTCCAGAACCGGTTCGAACTGTGGCGAGTCATCCCGCTGACCGGCTGTGATCACGACGGACAGCGGCTTCTGCCCCTGGTCGACGGCCAGGTGGATCTGGTGGTCAGCCCGCCCCGGGAGCGTCCGGGAGCGTGGTCGGCCGGCTCGACGCCGATGCCGCCGGGTGGTTCCTTCTGCAGGTCCCCCTTTTCACCGCCCCGGCGGCCTGCTGGTGGGTCCGGCAGACGGTGGAGTCGACGTTCACCTCCCAAGTGATCAGGCCCTTCGCGTCGGCCTCGGCTTGGAGCTGGGTGACGATCCTGGCCCAAGTGCCATCGCGCTGCCAGCGGCGAAACGGGTCGTAGACCCGGTCCCAGGGGCCGTAGCGTTCCGGCACGTCGCGCCAGGGGCACCGGTCATGGTCCGCCACCGTTTGCCGTCCATCAGCTGCCGCCGCGTCCACACCGGCGGACGGCCAGGCTTGATGCTTTGCGGCAACAGCGGCAACAGCGGCAACAGCGGCAACAGCCGGGACGCCGGCGGCGCACGGCACGGCGGTGGGTGTTCGGCGCTTACCGGTGTGGACACGGCGAAGAGGTCGGGCCGCTTCAACGCCCCGGCGATTGCTGCGGCCTCACCGTCGGGATTGAGTGGGCCGCTCACGGACTCTCTGTCTTTACCGTGCCGTCCTGCGGGATTGTGGTCACACCCCGGTTACCCGCAACGCAGGAAAGACCGCTTTCGGCACGCTCACCCGGGCCGCCCGCATCGTCCGGCTCCCTGGATGCCGCCGAACTGCCAGGCGCAGGCGGCGTCTCGCCCTTGCCGCCTCAGGCACTCCCGGCCGGTGCGAACGTCGGCATACGCACCCCCGGCATTCGACGACCGCGACGCCGAGATGCTCGTCCGCAAAGCCATCGATGAACTCGACGCGCGGAACTGTGAGCGGCCCGGCCATGGGAGGAGCCGATTACCTCCCGCGACCAGTCGATCCGCAGTGCCCCGGCGCCGCTTCAGTCCGGGCTCAGCAGCGTCTCAGTCCTGGATACGGGTGCATCCCGGCGTAGACGTCGGTGGACTTGACGTACCCGAGGCCGTACGTGGCGTGCGCTTCGTTGCTCCAGGTGTAGTACCAGATGTTGTTGCCGCCACTGTGCGGTGCGCCTTCCCTGTAGCAGGCGAAGTCGTGGGCCGAGCCGTCGAGGCGGCCCATCAGGTAGTGCCAGGCCGGATCGGAGACTCTCCCGTCCCACCAGACCTCGGCTCCGGCGCGCGGGGCGCATAAGAGGGCGCCGCTGATGAAGACCGGTCCGGAGCCAAGCGAGCATGCGCTTTGGTCGGATGGATGGCCGAAGGCGGCCGAAGCGGCGGGGGCGGTCACCAGTGTGCCCACCGTGACCACCCCCAGCCACAAGTAGCTTTCTCCATCTGAGTGTTGGAGTCATGGATGAGCATCCCTTCCTTGGTTGAGAATTGATCTTTACGGTTGCGTGAGGGATAGTTGCCTTCGATACATCGGATGTATTCTTGTGGTGTGGGTGTGAGATGAGAGCTGATCGGGCATCCGCTGCTCGTCACTTCGGCAGCGTTCGAGCTGAGCCCAGGCGCGAAGCGGCACCATCCGCCGTGGCATCGATGCTGCTCCCATGCACCACCGGAATGGCCTCTTCACGAACACGGTCCAACACTCCTTGTGTGTGGCCCGAGCCCCACCTGGGGCACAAGCCGTTACCCCCTTTGCCGTCGGGTAGCACCGTGAAAGTGCGGTGCTACCCGACGGCAAAGGGAACCTGTCGTCACCAAACCGTCATGACGGTTTGGTCATTTACGTCGGCACAGTGCGGAACGTCCCGGCTCTGTTGTAGATGCTCCCCGTCGCAAAAGGCGCGGTCAACGAAACCTTCCAACCGAACAACACTGCACACACCGCTCGGTACCGAGGGTCCCCAGGCCGCCTGGGTGCATCAGCGCGCAGCCTGTCTGCGCGGTAGCCGGTCCTCAGCGGAGGATGGGACTTCATGACACTTACGGCTCGGCAGAGTCAGATCCTCGAGGAGGTGCACCGTACGGGCTCTGCCCGGGTCGCCGATCTCGCCGTTAGATTCGGCGTGTCGGCGATGACGGTGCGACGTGATATCGCCGTGCTGACCGAGTACCGGCTCGTTTCGCGCGTATACGGTGGCGTGACTCTGCCGGGCACGGTGCCCCTGGCCCGTTCCGCGACCAGGGCGAAGCGGCAACAGAGGAATCAACGGCTCTCCCTGGGCATGGTCGTGCCGTACCTCACCCTGTACTACTGGTATGTCAAGCAAGGCGCCCAGGCTGTGGCCGAGGAGTGCGGCGCCCGGCTCAGCGTGGTCGTCGCCGACCACGACGACGTTCGTGTGCAGGTCGAGCGGCTGCTCGACGGTGGTGTCCACGGATTTCTGCTGACGCCCCCGCCCTCGCTGCTGGATTCGGCCGACGCCTCCCTGTGGCTCCGGGAACTCCCGGTCCCCGCCGTCATCGTGGAACGTCGGCCGACTCCGATGGCCGGCCTTGACCACCTGGACCGGGTCGCCTCCGACCATGAACGAGGCGTCCTGAAGGCGCTGCGCCACCTCGCGGAGATCGGCCACCGTCGGATCGGCCTGCTGGCCTGTTCGACCCCGACGACACCCTGGATCGTCAAGGGCTTCGACACAGCCGCAGCTCTGTTCGGCCTGCCGCGGGACGTTCCCCGTGTGACGGATGCCCGGTACGAGGTGGAGGAGGAGATCGATGCCTTCCTGGACTCCGCCCGCTCAGCCGGTGTCTCTGCAGCCATTGCCCATCCCGATGGGCAGGCATCTCTGCTCCTGCAACGCGCGTTGCACCGAGGGCTGTCCGTCCCCGATGACCTGGCGATCGTCACCTACGATGACGATTGGGGCTACCTCCTCGCCATCCCGCTCACCGGAGTGGCCCCACCCCGCCGGGCGATCGGCAGGATCGCCGCCACGCGCCTGGTCGGGCGACTGCGTGAGGACGGCGAGCACGTTCCTCAGGAACTCCTTCTGCTGCCTCGCCTGAACATTCGAGCATCCACATCGGGACCACAGATGTCCGGCCCATAGATGGTGCTGTGGGCGTAGCGCGCCACCGTACGACCGCTGGTACCGGATACCCGTCCCGTCCGCATCGCAGCCCCCAGCCTCCATGCTCTCGCGGCCGCCATCGACGGGACCGCAACGCCGTCATCGCCGGCCTGACCCTGCCCTGGAACTCCGGCGTCGTCGAAGGGCACGTCGTCATGGGCGAGCAGGATGAGCGCACCCACTTCCAAGAGCGGGCGACGGTCCCGGCGTGATGCGCATCGGAGGCTGGTCCGGGAGCCCACCTGCGACTGGCCGGGCCGCCTCGTCACCACCGTGTTCTGCCAGGGTTGCTTGGCGTTGCGGCTACTGCCGCAACCCCGGACTCCTCGGCCCGCGCCCGGCGGAGCTCCTCGGAAAGCATGGATCTGTCCTAACGGCCCCCGATCGAGCCGGAACTCCGGGCCCGCTGCCTGATGGACTGCCCTCCGGGGGTACGTTCCGGCCGCCGGGAGAACGGTCGACGGCCGGAGCTCCGGAAGGCGCAGCCGTCGGCTGTGGGTGCGGATCTGTGTGACTGGGCGGTCACCCATTGACCATCCCGTTGCGGTGTTCGATGATCTCCACCGGGCCGGAGTGCCTTGCTCGGCCTCGCAGCGGGGCGCCGGTGGAGCGATCCAGCGGAGGTCCATGGCGTCGTCGACATGAACGGTGATGCCAGGCTGAGCAGCTTCCGTTCTCCGGTTGTACGGCCGGGTGCCGGACAAGGATCGTCGTCCGGTATTCCGGGGCCGTTGTCCTTGGGGTACTTCATTGGCTCCCCCTCACCCGCAGAGGTCTTCACTCATGACGGAACTCAACCGCCGTAGATTCCTGCAGATCGCCGGCGGCACCGCCGCTGTCACGATGCTGAACGAGAGCATCGCGCGAGCCGCCGCCATCCAGGCGGAGGTCAGCACCGGCACGATCCAGGACGTCGAGCACATCGTCGTTCTCATGCAGGAGAACCGTTCCTTCGACCAGTACTTCGGGGCGATGAAGGGCGTACGGGGCTTCGGCGACCCGCGGCCGGTCCTCCAGGACAACGGTAGATCGGTCTTCTACCAGTCCAACGGGACGAAGGACATCCTTCCCTTCAACCCGCAGGTCAGCGACTTGGGCATGCGGTTCGTGGCGGGCCTCAACCACGACTGGGCCGGTGGTCAACTGGCGTACAACAGCGGTAAGTACAACAAGTGGGTCCCTGCGAAGACCGACGCGACCATGGCCTACATGACCCGGAACAACATCCCGTTCCACTATGCCCTCGCGGACGCGTTCACCGTGTGCGACGCCTACCACTGCTCCTTCATCGGCGCCACGGACCCGAACCGCTACTACATGTGGTCCGGCCACACCGGCAACGACGGCACCGGCGGCGGCCCGGTACTGGACAACAAGGAGGCGGGGTACGGCTGGACGACGTACCCCGAGCGACTGCAGGCCGCAGGGGTGTCGTGGAAGGTCTACCAGGACATAGGCGACGGCCTGAACGCCGCCGGCCACTGGGGCTGGATCAGCGATGCCTTCCGGGGCAACTACGGCGACAACTCACTGCTGTACTTCAACAACTACCGCAACGCACAGCCCGGCAGCCCCCTGTACGAGAAGGCGCGCACCGGCACCGATGCCAAGGCCGGCGACGGCTACTTCGACCACCTGCGCACCGACGTGGCGAACGGCACGCTGCCCCAGGTCTCGTGGATCGCCGCGCCGGAAGCCTTCAGCGAGCACCCGAACTTCCCCTCGAACTACGGCGCCTGGTACATCTCACAGATCCTCAACGCGCTCACCTCCAACCCGGCGGTATGGGCGAAGACGGCGCTGTTCATCACCTACGACGAGAACGACGGCTACTTCGACCACGTCGTTCCCCCGTACCCGCCCGCCTCCACCGCCTGGGGCCGGTCCACCGCGGACGTCTCGAAGGACCTGTACCCCGGTGGCAGCGGCTTCACCGCCGGACCGTACGGCCTCGGCCCGCGCGTCCCGATGATCGTGGTCTCGCCCTGGAGCAAGGGCGGCTACGTCTGCTCCGAGACCTTCGACCACACCTCCGTCATCCGCTTCATGGAGAAGCGCTTCGGCGTGCAGGAGCCCAACATCTCTCCCTGGCGCCGCGCGGTCTGCGGCGACCTGACCTCGGCCTTCGACTTCAGCCGTGCGGACGCCACACCGGCCGCCCTCCCCTCGACGGCGGGCTATGTCCCCCCGAACCACGACGAGCCCTCCGCCTACCGCCCGGTGCCTCCGGCCACGGGCACCCTGCCGAAGCAGGAAGCCGGCTCCAAGCCGACCCGCCCGCTCGGCTACACCCCGTACGTGGACGGCGTGCGCACCCTCGCCACGGGCAAGTTCACCCTGACCTTCCACAGCGGCCCCACCCTCGGCGCCCACTTCCACAGCACCTCCGGCAACCGCACCGACGGACCCTGGCCCTACACCGTCGAGGCGGGCAAGACCCTCGCCGACACGTGGAGCACCAGCGCCGCCACCGGCAACCGGATCGACCTCACCGTGTGGGGACCGAACGGCTTCCTGCGCACGTGGAGGGGCCCGACGATGCAGGCGGGCCCTGAGGTCACGGCCCGCCACACCACGTCCACCGGCAACCTGGCCCTCACCCTGACCAACCCCGGCACCGTTGCGGTCAACCTCACCGTGACCAACGCCTACGGCGGCACGGCCCAGACCTACAAGGTCAACCCCGGTGCCACCGTCTCCGCCACGGTGAACCTGGGCACGACGGGCCGCTGGTACGACGTCAAGGTCGTCTCCGACATGGACACCACCTTCCTGCGCCGCTTCGCCGGCCATGTGGAAACGGGCGCCGTAGGCGTCTCCGACCCGGCGATCAAGACCGTCTGACCCGCTCGTCCGCGGTACTCAGCAGCGGTACTCAGCAGCCGTGCGCGCTGCCGTCCGTCACCCGCGCCAGTCGCAGACGGACGGCAGCCGCCCGAGGCGGACCGCACCGTCACGCCGCAGCTCACCTTCACCGGCGGCCGCGGCGTGGGCCGCTGGGAGAAGACCCGGCGACTCATGGAACCAACCCTCAAGCCACGACGGGACCTTCGGACCGCCGCGGCTGTTTGGCCGAGCAGGCGGTCGAGCAGGCCAACGCCCGCTTCGCCCAGACATCGTGGGGCGCGGCCCGGCACGGTGATGCCGGGCCCGGCCTCGCCGGCCTCGTACGGCGCCGACTTCCGCACCCTGGTGGAGACCGGCCGGCCGGAGCCGCCGTCTCCGTGCCGTCGGCCGATCTCCCCGCGCGATGGGTCCCTTCACGTCGGCAGAGCCTCCGCCGGCTACCCCCGACGCGCTGCGCGCCCCCGGGGAACGGCGGTCGCCATGCGGCGGACCGCCTCGGTGATCAGCTCGGGTGAGGTGGCCAGGTTCATGCGGACGAAGCCCGCGCCACCCGTGCCGAAGGGGATCCCGGAGCTCAGGGCGACGCCCCGGCGCAGGAAGTCGCCGGCAGGGTCGTCGCCCAGGCCCAGGCCGCGACAGTCCAGCCAGGCCAGATAGGTGGCCTGCGCGGGCGTGTACCCGACGGCCGGCAGATGCTCGGTCAGCAGCTCCGCCAGCAGGCGGCGGTTGTCGTCGAGGCCGGACAGGACGGCGTCGAGCCAGTCGCCCCCGTCGCGCAGGGCCGCCGTGTGGGCGATGACGCCGAGGTGGCTCGGTCCGTGGCCGACCTCCTCGGGGAGCCGGGCGAGGTCGTCGGCCGCGTCGGGCCCGGCGACGGCGAGGGCGGCCTTGAGCCCGGCCAGGTTCCACGCCTTGGAGGCCGACATCAGGGACAGCCCGTCGCCCGCGCCGGGAACACTCAGGTACGGCACGAACGGCGCGCCCGCGGCCACGACCGGGGCGTGGATCTCGTCGGCCACGACCCGCACACCGTACGTCCGCGCCAACCGTGCGACATCCGCCAACTCGTCGGCACCGTGCACGGTCCCGGTCGGGTTGTGCGGGCTGCACAGCAGATACACCGGGCGGTCCGCGCGCAGGGCCGCCCGCCGGAACGCGTCCTCCAGCGCGGCGAAGTCGATCCGCCCGTCCGGCCCGAGGGGCGCCTCGACGACGGGACGGCCCAGGCTGCCCACGAACAGGTAGAACGGCGGGTACACGGGGCAGTTGACGACGACGGGATCGCCGGGGCCGGATACCAGTTTCAGCATTTCGACGACGCCCAGCATCACGTCGGGCACGATCGCCGTGCGCTCCACGGCGAGCCCGTCCCACCCCCAGCGCTCGCGGGCGAAGGCGGCCAGTGCCTCCGCGTACGCCGTCCCGACCGGGTAGCCGGTGTCACCGAGCGTCACCGCGTCGGTGATCGCGCGCGCGACCGGCTCGGCCAGTGGCACGTCCATCTCGGCCACCCACAGCGGCAGCACGTCCTGCGGATACGTCCGCCACTTCATGCTCGTCCGCTGCCGCAGCTGCTCCAGGGAGAGCTGACGCAGCGGATTGGCGCCGACCGGCGCACCTGTGTCACGCGGCACAGTGTCCCAACGTAGACGCTGGAGGCAGGGGGCGCGAGAGGCGGGACGCGGCCCAGGGGAACTCCGAACCGGAGCAGAGATCCACATGGCAGCGCGCCGCTCGGGCGGTGACACTGAGTGGACAGGCGTCTGGAGTCGGGTGGGCCATGCACACCATCGAGGAAACCGTCGAGATCGCTGTCCCGGTACGCACCGCCTACGACCAGTGGACCCAGCTGAAGAGCTTCCCGCGGTTCATGTCGGCGGTGAAGAGGGTCGACCAGGTCAGGCCCACCGTCACCCGGTGGGTGATCGGGTGCGGCCCGGTGCGCCGCGCGTTCACCGCGGAGATCGTGGAGCAGCGGCCGGACTCGTGTGTGGCCTGGCAGAGCCTCGACCGGCGCACTTCCCACCGGGGCGAGGTGTCGTTCCGTCCCACGGCACCGGACCGCACCACGGTCACGGTGCGCATGGAGGTGGGGCCGCGCGGCGCCGCCGCCCTCCTCATGGGCGCGTCCCGCGAGGTCACGCGCCGTGTGGTCCGGAGCGAACTCGGGCACTTCAAGGAGTTCATCGAGGGCCTCGGCGAAGCGGGCGGGGCCTGGCGCGGGACCATCCGCAACGGGCACGTACAGCCGGCGGAGCCCGAGCCGCCGAGAAGCCGGGTCGCACGCTGGCCCACCGGCTGATCCGCGTACCGGCTGATCCGCGTACCGAAGAACGCGTACCGGCGGAGAACGCGCACTGGAGAACGCGCACCGGAGAGCGAGGGACCCTTCTGATGAAGAAGCCACCGAGCGAGGAACCGGAGGAACGGCTCACCGTGACCCCGCCCAAGACCTGGGCGGCGGGAGTGCCCGCGGTGGGGCACGCGCTGGCGTACTCCCTGGACGAGACCTCGGTGCGGCGTGCCGGAACCACACTGCTGATCGTCAACCAGGTGCACGGCATCGACTGCCCCGGCTGCGCATGGGCGGACCCCGCCCCGGGCCACAGGCACCGCAACGAGTACTGCGAGAACGGCGCCAAGCACATCAACGACGAGGCGACGTCGCGGCGCGTCACCGCCGACTTCTTCCGCCGGCACCCGGTCTCCGAGCTCGGGCGGCGATCGGACCTGTGGCTGAACCAGCAGGGCCGGCTCACCGAACCGATGGTCAAACGGCCGGACGCGGACCACTACGAACCGATCAGCTGGCACGACGCCCTCGGGCTGCTCGCCGAGGAGCTGACGTCACTGGACACCCCCGACGAGGCGGTCTTCTACACCTCGGGCCGGGCCGGCAACGAGGCCGCCTTCGTCCTCCAGCTCTTCGCCAGGGCCTTCGGCACCAACAACCTGCCCGACTGCAGCAACATGTGCCACGAGTCCAGCGGCTTCGCCCTCCACGAGACCCTGGGCACCGGCAAGGGCACGGTCGGCCTGGAGGACCTGCACCACGCCGACCTGATCCTGCTGGTGGGCCAGAACCCCGGAACCAACCATCCGCGCCAGCTCTCCGCACTGGAGCAGGCAAAGCTCAACGGCGGCCGCATCATCGCGGTGAACCCCCTCCCGGAAGCAGGGCTTCTGCGGTTCAGGAACCCGCAGAAGCCACGCGGGGTGATCGGCCCCGGGACGCAGATCGCCGACCGGTTCCTGCAGATCCGCAGCGGCGGCGACCTCGCGCTCTTCCAGGGTCTGAACCGGCTGCTGCTGGAGGCGGAGGACGCCCGGCCGGGCACCGTGCTCGACCACGACTTCATCCGCTCCAGCACCAGCGGCTTCGACGAGTTCTCCGCCCACGTCCGCACCGTCGACTGGGACGACGTCCTCACCGCGACCGGACTGAGCCGCCGGGAGATCGAGGAGGTCCGGGACGACGTCCTGCGCAGCGAGCGCATCATCGTCTGCTGGGCGATGGGGGTGACGCAGCACCGGCACGCCGTCCCCACCATCAGGGAGATCGTCAACTTCCTGATGCTGCGCGGAAACCTCGGAAGGGCCGGAGCCGGCGCCTGCCCGGTGCGTGGACACAGCAACGTACAGGGCGACCGCACCATGGGGATCTGGGAGCAGATGCCGGACACGTTCCTGGACGCGCTGCAGCGGGAGTTCGGCTTCGATCCGCCCCGCGCCCACGGGCTGGACTCGGTGAACGCCATCAGGGCCATGCACGAGGGCCGGATCAAGGTGTTCCTCGCGCTCGCGGGCAACTTCGTCCGGGCCGCTCCGGACAGCGCGGTCACCGAGGAGGCCATGCGGCGGTGCCGGCTGACCGCCCACATCTCCACCAAGCTCAACCGGTCCCACACGGTCTGCGGCCGGACCGCGCTCATCCTGCCGACGCTGGGCCGCACCGAACGGGACATCCAGTCCGCCGGCGAGCAGTTCGTCACCGTGGAGAACTCCATGAGCGAGGTCCACACGTCCAACGGGCGTCTGAAGCCGGCCTCCAAGCTCCTGCTCAGCGAGGTCGCCATCCTGTGCCGCCTCGCCCGACGCACCCTCGACGAGGGCCGCACCCTCGACGGCGAGGGCCGCACCCTCGACGGCGAGGCGGACATCCCATGGGACCGCTTCGAGGCCGACTACGGGGCGATCCGGCAGTGCATCTCCCATGTCGTGCCGGGATTCCACGACTTCAACCGGCGGGTGGTCCGCCCCGGCGGCATCAGGCTGCCCAACCCGGTCAACGAAGGGGTCTTCGCCACCCCGGCGGGCAAGGCGCTGTTCACCCGCAACGGCTGGGCCGCCCCCGACGTCCCGGAGGGGCACCTGGTCCTGCAGACCCTCCGTTCGCATGACCAGTGGAACACCGTTCCCTACACGGACGACGACCGCTACCGGGGCATCCACGGAAGCCGCAGGGTGGTGCTGGTCAACCCCGAGGACCTCGCGGAACTCGGCCTGGCCGAAGGGCAGTCCGTCGACCTGGTGGGCGTCTGGGACGACACCGTGGAGCGCCGCGCGAGCGCCTTCACCGTGGTCCCCTATCCGACCCCACGCGGCTGCGCCGCGGCGTACTTCCCGGAGACCCAGGTGCTGGTGCCGCTGGACAGCGTGGCCGAGAGCAGCAACCAGCCGGCGTCGAAGGCGATCGTCGTCACGCTGGAGCAGGCAGAGCAGGCAGAGCAGGCAGAGCAGGCAGAGCAGGCAGAGCCGACAGAGCCGACAGAGCCGACAGAGCCGACAGAGCCGGCAGACACCGGGCCCGGCGCCGCCCCGCGGTGACGGCGGCCCCCGGAGGAGAGGTGGAGCCGGATGCCGGTGTGGCGGATGAGGGACTTCCACGACGACGACCTGGACCAGGCCATCCAGGTGTGGGACCAGAGCGGTATGGACGTCCAGACGCCCGCGGTCTTCCCGGTCTCGGAGGTCATCGCCGCGGCCCGGTCCGGGCAGCCCGCCGTGGTGGCGATGGTGGGCGACGAACTGGTGGGGGTGGCGGTGGCGCGCGCCGAGGGCGAGCGGGCCTGGGTCCTGCTGGTGGCACTGGCCGCCGGCTGGCGCCACCGGGGGATCGGCAGCGGTCTCCTCGCCGAACTGGAGCGGCGCCTGCGGGCCGCGGGCGTGCGGCGGATCAGCGCGCTGCTCCCGGCCGCCGCCACGGGAACGACGGCGCTGCTGAACTCCGGTTACCGGTCCCGGGAAGGACTGGTCTACTTCGAGCTGGTGGAGCATCTGCCCGCCGCCGACGCGGGCCTGCTCGACGCGCTCGGCGGACGGGTGCTGCCGAGCGGACTGTGGGGCTCCATGGCCGGTATGGAACACGAGAAGCAGATCGTCGAACGCCGGATCGTCCTGCCGTTGAAGGAAACGGAGCTCGTCGAGCGCTACGGGGTCGTCCCGCCGAAGGCGGTGATCCTCTTCGGGCCGCCGGGCACCGGGAAGACCAGCTTCGCCAAGGCGATCGCCTCCCGTCTGGGCTGGCCGTTCGTCGAACTGTTCCCCTCCCGCCTGGCCGCCTCGGGCGGCACGGCCCGGCTCGCCACGGGGCTGCGGGAGGCGTTCGCCGACATCACCGCCCTCGGGTCGGTGGTGCTGTTCATCGACGAGGTCGAGGAGATAGCCGGCGTACGGTCGGGCGTGGCCGCCGACCCCGGGCACATGGCGACCAACGAACTGCTCAAGGTGATCCCCGGCTTCCGCGAGCACGACGAGCACCTGATGGTCTGCGCGACCAACTCGGTGCGCACCCTGGACCCGGCGTTCCTGCGCCCCGGCCGCTTCGACTACGTGATCCCGATCGGCCCGCCGGACGCCACGGCGCGGGCCGCGATCTGGCAGCGGTATCTGACGGCGGCTTCGGGAACGGTCGACGTGACGCGGCTGGTGGAGGCGACGGAGTTGTTCACGCCCGCAGACGTCGAGTTCGCGGCGCGCAAGGGAGCGCAGGCGGCTTTCGAGAACGAGGTGGTCCACCGAAGAGGCGAACCCGCCACCACCGAGGACTATCTCGCGGCCGTCCGCGACGTCCGGCCGACCCTCACGGACGAGATGATCAGCGACTTCCACGAGGACATGGAGCGGTTCACGCGCATGTGAGCCGGCGACCCGCCCCTCCGGGTGTCTGCGGGCATGCCCCGGCAGTGCGTACGGCCCGGCCTGTGCCGCCTCGGGGAGTCGCTCCCCCCCTGAGGCGGCTCGGACGGCACGGACGGCGTGAATGGCATGGACGGTTTGGACGGCTCGCCGGGCCGTCCCTGGCGCCGCGCCTTCGGAGCGGCCCGACCTCGGCCCGCGGCCTGCCGAAACCTCCCTGCCGGGAACGCACCCGCGGACGCCGCCTGCACCGGCTGGTTCCGCGGACACGCGGATCCGGCAGGAGGTGCCCTCGCGCTGCTTCGAGGTACGTTCGGCGGAATACGGGCGGCCGCGCCGCCAGGTCCCCGAGGCGACTGGGGTGATGGAATGCCGGCCGACGCCGACGGTCCGGACGATCGGCACGGGCCGGACTCGCAGCAGGCGGAGTTCGGGGAGGCCCGCTGGCCGATGGCCGGAGCCGTGATCGGCGCCATGCTGCTGTCCCAGCTGATGCCCGACGACCTGCGCCTGGGACCCCGCTGGCTGCTCCCCCTGGGCGAAGGACTGCTCCTGCTGACGCTGATCGCGGGCGACCCCGGCCGGATCAGCCGCCGCTCGGCCGCCCTGCGTGCGGTGGCGATCGCCCTGGTCGGCGTACTGGCGGTCAGCGCCATCTGGTCGACCGTCCGGCTGATCGACGACCTCATCCACGGCGGGGCCGAAACCAACTCCGCCACCGGTCTGCTCCAGGCCGGCGGAAGCGTCTGGGCCTCCACCGTCCTGGCCTTCTCCCTGCTGTACTTCGAACTCGACGGCGGCGGAGCGGCCGCCCGCGCCCACCGCATGCCCACCACTCCTGAACTCGCCTTCCCTCAGCAGCTCAGCCCGGAGCTGAACGCCAGGCAGTGGCGCCCCCGCTACATCGACTACCTGTACCTCGGACTCACCAACTCCACCGCCTTCAGCCCCACCGACGTCATGCCGCTGGCCCCCTGGGCCAAGATCTCCATGGCCGTGCAGTCCCTCGTCTCCCTGCTCATCCTCGGCCTGGTGATCGCCCGGGCCGTGAACGTTCTCGCCTGAGACGGGCACTGCGCGCGGCGCGGGTCCCGGGTCAGGACGTCCGGGTCAGGACATCCGAGGCAGGACGTACGGGTCAGGACGTCCGCGGCAGTACGACGTTCTCCGGCGGCTCTCCCGCGAGGTAGTGCAGGACCTGGGTGCGGATCAGCTCCAGTGCCCGTGGCAGAAAGGCCGAGCTGTTGCCTCCGACGTGAGGGCTGATCAGCGTGTTGGGCGCATGCCACAGCGGATGCCCCGGGGGCAGCGGCTCGGGGTCGGTGACGTCGAGGGCTGCGTGCAGCCTGCCGGCCGTGAGCTCGGCGAGCAGCGCGTCCGTGTCCACCACGGCACCTCTGGAGGCGTTCACCAGCAGGGAGCGGTCCGGCATCGAGGCGAGGAAGCGCGCGTCGACCAGGCCGCGTGTCTGCTCGGTGAGCGGGACGGTGAGGATCACGATGTCGGCCCGGGGCAGGAGGCCGGGCAGATCGCCGAGCGCGTGGACGGGCCCACGCGGAGTGGAGCGGGCCGTGCGGGAGACCCGCAGGACGTCGCATTCGAAGGGGACGATCCGGTCCTCGATCGCCGCGGCGATGGAGCCGTAGCCCATGAGCAGGACGGTGCGGTCGGCCAGAGCGGGGCGGAAGCCGGTCCGCCACTCCTCGGCATCCTGGGCCCGTACGAAATCAGGGATGCCACGGAGCGACGCCAGGACGAGTGACACGGCCAGCTCGGCGGTGCTGGCATCGTGAACGCCCCGGGCATTGCAGAGAACGACACCGCGGGGAATGTGCTTCACGAGCTCGTCGACGCCGGCGGACAGGGACTGGACGACACGAAGCCGCGGCATGCCTGGGAACACCGCTGCGGCGGTGGCCCCGAAGCCATAGGGGATGACGAAGAACTCCACCGTCGCGAGGCTCTCGGCGTCCGGCGGACCGCCGCTGCCGTCCCACACCATGACGGGCAGCCCCTCGGGCAGGCCGCGTACGTCCGAGGCCGGATACGGCAGCAGGAACCGGGCGGCGCGCCGGCCGGCGGGACGGTCCACGGGGCTCACGGGCCGAATCTAGACCATCGGCCGGCGTTGGTCCGGGCGGGCTCGACCGGCGCTGCCCGAAGGAATTCCTGTCGATCTCGTCGTCGGACTCACCTGGGCCCTGTCGTTCGGATGAGGCCGGATCAGCGAGCGGCCCGCCGCGGAGCGTCGGCGACCGACGACAACGCGGCAGATGCGCGTGCCAGGACACGCGAGCCCGGCAAGATCCGAACGACAGGGCCTAAGCTGCGGGTGGCCGGCTGCGTCGGGCAGCTGCTCTCCCGGAGGCCGTCGTGCGAACAACTTCCGAGGTGCCCACGGTCGTGGTCGTCATGGGTGTCTCGGGATCAGGAAAGTCCACGGTGGGCGAACTGCTCGCCCGCCGGCTCGTGATGCCCTTCCTGGAGGCCGACGACCTGCACTCGGCCGCGGCCCGGGCGAAGATGGCCGCCGGGCATCCTCTCGACGACGAGGACCGCCGGCCGTGGCTGCTGTCGCTCGCCGGCTGGATCCGGGAGGCGACCCACTCCGGTCAGGGCGGGGTGATGGCCTGCTCGGCGCTCAAGCGCGACTACCGGGACGAGTTCCGCCGGGCGGGGGCGGGCGTGTGGTTCCTGCACCTGGCACTCGACCGGGCGACCGCCGACCGGCGGGTCGCCGGACGTACGGGCCACTTCATGCCGCCCGAGCTGGTGGACTCCCAGTACGCCACCCTCGAACCGCTGCGACCCGACGAGCCCGGACTGACCGTCGACGCGGCAGCCGACCCGCAGGCCATCGCCGACGAGGCGGCGAGGGCGGTGCGGGCGAGACGGTGACACCGCTCGTCCGCCCGTAGAAACCGTCCGCCGGGGGCAGGCGCCAGGCCGTCGAACCCGGCCGGCGCCCGCGCTGCCGCGGGCGGCTGTTCCTCCGGACCCGGGCGCTCGGCTGCTCACCTCGCATCTCGGCAACTTCCCCACATGTACGCCAGTCCGAGGCGAAAGGGTGAATGCCTGTGCAGGTAGACCAGGCCGGACAGCCGGGCCTGAAGAGTCGGGTCAAGGATTTGCTCCGCGTATACCGGTGCAGCGATCATCCCCCATGCGTCCAGGGCAACGGCCATGGCTTCCCTGCACGTTGAGCACAGCCCGCTTTCGGCGAACCACAGTGCGAGCAATCCCGTGTAGTCGGCCGTACCGCCCGCTGGGGGGCTCGTCTGTCCACTGCGGGCTGTGCAGGTGGCGCACAACGTTGGGGCCGGGCATTGCACGCGGGGAAGCTGCTCAAGAAAGGACAGGTCGTGGCCGTAGTCATCGTCCATCGGCCGGCGCATTCTTCCGCGGTGCCACTCTTGGCAGCCCGTGCAGTTCGGCGGGCACGCTTCTTCGAGAACTTCCTTGGCGATGTCGAAGGCGGCTGCCGCGCGTTGGAAAATACGATACCGACCCATTCCGATATGCCATATGAATTCCATCCACACCAGCCCTCTGAAGATTCCGGATCCACCCTCGAACTGCCTCGTCGGTCTCCGCTCGTTTGCAGGACAGGCGTGTGCCGTCACTTCATCGTCTTCGGTGCGTGTTTGAATCCCGCCCGTCATGGATCTGCGTCTTCGTGACGCCTTGCCGAATTCGGAGTCGTAGGCTGTTGTCAGCGCCCATAGGCACTCCGACCTGTACCAGGTGGTCGCGCACCGCATATCGTGACCGGCGGCAGTCATGATGTTGTAGCTGTTATGGCCTTCGCGTGCGATCCTGTCGGCTGCTATTTCGGTCGAGTCATGCATGAGGCGCATCCATGCCGCGATCCGCCGAACATCACGGTAAGCGGCTCCTTCGTGCAGCCACAGGAGCAATGCGCCGAGCATATGGCTGTCTGCCATGCAGACTTCTTCCCATTGGGGCAGTGTGTAAGTGAACTGCCCGCGCTTCTGGCGGTGTTTGCCGAGTCGCTCTTCGAAGTATCGCTCGACCGGAACGCCTATCGAAATCATCTCCGCCAGTATGTCGGCTTCGTCTTCATCGTCGAGAGAATTGACTGCAGCAAGGGCTTCTTCGAGCGGGAGGTACCGAGGGTAGAGACGGGCGATGTCGTGTTCGCACAGCCCCCAATCGCTCAGTGCGACCAGAGCGGTCCGGCCGTAGAGCTCCAGATGCGGGTAGCCGGATTCCCGTCCAACCGTGCGATAGTGGCCAGGCCACACCATGGCGAACAGGCGGTCCAGCACTGCGGCAGTCGGCAAGCCGGTCACCGTGGCTACGTACTGCGGAATGATTTCCTTGACATGCAGCGCCTTTGGGTAACTCCATACGGCATTCCGTTGCTGAGCGGCAAGAACGTCCGGCCACTCCACGCCTCCGGTCGTCCTGAAAATCTCCTCGATTCTCGTCACGATGGCGGCGGCAATCGGGCACCCGAATCCGGTCTCCATGGCTACATGCCAACCGCTGCGGGTCGATGCGGCCTCTTGTGACACTTGTCCACCCCCTCAGCGTTCTCTTTCCACAAGCGCTGCGCTTCGGATCACGCAGTTCTTTCGGTCATGTGGTGGGCAAAGGTGCGCAGCTCGGCTTTGGACGCCGTGGTGATGGGGGCGTCGTCCAGTCCACGCAGGGCCTCGTCGCGGAGTGTGGCGATGCGACGTTCGACATGTTCAGGGGCGCCGGTCTCGTTCAGGACCGTGCGCACCGCACTCGCCCCATGCTCGGTCAAGAGAGGGTCGCCCACGTGCCTGGCCAGGATCCTGCGCTGGTCCGGGTCGGCGAGGGCGTGCGCGGTGGCGAGCAAGAGCGTGCGTCTGCCCTCGCGCAGGTCGTCGGTGACCGGTTTGCCGGTCACCGAAGGATCGCCGAAGACACCGAGCAGGTCGTCGCGCAGCTGGAATGCCTCGCCGATCGGCAATGCGTAGGTGGTCAAGGCTTTGAGCGCGGCCGGTGGGGCGTCAGCGAGCACGGCACCAAGGTGCAGGGGGCGCTCGACGCTGTATTTGGCTGTCTTGTAACGAATTACGGACAAGGGCGTTTCGACATCGGAATCGGAGCCGCCCACAGCGTGCAGGTCCAACCACTGGCCGTAGATGACATCGTGGTGCATTTCGTTGATGACGGTGCGGGTGCGTGCGAACCTGTGCGCATCCAGGCCTGCGGCTGCGAGCATATGCACCGACCAGACCAGCGCGAGATCGCCGATCAGGATTGCCCCGGCATTACCGAAGGCCGCTGCTTGGGCAATGTGGCGGGAACCGCTCCGACGCGGGGCCTGCGCCAGGTAGTGCCCGGCCAGCTCTTGTTGGACGGTCGGGGCGCCTCGGCGGGTGGCGGAGCGGTCCATGACGTCATCGTGGATCAGCGCGAAGGCATGGAACATTTCCAGACTCGCGGCCACAGCGATGACCGGGGGCCCGACACAGCCGCCGGCGGCCAGGCTGCCCAGGGTGCACAGCAGTGGGCGCAGGCGCTTTCCCCCACGCAGAAATCTGGCCAGGATGTCGGTGACCAGGGTCGGCAGCCGTCCCCCGCAGGCCGACTCGGCCTGGTCCTGCAGGAAGCCGGCCAGGTGTGCGTCCACCTCGGCCCTGATCGCCGCCGCGTCGAAGAGGTCGTAGCAGCCAGGAGAGGTGTCGGAGGCGAGGGTGGCAGGGTCCTTGGGCATGCGCGGAACCGTCCGCTCGAAGTGCAGCTGTGCAGGCCGCTCTTGATGACAGTCCGTTTTCAGCCAGAACACAAGGCCGCCCGGGCAGCGTGCGGGAGCGCACACGGGCTCCTTACGCGCTCCGGTTCACTCTGCAGCGCGCTCGAACGCGCCCCCAGCGTCCCCAGCGCCCACGTCGTGCGGGGCTGAATGGGCGTCAGGTGAAGGTGGTAGTCCCGTTACCAGGACAGTCGGTCCTCGGTAACCGGATTCGTCGGAAGAGGCGGGCCTGTGTGGCCCAGAAGTGTTCTGGCAGGGTGGATTTCGCCGCTGGAACAGCAGCCGGCACAGCACAGGAACAATCAGCCGAAGGAAGACCATGACGTACCACGTGCTCGTCCAGTTCGACGTTCCGCCGTACAAGCGTGAGGACTTCGTCGCAGCAGGTCTCTTCGACGCCGAGGGGTCGTTGGCCAACGAGCCGGGGACCCTGCGTTTCGAGGTCATTCGTGACGAGGACAACCCCAACCGCATCTATCTGGACGAGGTCTACACGTCCCGCGAGGCGTTCGAGGAGCACTGCGGCAACGAGACCATCAAGCAGTTCTACGAGATGGTCGACTCTTACGCACTCGGCCCGAACTTCCTGTTCAAGGGCTATCGCGCGGAGCCCAGCGCCGGCTGATGTGCGGCCCGGACCGCATGCGGCCTCCTGGGTCCGGAGGCCGGCGAACGAATTCCAGAGTCTGAACGAGAAGAAGGCATGATGAGAATGACAGCGGGACGCGGTGTATTGCGGCGTGGAAGCCGGATGGTGGTACTTGCAGCCGTCGCCTGGGGAACTCTGGTGGCCGCGGTGGTGCCCGCATCGGCAGCCGACGAACCCACACGGCAGCAGCTGATGGCCGACTGCGCGTCCGGCCTGGGCAAGTGCACGTTCAATGACCCGATACTGGGTGAGGCGTACTTGGGGGAGTTTCGCCAAGTCTCCCATTCGCTGTACAACTGCACCACTTCGCTCGCGGAGCAATCCATGTCCTGGTCCGACACGGTCGGTTCGACCGACTCCGTCGGTGCGTCCGTCACGGTGGGCGGCAAGATCGCCGGCCTGGTCGATGTGAGCGTGACCGCCACCTACAGCCACACCTGGTCGAGTTCGCACTCCGAGAGCAGTTCGCTGAACATGACCGTGCAGCCGGGCGAAGTGGGCTGGATCTCCCGGGCACAGGTGATGCAGACCGTCTCCGGTACCTGGCAGACCCACTACGACAACCCCAAGTGGGGCCACTACTACTGGTACGTCCGGGACAGCATCACCGGGCCCGTCCCCAACGGCACCGAGGGCAAGAGCAACGCGGTCGTGGTCAAGACCCGGAAGATGACCGACAAGGAGACGGCCGCCTGCGCCGCCGGCAATGAGAAGCAGGGGCGGGTCCTCGTCCGGTAGACCGAGGACACGCCCTGTCCCGGCCGGCCCGCACGGAGCCTGACGTCGGCTGATCTCGGTCGATGAGACGCGGCGAAGCGCCCCGCTGTTCCCGGTTTCCGGGAACGGCGGGGCGCTCGTGTTCACGTCGCCGCCGTCACTGCCACTCCTCGGGCCGCTCCTCCTCGGCCAGACGCTTCAGGGCGGCGGCTGCGGGGGAGCCCGGTTCGGCGGTGTAGACGGTCAGAGCCTGGTCCGGATCGTCGGGGATGCGGAAGGTCTCGAAGGTGAGGTCCAGTGCGCCGACGCGCGGGTGGTGTAGGGGCTTGGCCCCGTGGGTCTCGTCGCGGACCGTGTGGTCGGCCCACATACGGCGGAAGTCCTCACTCGTGGCGGAGAGTTCGGCGATGAGAGCCGTCAGTTCCGCGTCGTACGGATGACGGCCCACGTCCACGCGAAGGAAGGCCACGGTGTCGTCGGCCTTCTTCTGCCAGTCGACGTACCGCCGGCGCGCCGTTGTGTCGAGAAAGGTCAGGCGGGCCAGATTGCGGTCCTCTTCCGGCATGCGGGGGAAGTCCGCGATCAGGACACGGGCCAGATGGTTCCAGGCGAGGATCTGCAGACGGCGGCCCACGACATAGGCGGGGGAGTGCTCCAGCGTGTCCAGGACGCGCTGCAGTCCCGGCCTGACCTGCTGTTCGCGCCGGCCGTGCACGCTGCCGAGGCCGGCGCCGGCGGTGTGGGGCGACTCCGCTGCCGAGCGCGGTCCGCCGGAGGAGTGCACGAGCGCGTGCAGGTGCTGCCGCTCGATCTCGTCCAGACGCAGCGCCGTCGCGACGGAGTCGAGGATCTCGGCGGAGACCTTCCCGCCGCGGCCCTGCTCCAGGCGTACGTAGTAGTCGACGCTGACCCCGGCGAGCTGTGCCAGTTCCTCCCGGCGCAGACCCGGCACCCTGCGTCGGGAGCCGTATGCCCGCAGACCCGCAGCCGAAGGGCTCACACGCGCTCGTCTGGACCGCAGGAAGTCCCGCAACTCTGTTCGACGATCCATGCCCCGATTGTGCCATGTGTCAAAGGTGGTACTGGCAGGCCCAGGACGCCCGAACCCTCGGGGAAAGGGGGCGAACCCTGCGGCTTGGGTTTTCCGGGGGGCCACCTGCACAGTGGACAACGCACCGAACAACCGGCAAGAACAACCGGCAAGAACAACCGTCAAGAAAGACCGGAGGCTTTATGAGCGGCGAACTGCGTATCGTCATCGGCAGCGATTTCCGCGGGTTCGCGTACAAGGAATCCCTCAAGGATTTCCTGGAGAGGGATCCGCGTGTGGCCTCCGTGCGGGACGTCGGCGTTCCCGAGGGCGCACGCACGGGTTATCCGCACATTGCGGTGGACGCCGCCGAGCTGGTCGCCAACGGCGAGGCCGACCGGGCGCTGCTGATCTGCGGCACCGGTCTCGGCATGGCTGTCAGCGCGGGCCTGGTCCCCGGCATCCGCGCCGTGACCGTGAACGACGCCTACCAGGTCGAGGGTGCCGTCCTGCTCAACAACGCCCAGGTGATCACCATGGGTCAGATGAGCGTCAGCCCGCACCACGCCCAGTCTCTGGTCGACCAGTGGCTCGACCTGCGCTACGACCCCGCGTCCGAGTGGGCGCCGCTGATGGACGCGATGGTCGACTACGAGGCCGCGTACGCGGAGAAGGCCGGCGGCAGCACCGGCCCGCGTGGCCAGGCCGTGGCCTGTGGAGTGCCCAACCCCGCCTGACCACCCGTCCTTTGAGGAGCACCGTCCGTCCCTCATCCCCATTCCCTGACACACGCAGACACACGCAGACACACGCAAGGAGAACTCCATGTCCGTCTCCAAGGTCCTCATCCTCGCGGGCGACGCCACCGAGGACCTCGAGCTCTTCTACGGACTGCAGCGCCTGACCGAAGAGGGGTACGGGGTCACCGTCGCCGCCCCCCGAGCGAAGGTGCTCAGGCTCGTCGCGCACGACTTCGACGGTACGTACGAAGGCACGTACACCGAGCACCCCGGCAGGTCCTGGCCCGCCGACACCGCCTTTGCCCACGTCGATCCCGATGAGTACGCCGGACTCTTCCTGCCCGGCGGCCGCGCACCCGAGTACCTGCGTCACAACCCGGACTTCCAGCGGATCGTGCGGCACTTCTTCGCCGCCGGAAAGCCTGTCGCCCACACCTGCCACGCCTCCATCGCCCTGGCGCCGCTCGGTGTCCTCAAGGGCCGTGTGACCACCACCTTCCCGGGCGTCGCGCCCGAGGTCGTCCTCGGCGGGGGCACCTTCGTCGACGACGCTCCCGTCGTCGACGGAAATCTGGTCTCCGTGCGGGACTGGTCGGAGAACGCCCCCCTGCTGCGCGAGTTCATCCGCCTGCTGCGGGAGCACGCGCAGGCCGCTGCCTGATGCGCTGCTTCGACTGCGCCCGGCACGGCGGCGAGGAGGCGGCGGTGGCGGTGTGCCACGAGTGCGGCGCGGGTGCGTGCCCCACGCACGCCTCCGCCGTGCCGCGCCTCGTTCACCGCGCGGCGGGTCTGGGGCAGGTCTCCTCGCCCGTCCCGGCCCGCCGCATGATCTGCCGGGCCTGCCGCATCGCGCACCAGGCCGTCTGAGCGGCAATCTCCTTCATACGGCAATCTCCTTCATACGGCAATCTCCTTCATACAAGGACATCCAGCGACCCATGCACACGCATGACGTCACGAAGCCAGCGGAGTCTGAATGATCTACATCACCGTCAAGTTCACCGTCCGTCCCGAGCGCGCCGACGACTGGCTCGAACTGGTCGACGGCTTCACCCGGGCGACCCGCAGCGAGCCGGGCAACCTCTTCTTCGAGTGGTCCCGCTCGGTCGACGACCCTCACCAGTTCATCCTCGTGGAGGCGTTCCGCGACGCGGACGCGGGCCGGGAGCACGTCGAATCGGAGCACTTCAGGGTGGCCATGGAAGACATGTCGTACGCCATCGCCACCCGGCCGCAGATCGTCTCCGCCGAGATTCCCGGCATGGACGGCTGGGGCGAGATGGGCGAGACGGCTCCCCGCGAGGCGTGACGCCGGTCCGGACGCCGACGTCACCAGGCCCCGCCGCCCGGCCGCCCGCACCCGTGAGATACGACTGGGGGTGGAACATGTAACGGGAAACGAATGTGGGACACAGACAGGGGGGACTCGGCCGTGCGTCCGGTCACCATCGTCACAGGCGGCAGTCGCGGCATCGGCGCGGCAACCTGCCTCAGGCTCGCGGCCGACGGCCACGACCTCGCCCTCGGGTACGTCGGCAACCGCGCCGCCGCCGAGGAGGCCGCCGATGCCGTACGCGCCGCCGGGGCGCGCTGCGTCACCGTGCAGGGGGACACGTCCGACGAGGCCGCCGTGGAGCGGCTGTTCGACGTCGCCCGCGCGGAACTCGGCCCGGTCACCGGGCTGGTCAACAACGCCGCCGTCACCGGCCCGCTCGGCCGGCTCGCCGACGCCCGCACCGAGGACATCCGCCGCGTGCTCGACGTCAACGTCCTCGGCGTGCTGCTCTGCTGCCGCCGGGCCGCCCGGGACATGGCGGCGAGCGGCGGCGGCGCCATCGTCAACATCTCCTCCGGCGCCGCCACCCTCGGCAGCCCCGGCGAGTACGTCCACTACGCCGCGACCAAGGCGGCCGTCGACACCCTGACCCTCGGCCTGTCCAAGGAGCTCGGCCCGGACGGCATCAGGGTCAACGCCGTCGCCCCCGGGGCCGTCACCACCGACATGCACGCCGCCATGGGCGACCCGGGGCGCGCGGCCAGGGTCGGGGCGCAGACCCCGCTCGGGCGGCCCGGCGCGCCCGCCGAGATCGCCGCCGCCGTCGCCTGGCTGCTGTCGGCCGACGCCTCGTACACCACCGGCGCCGTCCTGCGCGTCGCCGGCGGACGGTGAAGGCGCCCGCCCCATGACCACGACCGGCGCACCCGACGCACCGGGCACACCCGACGCACCAGGCGCACCCGGCACCACCGGCGCACCCGGCACGCCCGAAGCCGGACGCCGCATCCTCGCCGACCTCACCCCGCTGCGCACCTCCGCCGACTACCGGCGGCTGTGGCTCGGCAACACCGTCTCCTGGATCGGCCAGGGCATGACCACCCTGGCGATCTCGCTCCAGGTGTACGACATCACGCACTCGACCTTCTCCGTGGGACTCGTCGGGCTCTTCTCCCTCGTCCCGCTGATCGTCTTCGGTCTGTACGGCGGGGCCGTCGCCGACACCGTCGACCGGCGCAGGCTCGGCCTGTTCAGCGCGACCGGCTCGGCGGCGCTGTCCGCCGCCCTCGCCGCCGCCGCGTTCGCCGGCTTCCACCGTGTGTGGTTCCTCTACGGAATCGTCGCCCTGCAAGCCGTGTGCGCCGCGCTCAACGCGCCCGCCCGCAGCGCGATGATCCCGCGGCTGCTGCCGCCCGGGCAGCTGCCCGCCGCCAACGCCCTCAACTCCATGACCACGACGTCCGGGATGCTGATCGGCCCCATGCTCGGTGGCCTGATCGTCGGCTACGCGGGCTACCAGACGGCGTACACCATCGACGCCGTCGCCTTCGGGGCCTCGCTCTACGCCATGTGGCGGCTGCCGTCGATGCTGCCGGACCGGGACCGTACGACGGCGAAACGCGCGTCCGTCCTCGACGGGCTGCGCTTCCTCGCCACCCGCCCCAACATCCGCATGACGTTCTTCTCCGACTTCTGCGCGATGATCCTGGCCCATCCGCGGGCGCTCTTCCCGGCCGTCGCCGTGCTCTGGTACGGCGGCGATGCGCGCACCACCGGGCTTCTCGTCGCCGCGCCCGCCGTCGGGGCGCTGCTCGGCGGGGTGTTCTCCGGCTGGCTGGGGCGGATCAGGCGGCACGGGGCGGCGATCCTGCTCGCCGTCGCCTCCTGGGGAACGGCGATCGCCGTCTTCGGGCTGACCCGCAACCTCTGGCTCGGGCTGTTCTTCCTCGCCCTCGCGGGCTGCGCGGACACCGTCTCCATGGTGTTCCGGAACACCATGCTCCAGGCGGCCGCTCCGGACGAGATGCGCGGGCGGCTGCAAGGCGTGTTCATCGTCGTGGTCGCGGGAGGGCCGCGCCTCGGCGACTTCCTCGCGGGCTCGGTCGCCGAACTCACATCACCCGCCGTCGCCGTCACCGGCGGCGGAGTCGCCTGTGTGGTGGCGGTCGGCCTTCTCACCCTGCGCGGAAGGGGGTTCGTACGGTACGACGCCCGCGAGCCGACCCCGTGATCGCCGCGGCACCCCCGTGACCGGGGCATCCCGGCCAACGGAACATGACTGGCAGATAGCCGCCATGGCACGAACCCGCCAACCTTTGGTCGCCCCAAGCGACTTGTGAGCGCTCACACTCTTCGCAACACCCGGACCCACCCCTTCGCCGGGTGTACGAGGAGAGACATCCATGACCAGAGCGTCCGCGAGACGCAGAGCCCGGCTCCTTGCGGCCGGGCTCTCCCTCGTACTGCTCCCGGCCGGACAGGCCCTCGCCGCCGACTCGCCCGACAGCGGCGCCCATCCCATGGACGCGGCCCACACGGCCGACGCGGCCGACGCGGCCCACACGGCCGCCGGGACGCACACCGTCACTCTCATCACCGGTGACAAGGTCACCGTCACCGACCTCGGCGGTGGCAGGAAGGCCGTCGACGTCGAGCGGCCCAAGGGCGCCACCGGCGCCGTGCGCAGCGGAATCTCGAACGGCCGGATCACCGTCGTACCCGACGAGGCGCGGCCCTACCTCGACTCCGGGGTCCTCGACGAGCGTCTCTTCGACGTCACCGGCCTCATCGAGCAGAACGTCGGTGCGCGCATCCCGCTCATCGTCACGTACGCCAAGGGCGCCCGCGCCGCCGCCCCGCGCGGCGCGGACACCGTGCGCTCCCTGCCGAGCATCGGCGGCGCCGCGATGACCGCCGAGCCCGGCACCCTCTGGGAGGCCGTCAGCGCCTCCGGAGCGGCCACCCGCAGTGCCTTCTCCGGCGGTATCGGGAAGATCTGGCTCGACGGCCGCGTGCGCGCCGACATGGCCGAGTCCAACGCCCAGATAGGCACCCCCGCGGCCTGGGAGGCCGGGCTCACCGGCAAGGGCGTCAAGGTCGCCGTCCTCGACACCGGCGTGGACGCCGGCCACCCCGACCTCGCGGGCCGCGTCAGCGAGTCGAAGAGCTTCATCGAGGGCCAGGAGGTCGCCGACCGCCAGGGCCACGGCACGCACGTCGCCTCCACCGTCGGCGGCAGCGGTGCCGGCTCCGACGGCAAGGAGAAGGGCGTCGCGCCCGGCGCCGACCTCGCCATCGGCAAGGTCCTCGACGACGACGGCTTCGGCAGCGACTCGCAGATCATCGCCGGCATGGAGTGGGCCGCGAAGGACATCGACGCCAAGATCGTGTCGATGAGCCTCGGTTCGCGGGAGGCGAGCGACGGCACCGACCCGATGGCCCAGGCCGTCAACGCCCTGTCCGCCCAGACCGGCGCCCTCTTCGTCATCGCCGCGGGCAACTCCGGCGCCCCCGGCTCCATCGGCTCGCCCGGCGCCGCCGACTCCGCGCTGACGATCGGCGCCGTCGACTCCGCCGACGAGGCCGCGTACTTCACCAGCCAGGGCCCGCGCTACCGCGACCAGGCCCTCAAGCCGGACCTCTCCGCGCCCGGCGTGGACATCCTCGCCGCCCGCTCCCGACTGACCGTGGGCGAGGGCCTCTACACCTCGATGAGCGGCACGTCGATGGCCACCCCGCACGTCGCGGGCGTCGCCGCACTCCTGGCCGAGCAGCACCCCGACTGGACCGGCGCCCAGCTCAAGGACGCGCTGATGTCGTCGTCGAAGCCGCTCGACGCGTCCCCGTACGCGCTCGGCGCCGGCCGTGTCGACGTACCGGCCGCGACCCGCGCCACGGTCACCGCCACCGGCTCAGCCGACCTCGGCTTCTACAGCTGGCCCTACGAGGCCAACAAGCCGGTCGCCAAGGCCGTCACGTACACCAACCACACCGACGCGCCCGTCACGCTGACGCTCGCCGTCGAGGGCGTGACCGCCGGGGTCGCCTCACTCGCCGACACCACGCTCACCGTGCCCGCGCACGGCACCGCGCGGACGACGGTCACCGGTGACGGCAGCAAGGCGGCCGTCGGCAACAACGGCGGCCGGATCACCGCCACCGCGGCCGACGGCAGGGTCGCCGCCCGCACCGCGCTCGGCCTGGTCAAGGAGGAGGAGCGGTACACCCTCACGGTCCACGTCAAGGACCGCGACGGCGCCCCGACGCCCGCCTACCTGGGTGTCCAGCGGCTCGCCGAGGGCGAGGACCCGTTCCCCGAGACGGTCGGCGAGTCCGGCACGCTGGAGCTGCGCCTGAAGCCCGGCACGTACACGCTCGACACCTTCCTCGACGTACGCGGCAGCAAGGGCCAGGATTCCCTCGGCCTCGGCTTCCTCACCGAGCCGGAGATCACCCTCGACCGCGACCGCACCGTCACGCTCGACGGGCGGAAGCTGCGCGAGATCCGTGCCGAGGTGGACAAGCGCACCGAGACCCGCCAGCTGCTGATGGAGTTCGACCGCTCGGCGAACGGCGCCCACTACGGCGGCGCCGTGCAGGTCCCGATGATGTACGACTCGGTCTTCGCCGCGCCCACGCGCAAGCCTGCCACCGGCACCTTCGAGTACCGGACCGTCTGGCGCCTCGGCAAGCCGATGGTGGACGCGAGCGTCGGCGGCACCCGGATCTCCGACGCCACCCCGCAGTCCGGCACGGCCCTGCTCGACGGCACGTTCCGGCTCGGCGTCGTGGACGCGGGCACCGGAGACGCTGCCGCCTACCAGGGCAAGGACGTGCGCGGCAAGGCCGTCCTCGTCCGCCACACCGGTGCCGTACCGCCGGTGGAGCTCGCCCAGAACGCCCAGGACGCGGGCGCCAAGGTCCTCTTCGTCACCGACGCCGAGTCCGGCCGGCTGATGAAGTGGTTCGGCACGGCGGAATGGGAGAACCGGCCGCTGGCCGTCGCCACCGTCAACTCCGCGGACGCGGCGCTGCTCTCGTATGCGGCGGCCCGCGGCAAGCGGCTCGACCTGGACGCCACGCGCTACACGCCGTACACCTACGACCTCTCCGAGGGGCACCCGGGCGCGATCGGCCACGATCTCGTCTTCCGCCCGGACAACGACGAACTCGCCACCGTCCGCTCCACGTTCCACATGCCGACGGCCCGGAAGGAGGAGGGCGGCGAATTCCGCTACTCGATCACCGACACCTTCCCGATCGGCTTCGGATTCAAGGAGCGGATCGCGTTCCCCGTCGAGCGCACCGAGTACGTCTCGACCGGCCCCGGCCAGCTCTGGCACGAATCCGTCGACCTCGCCGACTCGCTGGAGGAGCGCGGCGGCCTCATCCCCTACCGGGGCGGCAGCCGGGTGGACCGCGACTGGTTCAAGCCGGTCTGGCACCCGTGGCTCGGCACCGGCCTCGGCTGGGGACAGCAGCGGGCCGGCAACAACCTCCAGTTCAACACCCCCGGCTGGGGCGACTCGGGTCCGGACCACACCGGCTTCGGCAATGTGTGGAGCGACGACTCGATGACCCAGTTCACCGAGGTGTACGTGAACGGGGAGCAGGTCGACCGCAGGATGAGCTCGGGCGCCTACGCCTGGGACGCCCCGGCGGAGGAGGCCGGGTACCGCGTCGTCACGGACACGACCCTGGAGCCGGAGCGGTGGCGGCTGTCCACCCGCGGCCACGCCGAGTGGACCTTCCGCTCGAAGGAGACCTCGTCGGACCGGTACACCGTCCTGCCGATGCTGAACCTCGGCTTCGACGTCGACACCGACCTCACCGGCAACGTCCGCGCCGGGCACAAGCTCGACGTCGGCGTCTTCTCCGAGTACGTGAAGGGCGCGGAGAGCACCGGGAGGATCACGGGCGGCACGCTGGAGGTGTCGTACGACGACGGGAAGACCTGGTCGAAGGTCCGGCTCGACGATGTCCGCGGAAAGTCCGCCGCGTGGGAGGCGGCCCTGTGGGTACCGGCGAACGCGAAGTTCATCTCGCTGCGGGCCTCGGCGTCCGACAACCGGGGCGGCTCGGTGAAGCAGGAGATCATCCGGGCGGTCGGCGTGAAGTGACACGCTGACCGATCCCCGGAGCAGCGGCCCGGTACGGCGAAGCGGAGCCGTACCGGGCCGGCCCATGCCCGTCAGCGCCTGGTGTCGAAAGACCACATATGGGTGCAGCCCGGGCACTGGAGATGGACCACGGTCCCCTTGCTGGAGATCAGATAGCGCCAGTGGTCACGGCAGTTGCGCGCGTCGGCGCAGTCGGTGCAGTCCCGTGCGTCGTCGCAGGACGGGCAGTCCACCCAGGCGCGGCGGGCGATGTCCGCCTGCGGATCAATGGGCAGCCGCACGGCCGGGCTCCCCTCCGGGAAGGACCCCCGCCGCGACGAGCATGTCGTACGTGCGCTGCTGGTCGGCGTCGAGACCGGAGTAGAGCAGCGCGTACGCCGCCTCCTCGTCCCGCAGCGCGGCCATCGGATCCCAGTCGGGACCGAGCGCCGCGACGACCTCGGCGCGCCGACGGGCCTCCTCGAAGGTGAGGTCGATCGCGAAGGGTATGAGGCCGGGCCGGCTTTCCTGGTCCATGGGGCGAGACTTCCGGTGGTGCGTGCGGGGGAACTGCCACGTGTACCAGAGGGCCGCCGCGCCGGGGAAGGCAGACCTAAGTCGTTGTGACGGACCTCATGGATGCCCCGCCCCGCCGCCGGCGGGCGGTACGACGCCCCGTACGACCCCCAGCTCCACCAGGTCCTGCGGCCGCACCCGCAGCTGGTCCGCGGTCGCGGCGGCATCGGACGGGGCGCGCTTGAGGATCGCCGCGGCGAGCTCCGGCGCGATCACCGAGAAGTAACTGTCCGGCGTGGCCCAGGTGTTGCCAGGGGCGGCCAGTGCCAGCGCTCCGCCCGAACCGCCCTCCCCGATCACCAGCGTCGTCACCGGCACCCGCGCCTGCGCCACCGCCGCGAACGCCTCGGCGATCGCCGCGCCGGCGCCGTCCCGCTCGGCCTCGGCGTCGTTCGCGGCGCCCGGCGTGTCGACGAGCGTCAGCACGGGGATCCCCAGCCGGTCCGCGAGCCGCACCAGCCGCGCGGCCGTGCGATAGCCGGCGGGCCGCGTCGCCGTGCCCGCCTGCGCCGCGTACGCGACGCTCCGCCGGTCGTGCACCCCGAAGCCGCACAGCATCCCGGGGTCGGCACCGCCGCACCGGTCGCCGTGGACGGGGAGCCGCTCGTCGAAGTACGCGTCGAGATACGCGCCCGCCCGGGGGCGCGCGGCCGAACGCGCCCGCAGGACGGCGTCCCAGCCGGTGGGCGCGGCGCCCGGCGTGGAGCCGAGGGCGTGGGGAGGGGGCGCGGGGGCGAGGGCGTGGGGAGGGGGCGCGGGGTCGGCGGTGCCGCCGGCACCTGCGGCGCCTCCGGTGAGGAGGGCCAGCCACAGGGACACGGTGTCGCGCAGCTCCTCCGGCTCGACGACCGCGTCGATCTGGCCCGCGGCGAGCTGGCCCTCTGCCGTGTACGCGGACGGGTCGGCGTCCGGCGGGCGGACCCGGGACCCCGCGAAGCCGATCTGCGCGCCCGGCAGCGCGAGGACCACGTCCGCACCCGCGCCGAGGGTGGCCCAGCCGCCGCCCGTCGTGGGGTCGCGCACCACCGCGAGCTGAGGGACCCCGGCCGCGCGCAGCAGGGCCGAGGCCCCGGCCACCCGGTGCAGCTGGCTGAGCGCGACCATGCCCTCCTGCATCCGGCTGCCACCGGTCGCGATCAGCGACACCAGCGGCAGCCGCCCGGTGCGCGCGTACCCGTACGCCGCCGCCAGCCGGTCCCCGGTCCGCTCGCCCAGCGACCCGCCCATGAAGCGGAACTCGAACGACACGACCACCGCCCGTCGCCCCCCGATCCGCGCGGCGCCCCAGACGACCGACTCCTCCTCCCCGCTGCGGGACCACGCCCGCGCCCGTGAGGCGTCGTACCCGTCCCACCCGATGGGGCCGTCGACCCGGTCGGCGGCCCGGGGCGGGCGGGCCCCGGCCGCCGGCGCCGGCGGCGTCTCCTCGAAGTCCTCCGCGATCAGCGCGATCGCCTCGCGCGCGGTCAGGCCGTCAGACATCGCCCCGTCCGTCCGCCAGCGCCCGCTTCATGACCTTGCCCATGTCGTTGCGGGGCAGCTCCGCCAGGAAGCGGACCGTACGCGGGCGTTTGTGCGGGGCGAGCAGGCCCCCCACATGGTCCGCCAGTTCCGCCGCCGACGGCGGACGCTCCGGGTCCGCCGGCACCACCCACGCCACCACCCGCTCGCCCAGATCCGGGTCCGGCTCCCCGGTCACCGCCGCCTCGCGCACAGCGGTGTGCTCCAGCAGCGCGTTCTCGATCTCGCCCGCACCGATCTTGTAGCCGCCGCTCTTGATCAGATCCGTCGCCTTGCGGCCCACGATCCGTACGGAGCCGTCCGCGTCCCGGACCGCCATGTCCCCCGTGCGGAACCAGTCCCCGTCGAACGCCGCCGCCGTCGCGTCCGGCCGGTTCAGATACTCCGTGAAGAGACTCGGACCGCGCACCTGGATCTCGCCGACCGTCTCGCCGTCCCACTGCGCGATCTCCGCGCCGTCCTCCTCGACCAGCCGCAGCCCGACCCCCGGCAGGGGCGGACCGACCGAGCCGGGACGCGGCTCCCCGTCCACGCGGATGCCGGCGGGGGTCCGGGGGGCCACCCTCACAGAGCACAGCATCAGCGTCTCGGTCATCCCGTACCGCTCGACGACCCGCCGCCCGGTCGCCGCCGCGATCCGCTCGTGGTCATGGACCGGCAGCGCCGCCGAGCCCGAGACCAGCAGCCGCGCCCCCGCGAGCGCCTGCGCCAACTCCCGGTCGTCCGACGCCGCTTCGGCCAGCCGGTGGTACATCGTCGGCACCCCGAACAGCATCGTGCCGCCCGCCCCCAGCTCCCGCGCCACGCCCTCGGCCGAGAACCTCCCCAGATGCCGGACCGCACCGCCCCGCCGCAGCGGCCCGAGCACACCGAGGATCAGCCCGTGCACATGGAACAGCGGCAGGGCGTGGACGAGCACGTCGTCCTCCGTCCACGCCCACGCCTCCGCCAGCGCGTCCAGCGTCGCCGCGATCGCCCGCCGGGGCAGCACGGCGCCCTTCGGCGGGCCCGTCGTACCGGAGGTGTAGACGATCAGCGCGGGCGCGGCGGGTCCCGGCTCGGGCGGCAGTGCGCCGATCCCGGTCCCCGCGACGGGGATGTCCAGGCGCGTCAACCCGTCCAGCGCCCGCGGCAGTTCGTCGCCTGACGCCGCGAGGACCAGTGACGGCGCGCTGTCCCCGACGATGTGGGCCAGCTCCCGCTCGCCGGTCCTCGGGTTCAGCGGCACCGCGGGCACCCCGGCGAGCAGTGCGGCGACCACGCCCACGGCCGTCTCCAGCGTCGGGGTCGCCCATACCGCGACCCGTCCCGTCCCCGCGGCCCGTCCCGTCCCCGCGATCCGGCCCGCCAGCGACCCGGCCGCCGCGGCGAGCCCGCCGTACGACAGCGCACGGTCCCCGAAGCACACCGCGGGCCGGACAGCGGCCCTGTCGGCCGCGGTCAGGGCCGGGAAGAGAGCACTCACTCGTCGTCCTCCTAAGTCACGCGTGCACAGGGCTGTTCATCCTCGCCCGCAGCCAGCACCATTCTCCCCACTACTCGCTACTCGTGCGTAACAAACGCTGAGGGGGACGCCGCCGTGGCCGTACCGCGCGTAAGACCGATCGTGCTCTTCGCCGCCCTTGCCATGCTCCTCGTCACCTTCCTCGCCCCACCGGCCCAGGCCCGGGAACGGGCCGCCCGCATCCCCGTCGTCCTCGTCCACGGCTACAACGCCGACCCCGGTGTCTGGGGCAGCCTCCGCGACGACCTCAAGGCCGACGGCTACACCGACGCGGAGCTCTTCTCCTGGGGCTACGACACCGACCAGTCCGTCAACGAGACCCTCTCCGGCCGCTTCGCCGCCTACGTCGACGAGGTCCGCCGCCAGACCGGCGCCGACCGCGTCGACATCGTCGCCCACTCCTTCGGCAGCCTCGTGACCCGCTGGTACGTGAAGTTCGGCGGCGGCACCGGCACGGTCGCCCACTGGGTCTCCCTCGGCGGCCCCAACCACGGCACCTCCGTCGCCTGGGCCTGCGCCCTGTGGGACCAGGCGTGCCGCGACATGACCCCCGGCTCGTACGTCCAGACGAATCTCGCGGCGGGCGACGAGACCCCGGGCGCGGTGGGCTACGCGACCTGGTGGTCCAACTGCGACGACATGATCAACCCGGACAGCAGCGTCCCGCTCACCGGCGCCGCC
Organism: Streptomyces sp. FIT100; assembly: GCF_024584805.1. NCBI lineage: Bacteria > Bacillati > Actinomycetota > Actinomycetes > Kitasatosporales > Streptomycetaceae > Streptomyces > Streptomyces sp. FIT100. Next base: position 2,356,021 of record NZ_CP075715.1, on the reverse strand, counting down.
AACAACGCCGCGGGCTGCCTCGACCACAACGCCCTGCTCGGCGACGACGCCGTGTCAGCGGGCGTCCGCGCCTTCCTGCGCGGATAGCGGCCGGCCCTCGCCGCCCGGGCGGATGTTCCGCATCCGCCCGTACGCGTACACACAGCCCGCCAGCGCCAGGTCCGACAGCAGCATGAAGCCGATCGAGTACGAGCCCTTCGCGCTGAACACCGCACCCATCACCAGCGGCGGCACGAACCCGCCGAGCCCGCCCGCCGCGCCGACGATGCCGGTCACACTGCCCACCTGCGGCTGCGGAGTCACCTGCGCGACCAGCGCGAAGATGCTGCCGCTCGCCGTGCCGAGCCCCGCCGCCATGCACAGCAGCGCGAGCGTGCCGCCCGGGACGAGCGGCGGGTCGAACGCCTGGACGACCGCCCACAGCGCCACGAAACCGAGCGCCGCGGCCGTCACCAGGGCCGGGTGGATCCGGTCCGACAGCCAGCCGCCGATCGGCCGGAAGACGACGGTGAGCAGCGCGAACCCGGCCGCCTTCGTGCCCGCGTCCGTCGGCGACAGCTCGTACCAGGTCTTCAGATACGTCGGCAGGTACACCCCGAACGCCACGATCCCGCCGAAACCGATCGCGTACAGCGCACACAGCTCCCACGTCACCCGCAGCCGCCCGGCCTGCCCCAGCCGGGACGCCAGTGACGCCGTGGGCACCGGCCGGTCGGGGCGGTCCCGCAGCAGCACCGCGGCCACCACCGCATAGGCGGCCAGTGCGGCCGCGACGACATAGAAGGGCAGTTCAGCGCCCCGCTGGGCGATCCGCGGCGTGAGGTACCCGGACAGCGCCACGCCGCCCATGCCCATCCCGAACACACCGATCGCGAAGCCCCGGTGGGCGGGCGGGAACCAGGAGTTGACCAGCGGAACGCCGATCGCGAACGTCGTACCGCCGAGCCCGAGCAGAAAGCCCACCGCGAGCATCGCGGCGTACGAGTTCCTCGCCGGGATCAGCAGCAGCACCGGCACGATCGTCAACGCGGACACCAGCGGGAACATCAGCCGTGCGCCGTACCGGTCGGTGAGCGCGCCCGCCGGGATCCTGCCGAGCGAACCCACCAGCACCGGCACCGCCACGAGCAGCGACTGCTGGAAGGAGCTGAGCCCGAGCCGGTCCTTGAAGTCGCTCGACAGCGGCGCGATCAGATCCCACGCCCAGAAGGTCAGCGCGAAGCCGATCGTGGCCAGGGCCAGATTGACATACGCGGTGGCGGAGGGCCTGCCGGACTTGTCGGTTGCTTCCACGAGCCCAGTCAAGGCGGGCGGGTCGGGCGGGGCGCGCGGTGCTGGGCCGTACGGTGTACCGGACCTCCGGGGCGCCTGGCCTAGGGCGTGTTTCGAAAGTCCCGCCTGGCCCACGACGCCTGGCACGCACGCTCGCTGCGTTGTCGGAGTCGTCCAAGTACGTCCAGTACGAGAACGACCCTCCGCCTTGCGATCGCACGCACCAGACGCCGTGGGCCCCGCCCTGCGGGCGGACGGCGCCACTTTCGAAACACGCCCTAGGCCCTGTCGTCGAAGTCCCGCCTGCCCCGCGACGCCTGGCACGGCACTCCGCCGTAGCCCTTCGGGCACGGGAGGTGCCCCCACGCTGCGTTGTCGAATCGTCCGGGTAGCCCACTACGAGGACGACTCTCCGCCTTGCGATGCACCGCACCAGCCGCCGCTGGGCCCGCCCTGCGGACGGACGGCGCTACTTCGACGACAGAGCCTAGGGCAGGGGCAGGGCGACCTTCACCGCGTACACGGCCACCAGGCCGAACCCGACGCGGAACGTCCAGGCCCGCGCCCGCGCACCGATCCGCGCCCCCGTGAACCCGCTCGCCGCGACGAGCAACTGCTGCCACACGAGCGAGGCGGCGAACACCCCGGCCACGAACACGGTGCCCGCGGCCCCGCCGCGGAGCGCGGCGCCCTGGGCGGTGGTGAGCGCGGCGAAGTACAGCGCGGTGGTGGGGTTGACGAGGGTCAGCGCGGCGAACCGGGCGAACGTCCGCGCGGGGCCGCCGGTGTCCCCGGCGGTGTCCCCGCCGGGGGCCGCCGGGCCGTCAGCTGCGCCGGCCTCCGCGCCGGCGCTCCGTGACGCCCACAGTCCGCGCAGCGCGATCACCATCAGGACCGCCGCCGACACCAGCCGCACCCACGCCTCGACGCCGGACAGCGCGGAGGCGACGAGCGGGCCGAGCGCGGTCGCGACCGCGGCGTAAGCGAGGTCGACGACGGCGACGGCGGCCGCCGCGGCGATCGCGTTGCGGCGGTCCCGCATGCCCTCCTGGATCAGCAGGACCCCCATCGCCCCGAGCGGCATCGCCACCCCCAGCCCGGCGGCGGCACCGGCGACCGCGGTCGTCCACATCTCGCTCATGCGGACACTCTTGGGGGTGAGCCGGGCGGGGTGCGAGCGAATTTTCCGTGCGGACGGGCTGGGGGTGGTGTGCGGTGTTGTCCGGTGTCGGGTGGGCGCCCGGGGTTTTTGTCCTCAGGCGCCGGACGGGCTTGGGGTGTGTCCGGTGGGTGGTGCGGTTCGGGGCCCCTCCGGGCTCGACTCCTCGGAGGCGGCGGCGTACAGGTTTTGTCGGGTTGCGAGCCTGGTGCCTGCCGCCGTCTCCTGCGGGGCCGACCCTGCACGGCCCCGCCCCGGCGCCGCCCGCCGGGCGCGGGTGAGTGGGTGGTTGTCGCACCCGCGGGTCGTTGCTCGTCTGCGGGCCGGTGGGTGGTTTGTGCCCACCCGTCCCGCCCCAGCGGGACGACTGCCCACAACCGTGAGGTGGCCGCCTGGCTTGTGGGCAGGCGTTCCGCAGGGCGGAACGGGTGGGCACAACCCGACCACCGGGGTCGGCCATGGCCGGTGACCTGGCCCGGGGGGCGCGGAGGGGTCGGGTTCGGGACACTCAAGCGTGATTTGTGGCGCGCGCCGAAATCCCGGACGACTACACGCTTCCGGGTGGGCGCGCGACGTACGGGGGTCCGGGGGTTTCCCCCGGAAAAGCACAGCATGCCGTCCCGAACACGAGCCCCGCAGCACCACCCGGACGGCAACCACCCGCCACCGGACAACCCCAACACCCCAGCCCGTCCGGCGCCTGAGGACAAAAACCCCGGGTGCCAACCCGACACCGAGCAGCGTCAGAGCCGCGCCTCCCACGTCAACGGCGGGACGGACACCGCGCCCCCCTCCGTCGTCACCGTGAGACGCAGCGCCGCGCGGCCGTCCGGCAGCGTCGCCGTCGCGTCGACCGACACGTCGACGCCCGTCACCCCCGCCCCCCGGTGCGCCGCGGCAAGCGCGCCGCGCAGCGCGGCCAGCAGCCGCGAGCCCTGCGGCTCGCGCACCAGCGCGTCGACGGCGCCGGTGAAGTGGACCGACGGCTGGAAGCCGAGCAGCGCCGCCGCTCCGCCCGTCTCCCTCAGCACCCGCCCCCGGAACGTCGTCGGCGCGTCCGCCGGCGGCTGCTGAAGGGCGAAGATCGCCGTGCGGACCTCCTGGATCGTGGAGTCCAGCTCGTCCACCGCACGCCCCAGCAGCGCGTCATCGGCGGCGGACGTGGCCGCAGACGCAGACGTGGCCGCCGACGCCGACGTAGCCGTAGCCGTAGCCGTAGCCGTAGCCGTAGCCGTAGCCGTAGCCGCCGACGCCGCCCGCCTCCGCGTCGACTCCAGCATCATCTCCGTCGCGAACAGCCGCTGCACCACCAAATCGTGCAGATCGCGGGCGATCCGGTCGCGGTCCTCGTAGACCGCGAGCCGCTCCCGGTTGTGCTGCGCGTCGGCGAGGACCAGCGCGAGCGCGGCCTGCGAGGCGAACTGCGTGGCCAGCAGCCGCTCCACAGCGGAGTACGGGCGCCCGCCGCGCCGCCGCGGCAGGGCGAGCGTGCCGATGAGCTTCCCGCCGCTCTGCAACGGCAGCATCATCGAGGGGCCGAAGCGATGCCGTACGCGCGTCGTCATCCGCGGGTCCGTCGCCGAGTCCTCGATGAAGACCGGTTCGCCGCCGAGGAGTTGGACGAGCACGCCCGAGCCGGGTTCGATCGTCGTACCGACGAGGTCCGCGGGGTCGCCGAGCGTCGACGCGGCGACGATCTCCATCCCGCCCTCCCCGGTGGGCTGGAGCACCACCCCGGCCGACGCCTCCGCGAGCATCCGCGCCCGTTCGGCGACGGTCATCAGCGCGTCCGTGGCGGCCTCCCGGGTGAGCAGTGCCGTCGTCACCGCGGCCGCACCCTCGATCCAGCGTTCACGCTGCCGGGCGGTCTCGTGCAGCCGCGCGTTGGAGATCGCGATGCCCGCCTGGGAGCCGAGGATCCGCAGCAGCGCCAGGTCGTCGCCGGTGAAGGGGCCGGACGGTTTGTCCGCGAGGCAGAGATGGCCGAACACCTCGGTGTGCACATGGATGGGCACCCCGAGAGGACGGTGCATCCCGGGATCGGGGCTGCCGCTGGTGAAGCGCTCGGTGGCCCTGCCCCGTTCGGGGTCGACGACGGCCAGCGCTCCGTACCGCGCGCCGGTCAGTTCGGTCGCCCGGTCGACGATGTGCTGGAGCGCGGTGTGCAGTTCCGGTGCGGTGCCGACGCTCAGCACGGCCTCCAGCACCGTGTCGAGCAGCACTGTGTCGAGCAGCGCAGGCACCGCAGGCAGCGCCGGCCGTTCCGTCAGTGTCGACGGGACGTGCCGCTCCCTGGTCGTCCCGGGCGGCATCGCCCGGCTCAGGCGGTGAGCGGGTCGAGGACCATCGGCTGGACGTTGCCCTCCAGCATCGCTCCGAGCCCGAGCACGGCGCACACGTCGGGCCGTTCGGCGATGTGCACCGGCATGCCGGTGGCGTCCCGGAGCATCTGGTCGAAGCCCGGCAGCAGCGCGCTGCCGCCGACCATCATGATGCCCCGGTCGGCGAGGTCGGCGACCAGGTCGGGCGGGCATTCGCGCAGGATCTTCCCGATGCCGTCGAGTACGGCGGTGAGCGGGGTGTGGATGGCGTCGCGCACGGCGGCGGTGGCGACCTTGACGGAGCGTGGGAGGCCGGTGGCCACGTCACGGCCGTGGATCTCGGTGGAGTCGGGGCCCTGGAGGGTGAGGCCGTTCTCGCTGAGCGCGAGCTGAAGCGGGCGTACCGACTGGCTGGGCAGCATCAGCGCGTGCTGGTGGCGCAGGTGCTGGATGACGGCGTGGTCGACCGCCTCGCCGCCGACGGGGATCCGTACGGCGGTGACGATCGAGCCGAGGGAGAGGACGGCGACCTGGGTGCTGGCCGCACCGCACACCATGATCATGGTGGCGGTGGGCTGCTCCACGGGGAGTCCGCAGCCGACGGCCGCGGCGATCAGCGTGTCGACGAGCTCGACGCGCCGGGCGCCGAGCCCGACCAGTGTCTCCACGGTGGCGCGTTGCGCGAGCGGATCGGACTCGTGCGGGGTGCAGGCGGCGGCGCGCAGCCTGGGCTTGCGGCGCAGCTGGCGGCGGAGCTTCTCGCCGAGGAGGTGGCGCAGCATGCGCTGGGCCATCTCGATGTCGACGACGGTGCCACCGGACACGGGGCGGACGACCCGGATGTAGTCGGGGGTGCGGCCCGTCATCTTCTGGGCGAACTCGCCGACGGCGATGAGCGCCCCGTTGCGCGTGTTGACGGCAGCCACGCTCGGCTCGTCGACGACGAGCCCGGCGCCCTTGACGAAGACCCGAGTCCTCGCGGCGCCCAGGTCGACGGCGACATGGCAGCGGCGCAACTGCTCCAGACTGACGGTCACAGCGGTCCTCCCGAGAGCGGTTCTTCTACGCATGGTGCGGCCGGGAGGCGCGGGGCGCTCGTTGAGCTGGGCCGGTCGGGGGAGGGTGCCGTCACCCCGGCCGTCACAGGAGCCGTTGCAGCAGCCCCCAGGTGAACTCCGCGACGCACTCCCGCCCGTCCGGCAGGGTGAAGGCCAGCCGCCATCGCGTCGGGGCCGTGCCCTCCATCGGGCGGGTCGGGGCGAAGGCCCTGGCCACCTCGTCGACCGTGCAGGACCAGGGGCGCAGATCACTCTCCGTGCGCAGCTCGGGGCCGGCCGCGCCGGGCGCACGGACCAGCCATTCGTTCCACACCGCGCCGCCAGGTGCCGCGAGTACCTCGAAGCGGAGGTCCGGCCAGAGCGGTACGGGCCACAGCAGCGCGTCGCACTCCAGGTCGCCGATGCGGCGGCGGGCGGTGGACTCGGGCGGGCCGAGGACGGAACGGTAGCGGGAGACGGCGCCGCGGGCGCGCGGGGAGCGGAGAAGGGCCTGCCAGCGGCGGTTCGCCTCCCGCATGTCGGCGAGTGACGCGCCCAGTTGCCGCCGTGCGTCCTCGACGAGCCGGGGCTGGTGGTCGGCCATCCGGCGCAGCAGTACGAGCTGGAAGTCGCGCGGCCCGAAGGTGTTCATGGCCCTATCCTGTACTGCCCGCGCGGGTCGGTCGGCCTGGTCCGTGGCGTGCGATTCGAGTGCGCTCGCGTGGTATTACACCAGCCGCCTCGCCAGGAAATCCGTGATTCCACACAGAATCCTCACAGTCTCGGCTATCTCTGTTGTCCCGACGCTGCGTACGCTGCGGGCGCCATGGATTACTGCTACCAGTGCCGTCGGCACCTCAACGGGGCTCTGGCGTGCGCCGGATGCGGTACCCCCGCGGAGGAGTTGCGGCACCTCAGTCCCACCGAGCCGACGACTGACGTCGTTGTCGAGCTGGGCGGAGCGTACGACGAGGACCGGTCGGAGGCCGGTCACCGCCGCGCGGCCGCCCCCGGTCGTCGTGCCCGCCGGACCTCGGGCGCCCGCAGGCGCCGCAAGCGCGGCCGCAACGTGCTGATCGGCACGGTCGGCCTGGCGCTGGCAGCGGGCGCGCTGAGCCTCGGGTCGCTGGCGCGGGAAGCGGTGCTGGACGACGGCAGGTCGCAGGAGGTCCGTGAGGAAGAGGACATAGCGGTCGACGAGATACCCGCCCCGACCGGCAGCGAGGAGCCGGCGCCCGGGCCGAGCGAGGTGAGCGAGGCGCCTTCGACGTCGTCGGCGCCGCCGCGGCCGAGTGCGACGGAGACGGGGCAGGGGAGTGGGCGGCCGACCGCGGCCCCGTCGTCCTCGGCGGCGGCGGGCCCGACGGGGTCGTCCGCGCCGCCGAGCAGTCCGAGGGGCAATCCCTCCTCGTCGGCGCCGGGGCCGTCCGGCAGTCCGCCGCGTCCGTCTGCGACGACGGGTTCGCCTGGGCAGCCGTCGTCACCGCCGCCGCCGCCGCCGTCGCCGTCGCCGACGCCGACTGACGACTGTCCGTGGGTCATCTTCTGCTGGTAGCGGACCGCCGACCGCCGCCGGTTTTTGCCCTCAAGCGCCGGACGGCCGCGCGGCGCTGCGTCTCACGGTGACGACGGAGGGGGGCGCGGTGTCCGTCCCGCCGTTGACGTGGGAGGCGCCGCGCTGACGCTGCCCGGTGTCGGGTCGGCACCCGGGGTTTGTGTCCTCAAGCGCCGGACGGGCTGGGTGTGTCGGGGTCACCCGGCGCGGATGGTTGCCGTCCGGGTGGCGCTGCGGGGCTCGTGTCCGGGACGGCATGCTGTGCTTTTCCGGGGGAAACCCCCGGACCCCCGTACGTCGCGCGCCCACCCGGAAGCGTGTACTCGTCCGGGATTCCGGCGCGCGCCACAAATCACGCTTGAGTGTCCCGAACCCGACCCCTCCGCGCCCCCCGGACCAGGTCACCGGCCATGGCCGACCCCGGTGGTCGGGTTGTGCCCACCCGTTCCGCCCTGCGGAACGCCTGCCCACAAGCCAGGCGGCCACCTCACGGTTGTGGGCAGTCGTCCCGCTGGGGCGGGACGGGTGGGCACAAACCACCCACCGGCCCGTAGACGAGCAACGACCCGCGGGTGCGACAACCACCCACTCACCCGCGCCCGGGGGCGGCGCCGGGGCGGGGCCGTGCAGGGTCGGCCCCGCAGGAGGTGGCGGCAGGCACCGGGTTCGCAACCTGGTGGAACGTGTACGCCGCCGCCTCCGAGGAGTCGAGCCCGGAGGGGCCCCGAACCGCACCACCCACCGGACACACCCCCAGCCCGTCCGGCGCCTGAGGACAAAAACCCCGGGTGCCGACCCGACGCTGGGCAACGCCGCGCACCCCCAGCCCGTCCGGCGTTTGAGGACAAGAGCCCCGGGTGCCCACCCGGCAAAGGGCAACACCGCACACCACCCCCAGCCCCCGCGGGCCGAGCGGCCCGCCGCCGCCACTACGCCGAGCGCTCGCCCAGCATGCGCTTCAGCAGGTCCCGGAGGACCCTGCGCTCCTCCGGTGAGAGCTCCGCCAGCGGTTCGCGCGCGAAGCGCAGGGATTCGCGCAGGCGGCGAGCCGTGTCGCGGCCGTCCTCCGTCGCCGCGGCGAGCTTCACGCGGCGGTCGGCCGGGTCGGGGCGGCGTTCGACGAGGCCGCGGGCTTCGAGGCGGTCGACGATGCCGGTCACGTTGGAGGGCTCGCATTTCAGCTGCTGGGCGATCCGCCGCATGGGTGTGGCTTCCAGGGACAGCAGGCCGAGGACCCGGGCCTGGGCGCCGGTGAGGGCGTGGCGGGTGGCGACCTCCTCGTACTCGTCGTGGTAGCGGGCCACGATGGTGCCGATGAGATCGACGACCTCCATCGTCAGCGGGTCCGTGCGCGGTGTGGTGGCGCGTGTGGTGGCCATGTCCCTCAGCATACCCCTGATACTTGACAACCTGAAATATTCAGTCGCATGGTTGTTTCAGAACGGAAAACATTCTCAGGAGGCTCAGCGCCATGCCCGCACTTCCCGCGTCCAGCCGTGAATGGCACCTCGTCGCCCGCCCGCACGGCTGGCCCAAGCCGGAGGACTTCGCCCTGCGCGAGGCCCCGGTGGCCGAGCCGGGCGAGGGCCGGATCCTCGTCCGGAACCTGCACTTCTCGGTCGATCCGTACATGCGCGGCCGGATGAACGACGTGAAGTCGTACGTACCGCCGTTCCAGCTCGACCAGCCCATGGACGGTGGCGCGGTCGGTGAGGTGATCGCGTCGAACGCGGAGGGCTTCGCCGTCGGCGACCACGTCCTGCACGGCCTCGGCTGGCGCGAGTACGCGTCCATCGACGCTGCGGCCGGGCACGCCGTCAAGGTCGACGCCTCCGCCGCCCCGCTCTCCGCCTACCTCGGCGTTCTCGGCATGCCGGGCCTCACCGCCTACGCCGGTCTGTTCGAGGTCGCGTCCTTCAAGGAGGGCGACGCGGTCTTCGTCTCCGGCGCCGCCGGTGCGGTCGGCAGCCTGGTCGGCCAGATGGCGAAGCTGAAGGGCGCCTCGCGCGTCATCGGCTCGGCCGGCTCCGACGAGAAGGTCAAGCTCCTCGTCGAGGAGTACGGCTTCGACGCCGCCTTCAACTACAAGAAGGGCCCCGTCGCCCAGCAGCTGAAGGAGGCCGCCCCCGACGGCATCGACGTCTACTTCGACAACGTCGGCGGCGAGCACCTGGAGGCCGCGATCTCCTCGCTCAACGTCCACGGCCGCGCCACCATCTGCGGAATGATCGCCCAGTACAACGCGACCGAGCCCACCCCGGCTCCGCGCAACCTCGCCCTGGTCATCGGCAAGCGCCTGCGGCTGCAGGGCATGCTCGTCAACGACCACCGGGCCCTCCAGGGGCAGTTCGTCGAGGAGGTCGCCGGCTGGCTGCGCTCGGGCGAGCTGAAGTACAACGAGACGGTCGTCGATGGCATCGAGAACGGCTTCGACGCGTTCCTCGGGATGATGCGCGGTGAGAACACCGGGAAGATGGTCGTCTCGCTGACGCGTTAGGCTCGGAGCAGCCGTCGCGGTCGTGGGCGCGAGCCGCGGCGAACCAGAGAAGGAACGTGACTCATGTCGATCCAGCAGTCCGACGTCCTCTACACCGCTGTCGCCACTGCCGAGAACGGCCGTGACGGCCGGGTCGCCACCGACGACGGCAAGCTCGACGTCGTCGTCAACCCGCCCAAGGAGATGGGCGGTTCCGGCGCCGGGACCAACCCGGAGCAGCTGTTCGCCGCCGGGTACAGCGCCTGCTTCCAGGGCGCGCTCGGTGTGGTCGCCCGCCAGGAGAACGCCGACATCTCCGGCTCGACGGTGACCGCCGAGGTCGGCATCGGCAAGAACGACGACGGCTTCGGCATCATCGTGAAGATCTCCGCGAAGATCCCGAACGTGGACGCCGCCACCGCCCGGGAGCTCGTCGAGAAGGCCCACCAGGTGTGCCCGTACTCGAAGGCCACCCGCGGCAACATCACGGTCGAGCTCGCGGTCTGACGCCCGAGGCGGCGACCGGCACGGTACGAGCACGAGGGCCGCACCCCAGCCGATCGGGGTGCGGCCCTCGTCGCGTCCGCCCCGCGGGCCCTCGTCGCGTCCGCCTCGCGGGCCCGCGCGCTCAGCGCAGCAGCAGCGCCCGCCCGACCTGCGCGAACACTCCCTTCGGGTGGTCGCGGAACAGCGGCTCCGTGCCGAACAGCACCACCGGTGCGCCCTGCGGCGTCCTGCCGCTGACGGCCGCCGCCCTGCCCGCCGCGTCCTCGGGGCCGCCCGCGCCGTCCTCGGCGGCCCGCCAGTGGCCCGAGACGAGCGGGTTCCCGGCGGCGTACGCCTGCTCCACGCGCACCCCGGCGCCGAGGCCGGTGAACCACAGCGGTGAGTAGACGAACGTGTGGCCCGGTCCGCCGGAGGCGACCGGGCCGGCCGCGTTCACCACCCGCACCACTCCGTTGGCGTCGCCGTTGCCCTCGACCGCCGTCACCGGGATGAGCCCGGCCGCCGCGTTGAACGCCGCGCCTTCCGGGCCGAGCGCGACGACGCCCGCGCCGCTCGTGCGCAGCGCGTCACGCGCGGCCGGTGTGAGCTCTTCGTACTCCAGGCCCGAGGAGACGAACAGCACGTCCGCCGCCGACCAGTCGAAGCCCGCGTTCAGGACCTCCGTCGAGACCGGCACCACGTCGAAGCCCATCCCGCGCAGCGCGGACAGCTCACCGGCGCCCACCGCCGCCGCGACCCTGGTCCGCTCCAGCGGCGCCCCGCCCCGCTCCTTCGCCGCGGCGAAGACCACCCCGTACCGGGCCGCCAAGGCCCTCGCCTGGCCGCGTGCCGAGCCCGGCACGATCGCGGATCCGCCGTCGGCCGAGCGGCGCACCGCGACGCCCCGCGCCAGCAGGGAGTTCAGCGCGACCAGTTCCTTCGGGTCGTCGAGCCGCAGCCGCAGATCGCCCCACGGCGCCACGTACCCGGTGGGCGCGGCGGCGTGCACCGGCCGGCCGATGACCTTCAGGTCGCCCCGCTGGGCCTTCTCGACGGTCGCGCCCCACAGCAGCCCGAGGCTCCAGCCCGAGATGTCGTACATCGTCGACACGTCCGCGCTGATGTCGCGGCCCTCGGCCAGGATCACATGGGCGAGACCGCGCTTGGGCTGGTGCATGTCGACGACGTACGAACCGGCCGGGTACGACCGCCCCGCCAGCCGGAAGCCCGTGAGCGCCCGCTCCACCCGTACGTCGTTGGCGACCAGATGGTCCACCAGCCGGGCCGCAGCGACGGTGCTGCGTTGTGCGGTGCCCGCCGGGATGACATAGGCCCGGGGGAAGGCGGTCGTGTAGACGTCCTCGGGGCCGATGCCGGGCACCCCGGGCACGGTCTGCTCGGACACCGGCCGCTGCGCCTCGCCCGCCGCGCCCCGCCGGAAGGTCTCGATCTGGTCGGCGATGACGGACGCCCGATGGGTGTGCGTGTAGTCGAGCGCGGCGCGCATCGCGGCGCCCGCGACCCGGGTGTTGATCGCGGCCCGGCGGCGCAGCTCGCTCACCGGGAGCGTGCGGTACGCGTTGTTGTTGACGGTGAGCGGGATCTCGATGGTGTGCGCGGCGACGGCGCCGTGGAACGGCGCGTACTGCGGGGTGAAGATCGGCGGCCAGTCGTCCCAGCCCTCCTGCTGGTCGCGGAAGGGGATGACGGGCGGCTCGACACCGTCCTTCTGCGGGGTGTAGCCGAGGGCGTTGACGGCCTTCTCCATGCCCAGCGCGTTGGCGTAGGAGTTCTTGAGGAAGAGGTCGTACTCGTAGTTCTCGCCGTGCGGCGGGGTCGTCGGCTCGATGAGCGTGCCGTTGACGTACCCGTGCAGGTCCAGCATCACCGCGGGCTGCTTGTCGACGGCGATCTGCCGCATCGCGCGGACCTCGGGCTGGGAGGCGGTGACGGCGTCGCGGTTGAGGTCGAAGCCGTTGGCGTTGGTGCGGGTCCCGGCGATCCGGCCGTCGGGGTTCGCCGTCACGTTGAGATGGATCCGGTTGCGGGCGAGCAGGCCGGCGGTCTTCGCGTCCCTCGCCTTCGCCAGCTCCTCGATGAGCTCCAGGGCGGCGTCGGTGCCCTCCCACTCGTTGCCGTGGATGTTGTTGTTGATGAAGACCGGTGTCTTGTACGCGGACTTGATGTGCGGGTCACCGGCGGCCGTCGCGGGCCGGTTCTCGATGAGCTCGCGCATCCGCTCCTGGTCGCGGGCCTGCCGTGCGGTCTCCGGGGCGGTGACGGTGACCAGGTACAGCTCATGGCCGCCCGCGGAGTGGCCGGCGATCTCGACGCTGACCCGGTCGCCGAGCCTCTGGAGGGCGTTCAGGCGCGGGGCCAGCGAGTGGTACGGGGCGAGGCCGAGCTTGATCGAGCTGTCGGCCGGGTCGACGGGCGGGGGAGTGAGGACGGTGCGGCGCGGGTAGCCGCCGTCCCTGTCCAGGCGGGGGGTCGCGCTTTCCGGCGCCCGCAGCACCCCTGCCCGTACGGGGCCCGCCGTCTCCCGGCCGCCGCCCTCCCGTACCGGGTGGGGGCGGTCGGGACCGGGGGAGGCGGAGACGGAGACGGAGGCGGAGGCGTGGACGGTCGGGAGGAGCAGCGAGCCGGCGACGGCGGCGGTGACCAGAACGGATCGGGTACCCATGCGCGTACGGACCTCCGGGGGGGACGGGAAGCGATCGGTACGCAGGGTCTACCGGCTCAACCCCCCGACAACAAGAGAGCCTTGTGGGGCATACGGGTCATGTGCCCCCCATCCGCACCGCACCGGCGGCGCTTTCCGGCCTCCCGATAGGGTGATCGGCATGCGTGATCTCGGAGTGGGCTTCAGCTACTTGGTGAAGGGCCAGCGGTGGGTCGGCCGGCACGGCCGGTGGCTCGGCTTCGGGCTGCTTCCCGGGCTGATCACCCTGCTGCTGTACGCCGGCGCGCTGGTCGGGCTCGGCTACGGCGCCGATGACTTCGTGGGCTGGTCGACACCGTTCGCCGACGGCTGGTCCTCGCCGTGGCAGGGCCTCTTCCGGGGCTTCCTCACCGGGCTCGTCTTCGCCTTCGGCCTCTTCCTCGCCGTGATCACCTTCACCGCCGTGACCCTGCTGGTCGGGCAGCCGTTCTACGAGTCGCTCTCCGAGCAGGTCGACAGGACCGAGGGCGGCGAGGTGCCCGAGTCCGGGCTGCCGCTCTGGCGCGAGCTGTGGATCTCGGCGCGCGACAGCCTCCGTGTGCTGCTGCGGGTCGCGCTGTACGGCGTGCTGCTGTTCGCGCTCGGCTTCATCCCCGTCGTCGGGCAGACCGTGGTCCCCGTGATCGGGTTCTGCGTCTCCGGTTTCTTCCTCGCCCACGAGCTCACGGCGGTCGCGCTCCAGCGGCGCGGTGTCGCGCTGAAGGACCGCCTCGCACTGCTGCGCGCCCGCCGCCTGCTCGTCCTCGGTTTCGGCGTCCCGCTCACCCTCTCCTTCCTCGTCCCCCTGGTCGCCGTCTTCCTGATGCCGGGTGCGGTGGCGGGAGCGACGCTCCTCGTCCGCGACCTGACGGCACCCCGGGGTGAGCCGGGGCCCGCCCCCGGCCCGGAGCCGGTGGCGGGCGGCGGCCCGCTCTCCTTCGACAAGCCGGGCCGCTGACCGCGCCCGCGGCCGCCCGGTTGGCCGTGCCTACGCGCCCGCGCCCCCGGCAGCGCTCGCGGCAGTGGTGACGATCGCCCGCACCTGGGCGACGATGTCCTGCCGGTTGCGCTCGAACTCCGGGTCGGTCACCGTGCCCGTCGCCGGGTCGGTGTTGCCGCTGCCGAACTGGAGCACCGGGGTGTGGACATGTCCGCCGGCCAGGGCGGTGCCCAGGCCGAGCCGGTCGCGCAGCAGCGTCGCCCGGTAGGCGATCTCGTTGGAGAGGTAGTCGCCTCCGCCTCCTGCACGGGCCGCCGAGCCGGGTGTCGGGCCGTCGGGGCGGACCACGGGCTCGGTGGCCCCTGCCGGTATCTCCGTGACGGAGGTGTTGTCGTAGACCGGGAAGCGGCCCGTGGAGGCCGCGACGATCGCGGCGTACGGGAGCGTCGTCGAGGTCCACTGCGGCTGCGACGCCGGGTCGTCGACCGGCACGGTCCCGGTGCGGGACAGGTTCTCGTTGTCCGGGAAGCTGCCGCGCCAGGCGCCGTTGGTGCGCTCGACGTCGAAGCGGCCGACACGGCCCTGGCTCACCGTCGTGACCAGATCGGCGCCCGGCAGCTGCGGGCGCAGGGCCCGCTCGACCGTGCCCGCCGCGAAGTCGCTCCAGCGGACGGGGAAGACGGCGGCCTCTATGCGGGCCGGGGTGCCGTCGGCCGTCCGTATCCAGGTGCCGTCGAGGCTGAGCGCCGTCGCCCCGCTCGGGTTGCTGATCCGTATGTCGCGGTCCAGCGTGAAGGGGTCGAAGCCGGTCACCACGATCCGCTTGATGCCCTTGACGCCCTTGGTGTCGTTGATGCCCTTGGCGCCGTTGGCGCGCGGGAAGTCGAGCGAGTCCTGGCCGCGCGAGGTCTGTTCGAGCCGGTCGAGCAGCCGTGCCCGGTCGGCCTCGGTCGGCCCGAACGCGGGCTGCCACTGGCGCAGTTCCCGCGCCATCGCGAGCCGTGCCCAGTACAGCGGCCGGTCGTCGCCCCGGCTCAGATCGCCCCGCACCGGCCCCTTTCCCTGGGCCCGGTCGACGGCCCGCCGCCACAGCCCGGCGCCGTGCCGCTCGACCACCCGCTCGGCATCGGCGTACGAGCCGGCCGACCGCAGCGCCCGCGTGAACCGCGGTGCCACGGAGTCGAATCCGCTGCGCCGCAGTATCTCCTGCGGCACGGCCCGGTCGAGCCGCTGCTCCTCCACCGTGGCGACGGCGGCCGGTGCCCCGGCCGCGCCCGCCGGCGCCGTGCCGAGCATCGTGCCCGCCACCGCCGAGACCATCAGGACGCCCAGTGTCCTCCGCACCCCTGTTCCCCTTTTCCTTGGCGTGTTCGAAGTCGCCAGTATCGGGAGGGAGTTGGGCGGTGACCAGAGGGGACCTAGTGATTCCCCAGCAGTTTCAGGAAGGCGCGGAACACCGTGGGCATGTCCACCTCGTCCGGAGCGAGCAGCCACTGGTACTGGAGCCCGTCCAGGACCGCCACCAGCAGCGGGGCCGCCTCCTCCGGAGTGAGCCCGGAGGGCAGCCGGGCGCCGTACTCGGCGCGCAGCACGGCGGCCATCTCGGAGCGCACCTGGCCGTAGCGGCGGGTGAAGAACTCACGTGCCGGATGGTCCTCCGTGACGCTCTCGCCGAGCAGCGCGGAGAAGGTCTGCACGATGCCGGGGCGCATCGCGTTGTACTCGACGAGGGAGGCGAGCAGTTCCAGCCGCCAGCCGTCGGGGGAGCGGCGGTAGCCGCTGGTGTCCCACTGGTCGCGCTTCTCCAGCACGGCGACGAGCAGCGCCTCCTTGGTGGGGAAGTAGTGCAGCAGGCCCTGCTGGGTGAGGCCGACCCGCTCGGCGACGGCGGCGAGGGACGCGCCCCGGTAGCCGCGCTCGGCGATGACTTCGAGGGCGGCCCGCAGGATCTCCGCGCGCCTTTCCTCGCTCCTGGCCCTGGCCATCGATGCGCCCCGTTCCCTCTTCCGTGTGCCTGCCAGCAGGACCGTACGCCATCATAAAATCTCGAAAGAATAACGAAGCCTACCGATTCACAGGTGAATGGGTCCACTATGGCGGCACCCACACGACCCTCAACGAGGAGGCACGGCCGTGGCAGACGCCCCCGCCCCCGTCCCCGCTCCCGCGTACGCCGACGCGATCGAGGCCGCACTCGGCAAGCTCGATCTGGACGCCAAGGCCCGGCTGCTGGCCGGCCGGGACATGTGGTCGCTCCCGGCGCTGCCCGAGATCGGCCTGAAATCGCTCGTCATGTCGGACGGGCCGGTCGGCGTCCGCGGGGTGCGCTGGACCGCCGACGACCCCTCCGTCGCCCTCCCCTCCCCGACCGCGCTCGCCGCCACCTGGGACCCGGCCCTCGCCCGCCGCGCCGGCCGGCTCCTCGCCCAGGAGGCCCGACGCAAGGGCGTCCACGTGCTCCTCGCGCCGACCGTCAATCTGCACCGCTCGCCGCTCGGCGGCCGCCACTTCGAGTGCTACAGCGAAGACCCCTGTCTGACCGGCGAGATCGGCACCGGCTATGTCGCCGGCGTCCAGGACGGCGGGGTCGGCACGACCGTCAAGCACTTCGTCGGCAACGACGCGGAGACCGACCGCTTCACCGTCGACAACGTCATCACCCCGCGACCGCTGCGCGAGCTCTACCTCGCCCCCTTCGAGGCGATCGTCAAGAACGCCCACCCGTGGGGCATCATGGCCGCCTACAACCAGGTCAACGGCTCGACGATGACCGAGCACCGGTATCTGCAGAACGAGGTCCTGCGCGGCGAATGGGGCTTCGACGGGTACATCGTCTCGGACTGGATGGCCGCCCGCTCCACGGCCGGCGCGGTCCTCGGCGGCCTCGACGTCGCCATGCCCGGCCCGCGGACCGTGTACGGCGAAGCCCTCGCCGCGGCCGTCCGCAGTGGCGAGGTGCCGGAGTCCGTCGTCGACGGCGCCGTGCGCAACGTCCTGCGGCTGGCCGCCCGCACCGGCGCCCTCGACGGCGTCGGACCCGCCGTCGCCGAAGCGGAGCTCCCCGCCCGGATCGACGGCCACGCCCTGGCCCGAGAGATCGCGCACCGCGCCTTCGTGCTCGTACGCAACGAGCGTGGCGCGCTCCCGATCGACCCCGCCCGCGTCCGCACGGTCGCCCTCGTCGGAGCCGCCGCCCGCGACGCCCGCGTCCTCGGCGGAGGCTCTGCCACCGTCTTCCCCGAACGGATCGTCTCCCCGCTCGACGGCCTCACCGCCGCGCTCCCGGACGGCACACTCACCTACGCCGTCGGCGCCGACCCGAGCGACGAACTCACCCCCGCCGACCAGGGCTTCGAGCTGCGCGCCGTCTGCCGCGACGCGAGCGGCGCGGTCCTCGGCGAGGGATCGCTGCCGGGCGGCCAGGTGCAGTGGCTCGGCGACGACCTGCCCGACGGCGTCGCCTACGAGACGCTGCACTCCGTCGAGGTCACCGGCAGCTTCACCCCGCGCGAGAGCGGCGAGCACTCCTTCGGCACGCGCGGCCTCGGCGGCTTCACGCTGAGCGTCGGGGGCGAGGTGCTGTGGGACGGCGTCCAGGAACTGGGCAGTGAGTCCGACCCGTTCGAGGCGTTCTTCGGCGCGCCGAACGAGCGCGGGCGCGTCGCCCTCACCGCGGGCGTCCCCGTCGAGGTCTCCCTGCGGCACACGGTCGGCGACATCGCCGACGCCCCGCTGCCCGCGGTCATGTTCTCCTTCCTCCACCTCGGGCCGCAGCGGGACGCCGACGAGCTGATCGCCGAGGCCGCCGAGGCGGCGCGGGCCGCCGACACCGCCGTGGTGGTCGTCGCCACCACCGAGCGCGTCGAGTCCGAGGGCTTCGACCGCACCGACCTGCGCCTCCCCGGCCGCCAGGACGATCTCGTCCGCGCCGTCGCCGCCGCCCAGCCGAACACGGTGGTGGTCGTCAACGCGGGCTCGCCCGTCGAACTGCCCTGGCGCGACGACGTCGCCGCGGTCCTGCTCGGCTGGTTCCCCGGACAGGAGGGCGGCGCCGCCCTCGCCGACGTCCTCCTCGGCACGGAGGAGCCCGGCGGCCGCCTCCCCACCACCTGGCCGGCCGCGCTCGCCGACGCCCCCGTCACCGAGGTCGCCCCCACCGACGGCCGGCTCTCCTACCGTGAGGGCCTGTTCATCGGCTACCGCGCCTGGGACAGGAGTGCGACGCCGCCCGCGTACGCCTTCGGCCACGGCCTCGGCTACACCACATGGACGTACGAGTCCCTGGAGGCCACGCCCGCCTCCGCCAGGGTCCGCCTGCGCAACAGCGGTGCACGCGCCGGCCGTGAGACCGTCCAGATCTATCTGGCCCCCACCAGGGACGGCGTCGGGCGCCCGCGACGCTGGCTGGCCGCCTTCGCGACCGTCGAGGCCGCGCCCGGCGAGCGCACGGAGGTGGAAATCCCCCTGCCGCGGCGCGCCTTCGAGATCTGGGACGAGGAGTCGGGATCCTGGACCTTCGTCCCGGGCTCGTACGAGGTCCATGCCTCCCACGCCCTCGACGACCCCCGCCTGGCCGTGGCGCTGGACGTGTCGTGACGGCGGTCGTGACGCCCGACGTGACGCCGGTCGTGACGCCGGTCGTGACGCCGGACGGGTGACCCACCGCATGGCGAGCCGAGCCCCCGCCGGGGACAGCGGCCCCGGGGCGGTCCCTGACAACCGCCCCGGGGCGTACGGCTCCGGGCGCCGTGCCGGGTCAGCGCGGCGGTCTCGACGACGTCACGTTGCGGTAGGCGATCTCCGCCAGCCGGCTCTGGCCGTCCTTGCTCGGATGGAACCAGTCCCAGTGGCTCAACTGCCTGCCGGTGAAGCGGTAGTCGAAGACAGCCCCGCCGTCGTACCGGCAGAGCCGGTCCTTCGCGCAGACGCTCTTCAGCGCCTCGTTGTAGGCGACCACCCGGTCGTGCACCCGGGCGCGCCGCGTCTGCGCGACCTCGCTCATGTCCTCCGCGTTCCCCAGCATCGAGGCGCAGATGCCCAGTTTCCAGATCTGCCGGCCGAGCGGGTTGCCCCGCCCGGTCGACCAGAGCCGCATCAGGTCCGGCACGCTCGACACGTACACCTGGGCCTTGGGCGCCGTGCGGCGCAGTGCGCCCATCGCCGCCGTGAAGGACCGGGTGAAGTCCGCGACCGGAGTCATCAGCTCCGGTCTGGCCCGGCAGGCGTCGTTGGCGCCGACCATCACCGCGACCAGTTCCGGGCCGCGCGCCGCCGCCTGGGTCATCTGGCCGGGCAGGTCCGCCATACGGGCGCCGGTCCTCGCGTGGTTCCAGCTGTGCTCGGCGGCGGACGCCGGGCCGAGGAGCCGCTGCGCGAGGCTGCGTACCGCCGTGTCGGTGCCCGTGGCCCACGACGCCTCCGGGCAGTCGGCGAGCAGTTCGCAGGCGTCGAAGCCGCGGGTGATGGAGTCACCGACGGCCGCCACCGATGCGGGGCTGCGGTCCCAGACGGGCGTGGGGGAGGGCGAGGGCCGGGGCGGCTGCCGGCCGTCGCGGGTGGCGCCGGGCTGTCCGTCACAGCCCGTGAGCGCCGCGAGCCCGACGAGCCCCGCCGCCGTCAACGTGGCGACGGCGGAACGCGGCCGAAGACGTGTTCGCCCGCTCCGCCGCTTTTCACGCATCCTGCCCTCCCCATAGGCGTCCTGCCGGGTGAAAGCTTGGTGCGTACGGCCCTCCGACCGGGCGGTACGACACACCTCGGCCCCCGCCGCACGGTAGCTTTGCCCCCGTCGAACCAGAGGCACCTTGCCCGCCGGCTCCGGTAAATTACATCACGTCACATGCTGTCCGTTTTGCGGAGTTTTACTCCCGATGCTGTTTACTGAGGCCGCTGGGAAAGGCGAACCTCGTCCCACACTGGAGGTCCCGGTGACGACACGCGGCGTTCTGTACGTTCACTCCGCACCACGCGCGCTGTGCCCGCACGTCGAATGGGCGGTCGCGGGCGTGCTGGGGGTACGGGTCCAGCTCGACTGGATCCGGCAGCCGGCGTCGCCGGGCACATGGAGAGCCGAGTTCTCCTGGCAGGGCGAGCCCGGCACGGCCTCCAAGCTCGCGTCCGCGCTCCGCGGCTGGCAGATGCTGCGCTTCGAGGTCACCGCGGAACCCTGCCCGACGGCCGAGGGCGAGCGCTACAGCGCCACGCCCGAGCTCGGCATCTTCCACGCCGTCACGGGCATCCACGGCGACATCCTCATCCCCGAGGACCGGCTGCGGGCGGCACTCGCCCGTTCGGCGCAGGGGGAGACGGAGCTGGAGGCGGAGATCTCCCGGCTGCTCGGGAAGCCGTGGGACGACGAACTGGAGCCGTTCCGCTACGCGGGCGAGGGCGCGCCGGTCCGCTGGCTCCACCAGGTCGTCTGACCGCTCGGCACCAAGCCCCTGGCGCACCGAGCCCTTCAGGCACCAAGTCCCTCAGGTACAAAGCCCTCTCGGCACGAAGCCTCTTCGGCACACAGCAGACCGGGCCCGCCTCCCTTTCGGAGGCGGGCCCGGTCCGTGCTGCTCGGAGTCGCTCAGACCGTCCGGAACGCCAGCACCACGTTGTGGCCGCCGAAGCCGAACGAGTTGTTGATCGCCGCGATCGTGCCCTCGGGCAGCTTCCGCGGCTCGTCGCGGACGATGTCCGCGTCGACCTCGGGGTCGAGGTCGTCGACGTTGATGGTCGGCGGGGCCATGCGGTGGTGCAGCGCCAGGACCGTCGCGACGGTCTCGATGCCGCCCGCACCGCCCAGCAGATGACCCGTCATCGACTTCGTGGCGGAGACCGCGACATGGTCGAGGTCGTCGCCCAGCACCTTGCGCAGCGCCTTGATCTCGGCGACGTCGCCCTGCGGGGTGGAGGTCGCGTGGGCGTTGAGGTGGACCACCTCGGACGGCTTCAGACCCGTGTTGTCCAACAGGTTCTGCATGGCTGCCGCGACACCGCGGCCCGTCGGCTCCGGCTGCGCGATGTGGTGGCTGTCCGCGGACAGACCCTGGCCCAGCACCTCGCAGTACACCCTCGCGCCCCGCGCGGCCGCGTGCTCCGCGGACTCCAGCACGACGACGCCCGCACCCTCGCCGAGGACGAAGCCGTCACGGGCCTTGTCGTACGGGCGCGACGCCTTCTCGGGCTCGTCGTTGTTCTTGGACATCGCCATCATGTTGGCGAAGGCCGCGACCGGCAGCGGGTGGATCGCCGCCTCGGTGCCGCCCGCGACCACGACATCGGCGCGGCCGGTGCGGATCATCTCGACGGCGTAACCGATCGCCTCGGCGCCGGAGGCGCAGGCGGAGACCGGAGTGTGCACGCCCGCCTGGGCGTTGACCTCGAGGCCGACGTTGGCGGAGGGGCCGTTGGGCATGAGCATCGGCACGGTGTGCGGGGAGACGCGGCGTACGCCCTTCTCCTTCAGCACGTCGTACTGGTCGAGCAGTGTGGTCACACCGCCGATGCCGGAGGCGATGACGGCACCGAGCCGCTCGGGGGCGATCTGCGGGCCCGACGCGTCGGCGTCCGATGCCTCAGTGCCGGCGGGGGCCGTGTAGCCGGCGTCGGCCCACGCCTCACGGGCCGCGATCAGCGCGAACTGGGCCGAGCGGTCCAGCTTGCGCGCCAGCGGGCGGGGAAGGACCTCGGACGGGTCCACCGCCGCCGGGGCGGCGATACGGACGGGCAGGTCGGCGAAGCGTTCGCCCTCCAGCGGGCGGACGCCGGAGCGTCCCGCGACCAGACCTTCCCAGGTCGATGCCGAGTCGCCACCCAGCGGTGTGGTTGCGCCGATACCGGTGACGACCACGGTGCGATTGGTCGAGCTCACAGGAATTCTTTCTCCACGGTCTATGAGGGTTCGTGAATCAGCGGCGCCACCGCTGGGTGGCGTACCTGATCGGCCTGGATCAGGCCTGGTGCTTCAGGATGTAGCCGGCGGCGTCGCCGACCGTCTTGAGGTTCTTGACGTCCTCGTCCGGGATCTTGACGTCGAAGCGCTCTTCGGCGGCGACGACGACCTCGACCATGGACAGCGAGTCGACGTCCAGGTCGTCGGTGAAGGACTTGTCCAGCTGGACGTCCTCGACCGGGATACCGGCGATCTCGTTCACGATCTCGGCGAGACCGGCGACGATCTCTTCCTGAGTGGCGGCCATGTGGCGCTCCTTCGGTGTTGATGCAGAGAGTTGATCAGGGCGTACCCGGAAGATCCGGATGTGCCCTAGGGGAGGGTAACGACCGTCGCGGCGTAGACGAGCCCCGCCCCGAAGCCGATGACGAGCGCGGTGTCGCCGCTCTTCGCCTGTCCGGTCGCCAGAAGCCGCTCCATCGCGAGCGGAATCGAGGCGGCCGAGGTGTTGCCGGTGGTCTCCACGTCACGGGCGACCGTGACGTGGTCCGGCAGCTTCAAAGTCTTCACCATCGAGTCGATGATCCGCATGTTCGCCTGGTGCGGAATGAAGACGTCCAGGTCGTCGGAGGCGATCCCGGCCGCGTCCAGCGCCTGCTGGGCGACCTTCGCCATCTCGAAGACGGCCCAGCGGAACACCGCCTGGCCCTCCTGGGTGATGGCGGGGAACCGCTCGACGGTGCCGTCGCGGTAGTCCGTCCACGGCACGGTCTGCTTGATGGTCTCCGACTTGTCGCCCTCGGAACCCCAGACCGTGGGGCCGATCGCCGGCTCCTTCGCGGGGCCGACGACGACCGCGCCCGCGCCGTCGCCGAACAGGAAGGCCGTCGCGCGGTCCTCCAGGTCGGTGAGGTCGCTGAGCCGCTCGACGCCGATGACGAGGACGTACTCGGCGGAGCCCTCGACGACCATGCCCTTGGCGAGCGTCAGTCCGTAACCGAAGCCCGCGCAGCCCGCGGAGATGTCGAACGCCGCCGGCTTGACCGCGCCGATCTGGTCCGCGATCTCCGTGGCGACCGCCGGGGTCTGCTTGAAGTGCGACACGGTGGAGACGATCACGGCGCCGATCTGCTCCGGGGTGATCCCGGCGTCGGCGATGGCCTTGCCCGACGCCGCGACCGACATCGCCGTCACGGTCTCCTCGTCGGAGGCCCAGTGGCGGGTCGCGATACCCGAGCGGGAACGGATCCACTCGTCGGAGGAGTCGATCGTCTCGAGGATCACCTCGTTCGGCACGACCCGGGTGGGGCGGTAGCCGCCGACACCCATGATCCGCGCGTACGGGGCGCCCTGGCTGGGCTTGATCTTCGACATGCGCTCTCGGCTCCTTCGTCAGGCTGCTTGGTGCTCGGCGACGAGCGTGCGGGCCGCGTCGAGGTCGTCGGGGGTCTTCAGGGCGAGCGTCGCGACGCCCGGCAGGGCGCGCTTGGTGAGACCGGTGAGGGTGCCGCCCGGGCACACCTCGACGAGGGCGGTCACACCGAGCTCCTTGAAGGTCTCCATGCACAGGTCCCAGCGGACCGGGTTGGCGACCTGGCCGACGAGCCGGGAGACGACCTCGTCCCCCGTCGCGACGGTCCGGCCGTCCTTGTTGGACACGTACGTCACCTTCGGGTCGGCGACGGTGAGGGCCGTCGCCGCCTCCTGGAGCTTCGCGACCGCGGGAGCCATGTGGTGCGTGTGGAACGCGCCGGCGACCTGGAGCGCCACGACACGCCGCACGCCCTCGGGCTTGTCGGCCTCCAGGGCGGCGAGCTGCTCCTTGGTGCCCGCGGCCACGATCTGGCCCGCGCCGTTGACGTTCGCCGGGGTCAGACCCAGCTTCTCCAGGTGCGGGACGGTGACATCGGGGTCGCCGCCCAGCAGCGCCGACATGCCGGTCTCGGTGACGGCGGCCGCCTCGGCCATCGCCAGCCCTCGTGTCCGTACGAAGCCCAGCGCGGCGGTGTCGTCGAGGACACCCGCGAAGGCGGCGGCCGTGATCTCACCGACGCTGTGGCCCGCGACGGCACCGGGCGCGAGGTCTCCCAGGGCGGACGCGGACAGCAGACCGGCCGCGACGAGCAGCGGCTGCGCCACGGAGGTGTCGCGGATCTCGTCCGCGTCGGCCTTGGTGCCGTAGTGGGCGAGGTCGAGTCCGATGGCGTCGGACCAGGCCGCGATGCGGTCGGCCGCGCCGGGGAGTTCGAGCCAGGGAGTCAGGAAGCCGGGCGTCTGAGCGCCTTGGCCGGGAGCGACGAGTACGAGCACCCTCACACTCTCTCTTGTGGACGGTCCGGGCCGCCCGTGGGGACAGGGACCAAGAACCGTCGGGGGAATTGTTGGTGTCCGACAAAAGACTAGGACTGCGGATCGCCGTCTACCAGACGCCCGAGGATGAGTGCGATCCGGAGAGTGAACGCGGAGCGCACATCGGAGGGTGACCAGCCGGTGACGTCAGTCACACGTCGGAGCCGGTAGCGGACGGTGTTGGGGTGGACGAAAAGCATCCGGGCCGCACCCTCCAGACTGCTCGCCTGCTCCAGATAGACACTCAGGGTTTCCAGGAGCGCCGACCCGGCTTCCTCGAGCGGTCTGTAGATCTCCTCCACCAACTGCTCGCGGGCCGACGGGTCGCCGGCGATGGCGCGCTCCGGCAGCAGATCGTCCGCCAGCACCGGCCGAGGGGCGTCCTGCCAGGCCGAACACGCCTTCAGCCCGGCGGCTGCGGCCTGCGCCGAGCGGGTCGCCGCCAGCAGGTCGGGCACGACGGGGCCCGCGACGACGGGACCGGCGGCGTACGGGCCGATCAGCGCCTTGGCGACCTGGAGCGGATTGTCGTTGCCGCCCGCGATGACCACGAGCCGGTCGCCGAGCACTCCGGTCAGCACCTGGAGCTTGGCGTGCCGGGCCGCGCGGCGGATCGCCTCGACGGTGAGCTCGCTGTCGCCGTCGGGCGCGGTGCCCAGCACGACGCACACATGCTCCGGCGAGTTCCAGCCGAGGGCGGCGGCCCGGCTGACGGCGCCCTCGTCGGCCTCGCCCGACAGCACCGCGTTCACGACGAGCGATTCGAGGCGTGCGTCCCAGGCGCCGCGGGCCTCGGCGGCCTGCGCGTACACCTGCGCGGTGGCGAAGGCGATCTCCCGCGCGTAGACGAGGAGCGCCTCGCGCAGGATCGACTCGTCGCCCGGCGCGGCGACCTCCTCGATCGCCGACTCCATCACCTCGATGGTGGTCCGCACCATCTCCACGGTCTGGCGCAGAGTGATCGCACGGGTCAGCTCGCGCGGCGCCGTGCCGAAGACATCGGTCGAGATCGCCTGCGGGGTCTCGGGGTGCCGGAACCACTCGGTGAACGCGGCGATACCGGCCTGGGCGACCAGACCGATCCACGACCGGTTCTCCGGGGGCATCGCCCGGTACCACGGCAGCGTCTCGTCCATGCGGGCGATGGCGTTCGCGGCCAGCCGCCCTGAGGACTGCTCCAGGCGCTTCAGGGTCGCGGAGTGCGGGTGGGCGGCGTTGGCGGGCAGGGCCGGCTCGGGATGGGGCACGGGGACAAGAGTGCCTTATCGGGACGCCCCCGCGGAGCCCCGGGTCCCGGCCGGGCCTGCGCGGGGGTCCCGGCCACGGCGCGGGGCGGGGCGAAGGCCGCCGCAGGCGCCCGGGGCAGGGCCCGCGGGCCCTACCGTAGAGGCGTGATTTCCGTATGGCGCGCCGGACGGCGCTATCGGGGCGGGGAGCCGGACGCCGGGATCGAGTCGTGGCACGCCTTCTCGTTCGGGCGGTTCTTCGACCCGGACAACCTCCGCTTCGGCGGGGTACTCGCCTGCAACGAGGAGCGCCTCGAACCCGGTGCCGGGTTCGACGAGCACCCCCACAGCCACACCGAGATCGTCACCTGGGTCGTGGAGGGCGAGCTCACCCACCGGGACTCCGCCGGGCACGCCACCCTCGTGCGGCCCGGGGACGTGCAGCGGCTCAGCTCGGCCGGCGGGGTGCGGCACGTCGAGCGCAACGAAGGGGACGCACCGCTGACGTTCGTGCAGATGTGGCTCGTGCCGAAGGATCCGGGCGGGGAGCCGTCGTACGAGATCGTGCACGGCATCGCCGACGCGACGCCGTACGCACTCCCGCAGGCCGGGGCCATGCTGCACGTGCGGCGGCTCGCGGCCGGCGAGCGGACCGCCGTCCCCGACGCGCCCTTCGCCTACGTCCACGTCGTGCGCGGGGTCGTCCGCCTCGCAGGCGACGCACTCGGCCCCGGCGACTCGGCGCGGATCACCGACGCGGAAGGGCTCGAACTCGCCGCCGCCGGCGCCGCCGAGGTGCTCGTCTGGGAGCTGTCGGGCTGACGGCGCCCTTCGCCCGGCGCCCTTCGCCCGGCGCTCTTCGCCCGGCGCCCGTGCCCAGCCGGCCACCGTGCCTACAGGGCAGGGGAGCTGCGGCCGGATGCGGCGGCCGTCAACCGCGCAGTTCCGCGAGGACCGCGTCCGTGAACGGCGGCCACGCCGCGATCGCCCACGGCCCGAAGGACCGGTCGGTCAGCGCCACGCACGCGGCCCGCGCGTCCGGGTCGATCCACAGGAAGGTGCCGGACTGGCCGAAGTGCCCGAACGTACGCGGTGAGGACGCCGCCCCCGTCCAGTGCGGGGACTTGGCGTCGCGGATCTCGAAGCCGAGGCCCCAGTCGTTGGGCTTCTGGTGCCCGTACCCCGGCAGGATCCCGGAGAGGCCGGGGTGCACGACGGACATGGCCTCCAGGACGGTCCGCGGGTCGAGCAGCCGGGGGGCCTGTACCTCCGCGGCGAACCGCACCAGGTCGTCGACGCTCGACACGCCGTCCTTGGCCGGGGAGCCGTCCAGCGTCGTGGACGCCATGCCGAGCGGCTCCAGCACGGCCTGTCGCAGATACTCCGCGAACGGGATGCCCGTCGCCTCGGCGATGTGGTCGCCGAGCACCTCGAAGCCCGCGTTCGAGTACAGCCGGCGCGCGCCGGGCGGGGCGGTCGGCCGGTGCTCGTCGAAGGCGAGACCGCTGGTGTGCGCGAGCAGATGGCGGACCGTGGACCCCTCGGGCCCGGCCGGCTCGTCCAGCTCGACCGCGCCCTCCTCGTACGCGACGAGCACGGCGTACGCGGCGAGCGGCTTGGTCACCGATGCCAGCGGGAAGCGGTGCGCGGTGGGGCCGTACGCCCCGGCGACGGTGCCGTCCGCGCGGACGACGGCGGCGGCCGCGGTCGGGACGGGCCAGTTCTCGGTCATCGCCAGGCTCTGCATGCGTACGACCCTACAAGGGCAAGGCCGTGCGGTGAGGGGCGGGAGTCCGGCGTCGACGGTGCCGTGATCTGCTGCTTTCCGGGACGCGGGAGGGGAGCTTCGGGAGTCGGGAGAACGCTCGCGCAGGCAGCCACCGTGTCGCCGCCGAAGGGGTGCGCCTGCGCCGTCCCCGCGCTGCCGAAGAGCAGCGCGGGGACGGCGGCCGGCAGGCGCAGCACCCCGGTGCGCAGTGCTCGCACGGTGGTGCTTCCCCTCTGCTTCCGGCGCGCGGCCGGCCCGAGGACCGTCTCGTCGTCAGGAAGCCGGCTTTGTCAGCGTGCACTTCGGCAAGGAAAGATCGATTCGCGACCCGGCCGTCAGACACGGGACGATGCCCGCGGTCTGCTGGCCGTACCTGCGTGCCTTATGGACACTCATGTGTCCCTCATTGTCGACCTCGCACGGGTTCCCTTCCGTGCAGACTCCACCCTGGTCGTTGGTGGTGTTGTGGATCCCGACCACAAGGCCGGTGTGCGGGTTGATGAGAGGTGCCCCGGAGGCACCGGCATCGGGGTAGCAGTCCTCGGTGTAGCGGATCGCGTTGCGCAACACGTAGCCCTCTTCTCGAAGCTCCGGCACCACACTGCCTACCGCGCAGGTCCAGCTTTGCCGCAAGCCGCCGGCGATGAGGCCGATCGGGTCGGCTTCCCGGGGGCCGGTGGCCGCGAGCTTGAACACCTTGGCGCCTTTGGAAGCCAACTGGGCGTAAGTCTTGTCCAATTGGTACAGCGCGACGTCGGTGCCGGTCATTGTGGCATAGCTCAGTTTGGTGGTGGAAGCGGTTGTCTTCGGCTTCCCCGCGCGGTCGAGTACCGTCACCTTTCGCTTCTCCGCCCGATCCACCACCGCGGACTTGGGCGCGGGCCGGTCCCCGGTTACGCAGTGGCCGTTGGTCAGCAACAGTGCAGGGTCACTTGGTTTGGCGGTGTCCGTCTTCACCAACGACCCGGAACAGCCTTCGAGATCGACGGCGCCTTCCAAAGTCGGCTGCTTCGCAGTCATGACGTCTTTCATCCAGGAGCGAAACGCCGGGACGGCAGTGTAGACGCCAGGCTTTTTGATGTCGCCACCGCTGACGGCACCGACCAGAGCCCAACCATCGCCGGCCCGTACGATCGCTGGGCCGCCGGAGTCCGTGTTGGTCGGGCGGATCTTTCCGTCGAGACTGCCGATGCAGAGCTCGGTCTCCTTGATCCCGACGTCCTCGCAAGGAGCGGCGGCCTGCACCACCGTGTCAGCCTCGCGCAAGTGATCGGGGAAGCACTTGGGTTCCAGCTTGTCGCAGGTCATCCCCCAGCCGAGGATCCGAACCGGTGTTTTTTCAGCCGGCTTGCCGGCGGCGATCTTGATGGGCCGGCTCTTGGCCGGGGTTTTCAGCTTGAGCAGAGCGATGTCGTTTCCCTGTAGATCGCCGGGGCGTTTGATGTATTTGTCGACCTCGACGACTTCGCCGCCGGAGGACACGCTGGTGGATCCGATGCGCACCTTCCATCCGTGCGGATACCCGTCGAGCACCCCCGCCTCGTTCTTTACGCAGTGGCCGGCGGTGACCATCCATTGCGGCGCAATCAGTGCAGCGCCGCACACATGTCCGTCAGGCCGTGGCGACTCCGCGCGCTGCAGCGAACCCATGAACGAATAGGCTGCTGATGATTCAGTGCCACCGTTGAGGGCGGCCGCTGGGGCGGCGGTGAGGGCGGATGCGGTGAGAGCGGATGCGGTGAGCGTGAGGCCAGTCGATATGAGGGTACGAGTACGCAATGGGTTGAATTCCGTTTCGGGGTTGATCGGGCATGGGTTGTTGGTGTGAGGCGAGGTCCTGCGCAGCCTCAGCATCGAACGGGTAGTGGTCCGTTGCGAATTCGTAGATGAGGCCATGTCTAAAGCGGTTCAGTGAGGGCCGCTTGAAGAAGATCACACAGCGATGCGGGAACCTGCAGTGTGCATCCGTTACGTCATAGGCCCGTTGGTGACGGTCACAGAGGCAGGAGCCGTGAGCCGGAACAACGCCGGCGTGGGCGCTGCGGAACCAATAGCGCGTCAGCTCGCTCCCCATTCCGCTGAATAGCCGGGCTGGCTGACTGACGCCCTGCCGGACTGTCTTCGCGCGCGAGGGGCGGGCCGTGGTGGTCGATGGCCCGGTCGGCCGCGGTCTTCGCGGCGTGCCGCGGTCACCAACGTGGCGATGCAGCGCGGCTCGGCTCGGTGAGCGGGGCTGTCCAGGACTTTCCGACGACGGCGCCCACGAGGGCGATGGTGGCGTCGGCGATCACGCCGGCGGCCTGGACGACCTGGTCACGGGCGGTGTGGTGGAGAGAGCGGCGCTGAAGCTGGCGCGGTCTGGGGGCTGGGTCCGGGTTCGGGTCCGGGCCCGGGTCCTAAAGGTCACGGAAGGCCAGCCGCATCGCCGGGTCGGGGGTGCGGACGAAGCCCAGCGACGCGTACAGCGGCTCCCCCTCCTCGGAGGCGCGCAGATCGACCCTGCTCACACCGCGCTCCCGGAACCAGCCGAGCAGCCCTTCCATGCAGGCCCGTGAGTGGCCCCGGCGGCGCCGGTCGGGATCGGTGGCGACACTGAAGACGTAGCCGGTCGTGCCGGCGGGGTTGCCGGGGGAGCCGAGCCGGTACTCGATCGTCCCCACCGCGCAGGCGGCGAGCCCGCCGGGCCGCTCGACCACGAAGGCCGTCAGACTGCCGTCCGGGTCCGCGAGCCGGCTGCGCAGGGCGTCGACGGCGGCGGGCTGCCAGCTCGTGTCGGGGGCCGCGGCCGGGGGCCGGCGGCCGGCGATCGAGTCGAGCATGACGGTGCGCAGGCGGACCAGCTCTTCGGCGTCGTCGGGGCGTGCGCGGCGTGCGCGGCTCATGGCGGTCGTCATGGCGGTCGTCATGGCGTGCAGGCTAGGGGGTGTCCCCACCGGACACCCCCCTCAGTCACCGCCCCGATGCCCGCCGACCGGCTTTCGCTTGCTTCGAGTGCACTCCAAGGTCCTAGCGTGGAGGTCATGACGGTGCTGGAGACCACATCCGCGACAACCGATGTCTGTGCGGCCGCGCCCCCTGCCCATCCGCGGCCCGAGGAGCAGGACCACTACACGATCAGCGAGGTCGCCGCCTGGACCGGGCTCAGCGCGCACACGCTGCGCTGGTACGAGCGGATCGGGCTGATGCCGCACATCGACCGGTCCCACACCGGGCAGCGGCGCTTCCGCAACCGGGACCTGGACTGGCTGGGCTTCGTCGGCAAGCTGCGGCGCACCGGGATGCCGGTCGCGCACATGGTCCGGTACGCGGAGCTCGTCCGCGAGGGCGACCACACCGTCGGTGAGCGGCAGGCCCTGCTGGAGGCGACGCGCCGGGACGTGCGCGCCCGGATCGCGGAGCTCCAGGACACGCTGGCCGTGCTCGACCACAAGATCAGCCATTACGCGGACGCCCACCGGGCGTCGGAGAGGGCCTGAGCCCCGATGACCAACAGCAACGGAAAGATCACCACCGTCACGCTCGGTTCCGGGGGACCCGAGGTCGGTGTGCAGGGCCTCGGCTGCATGGGCATGAGCGAGTTCTACGGCGCCACGGACGAGGCCGCCGCCCGCGACACCCTGGAGGCGGCGCTCGCGGCGGGGGTCACGCTCTTCGACACGGCGGACGTCTACGGGCGGGGCGCCAACGAGGAGTTCCTGCGGCCCTTCGTGACGGCCCACCGCGACGAGATCACGCTCGCGACGAAGTTCGCGATCGTGCGCACGGACGACCCCCAGTACCGGGGGATCCGCAACGACCCCGCGTACGTCCGCGAGTGCGTCGAGGGCAGCCTGCGGCGCCTCGGCGTCGAGGCGATCGACCTGTACTACATGCACCGGCGCGACCCCGCCGTGCCGCTCGCGGAGTCCGTCGGCGCGATGGCGGAGCTCGTCGCGGAGGGCAAGGTGCGCCACCTCGGGCTGAGCGAGGTCACGGGCGCGGAGCTGCGCGAGGCGCACGCCGTGCACCCGATCGCCGCGCTCCAGTCCGAGTGGTCGCTCTTCAGCCGCGGCGTGGAGCGCAGCGCGGTGCCCGCGGCGGCGGAGCTGGGTGTCGCCCTGGTGCCGTACTCGCCGCTCGGGCGGGGCTTTCTCACCGGGGCGTTCGCGGACGCGGAGCGGGAGCTGCCGGCGGACGACTTCCGCCGCTACCAGCCGCGGATGGTCGGCGACGCGGCGGTGGCGAACACGATGCTCCTGGAGCCCGTGAGGAAGCTCGCCGCGTCCCACGGCGCCACGCCCGCGCAGATCGCCCTCGCCTGGGTCCAGCAGCGCGCCGCCGTCCACGGCCTGACGGTCGTCCCCATCCCCGGCACGCGCAAGCGCTCGCGCCTGGAGGAGAACGTGGCGGCGACCCGGATCGTGCTGAGCGAGGAGGAACTGGCGCTGCTGGAGCCGATCGCCGGGCGCGTGGTGGGGAGCCGGTACCTGGACATGTCGGCGACGTCGGACTCGCGGGAGTAGCGCACGCGGGGGCGCGTCCGGCGCCCGGACGCGCTCACGCCACGCCCAGCGCGAACGCCAGGAAACCCGCCGCCAGCACCCCCGCCGCCGCCCGCCCCGCCCGGGTCGCGCCAGTCCAGGGGGATTCGAAGGCCCGCGCGTAGCGGGCGATCAGCACCAGCAGCACGGCGAAGAGCGGGAGCCAGGCCGACCGGGCCAGGACCCAGCCCAGCGAGTCGGGGGCCGTCGTGAGGCCCGGGACCGCCCCGGCGTACGACGCCGGCACCGCGGCCGCGAGCATCGCGGTCTGGTGCCAGCACAGGATCGTCATCGCGGACAGGTTCACCACGACGACCGGCGCCCACACCGCCGGCCGCGCCAGCAGGCGTGCGATCCGCTCGCGCAGCAGCACCGCCGCGCCGCTCTGCGCGGCCGCGAGCGCCAGGACGAGGAGCGACGGCGGGTGGGAGTTGGTGCGCGCCTCCCCGGGCACCCCGACCATCGACGCGGGGTAGTGGAAGACGACGAGCAGGACCGCGAAGAGGACCGTCCCGCCCGCCAGCAGCAGCGCTCCGCCCCGCTTCCCGATGCGCTTCTCGCCCCAACAGACGCCGAGCTGGTAGGCGAAGAGCCAGCCGGGCAGGATGTTGAGCGCGCTCAGCCAGGACGGCACGGCGTCCGCGTACGGCCCGTACCGCAGCAGGTCCACGACGGCGACGGACAGCAGCAGCGGCGCCGCGGCCCAGCCGCCCAGGCGCCGGGCGGCCCGTACGCACAGCGGGGTGAGGGCGGTGACGACGACGTACACGCCCACGAACCACTGCGGCTGGACGACCAGCGTCGCCCCGGTGCGCAGGGTGTCCTCCGGGACACCCGCCGCGGACAGCACCGCGATCAGCGCGGCCCACACCGCCGTGACGCCCAGCACCGGCCGCCCGAGGCGGGCGGCCCTACCGCGCAGCCACTGCGCTGTCGTGCCGGGGCGCCGGCGGTACGAGAGGACCGATGCGTGACCGCCGACCAGGAAGAAGACGCCCAGCATCTGGAGCACCCAGCTGACCGGCGCGAAGAAGCCGAACGCGGACAGCGGGCTGGCATTGTGGATGGCGCCGTCCGCGTCGAGCGTGAATCCGCCGAGCAGCCAGTGCCCGGTCGGGACGGCGAGCAGCGCGAGGGCGCGCAGTCCGTCGATCGCGCGGTCGCGGTGGGCCGGGGTCGAGGACTCGATCCTCGCGACGAGCGGGGCGAGCGTCTTCATCGGGCTTCTCCCTGGGCGATGGCGGCGAAGGTGCGCAGTGACGTGGTCCCGGGCGCGAAGTAGCCGGTGTGGCCCGGGACGTCGTCCGCGGGGACGCGCCGGGCGCCGAAGGCCGGGTCGGCGGGGTCGTGGCCGTGGCCGAGGCCGAGGAGTTCGACGTTCGGGACCTTGGAGATCCAGTCGGCGGGGGACTTGGCGGCCCAGATCCGGGCGTCCGTGCCCAGGTCGGCGGCGCTGTCGGCGCGCATGCCGGGCGAGCCGAGGACGACGATGTCGCGGGCGGCGGCCCCGGAGGCGGCGAGCCCGCACACGACGGACCCGTAGCTGTGGCAGAACAGCGCGGGCGTGGCGGCGCCGTTCGCCGCGAGGCCCTGGGTGAAGCGGGTCAGCCGCCGGGCGCCCGCCTCCGCGAGCGCGCCGGTCGCGGCGTCGAGACCGATGCCGAGGGGTGTCGTGTAGCCGGCCCAGGCGACGACGGCGGTCCGCCGGCCCGTCGCCTCGTACAGCGACCGCGCCATCGCGCTCGTGCGGTCGAAGGTGCCCGCGTCGATGTCGGAGCCCGGCACGACCACGGCGATGTGGGGGGCGTGCTCCAGGTCGCCGAACACCTCGGCGAGCTGCCCGCGTCCGCGCGGGTCGTGGGCGAGGATCCGCCGGCCGTCCGCGGCGGCGCCCAGGGAACGGGCGTTGGCCTCGTAGCGCAACGCGGGCGGGACGCCGTCCAGGTTCCCGACGACGAGCGGGTGGCGTGCCGTGAGCGAGCGCCGCTGATCGTCCGTCAGCGAGGCGAAGAACGCGGCGACGTCACCGGGGGACGCGTTCGCCGGATCCGGCAGCTCCCGCCCGAGCGAACGGTCCGCCCGCCATTCCGCGGCCCCCGGCGGTGGCCCTGTGACGGGCGTCTGGGCGGTCCCGGAAGCCCATCCCGCCGTTCCTGTGACGACGGTCGTCGCGAGCGCCGCGGCGACCAGAGTCCTCCCGAACCGTCTCATGATCCCCTCTTCCTCCTCCGGCTGTGTGGCGGAGGGGAAGGTAGGAGGACGGTTCCTGAGGGGGCGTCACACCGGGGAGCCAACTCCCGGGTGATACCCGGGTACTACGGGTCGCCCCCTACTGGCCGCCGGGGGTCACAAGACCCGACTCGTACGCGAAGACCACCGCCTGCGCGCGGTCGCGCAGGGCGAGCTTGGACAGCACCCGCCCGATGTGGGTCTTGACCGTCTGCTCGGCGAGGACCAGATGGCCGGCGATCTCCTGGTTGGACATGCCGCGGGCGATCAGCTCCAGGACCTCGGTCTCGCGCGGGGTGAGGCCGTGGAGCCGCAGCGAGGCGCGGTCCTTCCGGGGGGCCGGGCCCCGGGCGGCGAAGTCGGCGATGAGACGGCGGGTCACGGAGGGCGCGAGGAGCGCCTCGCCCGACGCGACGATCCGTACGGCCGAGATCAGGTCGGCGGGCGGCGCGTCCTTCAGCAGGAAGCCGGACGCGCCCGCGCGCAGCGCCTCGTACACGTAGTCGTCGACGTCGAAGGTGGTCAGCATCAGCACCTTCGGCACCCGGACGACCCCGGGCGGCGGCGACAGGATCTCGCGGGCCGCGGCGAGCCCGTCCAGCTCCGGCATCCGCACGTCCATCAGGACCACGTCGGGATGCGCGGCGCGGGCCACCGCCACGCCCTGCCGGCCGTCCGGTGCCTCGCCCACGACGTCGATGTCCGGCTGCGCCGCCAGCAGTGCGGCGAACCCCGCGCGCACCATGGCCTGGTCGTCGACGATGATCACGCGGATGGTCAACGGGGGTCCTTCCCGTTCGTCGGAGGCGTCGCCGGGGCCGTCGCCGGGGCCGTCGCCGGCGGTGTCAGAGGCAGGCGCGCGGCGATCCGGAAGCCCCCGTCCGGCAGCGCGCCGGTGTCCAGGGTGCCGCCGGTCAACCGTACGCGTTCGCGCATCCCGACCAGGCCGTGGCCGGTCCCGGTGGTCTCCAGCGGCGCGACCGGCTCGGCGGACGGGCCGTTGACCACGAGGACCGTGAGGTACGCGCCGTCCGCGGCCACCGACACCCGCGTCGCCGCGCCGGGCGCGTGCCGGATCACGTTCGCGAGCGCCTCCTGCACGATCCGGTACGCGGACAGGTCCACGGCCTGGGGTACGTCGCCCAGTCGGGCCGGGAGCGACAGCTCGGCCGGCACCCCGGCCCGTACCGTCGCCTCGACCAGCTGCTGCACCCGGCCGAGCCCGGGCTGCGGCGCCCGCTCGGCCTCGGATCCTTCGCTGCGCAGCACCGCGAGCAGCCGCCGCATCTCCGCGAGCGACTCGCGCGCGCCGGAGGCGATCGTCGCGAACTCCTCCTGGGCGCCGTCCGGGAGCCCCTGGATCCGGTAGGGCGCCGAGTCCGCCTGGACCGTGATCACCGACATGTGGTGCGCCACCACGTCGTGCAGCTCCCGGGCGATCCGCGCCCGCTCCTCCAGCAGGGTGCGCTGGGCCCGCTCGGCCTCGCTGATGGTCTCCTGCTCGGCCAGCTTCCGCTGCACCTCACCGCGGGTGCGCAGGATGTCGGCGAACAGGAGCACGACGCCGCTCAGCACGAACAGCAGCACATGGATGCCGTCGCTGCGCTTCTGCGAGACCATCTCGAAGAGGAACCCGGTCGCACCGGTCACCAGCCAGACGGTGAGCAGGGTGCGGCGCGGCTCGCGCAGCCCCAGGAAGAGCATCAGCCCCAGATAGCCGACGACGCCCATCGGCGTCCACGGCCAGCTCCTGCCGGCCGTGCCGTCCGCGCCGAGGAGGACGGCCGCGCCCAGCACGTCGGCGGCGAAGACGATCCACCACGCCTGGAGCGGCCGGGCGACGGCGAGCAGCAGCGGCGCGGTCTGTGCCGTGGCCAGCGCCCCGGCGATGCCCCCGTTCACCCGGTAGTCGTTGGTGAGCACGCTGATCGTCACCGGCAGCAGGGCGGCGGTGAGCGCGAGCACGACCGCGTACGGCGCGAGGCGCAGCCAGCGCCTGGGCGAGTCGGCGAGCGGCGCGGCCGGGGCGTGCGACGGCTGCTTGAGGCCGAGCAGCGCCTCGCGCACATGACGCAGGCCGTCGGCGAGCGGGGCGGGGACGGGGGCACGGGACATGACCCGCCCAGCGTAGGCGGCCCGCCTGCCGGGGGCGTCATACCGCGGGGCGTCATACCCGGGTATGACGCCCCCGGCACGGAGCCGCCCGCGTATGACGCCCGGCACGGAGCCGCGTACGACGCCCCGCACGGCATCGGTGTCCTACAACTCCGCCAGGAGCTCCGCCTTCTTCGCCCGGAACTCCTCGTCCGTCACCAGGCCCGCGCTGTGCAGCTCCCCCAGGTGCCGTATGCGCTCGGCGACGGCCGCGGGGCCGCCGCCCGCGGCGGGCGGGACGGGCGGGGCGGGCGGGACGGTGAGGACCGGCGCGGTGAGGACCGGGGCCGGGAAGGCGGCCCGGACGGCCTCCAGGACCGCCGCCGCGAACGGCAGGGACTCGTGGACCGGGCCGTAGCCCAGCCCGAAGACGACCGCGGCCGGGTCGTGGTCGGCCTGGGTCCGGGCCCTGTCCGGAGCGGGGGCGTCGGCCGGGGCGGGGCGGGGCAGCAGGCGCAGATGGCCGTCGAGGGCCTCGGGGGAGCGCCACTCGACCCCGGTGAGCTGGGACACGGCGAAACTCTGGTCCCCCGCCTTCCACTTGGCGGACGAGGCGCCCGTCCAGGACCAGCGGAACGACACCTTCTCGCCGTCGAAGGCTGCCTTCCCGTCGTACGCCTTGAACTGCAGCGGCCCGGCCGGCGCCCGCACCAGACCCGCCGCGGCGGGCGCTCCCCCGGCGTCGGGGAGCGCCGCGCGCAGTTCGTCCGCGTAGTGCTCGGCGAGCGTCTCGCACCCCTCGGGCAGCACCAGCCGGTACGGGTCGCAGCCCGGCTTCAGCTGCCCCGCGGCCGCGTCCATCAGCGGATCGGCGCCCGGTCTCGGCACCGCGTGCAGCACGACCGTGCCGCGTTTGCCCTGGGAGAGGGTCACCGACTCCAGCGCTTCGAGGGGGATGCGCCGCTCGCGCAGCGCCTGGAACAGCCTCGGCGTGCCTCTGTTCCCCCGTGTGAAGCGGATGAGTACGGAGTCCGGTTCGAACTCCCAGGTGGCATGAATTCCGGCCAGCACATCACCCATGCGCCTCATCGTAGGCGGCGTGCGCCCGCGCGTCCCCCCTCGGATCCAACCCGCTGCGGCACGCCGACGCACCGTCCATGCAGCTCACCGTCGTATACGAACCGACGCCTATCTCGGCGAAGTTGCGCAGGCTTTCGGTGCCTGGCTCGAAGTAGCCGGTGTGGCCGGACGCGCCGGCCGCCGACAGCACCCGCGCACCGAACTCCGGCGTCATCGGATCCGCGCCGTGGCCGAGCCCGCCGACCTCCAGGTAGGGCACGTCCTGGATCCAGTCGTCGCGGTCGCGCATCGCCCACACCCGGGCCGCGGTGTGCAGCTGCGCCGCGCTCTGCGCCCGCATGCCGGGGCTGCCGGCGACCGCGACATCACCGACGCGGCCGGGCAGTTCGCGGGCGGCGACCCCGCACACCACGGAGCCGTAGCTGTGGCAGAAGAGCGTGATGGGCGCGCTGCCGGGCAGCGCACCGGTCAGTGCCACGAGCCGGTCGGCGCCGGTCGTGGCGAGCCGCCCGGTCGAGGCGTCGAGGCCGACACCCGCCGGGGTGGTGTAGTCGGCCCAGGCGATGACGGCCGTACGTGTGCGGGGCGACGCGGCGCGCTCGGCGGCGTACAGCGATTCGGCCATCCCCACCGGGGCCGCGTACTTGCGCCTGGTCCGCTCGAACGTCAGCAGGTTCGTGTCGACCCCGGGGACGATCACCGACACCCGCTGCGCGCGGTCGAGGTCGCCGATGACCTCGGCGGCGCGGCCCTTGCCCGACGGGTCGAACGCCAGGATCTGCCGGCCGGGCCGCAGCATCGACTCGAACCGGTGCATGCGCCGGCCCGCCTCGTGCCTGCCCTCGTCGGACAGCCTGCTGTCGTGCATCCGCCACCGTTCCACCTGGCGCGCCTGGGCGAGGGAGATCCGGTTGGCGCGGTAGCGGAGCGTGACCGGTGCGCCGTTGAGATTGCCCACGACGAGGGGGTGCTGCTCGGCCAGCGCGGCGGCCTTCCGCTTGCCGATGGCGGCGAAGAATCCGGCCACCACGGCGGGCCGTGCCTCCGGGTCGGGCAGCGGACGGTGCCCGATGCGGGCGGCCTGCCCCCAGGCGGCGAGTGCGGCTTCCCTGGGCTCGGTGGGACCGTGCCGACCTCGTACGACGGTCCAGCCGGTGGTCGCGAGCAGCACGAACACGACGGCGAGAGCGAGAAGGGCGCGCCAGACGTTGAGGGTGGGGGAGGTGTCGAAAGCAGTCACTGGGGGTTCAGCGTAGGGGGCGGCGATCGGAGGCCGCGAAGACCGTGAGGGAGATCACGCGTCCGAGGGGCCCCGGCGCGGCGGACGGCGGCGCGTGACTACTGTCCGTGCGCGCCCTTCGCACGCTCCGACGCACCCGGATCACCCGTACGCCCGCTGTACCGGCCGTCCCCGCCCGCAGCCGCCGCCCTCGGCGCTGCCCCCGGTGCCGCTGCGCTCCGCGCCCGCCAGTCCTTCGCCAGCGCCGGCCCGAGGTGGTCGAGATAGCTCTCGGTCAGCTCCCGGATCGCGTCCAGGCTCGGGTCCTCGCCCTGGCCCCAGAGCCGTCCCGTCACCCGCATCACGCCGGCGAACGCGGCGACGGCGACGCGGGGCCGCGGGTCGGCGTCCACGTCGAGGCCCTCGCGGTCGGCGATGAGCCGGGCGACCTGCTCGTCCAGCTCGGCGAAGCGGCGCAGATGCACGGCGAGCAGCGCGGGCGTCGACTCGATCATCTGGAAGGTCCGCATGTAGAGCTCGACCGGGACGACCTCCTCGATGGCCTCGCCGAGGGTGTCCCAGGCGCACATCGCGGCGTGGCGCATCGCGTCGAACGGGCCCTCGGCCGCGGGCCGTTCGCGCAGCGCGTCGATGAAGTGGGACTCCACCATCGTCTGGACGGCGAAGGCGGCCTCCTCCTTGTTGGCGAAGTACCGGAAGAAGGTGCGCTGGGACACCTCGACGGCGTCCGCGATCTCGTCGACCGTCGTGTGCTCGTACCCCTGCGTCGTGAAGAGTTCGAGCGCGGCCCGCAGCAGGGCGTCGCGGGTGCGCTGCTTCTTCAGCTCGCGGAGTCCGGTTCCGGTCACCTTGTGGTCTGCTCCCCGCTGTCTCTTTGTCGCTTTTCCCAGCTCAGCCTATATGTGAGCGACATGACAGTTACCGACTGATGAAATATTTTGTCAACTGTCAGACGCTGACATAATCTCATCGCATGACTAGTCAGACCACCGTCGAAAAGGCGCCCGCGGACCACGCTCCCGCACCGGCGCCGGCCAAGGGGCTCCGCGGCCACCCCTGGCTGACGCTCATCTCCGTGGCCATCGGCGTGATGATGGTCGCACTCGACGGCACCATCGTCGCGATCGCCAACCCGGCGATCCAGAAGGACCTCGGCGCCTCGCTCGCCGACGTCCAGTGGATCACCAACGGCTATCTGCTGGCGCTCGCCGTGGCGCTGATCACCGCCGGCAAGCTCGGTGACCGCTTCGGCCACCGCCAGACCTTCCTCATCGGTGTCGCGGGCTTCGCCGCGGCCTCCGGGGCCATCGGCCTCTCCGACTCGATCGCCCTCGTGATCGTCTTCCGTGTGCTCCAGGGCCTCTTCGGTGCCCTGCTGA
This sequence comes from Streptomyces sp. FIT100, assembly GCF_024584805.1. Taxonomy (NCBI): domain Bacteria; kingdom Bacillati; phylum Actinomycetota; class Actinomycetes; order Kitasatosporales; family Streptomycetaceae; genus Streptomyces; species Streptomyces sp. FIT100. The sequence continues at coordinate 2,316,307 of NZ_CP075715.1, read as the reverse complement.
TGCCGGCCGCGCTCGGCCTGCTGCGCGCCACCTTCCCCGCCGAGAAGCTGAACATGGCGATCGGCATCTGGGGCATGGTCATCGGTGCCTCGACGGCCGGCGGCCCGATCCTCGGCGGTGTGCTCGTCGAGCACGTCAGCTGGCAGTCCGTCTTCTTCATCAACGTGCCGGTCGGCATCCTCGCGCTGGTCATCGGTGCGGTCATCCTCAAGGACCACCGCGCCGAGAACGCGCCGCGCTCGTTCGACATCCCCGGCATCGTGCTGCTGTCCAGCGCGATGTTCGCCCTCATCTGGCCGCTCATCAAGGCGGGCGAGTGGGGCTGGGGCTCGGCGGACACGCTGGGCTGGCTGGCCGCCGCCGTGGTCCTGTTCGCGGTCTTCGCCTTCTGGGAGACCAGGGTCAAGGAGCCGCTCATCCCGCTGCGGCTGTTCCGCTCCGTGCCGGTCTCGGCGGGCACGGTGCTGATGGTGCTGATGGCCTTCGCCTTCATGGGCGGACTCTTCTTCGTCACGTTCTACCTGGCGAACGTGCACGGCATGAGCGCCATCGACAGCGGTCTGCACCTACTGCCGCTCACCGCGATGATGATCGTCTCGTCGCCGCTCGCGGGAGCGCTCATCACCAAGTTCGGCCCGCGCATCCCGCTGGTCGGCGGCATGGTCTGCACGGCCGTCGCGATGTTCGGCATGACCACTCTTACGACGGACACCGGCACGCTCCAGATGTCTCTCTGGTTCGCCCTCCTCGGCCTCGGCCTCGCGCCGGTCATGGTCGGCGCCACCGAGGTCATCGTCGGCAACGCGCCGCTGGAGCTCTCCGGCGTGGCGGGCGGTCTCCAGCAGGCCGCCATGCAGGTCGGCGGCAGCCTCGGTACGGCGGTGCTGGGCGCGGTCATGTCGGCCAAGGTCAGCTCCGACCTGTCGGCCAACTGGACGGACGCGGGCCTTCCGCCGCTGCCGGACGAGCAGCTCGGCCTCGCCAAGCAGGCGGTCGAGGTGGGCATGGCCCCCGTCGCGCCGGACACCCCGCAGCCGGTCGCGGCGCAGATCGCGGGCGTCGCGCACGACACCTTCATGTCGGGCATGGGCCTGGCCTTCACGGTCGCCGGGATCGTCGCCGTGGTGGCGGCCGGTGTCGCGCTCTTCACCAAGCGCGGCGAGAACGCGGAGGCGGGTGCGGGCGCGGCCCACATCTGACGTCAACCGTGTGACGCGTGTGACGCACGACAGCCCCGCCGGGAGGTTCCGGCGGGGCTGTCGCCTATCAGGGTGATCCGCTCCGGCCGGACTTCCGTACGCGGTCCTGGACAGGTCAGGCTGCGGCCGAATGATCCACAACGACACGGGGGTTGATCCACCATGCGTACGACCATGTCCACGAGCCTGCTCGCCGCCGCCCTGGCCGCGACCGCTCTCCTGGCACCCACCGCCTCCGCCGCGCCCCGGCCCGCGCTCGGCGCCTGCGGCCCGGGGGAGCTGTGCCTCTGGGGGAAGCCGGACTTCAAGGGGGCCAGGCAGGCGTACGAGCTGTCCGGGCTCGACATCGACTCCTGCGTCCCGCTGCCCGCCGGCACCAGCGCCGAGGCCCTCGCCAACCGGACCGGGCGCCCCGTCACCACCTACCAGTCGGCGGAGTGCGCCGAGACGGGCGAGTTCGAGACCTACCCGGGCGGCGGCACCTGGGTGCCGCACTCCCCGTACCGGGTGCGGGCGTTCAAGGTGTGGGAGAACTAGACGCCTGCGCCGGAAGCCCCGGCGCCGCTGGGTCCGCCGGGGCCGCCGGAACCTGGGGGACCCCCGGGACCCCCGGGACCCCCGGGACCCCCGGGGCCTCCGGGCCGGACGGTGGCGGCGCCGAGAGCCGCGCCACCTCCGCCCGCAGCTGTCCGACCTCCGCGGTCAGGGCTTCGAGGAGCGCCGTCTGGCGGCGCTCCTCGGCGTCGTCCCGGTCGAAGCGGGAGATGAACCACGCGGCGATGTTGGCGGTCACCACACCGAGCAGGGCGATCCCGGAGAGCATCAGCCCCACCGCGAGCACCCGCCCGAGGCCCGTCGTCGGCGCGTGGTCCCCGTATCCGACGGTCGTCATCGTCGTGAACGACCACCACACGGCGTCGCCGAGCGTCCTGATGTTCCCGTCGGGTGCGTTCCGCTCGACGTGCAGCACCGCCAGCGAGCCGAACATCATGAGCCCGACGACCGCGCCCGCCACATAGGTCGTCAGCGTGATCTGCGGGGCCATCCGGGCCCGTCGCCCCACCAGCAGCAGCGTGGCGACGACCCGCAGCAGCCGCAGCGGCTGCACCAGCGGCAGCAGCACGGCCAGCAGGTCCAGCGGGTGCTTGCGGACGAACAGCCAGGTGTACGGCGCCAGCACCAGCCGTACGACGTAGTCGACGGCGAAGGCGCCCCAGACCGTCCACTCCACCACCGTGCAGAGCTGATGCACCCAGTGCTGGGCGTCCGGCGCCACGATCGGCACGGCGTACGCGACGCCGAACGCCACGGCGAGCCCCAGCAACGGCCCCTGGGTACGCGCTTCCCAGCGCATCTGCGCGGTTCGTTGCTTCATGAGGCGCATCGTAAAGGGGGCCGCGATGGGGGCGGAACGGACGTCCCGCCCGTCCGGCAACGCGGCCGCCCGCATGGCAGCGCCGCGGGCCACAGGGGGTGCGGGGGGGGACGGAGTCCCCCCGCGAAAGCCCTACGCGTCGCCGCCCGCGGCCCCGGGGTCCGCCGCCGCCACGTCGAGGAGCTGGTAGCGGTCCACGGCCTGCTTCAGCACCGAGCGGTCCACCTTGCCGTCGCGCGCCAGCTCGGTCAGCACCGCCAGCACGATCGACTGCGCGTCGATGTGGAAGTACCGGCGGGCCGCGCCGCGCGTGTCCGCGAAGCCGAAGCCGTCCGCGCCCAGCGAGGCGTAGCGCCCCGGCACCCAGCGGGAGATCTGGTCAGGCACCGACCGCATCCAGTCGGAGACGGCCACGAACGGGCCCTCCGCGCCGCTGAGCTTCTGCGTCACGTACGGAACGCGCTGCTCCTCCTCCGGGTGGAGGAGGTTGTGCTGCTCGACCGCGACGGCCTCGCGCCGCAACTCGTTCCAGGACGTCGCCGACCACACGTCCGCGCGGACGTTCCACTCGTCCGCGAGGATCCGCTGCGCCTCGACCGCCCACGGCACCGCGACACCGGAGGCCATGATCTGCGCCGGGATCCGGGCCGTTCCGCCGGTGTCCCCCGCCTTGAAGCGGTGGATGCCCCTGAGGATGCCGTCGACGTCCACGCCCTCCGGCTCGGCCGGGTGCTGGATCGGCTCGTTGTAGACGGTCAGGTAGTAGAAGACGTCCTCGCCGTGCGGGTGCTCGGCGTCGGATCCGTACATCCGCCGCAGACCGTCCTTGACGATGTGCGCGATCTCGAAGCCGAACGCCGGGTCGTAGGCGACACAGCCCGGGTTGGTGGAGGCGAGCAGCTGGGAGTGGCCGTCGGCGTGCTGGAGGCCCTCACCGGTCAGGGTGGTGCGTCCCGCGGTGGCACCGAGGACGAAGCCGCGCGACAGCTGGTCGGCCATCTGCCAGAACTGGTCACCGGTCCGCTGGAAGCCGAACATCGAGTAGAAAACGTACACCGGGATCAGCGGCTCGCCGTGCGTCGCGTACGCCGAGCCCGCGGCGATCAGCGAGGCCGTGCAGCCCGCCTCCGAGATGCCGTCGTGCAGCATCTGGCCGGTCGGGGACTCCTTGTACGCGAGCAGCAGCTCGCGGTCCACGGCCTCGTACTGCTGGCCGAGCGGGTTGTAGATCTTCGCACTCGGGAAGAACGAGTCCATGCCGAAGGTGCGGTACTCGTCCGGCGCGATCAGTACGAACCGCTTGCCGATCTCCTTGTCCCGCATGAGGTCCTTCAGCAGCCGGACGAACGCCATGGTGGTGGCGATCGACTGCTGACCGGAGCCCTTCTTCACGGCCGCGTACGTGCTGTCGTCCGGCAGGACCAGCGGCTTCGACCGCACGACCCGGGTCGGGACGTACCCGCCCAGGCCCTTGCGGCGGTCGTGCATGTACTGGATCTCCTCCGAGTCGCGGCCCGGGTGGTAGTACGGCGGCGGGCCGTCCTCCAGCTGCTGGTCGGTGATCGGCAGGTGCAGCCGGTCGCGGAAGCCCTTGAGGTCGTCGACCGTCAGCTTCTTCATCTGGTGGGTCGCGTTGCGGCCCTCGAAGTTCGGACCGAGCGTCCAGCCCTTGACCGTCTGGGCGAGGATCACGGTCGGCTGGCCCTTGTGGGCGCGCGCCGCCGAGTACGCCGCGAAGATCTTCCGGTGGTCGTGACCGCCGCGGCCCAGCATCAGGATCTGGTGGTCGGTCATGCCCTCGACCATCTGGCGCAGCCGGTGGTCGTCGCCGAAGAAGTGGTCGCGGATGTACGCGCCGGTCTCCGTGGCGTAGGTCTGGAACTGGCCGTCAGGCGTGGTGTTCAACCTGTTGACCAGCACGCCGTCGCGGTCCTGGGCCAGCAGCGGGTCCCAGGAGCGGTCCCAGATCAGCTTGATCACATTCCAGCCGGCACCGCGGAACTGCGACTCCAGCTCCTGGATGATCTTCCCGTTGCCGCGCACCGGGCCGTCGAGCCGCTGGAGGTTGCAGTTGACCACGAAGGTCAGGTTGTCGAGGCCCTCACGGGCGGCGATGGACAGCTGGCCGAGCGACTCGGGCTCGTCCATCTCGCCGTCGCCGAGGAAGGCCCACACGTGCGACCGGGAGGTGTCGGCGATACCGCGCGCCTCCATGTAGCGGTTCATCCGGGCCTGGAAGATCGCACCGATCGGGCCGAGGCCCATCGACACGGTCGGGAACTCCCAGAAGCCGGGCATCAGCCGCGGGTGCGGGTACGACGACAGCCCGTTCGGGTACTTCGACTTCTCCTGGCGGAAGGCGTCGAGCTGCGTCTCGTCCAGCCGGTCCAGCAGGAACGCGCGCGCGTAGATACCGGGCGAGGCGTGGCCCTGGAAGAAGATCTGGTCGCCGCCGTCGCCCTCGTCCTTGCCCCGGAAGAAGTGGTTGAAGCCGACGTCGTAGAGCGAGGCGGAGGAGGCGAACGTGGCGATGTGGCCGCCGACGCCGATGCCGGGCCGCTGGGCGCGGGAGACCATCACCGCGGCGTTCCAGCGGGTCGCGTTCAGGATCCTGCGCTCGATCTCCTCGTTGCCGGGGAAGAACGGCTCGTCCTTGGTCGCGATGGTGTTCACGTAGTCCGTGCTGCGCATCTCGGGCACGGCCACACGCTTCTCGCGGGCCCGCTCGATCAGGCGGAGCATGAGGTAGCGGGCGCGCTCACGGCCGCGCTCGTCGACGGCGGCGTCGAGGGAGTCGAGCCACTCCTGCGTCTCCTCCGGATCGAAATCCGGGACCTGGCTCGGCAGGCCGCCAATGATGATCGGGTTGCGATCGGATCCGGAAGCCACGCTGTTCCTTCACTGCTCGGTTGCTGGTGGTTGCGCCGATCCCCATCGTGTACCTAGAGAGCGGTTACGTCATCTCTACCGATGGGTAACAGACAGCCCCCGATTGGCGGACCGGCGGTACGGAAGCGTACAAAGGTGGCGAAGGGGGTGGGACGTTTCCGGCGCCCCCGGACGCAAGCGTGCCTGGAGTTGCGGCGGGACGGCCGTAAACGTCACCGTTTCGGCGGTCTCGGCGGCCGGGTACTTGCGCGATCCGTCCCGCCCGTGTGGACTACGGCCAATGCCTCGCGTACGCGCGCGGCTGAAGCATTTTCCGAAACAAGATCAGGAGGCAAGCCGTGAGCGCGACCGCGGACCACGCGGAGGAGCGGACCAACCCGGCTGGAAGGCTGGGGTTCGAGCCCGGACAGGTGGTCCAGGAGATCGGCTACGACGACGACGTCGAGCTGGAGCTCCGTGAGGCTATCGAGGCCGTCACCGGCCAGGAGCTCGTCGACGAGGAGTACGACGACGTGGCGGACGTCGTCCTGCTCTGGTTCCGCGACGAGGACGGCGATCTTACGGACGCCCTGGTGGACGCCATCGGTCTGGTCGATGACGGCGGAACGGTGTGGCTGATGACGCCCAAGACCGGCCGTGACGGCTATGTCGAGCCCAGCGACATCAACGAGGCCGCCCAGACCGCGGGTCTTTCGCAGACCAAGAGCGTCAACGCCGGCAAGGACTGGACCGGCAGCAGGCTCGTGACGCCCAAGGCGGCGAAGTCCAAGCGCTGAGCAGCGCAGGCCGACCCCGGGGCCCCCACCGACACCTGTCGGCGGGGGCCCTGTGCGTACTGTGGGGCCGTTGGTCCGGAACCGGTCCGGGCCGGGCGAAGGGATGGAACGGACATGGCGATCGAGGTCGGCACCAAGGCCCCGGACTTCGAGCTCAAGGACAACCACGGGCGGACCGTGACCCTCGCCGACTTCCGCGGTGAGAAGAACGTGGTGCTGCTCTTCTACCCGTTCGCCTTCACCGGCGTGTGCACCGGCGAGCTCTGCGCGCTCCGCGACGAGCTGCCCGCGTTCGTCAACGACGACACCCAGCTCCTCGCCGTCTCCAACGACTCCGTCCACACCCTGCGCGTCTTCGCCGAGCAGGAGGGCCTGGAGTACCCGCTGCTGTCGGACTTCTGGCCGCACGGCGAGGTCTCGCGCGCGTACGGCGTCTTCGCCGAGGACAAGGGCTGCGCCGTGCGCGGCACCTTCATCATCGACAAGGAGGGCGTGGTGCGCTGGAACGTCGTCAACGCCCTGCCGGACGCCCGCGACCTGAACGACTACGTCAAGGCGCTCGACACCCTCTGACGCGTCCCCGCGGCCGCGCCGTTCCGGGGCGCCGGGTCCGCGCGTGTCCGCCGGTGGCCGCGCCACGGGCCGTACCCCGGGCGAAAGGCTGTTTCGTCCGGGAACCGGTCACTAGGATCCACACGTTGATCCCAATACCACCGCACGACGGGGGCGCTGCCCCTGAAACCACATGGGAGGACTCGTGGGAGTCAGCCTCAGCAAGGGCGGCAACGTCTCGCTGACCAAGGCCGCCCCCAACCTGACCGCGGTCACCGTCGGTCTTGGCTGGGACGTCCGTACCACCACCGGTACCGACTTCGACCTCGACGCCAGCGCCCTGCTGACGAACGCCGAGGGCAAGGTCGCCACCGACGGCAATTTCGTCTTCTTCAACAACCTCAAGAGCACCGACGGCTCCGTGGAGCACACCGGTGACAACCTCACCGGTGAGGGCGAGGGCGACGACGAGCAGATCAAGGTGAACCTGGCCGGTGTCCCGGCCGACGTCGCCAAGATCGTGTTCCCCGTCTCCATCTACGACGCCGAGACCCGCCAGCAGTCCTTCGGCCAGGTGCGCAACGCGTTCATCCGCGTCGTGAACCAGGCGGACGGCCAGGAGCTCGCCCGGTACGACCTGAGCGAGGACGCCTCCACCGAGACGGCCATGGTCTTCGGCGAGCTGTACCGAAACGGGGCGGAGTGGAAGTTCCGCGCCATCGGCCAGGGGTATGCCTCGGGTCTGCGCGGCATCGCGCAGGACTTCGGCGTCAACGTCTGAGCCTCACGGCCTCAGCGTCCGAGCCGACACGTGCCGCTGTCCGGCGCCGCACACCATCCGTGCGGCGCCGGACGCGCCTGCAGTTCCGTACACCCACAGGGGAGGACTCACCGTCATGGGCGTCACGCTCGCCAAGGGAGGCAATGTCTCCCTCTCCAAGGCCGCACCGAACCTCACGCAGGTCCTCGTCGGACTCGGCTGGGACGCACGCTCCACCACAGGAGCGCCCTTCGACCTCGACGCCAGCGCGCTGCTCTGCCAGTCGGGGCGGGTGCTCGGTGACGAGTGGTTCATCTTCTACAACAATCTGACGAGCCCGGAAGGTTCGGTCACGCACACCGGGGACAACCTCACGGGCGAGGGCGACGGGGACGACGAGTCGCTGATCGTGGACCTCTCCCAGGTGCCGGCGCACTGCGACAAGATCATCTTTCCGGTCTCCATCCACGAGGCCGACAACCGGGGCCAGACCTTCGGCCAGGTCAGCAACGCGTTCATCCGCGTCGTGAACCAGGCGGACGGCCAGGAGCTCGCCCGGTACGACCTGAGCGAGGACGCCTCCACCGAGACCGCGATGATCTTCGGCGAGTTGTACCGGTACGGGGGCGAGTGGAAGTTCCGGGCGGTCGGCCAGGGGTACGCGTCGGGCCTTCGCGGCATCGCTCTAGACTTCGGGGTCAACGTTTCGTAAAGCCGTGTTGCGCGGCACGGGGGAGGCCCGGAGCAGCGGGGTCCCGTACAAACCGATGGGATAGCCAGTGGTCCTGAGAACTTTCGGATGGTCGTTCGCCGTCACGGCGCTCGGCCTCGCATTCGCCGCGTGGCAGTGGGGGTGGGAGGCGTTCGGCGTCGTCCTGATCCTGTCGATCCTCGAGATCTCGCTCTCGTTCGACAACGCGGTCGTCAACGCCGGGATCCTGAAGAAGATGAATGCCTTCTGGCAGAAGATCTTCCTCACGGTCGGCATCCTCATCGCCGTCTTCGGTATGCGACTGGTCTTCCCCGTCGTCATCGTCGCCATCAGCGCCAAGGTCGGGCCCATCGAGGCCGTCAACCTGGCGATGGACGACCCGGAGAGGTACGAAGCGCTCGTCACCGACGCCCACCCGGCCATCGCCGCCTTCGGTGGCATGTTCCTGCTCATGATCTTCCTCGACTTCATCTTCGAGGAGCGCGACATCAAGTGGCTCGCCTGGCTGGAGCGCCCGCTCGCCAAGCTGGGCAAGGTCGACATGCTGTCGGTCTGCGTCGCCCTGATCGCCCTGCTGGTCAGCGCGATGACCTTCGCGACCCACGCCCACACCAGCACCGGTTACGCCGACAAGTCCGCCACCGTGCTGCTCGCGGGCGTCGCCGGCCTGGTCACCTACCTCATCGTCGGCGGCCTCTCCGGCTACTTCGAGAACAAGCTGGAGGAAGAGGAGGAGCGCGAGCACGAGGAGGAGGAGAAGGCCAAGGCCGAGGGCAAGCAGGTCTCGGCGGTCGGCCTGGCCGGCAAGGCGGCGTTCTTCCTCTTCCTGTACCTGGAAGTGCTCGACGCCTCGTTCTCCTTCGACGGCGTCATCGGCGCCTTCGCGATCACCAACCACATCTTCTGGATGGCGCTCGGCCTCGGTATCGGCGCCATGTACGTCCGGTCCCTCACGGTCTACCTGGTCCGCCAGGGCACCCTCGACGACTACGTCTACCTGGAGCACGGCGCGCACTACGCGATCGGTGCGCTCGCCGTCATCCTGCTCATCACGATCGAGCACGAGATCAGCGAGATCATCACCGGCCTCATCGGTGTCGTGCTGATCGCCTGGTCCTTCCTCTCCTCCGTGCTGCGCAACAAGCGCCTCGCGGCGGAGGAGTCGCAGGAGAAGGAGCTCGCGGCCAAGGACGTGTGACGGCCGGGGGTTTGAGGAACGCTCTCAGCGGGGCGGCCAGGAGGCGCGAGCGACGGCCTCCGGGCCGCCCCGCGCGGCGTTCGGGATCGGGCCCCGGAAGGGGCAGGCGCAGGCAGGCAGGGGTGGGGACATGGCCTTCTGGGACAGTTGGTGGCGCGGCGGGGCCGCGGCGCAGTTCGACTCGGGGAGCGCGGCGACCAACTCGATTCAGCTGACCCGGCGGCATCCGCAGGTCTCGCTGACCAAGCAGGGCGCCACCACCGGAAACCTCCGGGTCAATCTGTCGTGGCGGATGCGGACCTCCGATATCGAGGGCCGCTCCAAGCAGAGCGGCCGGCTGCTGCGCCATCCGCTCAAGCTCTTCCAGCCCGACGTCGTCCAGGCACACACCCAGGGCGTGGTCAATGTCGACCTCGACCTCGGCTGCCTCTACGAGCTGATGGACGGCAGCAAGGGCGTGGTCCAGCCGCTCGGCAGCTTCTTCGGCAGCCTCAACGAGCCGCCGTACGTCAGGCTCAGCGGCGACGACCGGTTCGGCGCCCCCTCCGGGGAGACGCTCTTCGTCAACCTCGACCACCGCGAGTCGATCAAGCGGCTGCTGTTCTTCGTCTACATCTACGACCGGACGCCCGCCTTCGACCGTACGCACGCGAAGGTGACGCTGTACCCGAGCAACGGGCCGCGCGTGGAGATAGAGCTGGACGAGCGCGCCCCGCAGGCCCGCTCGTGCGCGGTGTTCACCGTGGACAACGTCAAGGGCGAGCTCATCGTGCGCCGCGAGGTGAAGTTCGTGTACGGCTTCCAGGCGGAGCTGGACCGGCTGTACGGCTGGGGACTGCAGTGGGGCCGCGGCTACAAGACCAAGGCGTGAGCGGCAAGCAGGGTCCCGGCCGGCCCTACTGGCGGATGAACTGGGGGCCCATCGCGGGCAGCCGGAAGTTCGGGTCCGGTGCCGGGGCGGCCGCGGCGGCGGGCTGCGGATAGCCGTACGCGGGCTGGGCCGAGGGCTGCGGCGACGTCTGCGGTGACGTCTGCTGCGGGTGGCCGTAGGCGGGCTGGGGGTAGCCGTACGCGGGCTGCGGCGCCGGCTGCGGCTGGGCCTGGGTCGGCTGCGGGTAGCCGTACGCCGGCTGGGGCGCGGCTACCTGCGCCTGTGTCTCGGGCTGCGGCTGCGGCTGCGGCTGTGACTGGGGCTGGGGCTGGGGCTGGGGCTGCGACTGGGGCGGGACGGTCGGCTCCGGCTGCGTCAGGGCCGCCTGCGTCCGGTCCTCGCCCTCCGCCTCCGGCTGCGGCTCGGTCTCGTCGACCGAGATGCCGAACGCCGTGGCGAGGCCGATCAGCCCGGTCGGATAGCCCTGCCCCACCGCCCGGAACTTCCAGCCGTCCCCGCGCCGGTACAGCTCACCGCAGATGATCGCGGTCTCCTCGCCCGTCTCCGGCCGCACGTCGAACACGGCCAGCGGCTCGCCGTCCGCCGCCCCCGCGTCGTACAGCGCGATCCGTAGATCCGGCACACCGGAGAAACTGCCGCCGTCGGACGAGGCCGCGAGCACCACCTGGTCGACCGAAGCGTCGAGCGCGCCGACATCCGCCTGGACGGTGTCGGTCAGGCCCTCGGCGACCCGCTTCTTGGGCATCAGCCGCACCAGCCCGGAGGGGTGGCGGGGCTGGTTGTAGAAGACGAAGTCCTCGTCGGAGCGCACACGGCCGTCGGAGCCCAGCAGCAGGGCGGAGGCGTCCACGTCCGGCACCCCGGGGCCCGCGGACCAGCGCAGTACGGCCCGTACCGCCGTCGCGCCGAGCGGAACGTTCGAGCCCTTCAGCATCGCGTGCGTCATGACGGTCATCCTGCCTTCCCGTGCCCCGCACGGACAACGCGGGGGCGGCAGGGCATGCCCGCGTCCGGAGCCGGGAAGTCTGAGTCGGGGACGGGCAGCGTACGGGTTACCTGGATTTCACGAAGTCAGGGAACTCCTGACACCTGCACCTACGTACTATTACCGGCCACCCAAACGACCGGCCGCCACGCCAGTACGGGGGATTCACATGCGTCATTTCGGGCATATCCCGGCGACTGCGCGCAAGGAACTGTTCCACCAGGAGCCGTTGGAATTCGGCGCCGACGCGCCCCTGGGTACGCTTTCGGTCGCCCTCGGAGCGACGCTCTACAGCCCCGCGACGCGGCCCCGGCTCGCGGACGACGTCCTCAAGCAGGCGGCCCGCGGAGTCGTCTCCATGGTGCTCTGCCTGGAGGATTCCATCGACGACGCCGAGGTTCCGGGCGCCGAGGAGAACCTCGTCCGCCAGTTCGATGACCTCGAAGAACGTGGCGCGGAAGTGCCCCTGCTCTTCATCCGGGTCCGGGAGCCCGGCCAGATCCAGGATCTCGTCCAGCGCCTCGGCCCCGGCATCCGGCTGCTGTCCGGATTCGTACTGCCGAAGTTCACGGAGGAGCGCGGAGAGGCGTTTCTGGAGGCGCTCGCCGCCGCCGAAGCCGTATGCGACCGCCGGCTGTACGTCATGCCGGTGCTGGAGTCGCCCGAGCTGCTGCATCTGGAGACCAGGAGGACGGCCCTGGCCGGCATCGCCCGCACCGTCGACCGGCACCGGGACCGGGTGCTCGCGCTGCGTCTCGGCGTCACCGACTTCTGCTCGGCGTACGGACTGAGGCGGACGCCCGACATGACGGCGTACGATGTCCAGATCGTCGCGAATGTCATTGCGGACGTCGTCAATGTGCTCGGTCGCTCCGACGGGACCGGGTTCACCATCACCGGTCCGGTCTGGGAGTACTTCCGCCTCCAGGAGCGCATGTTCAAGCCCCAGCTGCGCCGGAGCCCCTTCCAGGAGGTGCGGGCCGAGAAGTTGCGTACTGCACTGATCGAGCACGACCTGGACGGTCTGCTGCGGGAGATCGAGATGGACCGGGCGAACGGTCTGCTCGGCAAGACCTGTATCCACCCCTCCCATGTGCTGCCCGTGCACGCGCTGTCGGTCGTCAGTCATGAGGAGTTCAGCGACGCGCAGGACATCCTTCGCCCGGAGCTGGGAGGAGGCGGAGTGATGCGCTCGGCCTACACGAACAAAATGAACGAGGTCAAGCCGCACCGCGCCTGGGCGGAGCGCACGCTCCAGCGCGCCGAGGTGTTCGGGGTCGCACGCGAGGACGTCGGCTTCGTGGAGCTGCTCACCGCCGGGCTCGCCGACTGATGGCCGAGGGGCCCGCGCCCCGGGCGTCGAACCATCCGATGACGGAGGAAACCGAAGTAGTGGAGTGGTCGGGAAACTGGGTCGCCCAGCGGCTCGGAGTCGAGCTCGTCGGCGACGACGGGCTGAAGGACATGCTGGGCCTCGCCCTGCGGCGCAACCCCAAGCGGGCCCATCTGCTGGTCTCGCACGTGCTCGGCAAGCATGTGCCGCAGAGCCCCCGCGTGGTGTACGGACACGGCTTCGAGCTCGGCCTGCGGGTGCGGGATCTGCTCGGCAGGGACGAGGCGGCACGCGCCGTGGTCGTCGGCTACGCGGAGACCGCCACCGGCCTCGGCCACTCGGTCGCGGACGGCCTCGGCCCCGTCCCGTATCTCCACTCCACGCGCCGCCCGGTCGACGGCGTCGCCAGGGCGGGCGGCTTCGAGGAGGCCCACTCGCACGCCACCTCGCATCTGCTGCTCCCGGAGGACCCGAAGCTGCTGGCGGGGGAGGGGCCGCTGGTGCTCGTGGACGACGAGTTCTCGACCGGCAACACGGTCCTCAACACCATTCGTGACCTGCACGAACGCTATCCGCGTGAGCGGTACGTGGTCGTCGCCCTGGTCGATATGCGCTCGGCGGCCGACGCCGCCCGGCTGGAGGTCTTCGCCGAGGAGATCGGCGCCCGGATCGACCTGGTGGCCACGGCCGGGGGCACGGTGCGACTGCCGGAGGGCGTGCTGGAGAAGGGCCAGGCGCTGGTGGTGGAGCACGAGAACGCGGCCGTCGGCGCCGCCCCAGGAGTCCCCGGGGGGCCCGGGGCCGGCGCGTGTGGCGCCGCGGCGGTGCGCGTCGAGCTGGAGTGGCCCGTGGGCGTCCCCGACGGGGGACGGCACGGGTTCATGCCCGCCCACCGGGCCGCGCTGGAGGCGGCCCTGCCCGCCATGGCGGCCCGTGTCGCCGGGGCGCTCGGCTCCCCGGCAGGCAACGGCGCCGAAGCGGGTGCGGTCGCCGGTGCCGGTGCCGGTGCGGGCGGAGGGGAGGCCGCTGTCCGGCGCGTCCTCGTCCTCGGCTGCGAGGAGCTGATGTACACACCGCTGCGGCTCGCACGCGCCCTGGAAGCGCGGGGCGACGCCGGCCTGGAGGTGCGGTACTCGACGACGACCCGCTCACCCGTGCTCGCCGTGGACGACCCCGGCTACGCGATACGCACCCGTATCGCCTTCCCCGCCCATGACGACCCGGCCGACGGGCCCGGCGAGCGGTACGCGTACAACATCGCGGGCGGCGGCTTCGACGCGGTCGTCGCCGTCGTCGACTCCACCGCCGACACCCCCGAGCTGCACGCCCCCGACGGCCTGCTGGCGCAGCTTTCGGCCCGCATACCGCGCGTCGTGCTCGCCGTCGTCCCCAGCTACGCCCCCGCCCCTGAAACTCCCGAAAGGGAACCCATGCTGCCCGAGCCGCTCCGCGGACCCAGCTTCTCCTCCTACGCCCCCGACGAGGTCGGCTGGCTGCTCCAGGACCTCTCGGACGTCGAGCTCGAAGCGCCGACCGAGGAGCGCGAGGAGGCGATACAGAGCGGTGGCGCGCACTACGCCGAGTCGCTGCCCGTCGAGTACCAGCCGAGCGAGCAGTACCAGCAGCTGTTCCGCGCCGCACTCGACACCTCCGCCGCCCGGATCGCCCGGGCCGTCGGCACCGTCACCGAGACCGTGCTCGCGGAGCGGTCCGCGCGCCCCGTCCTCGTCTCGCTGGCCCGCGCAGGCACCCCCGTCGGCGTACTGATGCGCCGCTGGGCGCAGCACCGCCACGGCCTGGACCTGCCGCACTACGCCGTCTCCATCGTCCGCGGCCGCGGCATTGACACCAACGCCCTGCGCTGGCTCGCGGCCCATCACGACCCGGCCGACGTCGTGTTCGTCGACGGCTGGACCGGCAAGGGCGCGATCTCGCGCGAACTGGCCGCCGCGATCGCCGAGTTCGCCGAGTTCGACGGCTTCGACCCCGAGATCGCGGTCCTCGCCGACCCGGGCGGCTGCGTCCGCACGTACGGCACCCGCGAGGACTTCCTCATCCCCTCCGCCTGCCTCAACTCCACGGTCTCCGGCCTGATCTCCCGCACCGTCCTGCGCGCCGACCTGGTCGGCCCCTACGACTTCCACGGCGCGAAGCACTACCGCGAGCTGGCGGACGCCGATGTGTCGGGCCACTTCCTGGACACCGTCGAGGCCCGCTTCGACGAGGTCGCCGACGCCGTCGACGCCGAGGTCAAGGAGGTGCTCGCGGCGGACCGGGCGCCCACCTGGGCCGGCTGGGCCGCGGTGGAGCGGATCAGCGAGGAGTACGGCATCCACGACGTCAATCTGGTCAAGCCGGGCGTCGGCGAGACCACCCGGGTGCTGCTGCGCCGCGTCCCCTGGAAGATCCTGGCCAAGCGGGGCGCGGGAGCGGACCTCGACCACGTACGGCTCCTTGCGGAGCAGCGCGGCGTGCCGGTCGAGGAGGTCGACGACCTGCCGTACACCTGCGTCGGGCTGATCCATCCCCGGTACACGCGCGGGGCGACCGGCGCCGACGGCAAGGCGGTGGCCGCGCAGTGAACGCCACGACCTCCCCGAGCACCGCAGGTGCCGCGACTCCCGCGGGCGCGGTGACTCCCGCGGGCGCGGTGATGGGGGCCCCGACCGCCGCGACCACCCCGACCGCTCTGATCGCGAGCGATCTGGACCGTACGCTCATCTACTCCTCGGCGGCGCTCCAGCTGACGGTGCCCGACGCGGCGGCCCCCCGGTTGCTCTGCGTCGAGGTGCACGAGAGGAAGCCGCTGTCGTACATGACGGAGACGGCCGCGGGGCTGCTCGCCGGCCTGTCCCGCGACGCCGTCTTCGTACCGACCACGACGCGGACGCGCAAGCAGTTCCGCAGGATCCAACTGCCCGGCCCGCCGCCGCGGTTCGCGATCTGCGCGAACGGCGGGCATCTGCTGGTCGACGGCGGCTCCGACCGCGACTGGCGGCGGGCGGTCGCGGCCCGGCTCGCGGACGAGTGCGCCTCGCTCGCCGAGGTGCGCGACCACATGCTCGCGGCGGCCGACCCGGCGTGGGTGCTCAAGGAGCGGATCGCCGAGGATCTCTTCGCCTACCTCGTCGTCGACCGCGCGCAGCTGCCGGAGGGCTGGCTGGAGGAGCTCTCCGCGTGGGCGGAGACGAAGGGCTGGACGGTCTCCCTCCAGGGCCGCAAGATCTACGCCGTCCCGAAGCCCCTCACCAAGAGCGCGGCCGTCCACGAAGTCGTCCGCCGCACCGGCGCGGAGGTGGTCCTGGCGGCCGGCGACTCCCTCCTCGACGCCGATCTCCTCCTCACCGCCGACCACGCATGGCGCCCGTCCCACGGCGAACTCGCGGACACGGGCTGGTCGGCGCCGCACGTCACGGTGCTTCCCGAGCGTGGTGTCGCCGCGGGCGAGGAGATCCTGCGCCGCTTCGTCTCGACGGCCGCCGGTACGGCCTCCCTGCCGGCACCGCTGCTGCCGGCGCCGGCCGCCGTCCCGGTCTCGTCCTCTGCGGAGGCGGTACGCGGCTGAGGGGGCGCGGTCAGGCGGGGTGCCGTCAGGGGGTGCGCTCGGGGTGTGCGGTGGGTTCCGTGCCCACCGCACACGGGCTATCCCCGGCGCGCCCCCCCGCCCCGGCTTGAGCACGCGCACCGCTACGAAGAGCAGCACCGCCGTCGCCGCGGCGCCCAGGACCACCTTCGAGTACGTCTCGACGTACCCGGTGACCTCCTGCCAGTTGTCGCCCAGTGCGTACCCGGCGAGCACGAACACCGTGTTCCACACCGCGCTTCCCAGCGTCGTCAGCGCCAGGAACACCGGCAGCGGCATCCGCTCGATCCCCGCCGGCACGGATATCAGGCTGCGGAAGACCGGGATCATGCGGCCGAAGAAGACCGCCTTCGTGCCGTGCCGGGCGAACCACGCCTCCGTCCGTTCGATGTCCGCCGGATTCACCAGCGGCAGGCGCACGGCGATCGCGACCATACGGTCCCGGCCCAGCAGCGCCCCGGCCCCGTACAGCGCGAGCGCGCCCGTCACCGAGCCGATGGTCGTCCACAGGAGCGCGGCGAAGAGGTCCATCCGGCCGGTCGCGGAGGCGAAGCCCGCCAGGGGCAGGATGACTTCGCTGGGCAGTGGCGGGAAGAGGTTCTCCAGGGCGACGGCGATGCCCGCGCCGGGTGCACCCAGCGTGTCCATGAGCCCGTTGATCCAGCCGGGCGCGCTGCTCATGCGGCGCTCTCGATGACGTCGTGGTCCATGGCCGCAACGCTAGAAAGCCCCGGCTGAAGGCAGCCTGAAGCCAAATTGGAGGGTCGCGGCG
This sequence comes from Streptomyces sp. FIT100, assembly GCF_024584805.1. Taxonomy (NCBI): domain Bacteria; kingdom Bacillati; phylum Actinomycetota; class Actinomycetes; order Kitasatosporales; family Streptomycetaceae; genus Streptomyces; species Streptomyces sp. FIT100. Next base: position 2,299,281 of record NZ_CP075715.1, on the reverse strand, counting down.
AGGGTCAGCCGCAGCAGCCGCCCCCGCAGCAGCCGCCTCCGCCGCCTCCCGCGCGAGGGGCCGCGGCCGGCGCCGCGCTCGTACCGCCGACGGCGACGGCGGACAGCAGCTTCACCGTGTCCTCGTGCCCGACGGGGCAGACCGCGGGCTCGGAGGACTCGGCCATCGGCCGGCTCAGCTCGAAGGTGTCGTCGCAGGAGCGGCAGCGGTACTCGTAACGGGGCATGCCACCAGACTAGGGGGTGTCCGGTGGATCAGCCGCCCGTCCGCCTGTCCGCTTGTCCGCCTGTCCGTCGGCTCGTCCGCCCGCCCGTCCGCCCCTCCTCCTCGTCGCCCTCCTCAGGCGCGGCGGGCCTGCGCCTCGGCCGCGGCCTCGTCCGGGTGGCGCGCCTTCCAGTACGGATTGTCGTGCGGGAGCGCGCTGCCGACCCTGCCGTACATCCCGAACCACATCAGCATGATGCCGACGACGAAGCTGAAGATGACGTTCTGGATCCGGAAGTTGAGGAAGTTCCCCTGGGTGTCCAGCAGTCCGAGGTTCACGAACCCGCTGAGGATGAAGAGGACACCGAGCACCATGTTGAGCGTCGAGGCGAAGTTGCCGCCGATGACCATCCCGACGAACAGCAGCAGCCCGATGCAGATGGAGAGAATGCTCAGCGTGCCGTTGGAGTTGAGGCCGGCGACCGCATTGTTGCCCGTGTCGAAGAAGCCGATGTTGCGGGTCAGCCCGAGGATCCCGAAGGCCAGCAGCACCAGGCCCATGAGCCCGGCACCGATCCGGTAGACCTGGCTCAGCCGGTGGTCGACGGGCAGATGCTCGTCCAGGACGACACGGAAGGCGTTCTTGTGATGCTCAGCGTGCGGGGCGTGAGTGGATGCCATGACGGCCTCCCTACTGGCGTACGCGAACGTGCCTCACACCAGCATGCCTCAGGCCCCCGTGCCGCGCTCGCTTCGGATCTGTGCCACGACCCGGGCCACGCCCTGCCGTACGGCCTCCGTCTCGGTCAGGAAGTGCCAGTAGTCGGGGTGGCGGCCTTCGAGACCCGCGACGGCCCTCTCCAGCCGGGCCACCGCGTCGTCGAGGGGCCGGGCATGGCGCGGATCCGGAGTGTTGCGCCCCGCCATGGCCAGCCGCTGGGCGTCGCGGATCGCGAAGCGGGTGCGCTCGATCTCCTGCTCCGGGTCCTTGGCGACGGCGTCCAGGCGGCGCAGCCGGTCACCGGCGGCCGACACGGCCTCGTCGGTGCTGTTCAGCAACGCCCGGACGGTGCCGAGCAGGGCCGTCGCGTCCGGCCAGCGCTGCTCGTCGCGCGCCTTCGCCGCCTCCTTGAGCTTCTCCTCGGCCCGGCGCACGTTCTCCGCGGCCTGGTCCGGTACGGGCTGCAGATCCTGCCAGCAGGCGGCGGTGAAGCGGCGCCGCAGCTCGCTGAGGACGGGCTCGACGCCGCCCGCGCGGGTGGTGAGCGCCTGTGCACGCGTACGCAGCGACACCAGCCGCTTGTCGATCTCCGCGGCGCGCTCGGGGAGCCGCTCGGCCTCGGTCCGTACCGCCTCCGCGTCCCGTACGACCCGGTCGGCGCGCTGCAGCGTCTCCGCGACGCCATGGCGGCCCGCGCCCTCGTTGAGCCTGGTCAGCTCGGGTGCGAGGGCGGCCAGCCGGGCGGCGAGATCGTCCGCGCGCAGGCCGGAGCCCCGTGCGGCGTCGAGCGCGTTGCTCGCGGCGAGGAGCGCCTGCCGCGCCCGCTCCACCGCCGGCGCGAGCCTGGCCAGCTGCGTCTCCGCCTTGTCGAGGAGCGGACCGAGCCCCTGCGCGAACCGGTCGAGCTCGCCCTTGACCCGTACCAGCTCGTCCTTGGCCTTCGTCAGCTCCGTACGCGCCCGGGCCGCGACCGACGCCTCCAGGCCGTCCCGGTCGAGGTCGTGCGCGTCGACCGCCGCGATGTACACATGGCTGACCTCGTCGATCCGCCGCCCCAGCGCGGCGAACTCCTCCGCCACCCGGCGCGCGCCCGGCGAGCTGTCCACGGCCGTGATCGTCTCGATCGAGATCCGCAGATCGCGCTGGGCCGTGTCCAGCTCGTAGAAGGCCGCGGCGGCGGCGTCCTTCGCGGCCTGGGCCTCGGCCCGCTGACTCTCCCCGCGTCCCCCGAACCACCGCCGGTTGCCCCCGCCCCCCGCGGCGAACGCCGCCGGCAGTACGGCGACGACGAGAGGCAGCGGCAGCAGCACCAGGGCGGCGAACTCCTGCACACCCCGCGCGACACCCGCTCTCCCTCTCGCCCCAGAGTGCGGCCGCGCGTGTGTCGCCGTCACATCCCTCTCCCGTGCCGAGTCCGCCCTGCCGGTTCATTCTCCCACCGGGTAAGGACGAACACACGGGCCCGTCAGTTCGCTCCCGAACTCATTTCCTCACGTCGTCCGCCGCACGACGATGTCACCGTTGTCGCTGCGCGCCTTGATGACGTGCCCGCTCCTCGGATCCTCCCTGACATCCACCTTCGCGTTGCCGTTGCCGGCCGATGCGGTCACGCGGTACGCCCCCGAGCCGGGCAGCTCGATGACGGTCTCGCCGTTCGCGCTGGAACTGTCCACCAGATCGGGTACGACGGCGAAGCCCAGCCGCACCTCGCCGTTGTCCGAGTCGGCGGACACGGCCCTGGCGGCGAGCCGCTCACCGACGATCTCGCCGTTGTCGCTGACCAGCTCCAGCGGCCCGCTCGAGTCCCGCACGGTCACCCTGCCGTTGTCCGACCGCAGCGCCAGCGCCGTGTCGAACCCGCTCGCGGTCACATCCCCGTTGTCACCCCGCACGGTCACGGCGACCCCGCGCGGCACCTTCACCGCATGCCGCGCCTCGCAGTCACTCGCGACGGCCTCGCAGCTCACCCCGAGCTTCAGCGTCCCCTCCCGCATCTCCCACACCGGATCAGGCCCCTTCCCGATGAACACCCACCCGTCGACGCGCCGCTCCACCTCCACCGACCCCACGTCGGCCGGCACGATATCGACGGCGGAATCCCCGGCGTCGATCGTCAGCGTCTCCCCCGCCAACGCGAACGCCTTCCGCTCCACGACCGCCCCCTCGGCCTCGGCGTCGGCACACCCGCCGACTCCGAAGGCGACGACCACCACCCCACCGAGCGCACCGCTCACGCGCCGCCACCCCCGCCACCGGTGCGCCGCGCGCTGATCCCGGAACGTCCCCACAGTGATCACTCCCTGCCCCTGACGGCCCAGGACCGCCCCTGAGCTGCGACGACACCTCCACGCTAGAATCCTTCCCCCCCTCACACACGATCCGGCCCGCCACCCGATCCGCGGTGGGGTTCTCCCCACCACCCCGCCCCCTTCCCCGGCCCACCCCCGCGCCGATCTGGTTTGCGGCACCCACCCGGGGGCCATGTACGCTGTTGCTTCATTCCGGGTGCGTAGCTCAGGGGTAGAGCGCTGCTCTTACAAAGCAGATGTCGGCGGTTCGAAACCGTCCGCGCCCACCAGTGAAAAGGCCCCCAACCGATCAAGGCTGGGGGCCTTCGACATCTACTTCTGACCGCCAACAGGTGACGATCACAGCCCGCGACCACCGTGGGGGTGGTCAGTAAGAAATCTTCTCTACGGGGTTCAAGGCGGCTCGCTCCCCTCGCCGCGCGCCCGGCTTGGCGCCGGGCGACGCTCCTGTCTTCGCCCCGTTCCGCCGGGCCGCCGGACGCGCGCGGCACGAGCCAACGAACAGAAGACGGCTTTGGCGGTCGGCACCGATCGCGAACGTACGCTGCTCCCCCAGCAGCCCGGTTGGCCAAGGCCACGGGAACGACGGTGATAATCCGCTTATGGAGCACGGCGCATCAGAGCACAGAAAGATCACTAAGGCTCGCGCGAACAGGGCCCCGGGAAGGGTGGTGCGCATCGATTTGGGTGAGGACCGATGCGCCTTCGGAAGGCAGCTCACTGGCGTGTGTGTCGAGTTTTACGACCTGGTCGGCAGGTCTGGAGCGCCTGTCGATCTCATCGAGATCGTCGCTGCTCCCGTTGCCTTCAAGGTCTGGGTCATGGATGCTGCATTTCGCCGCCGTGGCGGCTGGGAACTGCTCGATGTGGTGTCCCTGACCCACGACGAACAGACCGAGGTCCATCTCTACAGCAAGCAAGATCCGCTCAGCGGCTGCACCACGGTCTATCGCATCGATCCATTCACCGGGGTCGGCAGCGAGATACCAGCGACGCTTGAGGAGTGTCAGAAGCTGGAGCGGGCTGCCGTCTGGACTGCTGGCCATATCGAAGACCGGCTACGGGACCACTTCGGCGGCCGCCCGAACAAGTGGGTGGAATCGTTGCGCCTGAAGCCGTGATGCCAAGGTGTGGGCTCCTGCAGCCCCATGGCGTACCCGCCAATGCGCACTGGACGCACTGTGCTTGCTCGCCGAGCACCTCACCTGCCGGCGGCCCGAGGTAGGCACTCGCTGGCGCAAATTCCCCCCGCCAGCCAAAAGACGTTGTTCGCCCTGGCCCGCCTACGGTGCGGCGACCCGGGCGACGCCACCCGGACCAGCGCGGCAGCCGGAGTGTCAGCCCCCGCGCCAATCCGGGTGTGGAGACCAGGAGGGTCACACAGACTGTCGGCCTTTCACGAAACCGTGCGCGTCCATTTCTGGCCGGCGCTGCCGTTGCAGGTCTGCAGTTCGACGGTGGCCCCGTTGCTCGTGCCGCTTCCGGTGACGCCGAGGCACAGGCCCGACTGGACGCCGGTGACGGTGCCGTTGGCGTTGAGCGTCCACTGCTGGTTCCCGCCGCCGTTGCACTCCCAGTTCTTGACCGGGGTACCGGGTGTGGTGCCGTGGTCCTGGGCGTCCAGGCAGCCGTAGTTGGTCACCAGGTGGCCTTCGGGGCTGAGCAGCCACTGCTGGTTCTCGCCGCCGTGACAGTCCCAGATCGACACCGGTGCGCCGTCGCTGCGGCCGTTGGCGTCCAGGCAGCGCCCGGACGCCGTGGAGACCAGCTTGAACGGCGGGCCGCTGAGGTAGCCGCGGGTCACGTGCGTACCGTTCCCGGTCGACTGCGCCTGGTAGTTGGACTCGCCCACGCAGTTGCTGTACTCGTAGTTGGCGCGGCTTGTGCCGCTCAGACCGCCCGAGGCGGTGCTCGTGGGGCCGCCGAAGACCACGTCGGAGCGGGGCATGGTCGAACAGCTGGCGACGCCCGCGTAGTACTCGACGAATCCGCCCTGGGAGGGTTCGAGATTGCCGCTCCCGGCGGGCACCGTGTAGCTGCCGATGTGCACGGTGGAGCCGGTGGTCGTGTCGCGCGCGGCCCCGGCCCATGTATCGGTGCCCGTACGTTGCACTGTGAGGTGATATGTGTGGCCGTACACAGCGTCGAACTCGATCCCGCAGCTCACTCCGGCACCTCCGTCGGCACCAGTGCTGCAGTTGGGGTCCGAAGTGCTCGCGCCCGCGCCGAAGAGGGAGAAGACACCCCGGAGGCGCTCCTTCCCGTCCTTGTTCACGCGGGGCTGCAACCCGGTGTAGCCCGCCACGTTCTGCTGGAAGCTGAACTGCTGGGCGAAGTACGTGCCCACCTGGTGCGCGGTGTCGCGGTTGACGGTGATCGGGAAGGTGACGTCGCCGAGCCCTCCGGAGGGCGCGCCAGGTATCGACCAGCTGATCGAGACGTTCCCACCCCCGACCGATGCTTCTGCCGTCTGGGGAACTGCCAGCAGCAGCCCGGCGGTTGCTGCGATTAAGGCCATGCAGCGGCGTTTCGTGAACACACGCTCTCCCTCTGGTGGGCCAGGGATTCCCGGCAACTGGCCTAGACCTATCAGGAGAGTGATCGGGCCGCAGCCCCTCGCGCAGGAAATTCAGGGATCCTCTCCAATCCGAGCGCGAGGCTGGTGTGTTGGGCGGACCCAGGGTGTGCAGGCGGCCGACGTCGTCCCCGTCAAGGTCCACGCCGTCTGCTCCGCAGACCACGGTTCGAGACCGATGTGACATTCCCGCCCGCGTGACCGACGGCGAGCGCGAAACCATGCGGGGCATCTCCAGGCTAACAAGGCACGATGGACAAGCGCGTCGGCCACGAGGGGAGATGACTGTGCATCCGTCTCCACGCTGGAGGGAACTTCAGCAGCAGCGGCTCAAAGAGGCCGTGCAGATCCTGGGGGAAATTCCTGGAGTGCATGGGTTGCTTCTCGGCGGAAGTATCGGCCGCGGTGAGCCGTGGCCGATGTCGGACATCGACCTGCTTCCCGTGTACTCCTCCGATCCCAGCACCGTGTCTGCGGAGATCCAGCGGCACCGGGTGGAGTTGGTGGACTGGTGGTCGGACAGCGGTCGGCCGCAGTCGCTCGACATCGGCCGGCTCGCTTTCACCGTCGACGAAGTCGTACAGGCCGTCACCTCGGGGCCGGCATGGGCCGTGGAGCAGCTCTTGGCGGACTCTCGCTGGTTCCACGCATTGGACAAGGCATATCGCGCCCGACCCGTCGGAGCTGCCGACGCGCTACTTGCGGAGTTCCGCGATTGGATCGATGCGATGCGGTTCGATCCCGCAGTGGTAGCTGCGCGCATCGGCTGGTGGCGAAGAGCCGCGGCCGCCGCGGGCAGGCGTGCACGGGAGGACCAGGCGGCCGGGCAGCTGGCGGAAGCCACGTATCAGCTGCGCGAAGCGGCCCGGGCGCTGCGGCACGTGGCCCTGGAAGGGTGGGGAGAACGATTGGGGTCGATGGGACGTGAGTGGACCCGATTTGAACGGATGGCCGACGCACACGGCGAACGCCCGCTGGCGGACCGGATAGCCAAGGCGGCCGGTGCGCTACCGGCCGACGTGATGCTCCGCGAGCCGTTGGCGCCCCTGTGGTTGCAGGAGCGCATCGCCCTGTGCTGGACGGCCAGGCAGGCAGTGGGTGAGCAGGTGACCGCCGCGCAGAACGCCCGCGACCAGATCGTGGCGTTCGCCATCCATGTCCATCGCCGCCGCCCGGACCTCGACGGTCCCTGGACGGGCTCGCCCGATCTCGGCTTGGACGAGCACCTGGCCGAGCTGGAACTCATTGCCGCTGAGCTCGCATAAGTGCGTCTGATCAGTTGCGGAGGCGCTGGCATCCGGTCTTCGTGGCGTGTGAGTGGCTGACCGTGGCGCCCTCGCGCCACCTATTGATGGCGCGCTCCGGCCGCCTTGCCGTGCCCCTCTCGTGCCTGTCGCGGTCAGGGACCGGCGTGCCAGTCCCGCTCGAGATCGTCTGTGTCGAATACGCTGCATGGACGTCCAATCCGGTGCTTTTGGGAATGAGGATGCACAAGGGAATGCCGCCCGGTGCGCGGCTATTCACGACGGCCCGGATGGCGCAGCTGCCGGATGCGGGAAGGGGTGTGGCTTGAGGTCCCCAGATGTGCACCTACGGGAGATCACCGACGACAACCGGGATGCCGTTCGTGCCCTCCGCGTCCGACGTGACCAGAAGCAATTCGTCGCGTCCGTGTCCAAGTCGCTCAAGGAGGCGGCAAAGACGCCGGAGGCCAATCCCTGGTACCGCGCCGTGTACCGCGGTGACGAGCCGGTCGGCTTCGTGATGCTGTCATGGAAACCGCCGGCCGGCCCTTACAAGGGGCGGCACTTCATCTGGCGCCTCCTCGTCGACAAGCGGTACCAGAAGCGGGGGATCGGCTGGGAGGCGCTCACGCAGGTCGCCGCCCTGGTTCGAGCGGACGGCGCCACCGAGCTGCTGACCAGCTACGAGCCCGGCGACGGCGAACCGTGGCCCTTCTACCGGAAGTTCGGGTTCGAGCCCACCGGGGAGATCGACGACGGCGAGATCGTGCTGCGGCTCGCCCTTCCGGCTCAGTGAGCTCACGGGGGGGAAATCGACGGACGGTGCCCGCTGGCTTCGTGTCCGCCTAGATAGAGCCGCAGCATCGCGCGAGCACCAGCACGGCGATCCGTCCCGGGAGGCAGCGACCGCCACGGGGAGCGGATCGCTTCAAGCGCGTCCGCAGCAGGTCACTACTCTGTCACCGCCACAGCCACAGCGCCCCACCTGCCGCACCATGTCCCTACGCGTATCACACCCAGGGGGGACCATGCGCATCCGCACCACCACCGCGGCCATCGCCGCCGTAATTGCCGTAACCGTCGTCGGTTGCAGCAGCGACAAGGGCAGCGACAGCAAGGACGGCACCATCAAGAGCACCGCACCCGACAAGAGCACCGCACCCAAGGCGTCGAGTGCCGCAGACGGCACCGGCGCCGCCAAGAGCGCCGGCGTGCCGCCCGAGCCCACCGGCGCCGAGCGATCCGCCGTCCTCGCGGCCATCCATGACGTCAACGGCAAGCTCACCCATGACGAGGACAAGGCCATCAACGCGGCCCGCAACCAGTGCGCGGCACTCGACGGCGGCGCGACGAACCCGGACCACAGTGCTGCTCAGCGGTTCTCCTACGACGGAGTCACGCTGACCGATGAGGACGGAAGCCACATCAACTTCGGGCTGCGCAAGACGCTCTGCCCCGAATCCTGATCAGCCACCGACTCTGGCCCGGCCGCGACCGTATGCGGCCGGGCCTCACCACGCCAAGGGGGGCGAGCAGCGCCGAACTGGCCGATGCGCTGTATGCGCAGCCGCCCCCAGCGCAAAGGCCCCCAGCGGATCAACACTGGGGGCCTTCGACGTCCCGGATCCGACCGCCGTGCGGTGGGGACCGGGGGGCCGGGGGGTCGGGGGGTCGGTCAGAGGTAGTCGAACAGCGGGGGAAAGACCAGGGCCACGACCCAGGCCCACGCGGCGTACACCGGGAGGTAGCCGGTCTGCCAGCGTTCGAGTGCCACGAACGGTGTGCGTCGGCGGACGAAACCCAGCACCAGCCATGCCGACCAGGCGAGGTTGACCAGCAGGATGACGTTCTCGCCGAGTGCCGCCGCCTTGTTGGGGGTGGTGCCGTACTCGGTGATGCGCCCGGTGATCTCCAGCAGCACCAGCACGTCGATGGCGAGCGCACTGAGTACGAGGGCGAGCTGCAGCTTGTCGAACAGGCCGGGCGGGGCCAGGGGATCGCGGGCCGAGAGCGAGTAGAGCAGGAGTCCCAGCACCACGACCAGCAGGAGGTCGAAGAGGATCAGCGCCTCCCGCTCGACGTCGATGCCGGCGCCGGTCCAGCCGAAGGTGACGAGGAAGGCCAGCAGTACCGCGGTGAAGAGCGGGGTGAACAGTCGTGCGAGCACGGGGGCCATGTTCTCCACGACGCTCTGCTTCGCCTCGACGAGCCAGGCGGCCACCACCACCGAGGCCACGCCTCCGCACGGCAGGAGCCACTGCTGGATGAAGACCTCCGGGACGATCCCGATGGCCTCGAAGGTCCCGAAGACGAACGCGATGAGCACACCGCCACCGGAGGTGATGAGGGCGAGGTAGACGAACCATTCGCCGGTGAAGCGGATGAAGTCCATCTGCCGGCGTGACGACCGCACGTCGTCGGCCACATAGGCCAGACCGACCGCGAACCACAGGGCGATGGGGAGATGGATGCAGGTCAGGACGAACGACTGGGAGTCGTCCGGGAGACGGTAGACGTTGGCTGCCACGGCGCCGAGCGCGAACAAGGCCACCAGTACGCCGATGAGCCCCGGTGCGGCCCGGCGGCGCCAGGCCAGGAAGGCCGCCAGCCAGGGCAGCGTGAACAGGCTGAGGTTGAGCCCGTAGAACGGGTCGCCCTGTTCGATGCTCACGCCGAACAGTTCCGGCACCTTCACGGACACCGCGGCACCCGCCGCACAGATGACCATCGCGACCAGGTTGCGCCGCGCGCCGGTGTCCGCCGCGGGGCCGTCCGGCTCGCCGGTCAGTACCAGTTGCTTCCACAGCCGTTCGGAGTGCTCCCGGGCGAACTCGCGGGACAGCTCGTCCAGGCCGCCCATGCGTTTGACCGCGACCAGGAACGCCTCGTCGGCGCGCAGGCCGACGGCGACGAGCTCGTCGACGGAGCCGCGGAGATGGTCCTCGAGCTCTTCGGTATCGGACTGCCGCAGCTCCGGGCGGCGCTGCACGTAGTGGCGCCACTGGGTGAACTGGGCCTCCAGCTCGTCCTGACCGTCCGGCGCTGTCATGCCGGGCCCCCCAACGGGATCGCGGTCGTCGTCCTCAGGTCGCCGGGGCCGAGCCAGACCTTCTTCAGTGCGTCCACGACCGTGTCCCACTGGCGGCGTTGCTCGGCAAGCTCGGCCAGGCCGGTGGGGGTGATGCGGTAGTACTTGCGCCGCCGTTCCCCGGTGACCGACTGCCAGCTCGACTCGACGTGTCCGAGGCGCTCCAGCCGGTGCAGCAGCGGGTAGAGCAGCCCTTCGGTCCAGTCCAACTCGCCGCCGGACAGTTCGTTGATCCGCCTGAGGATGGCGTAGCCGTAGCTCTCCCCATCGGCCAGGATGCCGAGCACCATCGGTGTCGCCGAGGCGGCGACGAGATCCTTGGTGACCTTCACGAGACCTCCCTGTGAGCCCATACCTAGGGCTGCGATGCATGGTAGCTCTAGGTATTACCTGCCACAAGCGCTGCCGGACATGGCCGGGGGCGGGTGCTCGACCGGGTCGGCAGCACGGCGGCACGGCGGCTCAGCACTGATCGGTTGTGCGGTGCCGTCGGTCGGCCGCGGAACTTCGGGGGGCCGGGAGCCGTTGGCAGGAGAGCGCGCGGAGTGCGCGGACGAGCGGTACGGCATGAGCAGAAGCTGAGGTGGCACGAGTGGCGATGTGGGATCGGATCAAGGACCAGGCCAAGAATCTGCAGCAGCAGTCGCAGACGCGGGGCTCCGGCGGACACGGGCGGCCGGGTGCGGGGTCCTCCGGCGGATCGCGGGCTCAGCTGGTGAGCACGCTCAAGTCCCAGCTCACCTCCCTCAAGACCGAGTTGAAGAGCGGGGCCTACCGGGACGCCAGCATGGCGATGTGCGCCCTCGTCGCGGCTGCCGACGGGCATGTCGACCCGGCGGAGCGGCAGCATGTGGAGTCGCTGATCCTGAACAACGACGTCCTGCAGAACTTCCCGTCCGAGCAGCTGCGGCAGCGGTTCAACAAGCACGTCGACCAGCTGGCGTTCAACTTCCAGCAGGGCAAGGCGGACGCCATGCAGGAGATCGCCAAGGCGGCGAAGAAGCCGACGGAGGCCAGGGCGGTCGTGCAGACCGGCTTCGTCGTCGCCGGTGCGGACGGCTTCGTCGCGCCGGCCGAGGAGCAGGTGCTGCGCGAGGCGTGCTCGGTGCTCGGCCTGTCCCCGCAGGAGTTCGGCATCTGACCTCATGGATGTGCCGGCGGGCTTGAGACCTCTGGGCCGTGCCGCGAGCGAGCCGCCAGGTGAACGGATACGGATACGGATACGGATACGGATACGGCCGCTGGGTGCCCGGCCGGGATTCAGGCGGGGCGGCACCGGCATACGGCGCCGGCATGCGGCGTCGGCATGCGGCGCCGGATGGGGCGGGCTCCGTGCGTGGCCGATGAGATTCCGGTGCCGTGCGGGTCCACAGTGGTGAGCCATGACAGTGATCAGCCATCACGAGTAGGACTGCCATGAATCCCTCCGTCCCTGTCACCTTCGCACTGCCGACCGCGGACCGCCGGACGTCGTTCCTCTTCTACGGCGACGGCCTCGGCCTCGACCCCATCGGCGAGCCGGCCGAGGACGGCGTTCCGGAGCCGCTCCAGTTCGCCCTGAACGACGGTGTGCGGATCATGCTGATCCCCACCGGCGGCTTCGGATGGATCACCGGTGACCACGAGGTCGCGCCGCGGGGGCACAGCGAGTGCGTGATCAGCGTGAGCGCCGGTGATGAGAGTGGTGTGGACGAGATGGTCCGCCGTGCCGAGGCGGCGGGCGGGACCGTCGTCACGCCGCCCGGCCGCCGGCCTTGGGGGTACGCCGGTGCCTTCGCCGACCCGGACGGCCACATCTGGATGATCAGCGCCTAGCGAGGTCCGGGACGGCTCGCGGCGTGCCCGGCCCCGCCGGGGTCCGCACCGGGCTGCGGCCGATGTGGGCGCGGGGCAACAGCGCGGCGTCGGCGGTCCGTTGGGCGGGCGCCAGGGGGCGTGCGCGGCTCCGTGATTGACATCGTGATGGGGGAGGCGCAGGGTTGAAAACGGTCGAATAGGCTGATTTAGGAACAACTCATTCCCGGAGGTGCATGACGATGCGCCGCAGGATCCTTGCCGCGGTCTCAGCAGGTGCCGCAGGGTTTGCGCTCGGCCTCATGCCCATGACCGGCGCCGTCGCGAGTGACGCGAGGACCGACTACTACAGCTGTGACTGGCGGGACTACCTGTACGACGACCGCGGCTACTGCGATGACTACGACCGCGGCAGGTACGACTACGGGTTCTGGTGGGGCGATCGAGGTCGTGACCGGGGCTACTACGACGACTACGGCCGCGGCGGCTATTACGGCTACTACTACGACGACTACGGCCGAGGCGGCGACTACGGCTACTACGACGACTACGGTCGCGGCGGCGACTACGGCCGTGGTGGCGACGGTGGCGACCGCGGTGGCGGCGACTGGGGCGGTGGCGGCGGCGGTGGCGACGGCGGCCGTGGGGGTGGCGGCGGTGGTGACGGCGGCGGTGGTCGCGGTGGCGGCGGCGGAGGGGGCGGGGGAGGCGGCGGAGGTGGAGGCGGCCGCTGAGTGACCTGCCAGGGGGTCGAGGGGCAATCAACGGGTCCGGTTCCGTCCGGGCCCGTTTTTCGTGCTGCGGCGGCGGGGTGACGTGCCGTCAGTCACCCTTGGTGCCCCGAAACTATGGTTTCCGTCACCTTGGGCGCTCTGGAGGCCCCCGTTGTCAGTGGGGAGCCGTAGCCTGGTCTGCATGTCCCCCAACCTTCGCAAGCCTGGTTCCGTACGGTCCGCTGCCCTGGTGAATGCGGAGATCCGTGCGCTCTGGGACCGTTCCGGCGGCCGGCTGTCCGCCGTGGACGAGGCGCGGTACCAGGGGCTGCTGGTCGAGTGGGCCGCGGCGGTCGGGACCGCGGGGGACGCCGGTGGCGCGGACGAAGAGGCGGGCGCGGGCGCGGGAGCCTTCGCGGTGCCGCCGGTCGCCGAAGCCGCCTGATCCGTGGGCGCAAGCCGCCTCATCCCGCGGGCGCGGGCCCGTTGTCAGTGGCGTGGCCCACACTGGAGTCATGTGCCGAAGCATCAAGACACTCCGTCCGCCCGCCCTCCCGCATGAGGCCACCGTCGACGACGTCCGTGCCGCCGCCTTGCAGTACGTACGGAAGGTGTCCGGCTTCCGGGCGCCCGCCGCGCACAACCGCGAGGTGTTCGAGCGGGCGGTCGACGAGATAGCAGAGGCGACCCGCGCTCTGCTCGACGGCCTTGAGATCCGCGGCGCTAAGCCGGCTGCGGAGTCCGTGGACGCCGGATGACGTAGGCGGCGACGGCGCCCGCCGCGAAGAGCGCGACGACAGATACCGCCACGCCCATCCAGGTCGCGCCCAGCCACTGGCCGCCGAAGTAGCCGAGGCCGACGCTGTAGCCCGCCCAGGCCACGGCCGCGAGGGCCGACCAGGGGAGGAACTCCTGGACTCGCCGGTGCGCCGCGCCCGCGCCCAGGGAGACGACCGAGCGGCCCGCCGGGGCGAAGCGGGCGATGACCACGAGCAGTCCGCCGCCGCGGCCGAGCGCTGCGCCGAGACGTTCCTGCGCCGAGGCCAGTCGCGGGGATCGCGCGATGGCGCGGTCCAGCCGGGCGCCGCCGCGCCACGCGAGACGGTATGCGACGAGGTCGCCCAGCACGGATGCGGTCGTGGCGCACAGGAGCAGGGCCAGCAGCGAGGGCACCTCCTGCGGCTGTGCCGCCTGGTCGGCGGCGGCCCTCGTCCCGGCCGCGGCGGCGGTTGCCGCGGTGATGACGAGTACACCGCTGGGCAGCACCGGAAGAAAGACGTCCAGGAGCACGGACAGGGCGACCACGGCGTAGATCCATGGGCCGCCGGTCAGCTCCGCCAGCCCCATGCTGTCGAGCACCTGGAACTCCCCGATTCCCGAGTGAAGGCCGCGATGTCGCAGGGGAGCGGCAGGGGCGGCATGACAGCCACAGAGCGTACGCCCGGGGCGCGGGCAGCCGGTGGCAGGGGTGGGGGTGAAGTCGGGCACGCCCGTACGCCCCGGCGGGCCCACGAGCAGGTCAGGGCCGTACGAGGAGGCTCGGCGGCACGATCAGGCCCGGCGGTGACGCGGGGTTCCGGTGGCCCGCGGCACGGGCCGCCCGCGGTGCCGGGTCGCCCGCGGTGCCGGGTCGCCCCGAGCAGCCCGCCGGGGCGAAGCGGGCGATGACCACGAGCAGCTCGCCGCCGCGGCCGAGCGCTGCGCCGAGTCGTTCCCGCGCCGAGGTCAGCCTCGGGGATCGCGCGATGGCGCGGTCCAGCCGGGCGCCGCCGCGCCACGCGAGACGGTATGCGACGAGGTCGCCCAGTACGGATGCGGTGGTGGCGCACAGGAGCTGGACGGTCACAGGAGCCGGACGGCCACAGGCTCGGGCGCACCACAGGCTCGGGCGCACCACAGGCTCGGGCGCACCACAGGCCCGTACGCGCCACAGGCTCGGGCGCGCCACGGGCCCGGGCCGGCGGTGCCGGTTCCCGGGCCCGTGGGTGGGTGCAGAGGGTCAGGCCGCGACCGGGGCCTTTGCCGCGTCGCGCCGCTCGGCCCCGTCGGCCCCTGTTTCCGTCTCCGCCTTGGCCGTCGCGCCGCGGGGCGCGAACAGGCGGTCGAGCGCCAGCGCGCCCGGGCCGGTGAAGACGAGCAGCAGGAAGGCCCAGCAGAAGACCGCGGACGCCTCTCCGCCGTTCTGCAGCGGGAAGAGCGCCTCGGGCTGGTGCACCTTGAAGTACGCGTACGCCATCGACCCCGAGGCGATGAACGCCGCCGTGCGCGTGCCGAGGCCGATCAGCACCAGGCCGCCGCCGACGAGCTGGATGACGGCCGCGTACCAGCCGGGCCAGGTGCCGGTGGGCACGGTGCCGCCGCCCATCGCGCCGCCGAGGACGCCGAAGAGCGAGGCGGCGCCGTGGCAGGCGAAGAGCAGGCCGATGACGATGCGGAAGAGGCCGAGTGCGTACGGCTGCGCCTGGTCGAGCCGGGTGGACAGCTGACGAGTGGCCATGTGGGGGGACTCCTTCGGTCAGGGGACGTGAACCGACGAGTCCTTAAGTTAGGCAGACCTAATCAATACTTGCAAGTTCAACATTTGGTCGGCGGTCGTTCTTCATGAGAAGTTCACACCGCGCCGTGATCCGCAGTGCGGCCCTCGCCACCGCGTCCGCGTCCGACAGCGTCACCGAGTCCACCCCCGGCCGCGCCCCGGCCGCGGTCACCCAGTGCACCCCTTCCGTGGGCACGCCGAACGCGAACCGCCGCGGGTGCGCCCGCCCCTGACGGTCGATCAGACGGTACGGCCGCTCCGTTACGTCCAGCCCGCCCGTCTCGTAACCATCGACGACATGAGGCCGGCACTGGCCGGTGCGCAGCAGCCTCGCCAGCAGCTCGTCGCGGCTGCGCCGCAGGTCGGGCTCGGGCAGCCGGGCCTCGATCAGCACCGTCGCCTCGACCGCCGAGCCCGGCACCTGCGGGGAGTCGGCCATGAAGCGCCCGCCCTCGGCCCGTACGGACATCCGGGGGCCGACGACCTCCAGCACCCCGGCCTCGATCAGCGCGGCCATCTCCCGGATCCGGCGGCGCGGCGGGCCGATGGAGAGGAAGGCGTTCAGCGGTGTGTACCAGCGGTCCAGATGGTCCCGCCGTGACGCCCCCGACAGCCCGGCGTGGTCCACGATCTGCCGCACCTCGTTGCGTACGTCCCGCAGGACGTCGAGCGCCGCCTTCAGCGGGCCCGTCACATTGCCGAGCGCCGCATGCCCGGCGTCCCGCCGCAGATGGCCGACGAGCCAGCCGCGGAGCGCCGCCGGGCCGGTGAACTCCTCGCCCCTGTGCGGGTACGAGACCCGCTCCCAGGACCAGCGGTCGCCGGCCGCGCACCCGTACGCGTCCAGCACCGCCTGCTCCTCGGGGCCGCCGTGGGGCGCGTCCAGAAAGCGCGCCCGGAAGCCGGGAGGCGGCGAGCCGTGGGCAGGCGTGAGCAGCGCCTCGTAGTAGACCGTCTCCACCTCCTTGGCGACGAGCGGCCATATCTCGTCCAGGAAGTCCGGCGGATCGCCCGCCTCCGCGCGCTTGCGGAAGGCCGCGATCACGTCCGCGGTGAGGAGCAGCGGGTGGTGGCGGCCCGACGCGCCCTTCTCGTTGTCGCCCCGCGCCTGGTACGGGACCCCGCGCCGTGAGCCCGCGTACAGCCGCGGCTCGCGTCCCGACGGGCGGTAGACCAGCCGGTCCGGATCGCTCGCGTCCGCTGCGAACGTGCCGCCGCGGCCCGTTGTCAGCAGCGCCATGTGGTCGAAGAAGTTGAGGCCGAGGCCGCGCAGCAGGACCGTTTCCCCCGGGGCTATCGCCGAGAGGTCGAGGTCCGCGGGGTTGGCGGGGGTGAAATGCCGCAGCCCGTGCCGGTCGGCGTACTCGTCCAGCCGGTCCTGGTGTACGTCCTCGGTCACCGGCAGATGGCCCTGCGCCAGCACCACCGCGCTGAGGCCGTCCAGCACCGTGCCGTCGTCGAGGACGAGCCGCTGCGCACGGTCGCCAGGGTGCCGCGCCGCACCGCCAGGTCCCTCGGCGCCCTTTACGGCATTGGCGCCGGCGGCGGCAGCGTTGGTGTCGTCGAGCCGTACCGCCCGCGCCCGGTGCACCACCACCCGCACCGTCTCGGGAGCCCGCTCGACGGTCCTGCGGAAGGCCCACTCCAGATAGCGGCCGTAGCAGGCCCGGGTCGGATAGTCGTCCGGTCCGAGCCCCCCGTCCCTGCCCCCCTCCCCTTCCCCTTCCTCGTCCGTCTGCGCCGCCGCCCACTCGTACAGGCTCGGCCCCGGCCGCACCGGCCCCTCGCAGCTGACGCTCGCGTCCGTGAACAGGGTCACCTGGGACGCCACCGTGTTCATCAGCAGCTCGGCGGGCTGGTCCGTGCGCCACACCTGGCCGGGCCCGGCCGGCGCCGGGTCGACGACATGCACGGTCAGCTCGATCTCCGGGGCCAGTTCGGGCACGGAGGCGCAGAGTCTCTCGAGTACCGAGGTGCCGCGGGGACCAGCGCCGACCAGGGCTATGGCATGGCGAAATGCGGGCGACACGGTCAAAGTACAGACTCCCAGGGAAATGTGGGGCATGCGGCGCGTGCGGGGAACGGATCGTCCGCGGCATCGCGCGGATCGTCCG
The DNA here is from genome assembly GCF_024584805.1 of Streptomyces sp. FIT100. NCBI lineage: Bacteria > Bacillati > Actinomycetota > Actinomycetes > Kitasatosporales > Streptomycetaceae > Streptomyces > Streptomyces sp. FIT100. The sequence goes on along the minus strand of NZ_CP075715.1, from coordinate 2,281,983 downwards.
CAACATCATGCCGCTGGCCCCCCGGGAGCCGAAGAGCCGGGGGCGAGGATCAGCGCCCGCTGTGGGAAGTGTCACGGACCATTCGTCAGGTTCCGTTCGTCGGCGGTCACGAGCCTCGAATCCGTACGATCCGCCCGTGCCTGGTCGAGCCGGAGCGTCGCCGAACGGCCCTTCAGGGCCAGTGTCATCAGCTGGTTCTCGAACCACGGTCCGCCCGTGCGCCGCCACTCGATGAGCGGCCGGCCGGCCCGCCCGTGCCGGGCCAGGGCGTGCCCGAGCCGGCGCCCCGCGCGGCTCCAGCCGAAGCGGAAGCCCATCCGCACGGACGAGTGGATGGCGTTGTGCACGGGGGAGCAGGTCAGCTGGAACACCCGGGCGTCCGGCGCGCCTTCGGGCCACTCGGACGCGAGCCACCGCGGCTCCGCCACATACGCGTGGTGGACGTCCCCGGACAGCACGCACACCGTCGCGGGTGCGTCCGGCCCGCTGCCCGCCTCCGCGATCAGCCGGGTCAGCTTCTCGAACGACTCCGGGAAGGCCGCCCAGTGCTCCAGGTCCGCACGTCTGCGCACGTCCTCGCCGAAGCGCGCCCAGCGCGGGCCCCGTTCGCCCCGGCACAGCGCCGCGTTCCAGCTCTCCGCGTCGTGGATGAGCGGCGGCAGCAGCCAGGGCAGCGAGGCGCCGATGAGGAGGTGGTCGCACGAACCGGGGGTGTCGAGCGCCTGGTCGTGCAGCCAGCGCGCCTCGTCCACGTCGAGCATCGCGCGCTTGTCCTCGTCCAGGACGCGGGCGGCCCGGGTGTCGGTCATCAGCAGCCGGGTCCTGCCGAAGTCGCGCCGGTAGCTCCACCGGACGGAGGCCGGGTCGGCGTCGGCGCCCGCCGCGAACCGCCGCAGCGCGTCGGTCCCGTCGGGGGTTGCCCGCACGGCCGCGTAGACCGGGTCGGTGTCGAGCTCGGCCGGGGAGAGATTGCCCAGGTGCTGGTAGACCCAGTACGACATCAGACCGCTGAGGACCCGCTCCTGCCACCAGGGCGTGGCGCGCATCTCCGCGAGCCAGGACGCGCTGGTGTTCCAGTCGTCGATGACGTCGTGGTCGTCGAAGATCATGCAGCTGGGGACGGTGGAGAGCAGCCAGCGGACCTCGGGGTCCAGCCAGGACTCGTCGTACAGCCGGGTGTACTCCTCGTAGTCCGCGACCTGCGCGCCCGGCGGCTCGCGCAGATCACGCCGGGCGGCCAGCCAGCGCTGAGTCGCCTTGGAGGTCGCGTCCGCGTACACCTGGTCGCCGAGGAGCAGCAGCACGTCCGGGCGGTCGTCGGTGTCCTGGCCGGCGCGCTCACCGGCGGCCAGCCGTGCGGCGATTCCGTCCAGCGCGTCCGGGCCGATCGGGTCGTGCTCGTCGGCCGGCGGCGCGGCCCAGCGGCAGGAGCCGAAGGTGATCCGCACCCCGTCGGCGGGGACCGCCGGGGTGCGGATCGTGCTCTGCGGGAACGGGGAGTCCGCCAGGGGCCATACGCGGCGGCCGTCCAGCAGCACCTCGTACGCCGTCGAGGAGCCCGGGGTCAGGCCGGTGACCGGGATCAGGGCGTAGTGGTGGCCCTGGATCTGGAACGTGCGGACCGAGCCGCCGGCTCCGTCCGCGCACCGCACCTCGGCCGTGCAGGGACGGTCGGCCTCGACCCATACGGTCGCGTGGTCGCCGCTCTCCCAGTCGACGTACCGCAGTAGCGGTCCCAGCCTCAGCCCGGCCATCTGTGATCCTCCTCGCCCCGCTCCGTCGCCCCGTTACGGTACGGAACGACGGGCGCGGGCGACACGGTTCCGGACCAGCGGTTGCCTGGCGTTCAGCAACCGTTGGCGATCAGCAACCGTTGGCGGTCAGCGGCCGCTGGTGATCAGCTGCCGCCGGCGGTCATCAGCCGCCGGCGGTCATCAGCCGTCGAGGATCAGCAGCCGTCGAGGGTCAGCAGCCGTTGAGGGTCAGCAGCCGTTGAGGATCGACTGGAGCGCGGACTTCTCGGCGGAGTCGACCGTCATGTTCCAGTAGTACTTCGTGTGCACCCACATCCGGGCGTACGTGCAGTGGTACGCGGTGCGCGACGGCAGCCACTCGCCCGGGTCCTGGTCGCCCTTGGACTGGTTGACGTTGTCGGTGACGGCGATCAGCTGCGGGCGGGTCAGGTCGTTCGCGAACGCCTGGCGCGAGGAGGTGGACCAGGAGCTGGCGCCCGAGCGCCATGCCTCGGCCAGCGGGACGATGTGGTCGATGTCGACGTCGGAGGCAGCGCTCCAGGTGGCGCCGTCGTACGGGGAGTACCAACTGCCGCTGGTGGCGGCGCAGCTGGAGTCCTGGACGACGTTCGAGCCGTCGCGCTTGAGGACGACCTCGCGGGTGTTGCAGGCACCCGACTGGGTGATCCAGTGCGGGAACAGGTCCCGGCTGTAACCGCTGGAGGAACCTTCCGCCTGGACGGTGAGCGAGCCCAGGTAGCTGCGGGCGGTGGCGGCGCTGACCGGGGTGGGCGGGGCGGCTTGGGCGGCGGGCGCGCTGAGCAGAGTGGTTGCGCAGGCAAGCGCGGCGGTGGCGGCGAGAACCGCGGTGCGGCTCATTCGACGCGCGTAGACACCAGACATGCGAACTCCCGTGAGAGTGGGGGGCGTTGGCCGGTTGTGAGCCCTGCGTCAGGGCCCGGCTCATCGTGGTGGCGCCGGGTTGCCTGGGGATGGGCGCCAGGTAACAGAGTGGCGACATGCACACGTCACATCAAGGTTTCTGACAGGACCTCACGGACCCCGAGCCGCACTCCTGCCGTCATCCGGAGCGTGAGATGACGTCATCTGCCGTCATCTGACGTCACACCAGTCCGCTGTGCGGCGCTTAGGGTTGATGTGTGCTGCTGCCGGTCAACGTGATGCTCGGGATCGTCCTCGCCGTGCTGCTGGCCGCCGCGGCCACCGTCGCCGCCGCCGCTCATCTGGGGCCGGACCGCAGGTCCCGCGCCCGCGAGATCGTCGTCGCCGGCGTGCGTGCCGCCGTCCAGCTGGCGGCGGTCTCGCTGGTCATCGGCTGGGCGGTCCGCTCCGTACCGCTGCTGCTCGCCTTCCTGGCCGTGATGTACGCCGTCGCCGTACGCACCGCAGGCCGCCGCATCACCCCGAACGGCACGTGGTGGCGCGCGGCCCTGCCGATCGGCGCGGGCGTCGCACCCGTCGTCGCCGCGCTGCTGCTCACCGGGCTCGTCCCGGTCAAGGGCATCGCCCTCATCCCGGTGACCGGGATCCTCATCGGCGGGGCGCTCACCGCGACCGTCCTCGGCGGACGCCGTGCGCTCGACGAGCTCACGGCGCGGCGCGGCGAGGTGGAGGCGGGCATGGCGCTCGGGCTGCCCGACCGGGACGCACGGATGGAGGTGGCGCGGGAGGCGGCGTCGGACGCGCTGCTGCCGGGGCTCGACCAGACCAGGACGGTGGGCCTGGTCACACTTCCCGGCGCGTTCGTGGGGATGCTGCTGGGCGGGGCGTCACCGCTGGAGGCGGGGGCGGTGCAGCTGTTCGTGCTGGTGGGGCTGATGGCGGTGCAGGCGGTGGCGGTCGCGGTGGTGCTGGAGCTGGTGGCGCGGGGGCGTATCCACAGGGACGAAGGTCCCTGACCGCCGGGCCGGGGCGTCGCGTAGGCTGGGAGCAGCAGAAGGGGAGTAGCTCTTCGCCGGATCGTCGACATACTGCCGGGCCCCGCGTCATCGCGGTTCCCGGCCGGCGCCCGGAGGCGGCCGTCCTGAGGACGGTCCGCCAGCGAGACCTTCGGCCAGCAGTGACCATGCCGTTCATGGTGCTGCCGAGCCGAAGCGACCCCTGAAGCGTTCAGGTCTCTCGGTGCGGCGGTGCCCGACCGATTGAGGACCCACCCGTGCTGAGCTTCACCGTCATGGCGATCACCTTCGGTGTCGTCTTCCTCGCCGAGCTTCCCGACAAGACCGCCCTGGCCGGGCTGATGCTCGGGACGCGCTACCGCGCCTCGTACGTCTTCGCGGGCGTCGCGGCCGCCTTCACCGTCCATGTCGCGCTCGCGATCGCGGCGGGCAGTGTGCTGACGCTGCTCCCGCAGCGGGTGGTGCAGGCGGTGGTCGGTGTGCTCTTCCTCGCGGGCGCGGCGATGCTGCTGCTGAAGAAGGACGACGAGGACGAGGCCGGTGTCAAGGCGCCGGCCGACCAGTCCTTCTGGAAGGTGTCCGGGGCGGGCTTCATGCTGATCCTGGTCGCGGAGTTCGGCGATCTGACCCAGATCATGACCGCGAACATGGCCGCCCGCTACGACAACCCGCTCTCGGTCGGCCTCGGGGCGGTGCTGGCGCTGTGGGCGGTGGCGGCACTCGGCATCGTGGGCGGCCGGACGCTGCTGAAGTACGTGCCGCTGCGGCTGATCACGAAGGTGGCGGCGGGGCTGATGCTGGTGCTGGCGGGGCTGAGCCTGTACGAGGCGATCTCCGGCTGACGGCCGGGCGGGTCACCCTGGCCGTCCGCTGGCCTGATCCTCCGGGTCGGCCTCCGGCCTGGTCACCCCGGCTGACCACCGGGCTGGTTACCCGGCCGTCCGCCGGGCTGGCCACCGCGGGTCGGCCCCCCGGCCTGGTCACCACCCGGGCTGACTGCCGGGCTGGTCACCCTGGCCGTCCGCCGGTCTGGTCACCCCGGGCTGATCTCGCGGCTGACTGCCGGGCTGACTGCCGGGCTGATCACCTGGCCTGATCCCCCGGGTCGGCCCCCGGCTGACCGCCGGCAGGTCGCGGGACTGATCGTCGGCCGGTCACCGGCCTAGTCGCCTGGGTGACGGCCAGCAGGTCGCGGGACTGATCGTCGGCCGGTCGCCCGGCCTCGTCGCCCGGCCTCGTCGCCCGGGCTGATCTCCCGATCGCTCACCGGCCGACGTGGAGGCGGATCAGGCCGTCCGCCGCCGCCTCCACGCGGATCTCGGTCAGGTCCCGTACATGCACGTCCGGGCCGTACGCGGCGGCCCGCGGGCCGACCCCCACCACCCGCATCCCGGCCGCACGCGCGGCCGTGATGCCGGCCTCAGAGTCCTCGAACGCGATGCAGTCCGCCGGGTCGAAGCCCAGCTCCGCCGCACCCTTCAGAAAGCCCTCCGGGTCCGGCTTGCTGGCGCCGACGCACTCCGCGGTGATCCGTACGTCGGGCATGGGCAGCCCGGCGGCACCCATGCGGGCGTGGGCGAGTGCCGCGTCCGCGGAGGTGACGAGTGCGTGCGGCAGGCCGGCGATCGCGGCCATGAAGGCCGGTGCGCCGTCGACCGGGACGACGCCGTCGACGTCGGCGGTCTCCTGGGCGAGCAGGACGCGGTTCTCGGCGAGGTTCTGCGCCATGGGCCGGTCGGGGAGCAGGGCGGCCATCGTGGCGTAGCCCTGCCGGCCGTGCACGACCTTCAGCGTCTCCTCCGGGTCGAGCCCGTGGTCGACGGCCCAGCCGCGCCAGACGCGCTCCACGACGGCGTCCGAATTGACGATGGTGCCGTCCATGTCGAGAAGGAGGGCGCGGGTGGTGAGCGGCATGAGGGCTCCGGCGCGAGGGGAGGGGAGGGAGGCTGGCGGGACAGAGTGGCTCCCGCCCGCCGGTCAGGGAGTGCGGGCGGGAACCACTTTGTTCTCGTACGATACAAAACGGCGGGCGTCGGGGCCACCCCAGGGTGCCGAAAACGCCGGACGGGCTGGAGAAATCCAGCCCGTCCGGCGTCTTCGGCAAGAGGTAGGGGGCCCGTCAGCCCCTGCCGCCGCGCCCCCCGCCGTTGCCGTGGTCGCCGTCCCAGTCACCGTCGCCGTCGCCGTCGTCGCCCGTGGAGGGGTACTCGGTCTCCGCCTCCAGGGCGCGGCGCGTGGCGGGGCCGTAGGTGCCCCTGGGGTCGGTGGTGATGCCGCGGTAAGCCTGGTAGGTGGCGACGGCGTTCTCGACGCGGCCGTCGTACTGGCCGTGCGGCGGGCCGTCGTAGAGCCAGACCTGGTCGAGGCGTTCCTGGAGCTCGACGACCTCGGGGCCGCTGTCGCCGGGGCCGAGGGTGGCGGCCGAGGAGGAGGTGGCCGGGGCCGACACCTGGCCGGTGGCGACGGTCGTCGTGGCTGGTGCGGCGGCGGAGGAGCGGGAGGGGCTCGCGGAGGGGGACGCCGAGCGCGAGGCCGACGACGACGGCGAGGGCGACCGGGACGCGGACGCCGATCCGCCGGGGGACACCGACGACGAGTCGTCCGCGGAGGGTGCGTCCGGCGCCGCGCTCAGGAACGGCGCCAGCGTCTCGACGTCGGGCAGGGCCTCGCCGCCCTCGTGGTCGCCGCCCGCGAGCAGGCTGCCGGCGAAGGCGACGCTGCCGAGCACCGCGACGACGGCCACCGCCACGACGAGGGCGCCCGGACGGCGGCGCCGCTCGGGCACGGGGGCGTGGTGGCCCGCCGCCTCGTGCTCGTACTCGTACGCGACCTCCTGCGCGGGCGTGGGCTCCGCCAGCAGCTCGGCCGGCGGCCCCTCGTCGCCCTCCGCCGGGGGCAGGAGCGGCACGTAGGGCCGGACCCGCAGCGGATCGAAGTCCGCGCAGCCGCATACCGGCGAGGCGCCCGCCACCCCCTCCTCCGTGGCCGTCGGTCTACCGCATTCAGGACATGTCCGTCCCGTCATCGTGGGTTCCCTCCCCTTGCGCTGCCAGCGATTATGCAGGCCCTGTCCAGCCCTCGGACCTCGCCTCCCCCTTCGGCAGGCCATAACGGCACAGACCATCCACTATGGGACGCATGGCGCAGGATCTGGGCAGCCCACCCCCGGGACAGGAGCCAGAACGGGGTCCGGTCTCCGGACCCGGCGGCCCGGTCTCCGGACCCGGCGGCCCGGTCTCCGGACCCGGCGGCCCGGCGTCCGGACCCGGCGGCGCGGGGCTCAGCCGCCGCGCCGTGCTCGTCTCGATCGGGGCGCTGCTGCTCGGCATGCTGCTCGCCGCCCTCGACCAGACGATCGTCTCGACCGCCCTGCCCACCATCGTCAGCGACCTCGGCGGTCTGGAGCACCTGTCCTGGGTCGTCACCGCCTATCTGCTCGCCGCCACCGCCGCCACGCCCCTGTGGGGCAAGCTCGGGGACCAGTACGGCCGCAAGAAGCTCTTCCAGGCCGCGATCGTCATCTTCCTCATCGGCTCGGCCCTCTGCGGCCTCGCGCAGGACATGACCCAGCTGATCCTCTTCCGCGGTCTCCAGGGCCTCGGCGGCGGAGGGCTCATGGTGCTGTCCATGGCGATCGTCGGCGATATCGTGACGCCCCGCGAACGAGGCCGCTACCAGGGCCTCTTCGGCGCCGTCTTCGGCACGACGAGCGTCCTCGGGCCGCTGCTCGGCGGGTTGTTGACCCAGCACCTCAGCTGGCGGTGGGTCTTCTACGTCAACCTGCCCATCGGCATCGTCGCGCTCTTCGTCATCGCCGCCGTCCTGCACATCCCGCACCGCGCGACCCGGCACGTCATCGACTACCTCGGTACGTTCCTGATCGCCGCGGTCGCCACCTGCCTGGTCCTCGTCGCCTCGCTCGGCGGCACCACCTGGACCTGGGGCTCGCCGCAGATCATCGGCCTCGGCGTGCTCGGCGCCGTGCTCGTCGTCGCGTTCGTGTTCGCGGAACGGCGCGCGGCCGAGCCCGTGCTGCCGCTGCGGCTCTTCCGGATCCGCACCTTCACGCTCGTCGCGGTCATCAGCTTCGTCGTCGGCTTCGCGATGTTCGCGGCGCTGACGTACCTGCCGACGTTCCTCCAGGTCGTACAGGGCGTGTCGCCCACCGCGTCCGGGCTGCACATGCTGCCGATGGTGGTGGGCCTGCTGCTCACCTCCACCGTGTCCGGCCAGCTCGTCAGCCGTACCGGACGGTGGAAGGTCTTCCCCGTCCTCGGCACCGCGACCGCCGCGATCGGACTCCTCCTGCTGCACCAGCTGGAGGTGGGCACCCCCGTCTGGCAGTCGAGCCTCTCCTTCTTCGTCTTCGGCGCCGGGCTCGGTCTTGTGCTCCAGGTGCTGGTGCTCGTCGTGCAGAACTCCGTCAGCTACGAGGACCTCGGCGTCGCGACCTCGGGGGCGACCTTCTTCCGCTCCATCGGGGCGGCGTTCGGCGTCGCCGCCTTCGGCACGGTCTTCACCGACGAGCTGCGCAGAGGGCTGGCCGAGGCGCTCGCGGGCCGGCAGCTGCCGCCCGGCGCCCGCCCCGAGCAGCTCGCCGCCGACCCGCGGGCCATCGGCGAACTCCCGCCATCGCTGCGTCCGGCGGTCCTCGAGGCGTTCGCGACCTCGATCACCGACGTCTTCCTCTACGCGGCGCCGGTCGTCCTCGTCGCCTTCGCCTTCGCCTGCTTCCTGCGTGAGGACAAGCTGCGCGGTTCGGTCACCGCGCCCGAGGCGAGCGAGACCCTCGCCGCCAACCCGGTCCACCGATCCTCGTACGACGAGTGCGCCCGCGCCCTGTCGGTTCTCGGCTCGCGGGAGGGCCGCAAGGAGATCTACGTGAAGATCACGGACCGGGCCGGGGTCGATCTGACCCCGGCGGCGAGCTGGCTGCTGCTGCGCATCAAGCGGCACGGCATGGTCGAACCGTCCCTGCTCGCCGATGCCACGCCCGTACCGCTGAAGACGATCACCGAGGCGTCCCGGGAGGTGGAGGGGCGAGGGTTCGCCCGGCGCGAAGGGCTGTCGCTGATCCTCACCGACAAGGGCGCCGAGGTGGTCGCGAAGCTGTCGGCGGCCCGGGAGGAGTCACTGGCCGAGCTCCTCGGCGACTGGTGGGGCCCTGACCGGCCCACGGACCTGATCCAGCTGGTGAAGGAGCTCACCGCCGAGCTGTGCGGCTCGGACCACGAACGCCCGGACACCGGCCTCCCGCACCGCGACCACCAGGCGTGGCACAACCCCCGCCCCCGCCCCAGGGCGCGCTGACCCCGAGGGGCGCGCCCCGGCCCGAGCACACAGCGGCCCCCGGCCCGAGCACACCCCGGAGCGCGTTGGCGGCGGCCGCCGGATCGTCCAGGGCGGCAAGGACATCACCGCGGGGCCCCACCGCGGGGCCCCACCGCGGGGCCCCGCGGCCACCCGGGTGAATTCCCCCTGCCGGGACGCTCGCGGAGATAACTTCCCCCGCCTCCGGTGAACACTCTGGCTGAGTACCGCGACCCGCGGTACGCGGGCTCACCGCAGGCCACCACCGGACGAGACGAGCGAGGAGCGGCATGCCGTACAGCCGCGGCAGGACCCGCTGGAAGCGCTTCGCACTCGTCATGGTGCCCGGGCTTGCGGCCACCGCGGCGCTCGGGATCGCCATGGCGCAGGGGGCGCTCGCCGCGTCGTTCCTCATCTCCGGCCGGACCTTCCAGCTCTCCGCCGACAGGATGGCCGTCCACGGTCTGAGCATCTACAGCATGGTGGACAGGACCAGGGAGGGTGACCTCGTCCCGGTCTCGGTCTTCGGGGCCGAGCACGTGAGGATCGACGGTCTGTGCCAGTCCGTGGTGGTCCCGATCCCCGTTCTCGGCCCGTACACGCTCAGGCTCACGGGCGCGCAGGACAAGGGCCGGGCGGAGGCGAAGGACATCTTCATCGACTCGACGTCGCTGGCCGCCGATCAGGCCGACCTGACGGACATCGGCATCGGCGTCGCGGCGGGCTCGCTCACGGACGGGCCGGTCAACCCGGGCGACCGCGAGTCGCACTTCTTCGACCCCGACGGTGTCGCCCAGCAGGCCGAGAAGGTCGTCCTCATCGACCCGCATTTCGAGGCGGTCGCGATCACGGCCGCGACCTTCACCGTCCCCGACCTCGACGTGAAGGTCAGACAGGGCCGGCACGAGTGCTTCTGACCTGGTGGACACGTCCGGGACTGCGCGACAGGTGCGCGGGGGCCCGGCGGGGATTCCGGACCTGGAGGGGGGAGCGCCCCTTCTGGGCGGGACTGTTCACCTTCGCGGCGGGGATGCCCGTGCTCTGCTTCCCCTACGTGAACCTCGGCCTGGGAGGCATCCCGCTGGCCCTGACCACGTCGGCCGGCGCGGGCTCCCTGGTCATCGGCGTCCTGCTCCTGGTCCTCGGCGTCACGCTCTGGTTCCACCGGGAGGTACGCGTCTTCGCCGGGGTCGCGGCCATCCTGCTCGCGCTCGTCTCCTTCCCCGTCGCCAACCTGGGCGGTCTCCTGCTGGGGCTGTTCTGCGGACTCGTCGGCGGCTCCCTGGCCTGCGCCTGGGAGCCGCCCGCTCGCCGTTGCTCTTGTCAGGGCCCCCGCTGCCTGGTTGGGTACCGCGGACACGAGGGCGAGGAAGGGCGAGGAGGCGCGAGGCGTGGTACCAGCGGCCCGGCGGGACACACGGGACACACGGGACACACGGGACACACGGAACGCGCAGGGCGCTCGGGGCACACAGGGCACTCAGAGGGCTCAGGGGGCTCTGCCGGAGGGGCTCGCTGACGCGATACGCGGCACCGCCGAGGACATCGGCGCGCTGCTGCGCGGGGCCGGCGACACGGGCGTTCCGGTGCAGGGCTCGCGGTGGACCGTGGGGGAGGCGGCGGCTCATCTCGCGCAGGCCAACGAGCTAATGGCGGACATCGCGGCCGGGCACGAGCGCGACCACGGGGACGGCACCCCGCAGGGCCTGGCCGCGGCCAATGAACGCGCCCTCGCCGCGTTCGACGAGCGGGCGGCGGGACCACTGGCCGCGATGATCGTGGAGCAGGCCGAGGCGTTCCTCACCGCGGTGGACCGGGGCGCGGCGCGGGAGCGCGCGGCACACGAGCCGGCGGGGCACGAGGGCGTGGCACAGGAGCCGGCGGGGCACGAGGGCGTGGCACAGGAGCCGGCGGGGCAGGTGCCGGCCGGGCACGAGGGCGTGGCACACGAGCCGGCGGGGCACGAGCCGGCGGCGCAGGGGATGCTCAACACCCCGATGGGCCCGATGGACGGGCCCGCACTCGGCTCGTACCTGCTGACGCACATGCTCGGCCACGGCTACGACCTCGCCCGCGCCCTTGACCGCCCGCACATGATCGACCGAGCCCGGGTCCCGCTGACCCTGCCCTTCCTGATCACTGCCCTGCCGCGGGTCGTGAGCCCCGCCGCCACCGCCGGTCTGACGGCCCGCTACGCGATCCGCCTGCGGGGCGGCGGCGGCTTCGGCGCCACCTTCACCGACGGTGTGCTCACGGCCGCGTCCCCGCGGCCGCCGAGCCGCCCGGACTGCACCATCCTCACCGAGCCGGTCGCCTTCCTCCTCATGGCGCTCGGACGCCGCGGGCCGTGGGGTGCGATGGCCCGCGGCGGGGTGTTCGCCTGGGGGCGCAGGCCGTGGCTCGCGCCCCGCTTCCCCATGCTCTTCACCGCGCCCTGACGCGATCAGGCCCGTACGCGTGCGGAGTCGTACAGCTCCTTGCCGTACCAGATCTCCATGTACGGGCCCTCGCAGTACGCCGGGATCTCCGCGAATCCGTGCCTCGTGTAGAGCCGTCGGGCCTCGGTCAGATCGAGCCGGGTGTTGAGCACCAGCCGCCGCGCGCCGAGGCGCCGTGCCGCGTCCTCCAGCGCGGCGAGCAGCGCACCGCCGCCGCCCGTCCCGCGCAAGCGCGGCCGGACGTACACCCGCGTCAGTTCGGCTCGTTCCGGGTCGAGGAGCAGCACCCCGCCGCAGGCGCCGGGAGCGCCGCCGTACCGGCCGACGACGAACTCGCCGGTGGGGGCGGCGAGTCGTTCCACCCCGTCGCCGGTGAGCCCTTCGTCGATCTCGGCCCCGGTCGCCGACCGCTTCCAGTAACTGCTCGCCACATCGTGGTAGTAGTCGCGGCGCAGGGCGGTCGCGTCGGGGGTGTCGAAGCGCTCGGGGCGTAGGGACCAGGTGGGCATGGCGCCCTCTCTATCCGGTCCGTACGCCCCTTCGCGAGCGATTTACGTCAGGCCGGCTTGGGCCCGGCCTGCTGGACGACCTCGAACGACCACAGGGTGGAGTCGCTGGCCGCGGGCTTGGGACGGTCGCCGCCCTCGCCGCCGCCCTGCCCCTGACCCGGGCCGCCCTGACCTTGACCCTGGCCTTGGTGCGCGGCCTTCATCGGGCCCTCCATCCATGCGGTGAAGGACTCCTCGTCACGCCAGCGCGTGTAGACGAGGTACTTGTCGGTGCCCTCGACGGGGCGCAGCAGCTCGAACCACTCGAAGCCGTCGGACGACTCCACCACCCCGGCGCGGGCACCGAAGCGCCGCTCCAGGACCTCGCGCTGCTCGGCGGGGACGGTCAGGACGTTGATCTTGACTACGCTCATGCCGCCATCCTGCCGCACCGCGTTCCCTCAGCCCTGCACCCGGGCCAGCAGGAGGCCGTCGTACCCCCGCACACCCACCGTCTGCACCGCCGTCGCGGTGAGCCGCGGGTGCTTCCCGACGAGCTCGACCATGCGGCGGGTGGCGACGACGGACGGGTCCTCGCTGGCCGCGTCCGCGACGGCGCCCTCACGCACGACGTTGTCGACGATGATGAGGCTGCCGGGGCGGGACAGTTTCACGGCCCACTCCACGTAGTTGGGGTTGTTGACCTTGTCCGCGTCGATGAAGAAGAGATCGAACGGACCCGCGCCCTCCGCCTCCAGCGCGGCCAGCGAGTCGAGCGCCGCCCCGACCCGTACCTCGACCGTCTTGTCGAGCCCGGCGCGTGCGAGATTCCCGCGGGCCACCTCCGCGTGGGCCGGGTTGTACTCCAGCGAGACCAACTGCCCGTCTGCGGGCAGCGCGCGGGCCAGCCAGATCGTGCTGTACGCCCCGAGCGTGCCGATCTCCAGGATCCTGCGGGCGCCCTGGGTGAGGGCGAGCAGATGCAGCAGCTTGCCCTGGTTGGCGGCGACGGCGATCTGCGGCAGCCCGGCGGCGTCACTCGCCTCGAGCGCGGCGGTCAATGCCTCGTCGGCGGGGGCGAGATGGTCGGTGAAGTACGTGTCTACGGCGTTCCATCGGTCATTGGACATGTTTCGGAACCTACCCCCGCGAGGGCGGCGGCCACCCACACATCGGCGTGAGCGGCCGATAAGGAACGCGGCGAGCCCCGCCGCCAACCGCGGGCAGCCGTGCGGGCGCTCCCCGCGCGCGATCTCCTGCGGTGAGCCGGACGGCTTGCACAGCACCCGCTGTGAGGCAGGGCGCGCCTCACGAGGATCGGGTGGTTGGGGGATCGATAATGCCCACGGGTGTCTGAAATGCGCGGAAGTTCCGTGCTTGCGTCACGGCACAGGAGTACGCGCCGATGGATCTGGAGCTCACCGACAAGGTCGCCGTCGTCACCGGCGGCAGCAAGGGCATCGGCCTGGCCGTCGCCGAGGCGTTCGCGCGGGAGGGCGCGCGGGTCGTCGTCGGCAGCCGGGCCGAGACGGCGGAGCTCGCCGCGGTGCGGGAGAGGTACGAGGTGGGCTTCGTACCCGGGGACCTGAGCACCGCTGAGGGCGCGGAGGCGCTGGTGCGGGCGGCGGTGGAGGGGCACGGCAGGGTCGATGTGCTGGTGAACAACGTCGGCGCCACAGAGGCCCGCGGCGACTTCCTCGCGATCGACGACGCCCAGTGGCAGCGGGGCTTCGAGGTGAACTTCTTCAGTGCGGTCCGCGCGAGCCGCGCCGCGCTGCCGCATCTGCTCGAAGGCGGGCGAGGGGCGATCGTCAACGTCAGTTCCATCAACGCGCGGATGCCCTTCCCCGCCGTGGTGGACTACTCGGCCGCCAAGGCGGCGCTGAGCAACCTCACCAAGGCGTTGTCGGAGGAGTTCGCGCCGCGCGGCGTACGCGTGAACGCCATCGCCCCCGGGCCGGTCCGCACACCCTTCTGGACCGCCCCGGGAGGCTTCGCCGAGACCGTCGCCGCCCAGGCCGGCACCACCGCGCAGCAGGCGGTCGATGAGGTGGTGCCCCAGCGGTGGGGCATCTCCTCCGGCCGCGTCACCGAACCGCAGGAGGTCGCCGACCTCGCCGTCTTCCTGGCCTCCGCCCGCGCCGCCAACATCACCGGCGCCGAATTCGTCATCGACGGCGGCCAGATCAAGACGACCTGAGAGGAAGTCCCATGGCACAGCCACTCGTCGTCGTGACCGGGGCGAGCCACGGCATCGGCAGGGCCGTCGCGGCGGCCTTCGCGGCGGAACGGCATCCCCTGCTCCTGGTGTCGCGGCACCCCACCCCGCTGGACGGGCTGCCCTCCGAGCAGATCGCCACGGCAGCCGTCGACGTCTCCGACTACGCGGCGCTCGAAGCGGCGATCCGCGCCGCCGAGTCCCTGCACGGCCCCACCGAGTGCCTCGTCAACTGCGCGGGCTTCCTGCGGATCGGCGCGCTGGAGACCCGGGACCCGGCGGACATGTCGTACGAGGTCGACGTGCTCCTCAAGGGCGTACTCAACGGCATCCGCGCCGTGCTCGGGGACATGAAGGCCCGCAACAGCGGCACCATCATCAACCTGAGCTCGGTCGGCGACCGGGTGCCCGGCCCCGACGGCGAGGTCTACCACGCCTGCAAGGCCGCGCTGCGCTCGCTCGCGGGCTCCCTGCAGAAGGGCCAGGCGGGCAACGGTATCCGCGTCACCAACGTGGCCCCCGGCTTCGTCAGGACCAACATCCACGCCGAGATGGGCATCAGCTTCGACGAGTACTGCGAACGCCTCGGCAATCCGGACTTCATCAGCGCCGAGGAACTCGCCGACATGATCATGTTCTGCTGGAAGCAGCCGCAGCGGATCTGCGTACGCGACATCGTGGTCATGCCGACGAGCTCCGATTTCGGCTGAACCGGCCCGCCTGCGCCGGTGCTACGCCGCCGCGCGGTCCGCGACCGGACGGCGGCGCGGTGGTGCGCCTTTCGGCAGCCCCTCCAGCCGGTCCAGGGTCCGCGGGCCGGCCGCCCGCGTGGGCACGAGTGGTCCACATCGGCTCGTCTCCCGCTGCTCGGTGACCTCGCTCAGTACGGGCGGAGGACGGGCGGAGGACAAGCCCCACCCCTCACCCCTCGCCGCTCGGACCGAGGACGAAGTCGGCGCGCAGATCCTGCACGTAGATCCGGTGCTCGGTGCGGTAGGTGAACCGGCAGCCCTCGGCGCGTCCGGAGACCGGCGACGTGGTCGCCTCCGCCCGCACCAGGTAGTAGACGGGGGTGTGCTCGCCGGGGGCGATCGGGACCGGCGCCTCGGAGAGCTCCCCGAGCAGGTTCGGGTCCTCCGTGAACGACTCGTCGCGTGCCCCCAGCGACGGTCCGTGGGCGTCGGATTGTCTGACCGCCCCGACCTCGCCGGTCCTCCAGTGGTCAGGGGCGCGGAGCAGCTCCACCCCGATCACCGTGATCGGCACGGAGGAGACGTTGCGCAGGAGGGGGCAGGTGAACCAGTAGCCCTCGCCCGGCCCGGCGTGCTCGAAGCCCAGCTCGTACCCGCCGGAGTCGCCCAGCGAGTCCCCCCGGGTCGTGGCGCCCGACGCCGTCGTGCCCAGACCCATCAGTACGGTGACGGCGACACCCGTCACCAACGTCCTCGCCCTCATCACGCCCTCCCCTGCGATCCGTGACCGTGAGCGGAGTCGATCACATGCTTCGGCCCGGGGGCGAGGCGACTTGAGCGGATTCAGAGGTTGGCCGATGACGGCACTCGAACCAGACCGTCTTGCCGGGAGAACCCGTCTGCGCCACCCCCCACTTGTGGACGACCGCGTCCAGCACCGCCAACCCTCGCCCGGTCTCGTCGTCGGGCGACGCGCGGTGCGGTCGGGGGAGGGTGGGCGAGCTGTCGTGGACCTCGACGCGCAGGCCCGTGGGGCTGCGTTCGATGAGGAGGGCGCAGCGGCGGTCGGGGACGTGGCGGTGGACGTTGGTGAGGAGCTCGGTGAGGGCGAGCGCGGCGTCGTCGGCGAGGGACGGCATGCCCCACTGGGTGAGGTAGTGGCGGAGGATGCGCCGTACGTGGCGGGCGGAGTGGTCGCCGACGGTGAAGCGCATGGCGTATTGGGGGGCCGGGGGAGTGGCGGGAATGTTCTCGTTCACGGGGCCAGCGTGGCGCGCGACGGCTACTCTCGGCTACGGATCGAATACAACGCGTCCCGAAGTGGACGGAGTTGCGCACGAGGGGGTACCGCGTGGCCCATATCAACGTCCTCGACCCGAGCGCCTCGCCGCTCGACTACTACGGCTACGAGTTGCGTCGCCATCGCGAAGCGGCCGGGCTCACGCAGAGGCAACTGGGCGACGTCATCAACTACACGGGCTCGCTGGTGGGCCAGGTCGAGACGGCGCGGAAGCTGCCGACGGAGCCGTTCAGCGAGCGGGTGGACGCGGCGCTGGGGACGGGTGGGTTGCTCACGCGGCTGCTGGGGCTGGTGTTGCGGAGCCAGCTCCCCGCGTGGTTCCAACAGGTGGCGGAGTTGGAGGCGCGGGCGACCGAGATCGCCACCTTCCATACACACCTGGCGCATGGTCTGCTGCAGACGCAGGCGTACGCGCGGGCTGTGCTCGGCGCGATGGATCGGAGCAAGCTCGATGACCGTACGACAGTACGGCTGGGGCGGCAGCGCATTCTGAAGAAGGAGCAGCCGCCGGTGCTTTGGGCGGTCATCGGGGAAGCGGCGTTACGCCAGGAGATCGGTGGGCCTGATGTCATGCGCGGCCAACTGACTCGTCTGTTGTCGTACGAGGACGACCCCTTGGTGAACGTCCAGGTGCTGCCGTTCGCGGTGGGAGCCCATGCCGGATTGCAAGGCTCGTTCGACCTTTTCCGCTTCGTTGACGACCCTGCGA
Organism: Streptomyces sp. FIT100; assembly: GCF_024584805.1. Taxonomy (NCBI): domain Bacteria; kingdom Bacillati; phylum Actinomycetota; class Actinomycetes; order Kitasatosporales; family Streptomycetaceae; genus Streptomyces; species Streptomyces sp. FIT100. The sequence goes on along the minus strand of NZ_CP075715.1, from coordinate 2,265,176 downwards.
TCGTCTATACCGAGGGCTACGGGCAAGGGCATCCGACCGCCAACCCGGACACCGTCAAGGACTGCTCCCTCCGTTACGATCACCTCCAAGCCGCCGCCCTGTCCATCAAGGACTCGGCTGCGCTGATCCGGCGCACGATGGAGGAATGCCATGGGGAGCAACAACTCTCGTTTGACGGGCGCTCGTTGGCGTAAGTCCAGCTACAGCGGCGACCAGGGTGGCTCCTGCGTCGAGTGCGCCCCCCTCGGCGGCGCCGCCTGGCGCAAGTCCAGCTACAGCAGCGACCAGGGCGGCGAATGCGTCGAGATCGCCGAAACCCCCCACCTCATCGCCGTCCGCGACTCCAAGGTCCCCGACGGCCCCCACTTCACCCTCGCCCCGGCCGCCTTCGGCGCCTTCGTCGACGCCGCCGCTCGCGAACGGCTCGGCGCGTAAGCCGCGAGGACCCGGTGGCTGGGTGCCGCCGGGTCCTCGGTCAGTCAGCCGCTTCTAGTGGTTGTAGGTGTTGGCGAAGCGGGAGAGGGTGTAGTCCCAGCTGGTGGCGGGGACGGTGTATCCGGCGAGTCCGGCGTTGAAGAGGGTGTCGGGACGAGCGGTCCAGGTCCACATCTTCACGCTGTCGTCGGCGAGGTGGTGCATGATCGACAGGTCGTCGCGGCCGTCGCCGTCGTAGTCGCCGACGACGAGCTGGGAGCGGGTGATGTCCAGGCCGCCGGGGCTGTTGAGGGTGACCTTGGCCGAGCCGAAGCGGTCGGTGCCGTCGACGTTCTCCGACAGGATGGTGGAGGTCTTGTCGCTGCCGTCGGGGTAGTCGTACCAGACGATGGCGTCGTCCCGGCCGTCGCCGTTGAAGTCACCGGAGTGCGGGTGGGCGAGGTTCCAGTCCAGCGACGTCGTCTGCCACCACACGACGGGGGCGGCGAAGCCGCCGTTCGGCTGGGCGTTGAAGACGTAGGTCTTGATGCTGTCGTCGCCCTGGCCGTAGAACACGCTCAGGTCGTCGCGGCCGTCGCCGTTGAAGTCACCGGTGATGAACTTGGCGCGGGCGCGGGCCCAGGTGCCGGTGGGGGCGGACCAGGAACTGGTGGGGGCGCTGAACGTGCCCGAGGTGGTGGACAGGTACGTCCAGATCTTGGTGGTGCCGTCGGGGTAGGCGTACCAGACGGCGAGGTCGTCGCGGCCGTCGCCGTTGAAGTCGCCGGCCTGCGGGGTCATGTAGGACTTGTGGAACGGTCCACCGGCCGGTGAGCTCCATGCCTGCACGGGGTCGGCGAAGGTGCCGTCGGCCTTGCCGAGGAAGGTCCAGAGCTTGACGGCGGTGTCGCTGTAGCCGAGCAGTGCGGCGATGTCACCACGGCCGTCGCCGTTGAAGTCGCCGGTGACGAGCTTGTGGTTCTTGGCCTCCCAGGCGCCGGCGGCGAAGGTGAAGCCGCGCTTGTGGTTGGGGATGGAACCGTCGGCGTTGGCGAGGAAGGTGTAGATGTTGTCGGTGCCTGCGGCGAAGTCGTACCAGGCGGCCATGTCGCTGCGGCCGTCGCCGTTGTAGTCGTGGCGCGGGGCGCTGTTGCTGGACCACTGCGACTGGTTCTGGGCGGTGTAGACGGTGAGGTCACCGCCCTCGCGCAGGATGGCGTAGCCGCCGGTGGCGGTGGTCTTCGACTCCCACAGGGTGGCGGTGTCGGTGGCGTTGCGGACGACGAGGTTGCCGGTGGTGTCGAGCTTGGCCGTGGCGCCGGGGTTGCCCGCGGTGTTGGTGGACCACAGGGTCTTGCCGGCGGCGGAGGCGACGACGAGGTTGCCGTCGGTCTGCATCGTCAGGCGGGCCGCGGCGGAGACGAGGGTGTCACCGGGGGCCAGGGTCTGCCCGGCGTTCAGGCGGTTGCCGAGGGTGATGTTGTCGGCGCGGGTGGCGATGGCGTCGGTGCGGGTCTCGGCCGGGTCGGTGCCGAAGCATCCGCCTTGCCAGGAGCGGCTGTTGACGCCGACGAGTTCGGGGGTGCCGTTGTTGTCGCGCAGGAGCGGGGCTCCGGTGTCGCCCTTGCAGATCGCGTCGTTCGCGGTCTTGCCGGCGATGTTCACCTCGGTGTCGGTGACCGAGTTGACCGCAAAGCTGGCGGTGTGGAGCTTGAGGGGCGCCCATTCGGTCTTGGTGCGGCCGTAGCCGGCGACGGTGAGCGTGTTGCCGGCGGCGGCCGGGGCGGTGGCCGTCCTGACCGGGGTGATGCCGGTGGCGGGGGTGGCGAGGCGGGCCATGACCATGTCGCGGCCGGCGCGGGGCACGAGGTCGATGATCTCGCTGACGTGCCCGTCGGTGCCGGTGAGGTCGGCGCGGCCGATGGTGGCGATGGTCTTCTCGGCCGGCTTGCCGGGCGCGAGTTCGGTGAGCCCGCCGGTGAAGCAGGAGGCGGCGGTCAGGACCCACTGGGGGTCGACGAGGGCACCTGAGCAGGCGCGGAGGGTGTCCTCCCCGTCGCCGATCTCGATGCGCGCGGTGAAGGCGTAGGCGTTGTCCGCGGCGGGCGTGCCGGTGACTGCCTGGGCGGGGGTGGCGCTGAGGGCGAGTGGGCCTGCTATGAGAGCGGTGGCCAGTGCGGTGAGGCGCAGAGGTCTGGTGTGTCGCATGTGTTGGTTTCCTTGGTGTGGTCTGCGAGGCCGGTTGTCACCGGGGGTGCAGTGAGGCGGGCCGTGGGGCGTGATCAGGTGTTACTTGGTGGACCTGATCTCTACGAGCATGTGCTCGCGGCCTTCGGGGTCCGCGCTTTCGCCCACCGAGGTCCAGGCGTTCTTGGTGATGTCGAAGGTCTTCGTCTCGTTGTCGACGGTCATGTCGACCTGGGTGGTGTAGTCGTTGCCCTTGATGAGGTGGACCGAGGGGATCTCCATGGTCAGCCAGCCGGAGTTGCCGGTGACCTTGAAGCAGACCTTGGCCTTGTCGCGGGCCCAGACTTCGAGGAAGCCGGTGCCGCTGGCGCAGTCGACGAGGACGATGTGGCCGTCGCCCCGCTTGAGGACGATGTTCTGCTCCGCGAGGATCTTGTCGGCCCCCGGGTAGTTGAAGTCCTCGACCGCGAAACCGGGCGCCTCATCGGCGACCGGGGCGACCGCCCCGGACGACCCCCCGGCCCCGGCCCCGGCCCCGGCCCCGGCTCCGGCGAGCGCGACCCACGCAAGCGCACCCGCCGCGACCGCGGCACCCAGCGTCCGCGCCATGAACCTCATCCGCTGCGGTCTCACAGCATCTGCGATACGTGCCTTCATCACAGTCCTCAAGTCGTTGATTCCCATCGGCCGGCCGGAACCTGAAAACCAGGACGGCGCGAAGGCGATCGGAATCAGAAAGAGAGCCCGCACCGCCTGGTGCGGACATAGCCGTTGCCCGACGGCCTCTCCTTCGGCGGGCGCGCGTTACGAGAATTCCTCGCCCAGGCCATCAGGAGTTACCGCGGCGCAGCCATGAAATCCTGCATCTTGATCTTTGTCCACTTCGCCAACACCCGCAGAACGCATGCGCGTTGAGTTGCTGTTGTGATTCTCGCCACCCGGCGGAAGGTTGTGCTTTCCGATGTGGGGAACGCGTGAAGATCCTCCAGTTGGTCGTTCTCATCGCTGTGAGCGGCCAGGAAATGACAGGGCCCCGTTGGAGTCGTTTCGACTCCAGCGGGGCCCTGCGGAGGAGGAGCCGACCGAGGCTGTGGTCACGGCATCGGTGACTCACCCTGCCGTCGCGCGAGCGCCGCAAGACCGCGGACCACACGCTCCAATGCTGCCGTGTAGACCCGGTACTTGTTCAGGAGTTCGGCATCCTCACTCCGTTCGGGACGGACCAGCTCAAGGTCGCGGCGGAGAGTCTCCACCTCCAGAACGAGAGCATCGACGTCCGGTACTTCGCTTGCGTCCAGACTGCCGTTGCCTACCCGAGTGGCGTACCCGGCGATGTGCCCGTCCAGATCCAGCAGGAAGGAGTTCCAGTCGCGGAGTTCCTCCATGCGCGGATAGTCGGGGTAGGGAAGCGCCAGGAATGCATCAAGGGCGTTGCGGAAATCGGACGACTCAGTCATGCCAGGTGACGATCTTTCCTTCTTTGGTGAAGATGCCTTCCCCGCCGAACAGGCCACCCCTGATCTTCCACCCCATCTCGCCGTTCTTCAGCTTCCAGGGTATGCGGTCCTCAGGCTTCGTCTTGGTCCAGAGGTCTTTGGCTTCCTTAGTGTACTCGGCGAGAGTTCTGCCCTTTCCATGCTTGTCGAGGTGGTATCTAGCGGTTTCCTCGAGGCTGCCGAACGTCGCCGGGTCCCAGTCATTGAGCGCTTCGGCGTCAGGACCGCAGAACTTGTCGGCATTGTGGACCAGGACCGGAGTGGTCCCCGCGAGCACGTAGTAGGTGTGGATGTCCGCGACCGTCAGGTTGTGGACGCGCTGTTCGGGTGCGCTCCACGCCTTGGTCGAGGCGACCCGCACGTTCCTGCCCGCGTCCGTCCGCAGCCGCATGCCGGTCTTGACGTCGGCGGCCTTGATCCATGCCTTGCTGTCGCCCGCCACCCAGAACGGGTGCCCGTCGGTGGCGACCACCGTGCCCTTGCGCGTGGCGCCGGATCCGGTGACTCCGATACTGACGAGGTCCTTCGAGCCTTCGCCGACGATGGTCGCCCGAACGGGCTCGGCCTCCGTGCGGCCGGACAGCGGGTCGGTGGCGAGGACCCGGTCGCCGACGCGGATGTCCTCGATGGGCTTGGTGCGACGGTCGGCCATCAGGACGCGCGTACCCGGGACGAAGCTGTTCCCCGTGCACGGCGTCTTCCTGAGCACCTTCAGCCGGAGGGCGGACAGCGCGAGGTCGTCGAGGCATCGGAACGACTTGCCCTGGAGGCACTTCTCGATCTCCTCCGCGCCCACGTACCAGGCGATCAGGCGGTCGAGATAGGTGCTGGTGATGCAGCCCATGCCGCCGGCCCCGTCGCTGCCGCAGACCAGCAGAGTCTCACCCGGCTTGAGTTCTCCGTCCGCCAGGAGATTTGTGCGGTAGCTGACCAACCGCTCCTCAAGGGCCCTTCGGAGTTCCTTGTCGGAGAGCGGCTTGCTGGTCTCCTGGGCCTCCTGCTGAATCTGGGCCTTCAGCTCCGCGACGAGCATGTCGGCGGCGGTCTTCAGGGCCGCCGTCGCGGCCTGGGCGGCCTCGGTGGCGTCCTTGCCCGCGGCCGCGGCGGAGATGCCGGCCTGGTAGGCCGATGTGCTCGCCTGCGAGGCGTACCCCGAGGCGACCGTCGCCGAATGCTGGGCGTGTTCCGCGGAGCGGGCTGCCGACCGCGCGGCCTGCTGGGCCGACGCGGCGGCGCTCCTTGCCGTTTTCGCGGACTCGGCGGCGCGTTCGGCGGACTCGGCGGCCGAGTCCGCTGAGGCATCGGCCTGCTGTGCGTACTCGTCGGCCTCGTCCGATGACGCCTTGGCCTGGTTCGCCCACCTGATGGCGTCGTCGGCGTCCTTACGGGCCTCAGCCGCCACCTTCTGGGCTTCGGCGGCGTCCTTGTGGGCGAGGTGCGCCGACTTGAACGCGGCCTGCAGCAGGGTGTTGACCTCGGCGATGTGGGCGGCGGCGTTGGCGTCCCGCTGCCGCGCCTTGTGCAGACCGACCTCCAGGAAGGTGCGCAGTCCGTTCGGCGGACCCGACAGCGCCGCCTGCGCCGCTGCCTGGACCTCCGGACCACCGGTCGCGAGGGCCTCGGCGACCGCCACGCGGTCGTCGTCCTCACGCGCCTCGTACTGCCCGACCTCCAGGAACTCCGCCACGTCGGCGGCGGTGCCGTCCAGCGCCTCGCTGGCCGCCGCCTTCACGCCGGGCCCGCCCGCGGCAGAGATCTTGCCGACCGCGACCCGGTCGTCGTCCTCCTTGCCCGGATAGGCGCGCGTGCGCAGGAACTCCCGCACCTGGTCGACCGGCTTGTCCAGAGCCTCCAGAGCAGCCTGCTGCTGGGCGGGGACCGTGGTGTTCGCGGCGATGTGCGCCACGCTGGCACGGTCGTCCTGTTCGAGCGCCACCGGGAGCCCGGCGCGTACGAACTCGGCCACGTCCGCGTCGGTGCCCGACAGGGCTGTCTCTGCAGCGTCCCGCACCCAGGTCCCGCCGCTGCCCAGCATATTGACCGCGGCCTGCCGGCCCTTGGCGGCCGTGACTGCGGGGTCGGACGCCGCCGCGGCCTCGTTCACCAGCTTCTGCGTATCGGCGTTGAGCTGCTGGAGGCGGCCGACCTCGTATGCGACGGCGGCTACGCGCGCATCGTGGGCCCGGGCGGCCTCCTCGGCCGAGAGGACGGCTTCGTCCTGCTGCTGGGCCAGACGCTCGGCGTCGGCCTTGCGGGCAAGCTCCGCCACGGTCGAGGCCTGCTCGGCCGCCGTCAGCGCGCGGTTGGCAGCTCCCGTGGCCGCGTTCGCGGCAGCGGTTGCCGCGGCTGCGGCGTCCACCGCCTCCCCTGCCTCGTCGGCGGCCTTGTTCGCCGCGATCGCCGCGGCTTCGGCGTGCGAGGCGGCATCGTTGGCCGCGTCCCGCGACTGCCGGGCGGCAGTGGCGGCCTGGTTGGCGTTGGTCTGCGCGACGTTGGCCGCCCGCGTGGCCTGGTCGGCGAGCCGCTTGGCCCGGGCCGCCGCCGCTTGGGCCTCGGCGGCATTGCCGCCGGCCTCGCCGGCCCAGCGGCCGGCATCCGCGGCCGCGGCCGCGGCCGCCGCTGCGTTGCGGCCCGCGCTGGCGGCGGCTCCTGCCGCCTTGGCGGCGTTGTCGGCGGCGATGCCCGCCTGGTTGGCGGCCTCCGCAGCCTTCCGTGCTCCGCTGGCGGCGGCGTTCGCCTTCTGCGCCGCCAACCGCGCCTGCTCGCCTCGATTGGCGTCGCCGGCTGCCGCCGCGGCGGCGGAATGGGCCGCGGAGGCGGCGTTTCCGGCCCGGCTGGCGGCATAGGCCGCCTGTGCCGCAGCCGTGGCGGCTGCCCGTGCCGTCGCGTTCGCGGCCGCGGCCGCGGACACCGCCGTACGGGCGGCCTGGGCGGCCCGGTCGGCGGCCGCCGCCGCCCGGGACGCGGCTGCCGATGCCTTGCCGGCCGATTCCTTGGCCTCCAGCGCCTCCTGCGCCGCGACCAGCGCCGCCGCCTTGGCTGCCTCGGTGGCCTTCTCCGCCTTGGCCGCCTCCTCCTTGGCGGTCTCGGTCAGTTCGCTCGCCTGCTTCTGCGCCTTGTCGGCGAGTTCGGCGAGCTGCGAGACGGTGAGAGTCTCCTGGTCACGCGCGGCCGCGATCTCCCAGCCGTGGTCCAGGAAGTCCTGGATGTCCTCGGGCGTGCCGTCCAGGGCCTGTCCCGCGAGCAGCTTCACGTTCGGGCCGCCCGTGGCCAGGAGCTGGCCGACCCGGACCCGGTTGTCGTCCTCCCGCGCCCGGAACTGACCCTTCTGGAGGAACGCGACCTGGTCGTCGGCCGTGCCGTCCAGAGCCGTGGTGGCCGCCCGCTTCACTCCCGGACCGCCGAAGGCCATGACGCGCGCCACGTCGACGCGCAGATCCTCCTCGTACGCCGGGACGAAGTCATTGTCCAGGAACGCCTGCAGCTGTTCGGTGCCGCCGCCCAGGGCGGTGTTGGCCGCCGCACGCACGCCGGGGCCGCCCTTGGCCATGATCTGGGCGACCTGCACCCGCAGGTCATCCTCTTGGACGCCCGGCAGGTCGTCGGTCATGAACGCCTGGATGTCCTGGTCCGGCCCCACCAGGGCCGCCTCGGCGGCCCTGCGTACGCCGGGGCCGCCGTACTTCCATGCCTCGACCACGTCGGATCTGTCGTAGACCCACGCCTCGTCGTCGGCCGTGGCAGGACGCAGATCGAAGCCCAGCACCATCACCAGGGCTATCAGCGTCGCCACGACACCGCGCCATCCCGGCACGGCTCGCAACCCGGAATTCAACGTGTTGCTCCCTCACTTGATTGACATTCAGCGGGAGCTTACTGAAACGCGAAACCGGATCTTCTGGCCGTCCGAATCGGGCAATCGAGACAGAAATGCAGACTCATTGACCGGTGTCGGACGAGCCTCATTTCCGACTGTTGTCGCCTCCGGCGCGGCGCACTGAGACAGGCCCGGACCTGCCTCTACGCGTCACCTCGGCTTCGCAATGGAATCCCGCATCTTGATCTTTGTCTACTTCGCGAAATCACCCAGAACGGGCGGAAGTTAAGACTCTGTTGTGATCTCCGCCACCTTCCGGAAAGGTTGTACGGCGCTTTGTGGAGAACGCGTGAAGGCTTCCGTCTGCCTGTCCGTGCGGTGACGGCGTGCTTTCTGCCTCTCGTGCCGAACAGCTGTTGTTTTGAAGGGGGGTTGGTATTGTCTCGCCTCAATGCGTGGGTACCGCACGCGCTTTATTCGCCCCGTGCGGCGGCGGTCTGCATATGCGGGACGCCGTCGCGAAAACATCTCGGGCCTGCCTATGGGCAGGAGTGAAGAGGACAACACCCAATATGCAGACATTGTTTTGGAGCCGACGTCGGGTCCTCGGCGCTCTCGCCGCCGCGACAGCCGCCGCCGCGTCCCCCCTGGCGCCGGCGCCCGTAGCGCGCGCCGCGGTGACGGACGACGAAGTGCCCGATCCGTTTGCGCTGCCGGACACCGACCGGGCGAGGGTGATCAAGGCATGGATGACGGGTGGAAAGGCCGTCAGGGCGGCTGCGGAGGACGTGCTGTACGGCACCGAATCCGACGTCCAGACCTTCCTCACCGAGCGGCTGCCCAAGGCGAGCGCGGAGGACAACCGCGTCGCCATCGCCGCCTTCCTCGCCAAAGCCGGTACAGGGATGCGTCGTGACGCTGTCGCCGCTCTCAACGACGGCGACAGCGCCATCGCCGCCTATCTCGGTGGCGGTTTCAAGCCGGGCCTCTCGGAGGACCTGCGCGTCGCCACGGCCACCGTCTCGAGCACCGGCGGCACGGCGGTCAGACGGGAAGCCTCCGCCGCCCTGGACGCCGGTACGCAGCAGGCCCTCGAGGATTTCCTGCTCGACGGCCAGTACACCGCCCGCCTGGAGGACATGCGGGTACAGATCGGGACCATGCTGGTCAGTGCGGGACCTGAGGTGCAGAAGTACGCGGATCGCGCCCTCAGTGGTACCGCGACGGACGTCCAGTGGTTCCTCGACACCGGCCAGCACATAGCCCGTGCCCGCGACCAGGAGTCGGCGACGATCGAGGAACTCGTCGCGGTGGTCCAGCGTGAGGGGAAGCGCGCGCAGGCCGAGACCGACCTGGCCGTCGAGGCTTCCGAGCGTGCCAAGACCGCCGCCGAGAAGGCCAAGGAGGCTGCCGAGAAGGCGGCGGCGGAGGCCGAGGCCGCCAAGGAGGACGTGCAGAAGTCCGGGGCAGCGGCGCGCAAGGCGGCCAGCGCCGCCAAGGGGGCGGCGGACGCCGCCCGGAACGCCATCAACGCCTCCCATGCCGCCGTCGCCGCATCTCGTCGTGCTTCCTGGGCCGCGACCGCTGCTTCCCAGGCGGCCGCGACCGCCGGGTACGCCGCATCGCGGGCCTACAACGCCGCGATCGCCGCCTCCAAGGACGCCAATCAGGCCAACGTGGCGAAGAACGCCGCGGTCGCGGCACGCAACGCCGCCGCCAAGGCGCGGTCGGCGGCCACGGCAGCGGACCAGGCCGCGAGCGCCTCCGCCCAGGCCGCCAGTGCCGGCTCCGCAGCCGCTTCGGCCGCCCGTAACGCTGCCACCGCCGCGAGCGCCTCCGCCCAGGCCGCGACGGCCGCCGGAGTGGCTCAGCAGGAGGCCGCGGAGGCGAAGCGCCAGGCGGCGATCGCGACCACCGCCGCGAACCGGGCCACCAACGCCGCGTCCACGGCCCAGGCCCTCGCCAACGCGGCCGCGACGGCCGCGCGCACCGCACGCGACGCGGCCAACTCCGCCGCGAACCACGCCGAGAAGGCGGCGGACGCGGCCGACGAGGCCGTGAAGTACGCGGGTCAGGCGATCGACTACGCGAACAGGTCCACCGCCCACGCGGCCGAGGCCGTGAAGGCCGCCAACACCGCCACCAAGGCAGTCGAGGATGCCCAGGCGGTGGAACAGGCGGCCCGGAACGCCGAGTTGGCACGTCTGGAGGGCGACAAACAGCAGGGCGTGGACGAGGTCAAGCTGCTCGCCCAGATCGAAACGGACGAGCGGGCGACGTACGAGAACAAGCGTGCACAGGCCGAGCAGACCGATCAGTCCATCAAGGATCTCCTCGCCAACGCCGAGCAGGCACTCTCGGGCAACGACCTGGCACTGGCCGCCACACTGGGCCGCAAGGCCGCCGTCGGCCTCATGAGCGCGAAGGGTGCCTGGACCCGGCAGGCCGCCCAGTTCGCCCTTTCCGGCACGGACGCCGACGTGCACGCCTGGGTCGACGCCGACCGGAGCATCGCGCAGCGGCAGGACGACCGCGAAACCGCGCTCTACGTCGCTCAGGTGACGTCCCCCGACATCGGCGATGCGGCGCACGCGGCACTCGCGAGCGACGCACCCGAGGCGGCGCGGAACTTCCTCACCGCGGGGGTGATCGAAGCAGCCGCGGAGGACAACCGCGTCCAGATCGCCCGCATCCTCAGTGGCAATCCGGGCACCGCCGTCAGGGCGGCCGCGAATGCCGCGCTCGACGCGAACACCGCGCAGGCACTGCAGCACTTCTTCGACCGTGCCTATGCCGACGCGGTGCGGGATGACGACGCAGTCGCCACCGCGACGCTCCTGCACAACGGCGGCGCCTACACCAAGGCGCACGCCGAGGTGGCCCTTGAGGGCCCGACGTGGATGCGCAGGAACTTCGTCGAGGTCGCGCAGTACAGGGCGGCACAGCTCGACCACGACTCCGCCACCCACATCGCGGCGATCCGCGGGGCGATCGCGGCCGCGGCGAAGATCGCCTACAAGGCGCAGCAGGACGCGGCGCTGGCGTCGAAGGCGGCGGCGGAGGCCCGTCAGGCGGCGTCCGAAGCACAGGAATGGGCGGCCAAGGCCCTGGACGCGGCGGACACGGCCGCCGACTACGCCGCAGAGGCGAAGCAGAACGCCGACGCCGCGGACGCGTCCGCGGCCTCCGCCCAGGCCTCGGCGAACCAGGCCAAGGCCGCCGCGGCCACCGCGCGCACCGCGGCCCGCTCGGCGAACTACTCGGCCAACAGGGCGATCGACGCGGCTCGCAGCGCCCTGAACTCCTCGTACAGCGCCCAGGCCTCGGCGGCCAGTGCCCGTCAGTCCGCACTCGCGGCGGGCCAGGATGCACGGACCGCGGCGGCGGCGGCCAGTGACGCCCGTCGCATTGCCACCGCGAAGCGGCAGGCCGAGGCGGCGGAGGCCGCGCGGAAGGCAGCAGAGGAGGCGAGGCAGAACCGGGAGAGCGGGAACAACCCGGCGGACAGCCCCACGCACGACCAGGTCAACCCGAAGGGCAGTGAGCCCGGCGAAGAGCCCTGGTACGAGGACGCGGGCTGGTGGGCCAACGCGTTCAACTGGATCAGCATCGGAACCGGGTTCGCCTCCGCCGTCTCCGGCCTCATCTGCCTCTTCCCGCCGGCGGCACCCATCGCGGGAACCGTCTCTGTGGTCCTGGCCTATACGTCCATCGCGACTTCAGGCATCAGCACCCTTTTCACGGGTATCGAGTACGGGTTCGGCAGCGACGAGTTCGCCGCGTCCGCCGCGGGTACCGCCCTGGGAATTCTCACGTTCGGGCAGTCGAAGTGGATCGGGGCGCTGGGAGGGAGCAAGGTGGCCACAAAGGTCACCCAGTTCGGCCATGATCTCGTGTCGCCGATCACCAGTACGCTGTCGTCACTGTTCGGATAGGGTGCCCCGGTTTGTCAGGCAGGGGGCCGAGACGCGTCTCGGCCCCCTGCGTCCATCGTCCCGGAAGGACGCTGTATCCGTGCTCGCATCGCTTCCCGCCGTATGGCTGTGGCTGATGGCCGCAGCGGCCACCGTTGTCGTGTGCTCTGCCCTGGGGAAGTGGATCCCTGACCGTAGGTTCCGGACCTGGTTCCCTGTCATCCTCGTCGTCTGCGGCGCCGGCATGGTGGCTTACGGACAGCTGACCGCAGGGCACGAGCTGGGTCAGATGCTCGTCCTGTACTCCTTCACGCTCATCGGGCTGACGATCGGGCTGTTTCCGACGCGCAAGCTGATGACGACGTATGCCGAGGAGATCAACAGGGGCGTGAAGCGTGAAAGGTACGACTACCCGCGCTCGCACATCGTGTTCCTGGTCTTCGTCGTGGTCGCCATGGCGTTCGCCGCATTCGTGCTGACGCAGTGATGCACGGTGCCCTTTACGGTTCCTTCACATCGGGGCGTACAACCTTTCCGTGAGGTGTCCAGCATCACAACGGAGCCTTAACATCCGCCCGTTCTGGGGGATTTCGCGAAGTGGACAAAGATCAAATCGCGGGATTCCATGGCGGAGCCGTGGTGAAACCCCGGAGTAAGGGCGAGGACCTTTCGCGGTTGTTGTCCCTCCCGGCCGGTTCACCGGATCCGACGAGTTGAGGACTGTCTTGAGGACTGTGATGAAGGCACGTATCGCAGATGCTGTGAGACCGCAGCGGATGAGGTTCATGGCGCGGACGCTGGGTGCCGCGGTCGCGGCGGGTGCGCTTGCGTGGGTCGCGCTCGCCGGAGCCGGGGCCGGGGCCGGGGCCGGGGTCGGGGGGTCGTCCGGGGCGGTCGCCCCGGTCGCCGATGAGGCGCCCGGTTTCGCGGTCGAGGACTTCAACTACCCGGGGGCCGACAAGATCCTCGCGGAGCAGAACATCGTCCTCAAGCGGGGCGACGGCCACATCGTCCTCGTCGACTGCGCCAGCGGCACCGGCTTCCTCGAAGTCTGGGCCCGCGACAAGGCCAAGGTCTGCTTCAAGGTCACCGGCAACTCCGGCTGGCTGACCATGGAGATCCCCTCGGTCCACCTCATCAAGGGCAACGACTACACCACCCAGGTCGACATGACCGTCGGCACCGAGACGAAGACCTTCGACATCACCAAGAACGCCTGGACCTCGGTGGGCGAAAGCGCGGACCCCGAAGGCCGCGAGCACATGCTCGTAGAGATCAGGTCCACCAAGTAACACCTGATCACGCCCCAACACCCGCCACGCCGCCATCCGGCACACACCGGATTCGGCGGCACGCCTCGCACCCAAGGGAAACCAAGAACTTGCCGCACACCAGAACCCTCCGCCTCGCCGCACTGGCCACCGCCCTGATCGCAGGGCCCCTCGCCCTCAGCGCCACACCCGCGACCGCTGTCACCGGGGGCGCCGTCTCCACCGACAACGCCTACGCCTTCACCGCACGCCTCGAAATAGGCGACAACGACGACACCCTGCGCGCCTGCTCCGGCGCCCTCGTCGACACCCAGTGGATACTCACCGCCGCGTCCTGCTTCGCCGACAACCCGGCCGCGAGCCTCACCGTGCCCGCCGGCGCCCCGAAGCAGAAGACCACCGCCGTCATCGGCCGTACCGACCTGACCGGCACCCAAGGGGCCGAGCGCCGCGTCGTGGAGATCGTCCCGCGCGCCGACCGCGACGTGGTCCTCGCCCGCCTCAACCGCCCGGTCACCGATGTCGTCCCGGTCGCCCTCGCCACTGCCGCTCCCGCCGCGGGCGAGGAGCTGACGTTCGCCGGCTACGGCCGCACCGGGACGGAGTGGGCGCCGCTGAAGCTGCACACCGGCACCTACACGGTGGACGCGGCCGCCGCCACCACGGCCGACGTCACCGGCAAGGACGGCGCCGCCGCGTGCATGGGCGACTCGGGTGGCCCCGTGGTCCGGGTGACAGGCGGCACGGCCGCCCTCGCCGCGCTCACCAGCCAGTCCTGGCAGGGTGGTTGCTTCGGCACCGACGCCGCCGAGACCCGCACCGGCGGAGTGACCGCCCGCGTCGACGACCTGGCCTCGTGGGTGAACTCCAAGCTCGGCGCCACGCGGATCACCGACTTCAACGGTGACGGCATCGAGGACATCGCGATCTCCGACCCCAAGGCCACCGTCGGTGCCGACGCCGAGGCCGGTGTGGTGCGGATCGTCTACGGCGGCGGCAAGGGCGTCGCCGAGATCAACCAGGACCTCGACTGGGTGCCGGGAGGCTCCGAGGCGGGCGACTGGTTCGGCGAGGCCCTCGCCACCGTCGACCACAACGAGGACGGCTACACCGACCTGGTCGTCGGCACCCCCTCCGAGGACCTCGGCACCGCCCCCGACGCGGGCATGGTCGACGTGCTGTACGGCGCCGCGGGCGGCCTGGGCACCGGCGCCGCGAAGGGCGCCCACTTCGAGCAGGGCACGGGCGCGGGCGCCATCGCCGCCTCGGCGGCCGAGTCCGGCGACCGCATGGGCCACGCCCTCGCCGCCGGGCAGACCGCCGCGGGCGAGCCGTACCTGGTGATCGGTGTCCCCGGCGAGGCCCTCGGCACCGTCGCCAAGGCGGGCAATGTGTTCTACCTGCGGGGCACGATCAACGCCGCGGTCCACCAGGACAAGACGGACGTGCCGGGTGTGGCGGAGGCGAACGACCGCTTCGGCACCAGTGTCGCGGCCGACGCCCATCACGTCGCCATTGGAGCCCCCAACGAGGCCATCGGCACCATGGCGAACGCCGGTGGCGTGGCGGTCTTCTCCCACGCCCTGCACGCCGACGGCCACCTCAAGCCGCTGTTCGACCTCGAACAGGACCTCGACACCGTCTCCGGCGCCTCCGAGGCGGGCGACGAGTTCGGTGCCTCGCTGGCCCTGGTCGAGTACCGCCCGTCGGGTGCCTCGGCTGCCACCGACTCCTTCCTCGCGGTCGGCTCGCCCGGTGAGGCCCTGGCGGTGAACGAGGTCGACAAGGCCGACGCCGGCCGCGTCGTCACCTTCCGTGTGACCGCCGCGGGCGCCTTCAGCGAGGTCGACGCCCTCTGGCAGGGCACCGGCGACGACACCCTGTCCGGCACCGCCGAGACCGGCGACCGCTTCGGCGAGAAGGTCACCGTCGTCAACACCGCACCGCGTGCGACGAGCACCGTCTCGACGCTGCGCATCGCGGTCGGCATCCCGGGCGAGGTCGTCGGCACGACGGCGGGCGCGGGCGCGGTCCAGACCTTCCCGCTGCTCGGCACGGCCGGGGACTCCGACGTCTGGATCGAGGCGGGCAACGCCGCCGGCCTGCCCGGCACCCCCGGCACCAACCAGTACGTCGGCAGGAGCATCAGCTTCACCGGCACGAACCTGTACATCGGTATGCCGTACGGCCCGTCCCTCGGCGCCGTCCACGTCCTGCCCTGGGCGAACGTGAGCGGCGGCACGAAGGCGGCCGTGACCACGTACCAGCCCGGCTCGGGCGGTCTCCCGCCGGTCGGGGGACGCTTCGGGTACGTGGCCAAGTAGGCACGTCCGGCGCGTAGTCGACGCGAGGACACGCGAGGACACGCGAGAGCCCCCGAAGGCCCGGGAAGGGTCTTCGGGGGCTCTTGCACGACTACCCGTCGTCGCCGCACCCCTGGCCGCCGAAGGACGTGGCGAGAGGCGACGTCCCGCCGGGGCCGGCCGTCCGATGTCCGTGCTACCGGGACGGCGTGGGCGGCTCGGACGTCGACTGCGCCGCCGCCGGCAGCGTGAAGACGTTGTCCGGGGTCACGATCTCGGTGACGGCCTTGCCGATCAGCGTGCTGAACGCATCGCCCCGGTAGTCGACATCGGAGTTGACGAGCACGACGAGCGTGGCGTCCTCGGACGGCAGATGGACGGCGAGCGCCTCGTAGCCCGGGAGTTCGCCGTTGTGGCCCACCCAGCCGTGGTCCCGGAAGATGCCCAGGCCGTACCCGATGTCCGTGAAGCCGGTCGGGGCGAAGGCCAGGCGCTGCCGCTGCGTCTCGGGGGTCAGCAGGGGCTTGCCGGAGGCCAGCGCGGGGGCCCAGGTGCGCAGGTCCTCCAGGTCGGAGATCATGGCGCCGGCGGACCAGGCCCAGGAGGGGTTCCAGTGCGTGGCGACGGTCGTCGCGCCCGTCGGGGTGGCGTTGGTGTAGCCCTGGGCGTGCGGGTCCGGGATGGTGTTGTCCGTCGGGAACGACGTACGGGCCAGGCCGAGCGGCTCGTACACGTGCTGCTCCAGGTAGGCGCCGACGGGCTGACCGGTGACCTTCTCGATCACCAGACCGAGCAGGATGAGGTTCGTGTTGCTGTACTGGAACCTGGTGCCCGGCGCGAAGCCCAACGGGTGCGCGAAGGCGTAGTCGAGCAGCTGCCGGGGGGTGAACGTCCGCTGGGGGTCGGACTCCAGGGACCTCTGGAAGCCCGGATCGTCGCTGTAGTTGAAGAGGCCGCTGCGCATTCCGGCGAGCCGGCGCAGGGTGATGCGCTCGCCCTCGGGGACACCGTCGACGTACTCGGCGATGGGGTCGTCGAGACCGACCCGGCCCTGGTCCACGAGTTGCAGGAGACCCGTGACGGTGAACGTCTTGGTCACGCTCCCGATGCGCATGTGGAGGCCGGTCTTCATCGGGGCGCCGGTCGTCTCGTCCGAGACGCCGAAGGCGCGCACGTACGTGCCGCGGCCGGGCATCCACAGACCGACGATCACGCCGGGGATCCCGGCGCGCTTCATGGTGCCCGTGATCGCCCTGTCGAGCCGCTCGACCGTGGCGGCGTCCAGGTCCTGCCGGGCGGTCCCCGCGGGCGCGGCGGCCGTGCCGGTGGTGACCAGGAGGAGTGCGGCGAGGGTGGCCAGGAGCGTGCGGAGGGTGCTGAGCCGGATCATCCGCAGTCACCTCTTCGTTCAGTGACCAGCGTGAGGCCCCTACGCGTAGGTGCACACCATCGTAGGATCGCGTGCGGCAGCGAGCGACTCGGCGACTCGGTATAAGTGCGCTGCCTGCCAGGTCGGTATGAGCCAAGAATGGGTGTATGGCGCCAGCATCTGACAGGTGGCTTTGGGCGGCGCGCGCCCTTGCCGCGCGTGGGGCGCGTGGGGAGTTCGACGAGGCGACCGACGCGACGTCACCGTTCGCGTTCCCGCCGACGTCCTGATCGTGTGCCGTGCGACGAGCCGTCCGCGGTCGCTCGCCGATGTGCATGTAAGTGTACGCTAGATATATGTCTGCTACGTATCCCATCGCGGAAGCCCGTGGCAAGCTCGGCGACCTCGCTCGTCGGGCAGCCCAGCATGAGCACATCACCTTGACCGATCGCGGTGTCCCCACGGCGATACTCATCTCTCCTGCCGAACTCGAAGACCTTGAGGACGCACTCGCTCTCGCTCGCCTTGAGCGAGACCGGGCGCTCGGTCGCACTGCAGCCCCCGTACCTCACGACGAGGCCCGTCGCGCACTGCTCGACGCTGCCGGGAGGGGCGAGTGAGCTGGCGGATCCTCTGGGAAGCGGCGGCGCTCAACGCGGCCGCCGGCTACCTCAAAGACGACCCGGAGGGTGTCGACGCTCTGCTTCAGGCCACCGATCAGCTCGCCGAGAACGCCAGGCCCGCGGAATCCAGGCCGTGGGGCACGGAACACTGGCGCTTACGCCGTGGCCCCTGGCGCGTCTTGTATCGCCTTGACCCGGACGGTCGGATTGTCCACATCGAGCACATCGGCCATACCGGCAGCGGCTGACCGGCGGGAGACGGGGGCGGGGCGTAGGGGGGATGGCCCCCGCCTCCCACGGCCGGGTCCGGCGGGGCTGACCTGGCCGGTCAACCCACGCTGACCTGGAGTTCCTTGATGCCGTTGAGCCAGGCCGCCCGCAGCCGACGGGGGTCGCCCGTCAGGCGCAGGTCGGGGAGCACGTCGGCGATGGCGTTGAAGATGAGGTCGATCTCCTGGATGGCGAGGGACTTGCCGAGGCAGAAGTGCGGGCCCCCGCCGCCGAAGCCCAGGTGGGGGTTGGGGTCGCGGGTGATGTCGAAGACCTCGGGGCGGTCGAAGACGTCGGGGTCGTTGTTGGCCGAGGAGTAGAACATCCCGATCCGGTCGCCCTTCCTGATCTTCTGGCCGCCGAGCTCGGTGTCCTGGGTCGCGGTGCGCTGGAAGGAGACGACAGGGGTCGCCCAGCGCACGATCTCCTCGGCCGCGGTCGCCGGGCGCTCGCGCTTGTAGAGCTCCCACTGGTCGGGGTGGGTGAGGAAGGCGTGCATGCCGTGGCTGATGGCGTTGCGCGTCGTCTCGTTGCCCGCGACCGCGAGGAGCAGGACGAAGAAGCCGAACTCGTCGGAGGACAGGTTGCCTTCGCCCTCGGCCGCGACGAGCGTCGAGACGATGTCCTTGGCGGGGCACTGCTTGCGGTCGGCGGCGAGGTTCATGGAGTAGCCGATCAGCTCCATGGCGGCCTCGGCGCCGATCTCCTCGGTGATGGCGTACTCGGGGTCGTCGTACGCGACCATCTTGTTCGACCAGTCGAAGATCCGGGCCCGGTCGGCCTGGGGGATGCCGATGAGTTCGGCGATCGCCTGGAGCGGCAGCTCGACGGCGATGCTGGTGACGAAGTCGAAGCTGCCGTCGGCGGCCGCGCCGCTGCGGGCCGTCTCGACGATCTGCCGGGCGCGGTCGCGCAGCGCCGTCTCCAGGCTGCGTATCGCGCGCGGGGTGAAGCCGCGCTGGACGATGCCGCGGACCCGGGTGTGCTCGGGCGGGTCCATGTTGAGCATGATCAGCCGCTGGACCTCGATCTGGTCGCGGCTGATGTGCTCGTTGAAGCGGATGACCGCCGTGTTCTCGAAGGACGAGAAGAGCTCCGGGTGCGTGGAGACGTACTTGACGTCCGCGTGCCGTGTGACGACCCAGTAGCCCTCGTCGTCGAAGCCGGTGATGCCGCGGGGCTGCGGGCACCACCAGACCGGCGCGGTCTGCCGCAGCTGGGTGAACTCCGGGAGGGGTACACGGCTCTGGAGGAGGTCCGGGTCGGTGGCGTCGAACCCGTCGGGCAGCGCTGGACAGGGCATGGGTCAACTCCATTGTCTGACGGCCCATCAGAATTGCCCGCAAGGTAGTAACGGGTTCTACAACTGGCAAGGGTCACGGCGGGAACTGTTGCCCGCAAGGTGCGTGCACGACCCTTGCGTACCGGGGGTAAGCCTCATAAGACTGCTCAGAGAACTAGAACGCGTACTAGTTCTTCGCTGTGCGCCGCGCGGGCGCCGGGAAGCCCTGCCGCGGTGCGAGGAGAGGACGAGCTCATGGCCGCGGAACCCGTCATCGTCGAAGCCGTACGCACACCCATCGGCAAGCGCGGCGGCGCGCTCGCCAATCTGCACCCCGTCTATCTGCTGGGCGAGACCTACCGTGAACTCCTCGGGCGCACCGGCATCCACGCCGACTGCGTCGAACAGGTCGTCGGCGGCACCGTCACGCACGCCGGCGAGCAGTCCATGAACCCCGCGCGCAACGCCTGGCTCGCAATGGGGCTCCCGTACGAGACCGCCGCGACGACCGTGGACTGCCAGTGCGGTTCCTCGCAGCAGGCGTCGCACATGACCGCGAACATGATCGCCGCCGGCGTCATCGACATCGGCATCAGCTGCGGTGTCGAGTCCATGTCGCGCGTCCCGCTGGGCAGCGGTTCCAAACACGGGCCCGGAAAGCCGTGGCCGGACGAGTGGAACGTCGACCTGCCCAACCAGTTCGAGGCCGCCGAGCGCATCGCGCGCCACCGGGGGCTGACCCGGGAGCGGGTCGACTCGCTCGGGCTGCTCTCGCAGGAGCGGGCGGCCGTCGCCTGGGCCGAGGAGCGCTACAAGCGCGAGACCTTCGCCGTGCAGGTGCCCACCACGGAGGAGGAGCAGCACGCAGGACAGGGCATGTGGCGGCTCGTCGACCGCGACGAGGGGCTGCGGGACACCTCGATGGAGGCCCTGGCCCGGCTGAAGCCGATCATGCCGACCGCGGTCCACACCGCGGGGAACTCCTCGCAGATCTCCGACGGGGCCGCCGCCGTCATGTGGGCGTCGAAGCGGATGGCGCGGGCGCTGAAACTGAAGCCGCGCGCCCGGATCGTCGCGCAGGCGCTCGTCGGGGCGGACCCGCACTACCACCTGGACGGGCCGATCGACGCGACACGGGCGGTGCTGGGGAAGGCCGGCATGTCGCTCGGGGACATCGACCTCGTCGAGATCAACGAGGCGTTCGCGTCGGTCGTGCTGAGCTGGGCGCAGGTCTTCGAGCAGGACCTGGAGAAGGTCAACGTCAACGGCGGTGCGATCGCGCTCGGCCACCCGGTCGGGGCGACCGGGGCGCGGCTCATCACCACGGCGCTGCACGAACTGGAGCGCAGGGACAAGGAGTTCGCGCTGGTGACGATGTGCGCGGGCGGGGCGCTGGCGACCGGGACGATCATCCAGCGGCTCTGAGACCGGGGCAGGGGAGGAGTGGTGCGGGGCCCCGGGTCCCGCACTCGCACGTAAGGCTCCGAAGCGCGATCCCGCTTCGGGGCCTTATGTGTGCGTGTGCGGCATAACAGATGGACCGGAGAACGATCGAAACGCTCAATTCTGTCTGTTCTATGGATCGATTGAGCGCTTGCGTGTTAGAAACCGCCAGCGATATCCCGTCCTTCCGCCCTCCCGGAGCTCCCATGACGTCTCCCTGGTCCCGCCGCGGCTTCCTCGCCACCACCGGCGGTACGGCCCTCGCGCTCGGCCTCGCCGGCACCGCACCGGCGTCCGCCGCGCCGGTGGCCGAAGCCGCGGCCGCCGCCGACGCCCCGGCAGCGGCCGAGGACTTCGCCGCGCTGCGTGCCAAGTGGCGCACGCTGATACTCGGCGAGGGATTCAGCCCCACCGCCGAGCCCTTCAGGACCAAGCTGGCCACGCTCGGCACCCAGGCCGCGGACTTCCGCGACACCATGGCACCCGCCCCCGGCTCGCTGTGGCCCACGCTGAACTACGCCGACCCCAAGCCGGACCTCGACCAGGAGTCGTACGGCTACTCGCAGCGGATGAACGACAGCTTCAACCGGCTGAGCACCATGGCCCAGGCGTACTGCCAGCCGGGCACCGGCCTGACCGGGGACGCGGCACTCAAGGACGCCGTCATCGCCGGACTCGACCACCTCAACGCCGAGGTCTACAGCGACAGCAAGGCCCGCTTCGGCAACTGGTGGAACTTCCAGATCGGCTCCCCGCAGGCGCTGATGGACATCGCCGTGCTGCTCCACGAGCACCTGTCCGCCGAGCGGATCGCCGCGTACTGCCGGGCCGTCGACGCCTACGTCCCCGACTCGGCCGTCGCGAGCTACACCGGCACCAGCACCGGCGCCAACCGCGTCGACCTCTGCCGGGTGCTCATCCTCCGCGGCGTCGTCGGCGACAGCGCGGCGAAGATCGTGACCGGCAGGGACGCGCTCTCGCCCGTCTTCCCGTACGTCACGACCGGCGACGGCTTCTACGCCGACGGCTCCTTCATCCAGCACACCAGCATCCCCTACATCGGCGGCTACGGAGCCGTGCTCAACGACGGCCTCGGCCGGCTCTTCGCGCTGCTGCGCGGCTCCGCCTGGCAGGTCGACGACCCCGGCAGCCAGCTCTTCCTCGACACCATCGAGAAGGCCATCGCGCCGTTCGTCCACAACGGCCTGATGATGGACAACGTCTCCAGCCGCGGCATCAGCCGGGGCCTGACCGCGTCGGACCCCTTCAAGCTCCCCCAGGACGACCACACCCGCGCCCACGGTGTGATGGCCTCCGTCCTGCTGCTCGGCCAGGGCGCGAGCCCCGAGGAGGAGGCGCGCTGGAAGGCCATGGTCAAGGGCTGGCTCCAGCGCGACTACTACGGCCCGGCGCTGAAGAACCCGAAGCTCTCGCTCGTCAACACCGCCCGCCTCCAGGCCGTGTTCGACGACGACACGGTCAAGGCCTCTCCCGAGCCGGTCGAGCACCGGGTCTTCCACAACATGGACCGGGCCACCCACCGCAGGCGCGACTGGACCGCCTCCGTCTCCATGGCATCCCAGCGCATCGCCCACTACGAGTTCGGCAACGGCGAGCACGCCCGCGGCTACCACACCGGCGCCGGCTGGCTCCAGTGGTGGGGCGCCGACCACGGCCTCGAACAGTACTCGGACACCTACTGGCCCACCGTCGATCCGTACCGCCTCCCCGGCACCACCGTCTCCAGGAAGCCGCTGCCCGACGGCGTCGGCGGCAACTGGGGCGGACCCAGGCCGAGCCCGGCCTGGGTCGGCGGCACCACCGACGGCGAGTACGGCACCGCGGGGCAGCACCTCCAGGGCATCACCAGCACGATGTACGCCAAGAAGTCCTGGTTCTTCCTCGACGACTCCGTCGTCTGCCTCGGAGCCGGCATCACCTCGGCCGACGGACACACCGTCGAGACCACCGTCGACAACCGCAACCTCGGCGCGGCGGGCAGCGCCGCCCTCAGCATCAACGGCATCCGCCAGCCCGTCGAGCAGGGGTGGACGGCCACCCGGGCCCGCACCCGGTGGGCGCACATCGCGGGCCACGCCGGCTACGTCTTCCCCGGCGGCGCCGAGATCGGCGCACTGCGCGAGGAACGCACCGGCGCCTGGCGCGACATCAACACCGGCAGCTCCCCTGAGCCCTTCACCCGCCGCTACCTCACGCTCTGGCAGGACCACGGCACCGACCCGCAGGACGCCTCGTACGCGTACATCCTGATGCCCGGCGCGAGCGAACTGCGCACCGCCGCCCGCGCGCTGGACGGCGACTGGCTGGAGATCCTCGCCAACACCGCGCAGCAGCACGGCGTCCGCGTCGCCTCGCGCGGCTTCACCGGGATCAACTTCTGGGAGCCCGGCACCGTCGGCAAGGTCACCGCGAGCGCGCCCGTGAGCGTGCAGATCAGGGAGCGATGGGACGGCACGGCGACCATCGGCGTCGCCGACCCGAGCCGGACCGTCACCGGACTGACCCTCGTATGGAAGCGGCGCGTCAAGTCCGTGACCGGTAAGGCACCTACGGTCACCGGAGCCACGGCAGGCTCCTCGCTCACCCTCACCTTCGGCGATCTCAGCGGCAGCTACGGCGCCACGCACCAGGTCCGCGTACGCCTCCACTGACGTTCCCGCATCTCCACCCCCCACCGCATCTCCACCCCCCACTCCCTCCTTCATCCCTGCGCCCCCCGGGAGACCGCAATGACGCGTTCCTGGTCCCGCCGCACCTTCCTGCGCACCACCGGCGGTTCGGCCCTCGCCCTCGGTATCGTCGGCAGCCCGCTGCTGACCGGTCAGGCCGCGGCCGCCGACGAGTTCAGCGACTTGCGCGCCACATGGCGCACGCTCATCCTCGGTGCGGGATTCAGTCCCACCGCCGAGCCGTTCAAGACGAAGCTGACCGACCTCGGCGCCGACGCCGCGGGATTCCGGTCGACGATGTCCCCCGCCACCGGCTCGCTCTGGCCCGACCTTGTGTGGACCGACCCGGAGCCCGACACCGACCAGGAGTCGTTCGGCTACTCGGCGAGGATGAACGAGAGCTACGCGAGGCTGAGCACCATGGCCCAGGCGTACTGCCAGCAGGGCACCGGACAGACAGGCAACGCGGCGCTCGCGGCCGCCGTCCTTACCGGGCTCGACCATATGTACGCCCAGGTCTACAACGAGGGGCAGACGCGCTTCGGGAACTGGTACAACTGGCAGATCGGCGCACCTCAGACGCTCCTCGACATCTGCGTGCTGATGTACGACCAGCTGTCGGCCGCGCAGATCGGCGACTACTGCGCGGCGGTCGACCACTTCGTCCCCGACTCGGCCGTGGCCAACTACACGGGCACCAGCACCGGAGCGAACCGGGTCGACCTGTGCCGGGTGCTCGTCCTGCGCGGCATCGTCGGCGGCAGCTCGGCCAAGGTCGCGCTGGGCCGGGACGCGCTCACACCCGTCTTCCCGTACGTCACCTCCGGCGACGGGCTCTACACGGACGGCTCGTTCGTCCAGCACGCCAGCGTCCCCTACACCGGCTCGTACGGCTCGGTGCTGCTCGGCGGCCTCGGTGCGCTCTTCGCGCTGCTCGCGGGCTCCAGCTGGGCGGTGACGAACTCGGGACGGCAGATCGTCTTCGACGCCGTCGAGAACGCCTGGGCGCCCTTCCTCTACAACGGGCTGATCATGGACGGGGTGTCCGGGCGCGCCATCAGCCGCAGCGGCTCCGCCCCCGACCACCAGCGCGGCCACGGCATCCTCTCCTCCATCGTGCTGCTCGGGCAGGGTGCGAGCGCCGCAGAGAACGCCCGCTGGCGCGGTCTGGTCAAGGGCTGGATGCAGCGCGACTACTACAGCCCGCCGATGAGCGACACCTCGCTGGGGCTGACCAGCCTCGCCCGGCTGAAGGCCGTCCAGGACGACACCTCGGTGGCGGCGATCGCCGAACCCACCGGCCACCGGCTCTTCTCGTCGATGGCCCGGGCCACCCACCGCCGCCCCGGCTGGGCCGCGTCGATCAGCATGGCCAACAAGAGGATCACGTACTACGAGACCGGCAACGGCGAGAACCTGCGCGGCTGGCACACCGGCTCCGGAATGCTCTACTGGTGGGGCGACACCTACGCCAACGGGCAGTACAGCGACGCCTTCTGGCCCACGGTCGACCCGTACCGGCTGCCCGGGACCACCAACTCGCGCAAGGTGCTCGCGGACGCCGCCGGCGGCGACTGGGGCGCGTCCAAGCCGGACGTCAACTGGGTGGGCGGGGCCACCGACGGCAGCCGGGCCGCGATCGGCCAGTACCTCAGAGGGCTCCAGAGCACCCTGATGGCGAAGAAGTCCTGGTTCTGCCTCGACGACTCCATCGTCTGCCTCGGCGCGGGCATCAAGTGCACCGACGGCACCGCGGTCGAGTCGGTCGTCGAGAACCGCAACCTGGGACCGACGGGCACCCACGCCCTCACCGTCAACGGCACGGTGAAGCCGGTGAGCCACCCCTGGTCGGAGACGCTCAGCGGCGCCACCTGGGCGCACATCGGCGGCATGGGCGGCTACGTCTTCCCCGGCGGCGCCACCGTCAAGGCGCTGCGCGAGGAGCGCAGCGGCAAGTGGAGCGACATCAACCGGGGCGGGCCCACCGACGCCATCGCCCGCCGCTACCTGACGATGTGGGTCGACCACGGCACCGACCCGACCGCCGGGACGTACTCCTACATCCTGATGCCCGGCGCCTCCACCGCGCAGACCTCCGCCCGCGCCGCCGACACCGGCTGGGTGCAGATCCTCGCCAACACCGACAACCAGCAGGGTGTGCGCGTCCCCTCGCTCGGCTTCACCGGGGTCAACTTCTGGTTCGGCGGCACCGTCGGCGCGCTCACCGCGAGCGCACCCTGCGCCGTGATGATCACCGAGAAGAGCGACGGCACGGCGGTGATCTGCGTCAGCGACCCCATGCGCATGCAGACCAGCCTCACGCTCACCTGGAACCGAGCCGTGTCCTCGGTGACCTCCAAGCCCTCCACGGTCACCGGCGCGACCACCGGCTCCTCGCTGAACCTCACGTTCGGCGACCTCAGCGGCACCGCCGGTGCCACCCAGAAAATCACCGTCCAGCTCGGCTGACCGGAAGGGACATCCCCACATGACCCCCGCAGTTCCGCGCACGACCACCCCCCGCAGAAGGCGGGGCAGGCGCCTCGGCATCCTCGCCGGCGTGGCCGCCGGCGCGCTCGCCTCGCTGCTCTACTCGACGGGCACGGCCGCCGCGGCCGTGACGCCCGGCGGCCTGATCTCCAACTCGTACACCATCTCGGGCGCCCCCACGGAAGGACTGGAGAAGCTCGCCTTCCCGCTCAAGGTGCTCAGCCAGCCCAACGACGCCGGCTACTACTGGGCCCAGCAGTACTACTTCAAGTCCGGCCAGGTCGGCTACGTCGGGCTCCAGCCCAGGGTGAACAGCGGCATCGCCATCTTCAGCGTCTTCGGCTCCGGCACCTCCACCAGCCACCCGAACTGCCGTACCGGGGCCGACGGCGGCGCCGGCACCAGTTGCAGCGTCACGTACCCGTACGTCAAGGGCCGCTGGTACCAGCTGGAGATCATCAAGACCGGTACGAACAACTGGACCGGATACGTCGTCGACACCTCGAACAACGTGTGGACGACGATCGGGAGCTGGAACGTGTCGGCCTCGGCCGGGCTCCTGAGGCCGAGCGGCGTCGGTTTCGTCGAGTACTACAAGTCGGTCGCCGACTGCGGGTCGATCCCGTACGGGCAGGCGGTGTGGGGCAAGCCGTTCGTCAACCCCGAGCCCGGCACGGGCACCAACACCAGCGCGTACACCTACGGCCCCTGCAAGGCCAACGCGAGCTACAGCATCAGCGAAGGACAGGTGACGATGACGACGGGCGGCTAGGCCGTGTCTGACGAATCCCGCCTGGCGCGCGATGCCCGGCACGCTCCCCCAGAGCTCGCGCCTGGGAGGTGCCCCCACCCCCGTAGCCCTTCGGGCACGGGAGGTGCCCCCACGCTGCGTTGTCGGAGTCATCCGAGTACGTCCAGTACGAGGATGATTTTCCGCCTTGCGATTGCACGCACCGGACGCCGCGCACCCCGCCCTGCGGGCGGACGGCGCCATTTGTCAGACACGACCTAGGGGGCACTCCCTAGCACCTTTCCCGCCCGCCACGGGGTGCCCGGCCGGCCTGCAGGAGCTCCACCAGCTCCTGCAAGCCGGTCAGCACCCGCCGCCCGGGGGCCGCCCCGACCGGCAGGAGCGAGGGGACGACGGCGACCCGGCAGCCCGCGGCCTGTGCCGCGGCGATGCCCGCGGGGCTGTCCTCGACCGCCAGACAGCCCGCCGGATCCACGCCCAGCGCCCGGGCCGCGACCAGATACGGCTCGGGGTGCGGCTTCGTACGCTCCGTGTCGTCCGCGACCACCGTCACCTGGAACGACTCGGCACCGAGCAGCTTGAGCACGGATT
This sequence comes from Streptomyces sp. FIT100, assembly GCF_024584805.1. Lineage (NCBI taxonomy): Bacteria > Bacillati > Actinomycetota > Actinomycetes > Kitasatosporales > Streptomycetaceae > Streptomyces > Streptomyces sp. FIT100. Next base: position 2,238,265 of record NZ_CP075715.1, on the reverse strand, counting down.
CCACGACGGGCCGGGGCGAGGCGGTGACCAGAGCCGCGGGAATGCCCATGTCCCGCAGTGTGTCAAGGAGTTCACGGGCACCCGGCAGCACGACGGTCTCCTCCTGGACGGCCGCGAGGAAACGGGCTTCGAGCTCAGCCACGACGGTGTCGAGCGGGCGCTCGGTGCCTGAGACGCGCCGCAGATGGGCGGCGGTGTCCTCAACGCAGCGGCCCACCACCTCGGAGGTGTCCGCGTCGGACAGCAGGTGTCCGAGCCCGTCCGCCACCTCCTGCGCGGTGCGCCACCACAGAGTTTCGGTGTCGGTGAGCGTGCCGTCCATGTCGAGGAGGACGGCCCTCGGCTCGACGGCGAACGGCCGCCCGTCCAGGGTCCAGTGCGAGTCCGGGACGAGGTCCAGTGACGCGAACACCTGGGCGGCGACGTCCTGGTGCCGGAGTTCGCCGACGCGGGCGCCCGCCGGGACGTCGGGGCCCGCGCACGCGATCCAGGCGGTGCGCTCCAGCTCCGAACGGCCGCCGTGGCCGCCCTCGTCGCGGTGGCCGTGGTCCGTGACCACGATGACCGTCCAGGCCTCGTCGGCGTGGGAGGCACGCCCGCGCACCGCGGCGAGCAGGCGGCCGAGCCGCTCGTCGGCCCGGAGGATCGAGCGCTCGTACTCCTCGCCGCAGCCGAGGATGTGGGCGGTCTCGTCGACCGCGCCCAGATAGACGAAGGACGCCTCGGGGCCGTCCTCGGCGAGCACCCGCACGGCGTCGGCGGTGACCAGTTCGTCGGCCTCCTCCCAGCCCTCGCAGTCGTCGGCGGCCGGGGCCGCGTAGGACGTCCGCCCCGGCCCGCGGAAGAGGGGGCCGCCGTGCGCCACCGTCATCAGCGGTTCCCAGCCGGCCGCCACGTAGGTGCGCCGTCCGGAGGACTGCAGCCGGGTCGTGAAGTCCGGGAAGACCGCGAGGCGGTTGCCGCTGAAGTCGTTGCTCCACACGGCGTGCTTGTCGACGGTCACCCCGGTCACGACGGTCGCCCAGCACGGCCCCGACATGGTGGGTGTGCCGGGCTCGACGACGACCGGTGCGAGGAACCCGGCCGCCGCCAGCGTGTCGAGATGGGGCGTGTCGAGCCTCCTCAGCGTGTCGAGGCGCACCCCGTCGATGCCGACGACGAGCACGCGGCGGCGGGTGGCAACGGACATGGGGTTCCTCCGGATCGGACTCTTCATCGGACTCTGCATCGGGCTCTTCGTGGCGGGGTTCACGGGCGGTCGGCCCGGGCGGTTTTCGGTACGTGTGTCACAGGGCGCGCAGGACCAGCCGCAGCGCGGTCGGCCCGGCGTCGAGCGCGTGCCGTGCGAGCGGGCCCGGACCGCAGGACGCCGTACCGATGCCGTGGTGCGCCGCATCCAGGTTGACGTGCACCCGGTCGCCGGGCACCAGATCGATGGTGTGCCGGGCGGCGTCCAGGTCCGCACTCGTCCAGCGGCGGACCGTGAGGTCGTACGAGGGCGCGCCGCCGATCAGCAGTCCGCCGCGCGGACCCGTCAGCAGGGCTCGGCGGACCGCGTGCCGGTTGCCGTTCTCCTGCGGGCGCACGTACGGGGTCTGGAGCGCGTCGACCGTGTGCCGGTAGCTGCCCAGGCGCGCTGCCGCGGTCGTGTCCCGGTACGCCTCACCGGGCCCGAGGCCGTACCAGTCGACCGTGTCGATCCAGCCCGGCAGGGAGAAGCCGAGCCCGATCCGGGGCAGCGGGCACGGCCACTCGCCCTCGGGAGCGGTGTCGACGTCCAGCCACAGCGACCGGCCGTCCGAACGCCAGCGGTAGGTGGCGAGTACGGCGTGGTCGGCCCCGGCGGGCGCCGTCCGCGTGCGCACCGTCAGCCCCTCGCCCGTCGCCGCGACGCCGACCACCTTGGTGGTGAGCCGGTGCAGACCGGCTGCGCGCCAACGGTCCGCGACCCGGTCGCCGAGCAGGTCGTTGTCGGTCGGCGACCGCCACAGGTCGAGCCGGAGCCCTCCGACGTCGAGGCCCCCGACGGCGAGCAGCCGCCCGCTGAAGGCGTCGAACGCGGCGGGGCCGAGGCCGAGTCGGCCGCCCCGGCCGGAGACCGCCGGAAGGATCCGCTCCGGTGCGGTCGCCGGTGCGGCGGGGGCGAGGACCATCTGGCCCCAGGCGATCTCGTGGCCCGCCGGAGCCCAGGGCTCCGCGGCAGCGAGCTCGGCGACGACCGTCAGGGCGCGCTCGGCGCCCTTCCGCGGCGGAAGCTCCGGCAGGGTGAGGCTCGCACGCTCATCGGGCGTGAGGAGCGGGACGTCCAGCACGCCGTCCGCGACGCGTTCGCCGTCGTCCTCGGCCCGCCAGCGGAAGCGCAGATGGCCGGTGTCGCGGAAGTCGTACCCGTTGCGGATCTCGACGCTGCGGCCGTCCGCGCCGAAGCCGATCGCGACCGGCTCGATCACCTTCTTGTACTCGACGAGTCCGGGCGAGGGCGTGCGATCCGGGAAGACCAGGCCGTCGGCGACGAAGTTGCCGTCGTGCACCTGCTCCCCGAAGTCGCCGCCGTAGGCGTGGAACACCCGGCCGTCGGCGGTGCGCCGCGTGATGCCGTGGTCGATCCACTCCCAGACGAAGCCGCCCTGGAGCCTTGGGTACGTCTCGAACAGGCGCTGGTACTCGCTCAGTCCGCCCGGCCCGTTGCCCATGGCGTGCGCGTACTCGCACAGGATGAACGGCAGCCCGCGGCGGTGCGCGTCCAGCGCCGGGTCCTTCGTGGGCGGCTCCTCGCCGCGCCCGATCAGCTCGGTCTCGGCGTGGTCGGCGTACATCCGGCTGTAGACGTCGACGTAGCCGCTGTCCCGGTCGCCCTCGTAGTGAATCGGGCGCGACGGGTCGCGGGTGCGGGCCCACTCGGCCATCGCCGCCAGGTTCTCCCCGGTGCCGCTCTCGTTGCCGAGCGACCACATGAGGATGCCGGGGTGGTTCTTGTCCCGCTCGACGACCCGGCGCATCCGGTCGAGGCAGGCGTCGCGCCAGCGCTCGTCACCGCTCGGATTGCCGCGCCAGCCGACCTGCTCGAAGCCGTGCGTCTCCAGGTCGCACTCGTCGACCACCCACAGCCCGTACACGTCGCACAGGTCGAGGAAATCGCTGCTCGGTGGATAGTGGCTGGTGCGCACCGCGTTGATGTTGTGCCGCTTCATCAGCAGCACGTCGCGCAGCATCGTCTCGTACGAGAGCGTCCGCCCGGTCTCCGGGTCCCACTCGTGCCGGTTGACGCCGCGCAGCAGCAGGGCCCGGCCGTTGGCCTTCAGCAGGCCGTCCTCGACGACGACTCGCCGGAAGCCGATCCGTACGGGGATCCGCTCGCCGGGCGCAGTCAGCTCGCCCTCGTAGAGGCGCGGCTGCTCGGCGCTCCACGGCTCGACGTCCGCGAAGGCGTGCGGGCCCGCGGGGTCGGCATCGACGAGACCGAGTTCGGGCACGCTCAGCCGGGCCGGGGCCGAGGTGTCGACGGACAGGGTGCCGGTGCCGGTGGTGTGGTCGTAGTCGGCGTGGACGAAGAAGTCCTCGACGCAGCCCTCGGGCCGCGACAGCAGCCGCACCGGGCGGAAGATCCCGGACAGCCACCACATGTCCTGGTCCTCCAGGTAGCTGCCCGCCGACCACTGGTGGACGCGTACGGCGACGACGTTGCGGCCCGGCCGCAGGGCGCCCGTCGCGTCGAACTCGGTGGGGACCCGGCTGCCCTTGCCGTCACCGAGCCGGACTCCGTTGAGCCACACCGCGAAGCAGGAGTCGACGCCCTCGAAGCGGAGCACGCCGCGGCCCGCCGGCCAGTCCTCGGGGAGCGTGAACTCCCTGCGGTACTCGCCCGTCGGGTTCTCGTCGGGCACCCGCGGCGGGTCGACGGGGAAGGGATAGGTGACGTTGGTGTAGGCGGGGGAGCCGACGCCCTGGAGCTGCCAGCAGGACGGTACCGGCAGGCGGTCCCAGGCGCTGTCGTCGAAGCCGGCGGCTTCGAAACCGGCGGTGAGGTCGCCGAGCCCGGCGGCGGCCCGGAAGCGCCACTCGCCGTCGAGGTCGATGCCCGGCGCGTTGGAGCGGAAGGCGGCGCGCGGCGCAAGCAGGCCGCTGCCGGGGGAGCGGTCCTCCACGTAACGGGTCTCGTGCGGCTGGTGCATGGCGGTGTCCTGTGTGGTCTTCGGGCCCGGCGGCCGCCGCCAGGAAGGGCGCGGCCGCCCGGCCGGAACAGCGGGCGTCAGGCCGGAACAGCGGGCGTCAGGCCGAGCGGGCGAGCTCGTCGTGGCTGACGCCGTGGGCGAAGGGCAGGCCCTTGGCGTAGCGCTCCACCTCGTCGGTCGCCCAATGGGCCATACGAACGAGCTCGTTGCCGAGCGAACCCGCGATGTGCGGCGTGAGCAGTACGTTGGGCAGCGTGTAGAGCGGTGAACCCGCCGGCAGCACGTCAGGTTCCGTGACGTCCAGGACGGCGTGGATCCGGCCGGTCACCAGCTCCTCGGTGAGCGCCTCGGTGTCGACGAGGGAGCCCCGTGCGGTGTTGACGAGCGTGGCGCCGTCACGCAGCAGTGCGAGCCGCCGCGCATCGAACATGTGCCGTGTCTCCGGGAGTTGGGGAGCGTGGATGGAGACCACATGGCTGCGCCGCACGAGCTCGTCGAGGTCCACGGCCTCCGCGCCGAGCTCCTCGGCCTCGGCCTCCTCCACGTACGGATCGTGGAGCAGGACCTCGAAGTCGAACGGGCGCAGCAGCCCGAGCACCCGGCGGCCGATCCGTGAGGCGCCGACGATGCCGACGGTGCGGCGGTGGTTGCCGTATCCGGCGAAGTACGGGAGCAGGGGCACCTCGTCGCGCGCCTCCTGGTACACGCGGGCGCTGTCGAGGACCCGCTTGCCGGTGAACAGGATCGCGGCGAGGGTGAACTCCGCCACCGGCAGCGCGTTGGCCCCCGCGGCGGTGGAGACCGCGATCCCGCGCTCCCACACCGCCTCGGTGACATGGTGCTTGACCGACCCGGCGGCGTGGATGACGGCCCGCAGCCGGGGCATCGTGCTCAGCGCGTCGGCGGTGAGCAGAGGGGCGCCCCAGTGCGTGAAGAGCACCTCGGTCTCGGCGAGCGCGATCGGGTCGGCGTCGGCGAAGTCGCTGACGAACCGGCCGGTGTCCACGGCCGCGACGCGCTCAAGCCGGTCGAAGGCGCCCTCGGCGAGGAGCTGGGTGTGGACGTGGGCTTCCATGGCCAGCAGGGTGCGCGGGCGGTGCCCGGAGGGGGTGGGGGGAGTGCTGTTCAGGGCGGTGCCTTCCGGTACGGGCACGGTCACTTCACCGCGCCCGCGGTGAGGCCCGAGCGCCAGAATCGCTGCAGGCAGATGAAGGCGATGATGAGTGGGACGACGGCGACGAGCGAGCCGGTGATCACAAGGGAGTAGAACTCGGGCTGCAGCTGGGTCGTGCTGTTCCACATGAACAGGCCCAGGTTGACCGGGTACAGCTTGTCGTCGTTGAGCATGACCAGCGCACCGAAGAAATTGTTCCAGCTGCCGGTGAACGAGAAGAGGAAGATGGTCATGAAGCCGGGCGAGAGCATCGGCAGCGCGATCCGGGTGAAGGTGTTCAGCTCCCCGGCGCCGTCCACGCGGGCGGCCTCCAGCACCTCGTCGGGTACGTAGCCCTCGGAGAAGACGCGGGCGAGGTAGACCCCGAACGGGTTGACCAGCGCGGGCAGCAGCAGCGCCCAGTAGGTGTTGACCAGGCCGACCTTGGAGGCGAGCAGGTACATCGGCAGCTGGATCACCGTGGCGGGCACGAGGAGCCCGCCGAGGACGATCCCGAACAGCTTCTCCTTGCCGAGGAAGTCGTACTTGTCGAAGGCGTAGCCGGTGGCGACGCACAGCAACGTCGAGGCGGCCGAGCCGACCACGGAGTAGATCAGGCTGTTGCCGAACCAGCGCAGATAGATGCCGTCGTTGAAGGTGAAGAGGTCGGCGAGGTTGGAAAAGAGGTTGAACTCGCCGAAGGAGAAGCCGCCGGTGGCGAACAGGTCGCCGTGGTTCTTCGTGGCGGCGAAGAGCAGCCAGCTGACCGGCATCAGCATGTAGAAGGCGGCGACGAGCAGCACGCCGTTGACAACGCCCTTGGAGAGCAGGGCGACCGGGCGCTTGCGGGTCTCGCGGCGCTTGACCGCGGCGGCCGCGTCGACGCGGGCTTCGGCGGCTGCCGGTTCCTGGGTGGTGACCGTGTGTGTACTCATGCCGCCTTCCACCGGTTTCCGATCTTGGTGACGAGGTACGAGAGCACGACGCCGAGCGCGGCGAGCAGCAGGGACGCGGCGGCTGCGAGGCCGTAGTCGTGCTGGACGAAGGCGGTCTTCCAGATGTACATCGTGGGCGACCACTCGGTGTCGACGGCGGCCGTGCCGCGCTGGTTCAGCAGCTTGGGCTCGGTGAAGAGCTGGATGGCGCCGACGCAGGTGAACAGGACGACCATCACGACCGCGGAGGCGATCATGGGCACCTTGATCTGGAGGGCGGTGCGCACGGGCCCGGCGCCGTCGATGTCGGCGGCCTCGATGAGTTCGCGGGGCACGGCCTGCAGGGCCGCATAGAAGATGATCATGTTGTAGCCCGTCCACTGCCAGGCGGTCAGGTTCACGATGGACGAGTACACGTGGTCGGAGCTGAAGAAGTTCCACGAGCCGCCGGCGGCCTCGATCCAGTCGAGCACCGGGCTGAGTCCCGGGGTGTAGAGGTAGATCCACAGGATCGAGGCGATCAGCCCGGGGATGGCGTGCGGGAGGAAGAGCGCGAGCTGGAAGAAGCGCTTGGCGCGCGCCAGAGCGGAGTCGACCAGCAGCGCGAGGCCGAGCGCCCCGCCGATCATCACCGGGATGTACAGCGTGCAGTACAGGGCGATGTGCGCGAACGAGTCGCGGAAGCCCGCGTCGGAGAGCGCCCTGGCGAAGTTCCCGGTGCCGGAGAACGTCCGCTCGGTGCCGCCGAAGCCGAGTCCGGACGACTGCTCCGTGAACAGGCTCATCCACACGGCATAGCCGATGGGCGCCACCATCACGGCGGTGAAGAGCACGAAGAACGGGACGATGAACAGGGCGGCTGCGGCGCGCTGGTTGCGCTTGACCGGCGATCTGCCGGCAGGGGTGCGGCCGATGCGCGGGCCGTCGGCACGGCTGCCGTCGGCAGCGGGCGGGCGCACGGCCTTGGCGAGTGGTGCTGCCACGGGTACTCCTTGGCGGGTGGGCGCTCTGCGGGTCCGGGGAGATGGAGCGACGGGGCCCGGCCGGAGTCAGGGGCCGGCCGGGCCCCGTCGGGTCACTCGGCGAGCTTCAGCCCGCGGTCCTTGATGCCCGACTCGGCCTTCGCCTGGCCGGCGGTGACACCACCGGTGAAGTTGGTCTTGGCGGTCTCGTCCTGGATGGCCGTGTAGACGTCCATCTGGTTCGGTCCCCAGGTCCAGCCGGGAACGATCGTGTCGACCTGCTCGGAGGCCAGCTTGTAGAGGTCCTGGCCGTTGAAGTACGCGGTGTCGAACTTCGCGGCGGCCACCGCACGCATCTCCGGGTTGGCCGGCAGGGCGCTGCTGGGCTTCTTCGGGTCGCTGAGCCGGGCCTTGACCGCGTCACCGTTGGTGGTGATCCACTTGATGAACTCGGCCGCGGCCTCGACGTGCTTGCTGCCCTTCAGCACGCCGTAGGAACTGCCGCCGTAGTTGCCGCTGGCCGGGGTGCCCCAGTTGGGCATGGGCGCGGCGGCCCACTTGCCCTTCAGGTCCGGCAGGTTGGTCTTCATGCCGGCAGCGGACCAGGAGGCGCCGAGGATGGAGAGGGTCTTGCCCTCGACCCGGGCCTTGGTCTCCTCCGGGCTCCAGCCGGCGTAGGTCTGCACCAGGTCGTTCTTGACCAGGTCGTCCCAGTAGGCCGCGACCTTCTTGCTCGCCGCGTCGTCGACGGCGGGCTTCCACGCGTCGCCCTCGGTGCTGAACCACTTGCCGCCGGCCTGCCAGGAGAGTGCGGCGATCAGGGCCGGGTCCGACTTGGTCATGTTGGCCAGGCGGACGTTCTTGTCGGCCTTCTTGACCTTCTCGGCCGCGGCCTTGAACTCGTCCCAGGTCTTGGGGACCTCGATGCCGTACTTCTTGAACAGGTCCGTGCGGTAGTAGTACACCTGCGGTGCGGCGTCGAACGGAACGGTCCAGGTCCTGCCGCCGAAGGTCACCAGGTCCTGGATGGCCTTGGGGAACTTCTCCTTGACGGTGTCACCGGCGGCCTCCGTGAGGTCGACGAGGTTTCCCTGGCTCGCGAACTCCGGGACCATCTGGTACTCGATGGTCGCCACGTCGGGCGCGTTGCCCGCCTTCACACCGTTGGCCAGCTTGCTGTAGCCGTCCGCGCCACCGGGGATCTCGGTGAACTTGACCTGGATGTCCTTGTGGGTCCGGTTGAACTCGTCGACGGTGGCCTTGGCGCCGCCGGTCCAGGTCCAGTAGCTGATGGTGACCGGCTTGCCGTCGGATGCGGCGTCGGACGAGTCGCCGGAGCCGCCGCCGCAGGCGGTGGCGAGCAGGCCGAGAGCGGCGACGGTGGCGGTTGCGGCTATGCGGAACGAACGCGAAGTGCGCGACATTGCACGGCTCCTACGTGGGACCTCGTACGGGAGAGAGGCGAACGCAGGCCATCATTTGCGCCAACTCGATCGTAGTCAAGAGCGAATGAGCGAGACAATCAAAACGATCGTGTTTCGATCACGCGGAAGTGCCGTTCCTATCGACACCGCACGACGCCCGCACCCGCAATTCCGGCAGCAGTTCAAGGTGCTGACGCGGCGCCGGAACCCGGCCCGTCCTGCGCTCCGCCAGCCGCTGGAGCAGCAGCTTCGCCGCCAGCTCGCCGACCGAGCGCTTGGGCGGGGCGATCGCGGTCAGCGGCACATCGGCCAGCGCGGCCACCTCGTCGTCGTACGCGACCAGCGCCAGGTCGCCCGGGACGCTGATGCCGCGGGCCTGGAGCCTGGGCACCAGCACGATGGCGTCCTCGTCGCTGTGCACCAGGGCCGCCGTGACCCCGTGTTGTGCGACCGCCCCGGCCAGGTACTCCACCGGCTCGTCGTACAGCCCGGCCCCGCGGACCGCCGGCGAGCCCGGCACCGCCTCCAGGCCCAGGGACTCCACCGAGGCCCGGTAGCCCGCCGAGATCGCCTCCGCGTGCGGGCCCTCCTGGAGCACGGCGGCGATCGAGCGGTGCCCGAGGGACGCGAGATGGCTCACCGCCAGCGCGGCGCCGTGCGTCCGGTCGGTGCGCACCCGGTCGAGCTCCGCGGCGGGATTCCAGGGCGGCGCCGAGCGCTCGACGAGCACGGTCGGCACCTCGCAGTCGAGGAGCCACTTCTCCTGGCCTTCCGCGGGCACCCCGCCGAACCAGCTGGGGGCCACGAGGAGCCCCTCGGCCCCGCCGGCCAGCAGATGCTGCGCCTGCGCAGCGTCCTCGCTGTCGACATAGCCGGACATGCCGAGCACCAGCCTGCCGCCCTGCGCCTCGACGGCCGCGCGGGCGCCGTGCACGATGTCCGCGAAGATGGTCTTCGTGGTCGGCACGATCATTCCGATCGTAAAGCTGTCCGCAGCCGGCACGGCCGCCGGTTCGTCGGCCGGGGTGCTCCCCGGCCAGACCACCGCGCCGTGCATGCGCTGCACCTTGCCCTGGGCGGCCAGGGTCTCCACGTCCCGGCGCAAGGTCACGGCGGAGACGCCGAGTTCGGCCGCGAGCTCCGCGACGCGGAGGCTGCCCCGCGCCCGGACGAGTTCGAGCACCCGCTCGTGGCGTTGATCGACGTGCAGCCGCATGGGCTCCCCCTGCTCGCGAAGGCCGGACGGAAACGCGGAGGCAGGCTCCGCGCTGTCACTGTACGCCGCAATCGTATCGATCGGATGCGATCAATTCGATCGGTGGGCATGCGTGCGGCCACGGTCGCGGCCGCACGGAACGCGGCGGAATGGGGCAAGGCCCCGAAGCGGGGTCGCCGCTTCGGGGCCTTGCGTGTTCTCGGGGTGTGGCGCTGCCGGGTGGCGCGCTACCGCCGGTGGCTCAGTACCAGTGGTTGGCCTGCCAGAAGCTCCAGGCGGCGCACGGGCTGCCGTAGCGCTCGTTCATGTAGTCCAGGCCCCACTTGATCTGGGTCTTCGGGTTGGTCTTCCAGTCGGCGCCGGCGGAGGCCATCTTGCCGCCCGGCAGGGCCTGGACCAGGCCGTACGCACCCGAGGAGGCGTTGGTCGCCTTGTAGTTCCAGTTGGACTCGTGCGTGACGATCTTGTCGAAGCACTGGAACTGGGCGGCGGGCATCATCTGCTTCGCGATCTCCTGCGGGGTGGCGGCCGAGGCGGCCGTCGTGGTCCCCATCACCGCACCGGCCGCACCGAGGAGCACGGCGGTGCCGGCGACAACGGACTTGTTGCGGGCGGCGAAGCGGGTGAAGAGCGAGCTGGACAAGGCGATACCTAACGTCGGGGACGGGGGAGTCGCGAGGGCCGGGCCCAGCGGGCTTGTGTGCCGGGCTCGAAGCCCTGCGGTGCCTTGCGACGAGAACAGTTGTAGCCGGGGCGCCAGGGGCCGCGCCGTGACCGGGCTCACCCCGTAGTTACGACGTAGAAGGGGTATGACGGGACTAAAGTCCCGAAGCTGGCATATGGGGATACGGTGCAGGTGGGCAGGGGTGCGCTCGGGCCGATCGACCCTGGATCGCCTCTACGAAGGTCGATCGTTTTGGGACCAAAGTCCTGTGGGCCGCCTCACCCGTTCTGGACGGTCTTGGGTGCTTCCCGGCGGGTTTGCGGGGTCTCGAATGTGGCCCGGGCCTCGAAGGCGGCGCGGCGGGTGGCCCGGCGCAGCGCCTTCAGCAGGGTCGGACCGACGGTGAGCGTCAGCACGACGGTGATGGCGGCACGGCCCAGGTCCCAGCCGAGGGAGGTGGCGAGGACGTAGGCGCCGAAGCGGACCAGGTTCTCGTGCACCGGTGCGTCCGGGTGGAACGAGACGCCCGAGGCCAGGCCGGGGACGATCGTCCAGCCGTACAGGTTCATGACCGTGCCGTAGGCGAACGCCGCGGCGAAGCCGTACCCGGCGAGGAGCAGGACCTCGCCCCGGCCCCGGAGGCGGCCGGGGGCGGGCAGCAGCCCCGCGAACATCGTGAACCAGCCCATCGCCAGCATCTGGAACGGCATCCAGGGGCCGACACCGCCCGTGAGCAGGGCGGACGCGAACATCGTCACCGAGCCGAGCACGAAGCCGAGAGCCGGGCCGAGGACGCGGCCGCTCAGCACCATCAGGAAGAACATGGGCTCCAGGCCGGCCGTGCCCGCGCCCAGCGGGCGGAGCGCGGCGCCGACCGCGGCGAGTACGCCGACCATCGCGACGGCCTTGGCGTCGATGCCGCCGTCGGAGATCGTCGCGACGACGACGGCGACGAGGAGGGGGAGGAGCGCGGCGAAGAGCCAGGGCGCGTCCTGGGCATGGTCCGTGACGGCCGCGTCGGCGTCCGCGAGCAGGGGCCAGCCGAAGGCGGCGGCGCCGATGAGGCCGATGAGGACGAGGGCGGCGATCGAGCGGGGGCCGAGGCGGACGGGGCGGACGGCGCGGTCGGGGCGGTCGGGCCGGTCGGGGCGGGGGGTCATAGCGCCGCCTCGACCTGGGCGACGGTCAGCCAGGGCTGGGGGGCGAGGATCTTCGCCACCTGCGGCGCGAAGGCGGGGGAGGAGGTGACGACGTCGGCCGTCGGGCCGTCCGCGACGACCTCGCCGTCCGCGAGGATCACGACCCGGTGCGCCAGCTCGGCCGCGAGCTCCACGTCGTGGGTGGCCAGGACGATGGCGTGCCCTTCGGCAGCCAGGCCGCGGAGTACGGCGACGAGCCGGGCCTTCGCGGCGTAGTCCAGACCGCGGGTCGGCTCGTCGAGGAGGAGCAGCGACGGGCGGGCCGTGAGCACGATCGCGAGGGCGAGCGCGAGGCGCTGGCCCTCGGAGAGGTCCCGGGGGTGCGTGGCGTCCGCCACGCCGGGGACGAGCGCGGTGACCAGCCCCCGGCAGGTCCCGGGCGCCGCGCCCGCGTCGGCGTCGGCGGCGGTGCACTCGGCGGAGACCGTGTCCGCGTAGAGGAGGTCCCTGGGCTCCTGCGGTACGAGCCCGACGTGCCGGATCAGCTCGCGCGGGTGGGTGCGGTGCGGCGTGAGGCCGCCGCCGACGCGGACCGAGCCGGAGGTCGGCTCGACGGTCCCGACGAGGACGTTGAGGAGGGTCGACTTGCCGGCCCCGTTGCGCCCCATGAGCGCGACGGTCTCCCCGGGCCCGACAGCGAGCCCGACCCCGCTGAGCGCCTCGACCCGCCCTCGCCGCACCCCGAGCCGCCGCGCCTCGGCGACCGCGCCCGCGAGGGCGTGGGCGTGGGCCCGGGTCCCGTCTGTGGCGGGTGCCTCGCCGTCGCCGGCCGCGGACCGATGGGGGCGTCCCCGGCCTTCGGCCGGGCTGGGTTTCCCACCCGCACCACCCGTGCGGGCGGGAATCTCGGCTGCGGGTCCACCCGTGGTGGATGTTTCGCGGTCGGCGGCTGCGGTTTGGTGGGGGTGCGGCTGGTCTTCGTTCGTGCGGGCGGGAATCTCGGGTGTGGTTCCGGCTGTGGTGGGTGTTTCGCGGTCGGCGGCTGCGGTTTGGTGGGGGTGCGGCTGGTCTTCGGCCGTGCGGGGCGGAAGGTCGGGCGCGGGACCGGCTGTGGTGGGTGTTTCGCTGTTCGCGGGTGCGGGGCGGTGCTGGGCGGGCTGTGTGTCGTGTGCGCCGGTGGGGCCGTCGGCGGCTGTCGGCCGATAGGGGAGTGCCCGGGCTTCGGGCTTGGGTGCGGGGCCGTCTGTGGTGGGTGTTTCGCCGTCGGCGGCTGTCGGCTGGTGGGGGTGTGGACGGGCTTCGGTCGGGCGGGGCGGGAGGCCGGGTGTCGGGTGGGTGTCGTGCGGGTTCGCGGGGCCGCGGGCTTCCGGGCGTGCGTCGGGCGTGTCCGCGTTGCGGCCGAGCAGGCGGTGCAGCAGTGCGCGGATGCCGGGCCGGGGCTCGTTGCGAAGCTGCCCGGCGATCGGGGACACGGCCGGAGGCCGTACGGGGGTCCGGGGGCTCGCCCCCGGTTCGAGGGACGCGGACGCGGAGGCGTCCGCGTCCGCGAGGCGGGACCGCAGCGGCGCCGCCCGGCGCCGGGCGTCGCGGACCGAGAGGGGCAGCGGGCTCCAGCCCGCCAGGCGGGCCAGGGAGACCACCGGCGGGTGTACCGGCGAGACCGCCATGATGTCCGCCGGCGTGCCCATCACCGGCGCCGCGCCCGCCTCCGGCAGGAGGACGACCTGGTCGGCGTACTGGATCACGCGTTCCAGGCGGTGCTCCGCCATCAGCACCGTCGTGCCCAGGTCGTGCACCAGCCGCTGGAGCACCGCGAGGACCTCCTCCGCCGCAGCCGGGTCGAGCGCGGACGTCGGCTCGTCGAGGACCAGCACCTTCGGGTGCGGGGTCAGCACCGAGCCGATCGCCACCCGCTGCTGCTGCCCGCCCGACAGCGTGGCGATCGGCCGGTCGCGCAGTCCCGCCAGCCCCAGCAGGTCCAGCGTCTCCTCGACGCGACGGCGCATGACGTCCGGGGCCAGCCCGAGCGACTCCATGCCGTAAGCCAGCTCGTCCTCGACCGTGTCCGTCACGAAGTGGGCCGGCGGGTCCTGGCCGACCGTGCCGACGACGTCGGCGAGCTCGCGCGGCTTGTGGGTGCGTGTGTCGCGGCCGTCGACCGTGACCCGGCCCCGCAGCGTGCCGCCGGTGAAGTGGGGCACGAGCCCCGACACCGTGCCCAGCAGTGTCGACTTGCCGACACCCGACGGGCCGACGAGCAGGACCAGTTCGCCCTCGGGGACGGTGAGGTCCACCCCGGCGACCGTGGGCGTCGCGGCGTCGGCGTACGTCACCGAGACATTCTCGAAGCGGATCAACGTGATTCCTCCGGCGATACCGGTACGGGAGCTGTGAACGCGGGCACCAGGCCCACCAGGACCGCCGCCGCCGGCCACAGCGGCAGCACGGGCGCGGTGAGCGGGACGACGCCCGGACGCAGGGCGGCCGGGTCGTACGAGCCCGTCAGGATCACCAGCGCCGCGACCGCGACGCCCGAACCGGCCACCAGCCACGCCCGCACACCCCAGCGGTCGGGGCGGTAGCGGGTGCGGACCTGGCGTCGCCCGCCGAGCCACAGCCCGGCCAGCGCCGCCGCGAACCCGCCCAGCAGCACCGGCAGTCCGTACCCGGCGCCCTCCGCCGCCAGCAGACCGTACGACCCCGCGCACACCCCCAGCAGCCCGCCCAGCGTCAGCGCCGTGGTGGTGTGCCGGACGGCGGGCGGCACCGCGGCCGTGCGCCCGTAACCGCGCGCGTCCATCGACGCGGCCACCGCGACCGACCGCTCCAGTGCGCCCTCCAGCACCGGCAGGCCGATCTGGAGCACGGCCCTCACCCCGCCCGTCGGGCGGCCGCGCAGCCGACGGGCGGTGCGCAGCCGCAGCACGTCCGCGACCATGTTCGGCGCGAACGTCATCGCGACGACGACAGCGACCCCGGCCTCGTAGAGCGCGGCCGGCAGCGACTTCAGCAGCCGGGCGGGGTTGGCGAGGGCGTTCGCCGCGCCCAGGCAGATCAGCAGCGTCGCCAGCTTCGCGCCCTCGTACAGCGCGAAGACCAGCTGCTCGGCCGTGACCCGGCCGCCGATCCGGATGCCCTGCACCCATGCGGGCAGCGGGAGTTCGGGCAGGGTGACGAGGAGGTGCGTGCCGGGGATCGGCGAGCCGAGGACGACGGAGAAGACGAGCCGGAGCGCGAGGACGAAGAGCCCGAGCCGGACGAAGGCGCCGTACGAGCGTGCCCAGGGCGCGTCGGTGCGGCGCGCGGCCACGACATAGCCCGCGACGCCGACCAGCAGCCCGAGCAGCAGCGGGTTGGTGGTGCGGGACGCGGCCGTGGCGAGGCCGAGGGCCCACACCCACCAGGCCCCCGCGTGCAGGGCGTTGCTCCGGTTCGCCTCGGGCGCCCGAAGCCACTCGGGAACGGTCATCCGCGGCGACGGCGCGACCGTGACCGCGACTGCGACTGCCGGAACGCCGCGCCGCCCAGGGCGAGTACGGCCACGATGCCCGCGAGGACGCCGAGCG
Organism: Streptomyces sp. FIT100; assembly: GCF_024584805.1. Lineage (NCBI taxonomy): Bacteria > Bacillati > Actinomycetota > Actinomycetes > Kitasatosporales > Streptomycetaceae > Streptomyces > Streptomyces sp. FIT100. The sequence goes on along the minus strand of NZ_CP075715.1, from coordinate 2,223,034 downwards.
ACGGGCCGCCTTCCGTGTCCTGCGCGGCCTGCGTGTCCTGCTGCGCGTCCTCCTGCGCGCCCGACGCGGGTGACGCGGGTGACGCGTGCGACGGGGACTGCGAGGCGGTCGGCTTCGCCGCCGCGATCTGCTCGCCGCAGCCCGACTCCGGGTAACCCGCGATCGCGCACAGCAGCGCGTCGCTGTTGTACCGCAGCGGCTTCGCCACCGCGGCCAGCGCCTCGGCGCTGCTGGCCGCCGGGTCGACCCGGGCGCAGGCGGTCCGCTGCTCCGGCGCCGGCGGGGCCTCGCCCCCGGGTGCGTCCGCCGGGATGCCGAAGTCGATGACGACGCCGATCCGCTTGGTGCCGGGCTTCGCGGGGGTGTCCGCGCACAGGGCCGCGAAGTCCGGGGCGGTGCGCGGCCGCGTCGAGTCCGCCGAGTCCGCACTGACCGCGAAGCGGAAGCCGTTCACCTCGCCGTCGGCGGGGCGGGCGGTCGCCGGGCCCTGCGTGGCGTACGCCCAGGAGCCCTGGGCGCCGGCCTGCCAGAACGACCAGTACCGGTACCCGGCCGCCTGCGCGGGCGACGCGACCGACAGCAGCGTCAGCGCCACGGCGGACAGGAGCGTCAGCGCTACGGCGGGCAGGAACGCCGGCGCCATGGCGGGCGGGCGCACCAGGCGCACGCCGGTGAACCGCCCGCGTATCACTGCTTGTTCTTCCGGCGGCCGCTGATCACGAAGCCGATGCCCGCGCCCGCCGCGAGGCCCGCGCCGACGATCCACCAGATGCCGGCGGTGTCGCTGCCCGTCGGCTCGTTCCCGGCGGTCGCCGGGGAGGGGGTCGGCGCGACGGTGGACTCGGGTGCCGGGCCCGTCGCGTTGAGCTGTGCGACCAGGTCGGCCCCGCCGAAGTCGCGCGGGTCGGCGCCGTAGGCGTGCGCGGCGAGGACCAGCTGCGCGTACGCGGCCGGGCCGTTCTCCTTCGCCCAGGCGGCGGAGTTCTGCTGGAGCCAGGCGAGCGCGCCGGCCGCCTTGTTCTTGTGCCCGGCGGCGGAGAGCGCGACGACCGCGTCCGCGGTGTTGCCGAAGTCGGGCTGGGGAGCCGGGTCGGCGGCACCCGGCAGCGGCGGCGAGTCGAGGTGGCCGGTCTTGGCGAGGGTGGTGGCGAGCCAGTGGGCGCCGTTGCGGGCGGACCGCTCCGGGGTCGGCTTCGCCTCGGTCTCGCAGGTCGGCGCACCGCCGGGCTTGGGGCCCTTGAAGGGCAGGGCGCGGCCGAGCCCGCCGAGCACGGCGGCGGCGGTGGCGTCGCCGTTCGCGAGCAGCTTGCCGGTCGTGTCCGGCTGGTACGCGAAGGCCCCGGCGCCCGCCGGGTCGGTGCACGGGAGCGCGAACGAGACGAGCGCGTCGTACGGCGTCCTTCCGTCGCCCGACGTCATGGTGCCCGGCCGGGCCTTCGCCGCCGCGAGGGAGCTGATCACGATCGCGGTGGAGTTGGCGTCGGACGGTGCTCCGGGGTTGTAGCTCCAGCCGCCGTCCTCGTTCTGCACCTGCTTCAGCCAGATGACGCCCTTGTCGACCGCGTCCTTGTGGCCGCCGAGCGCGACGAGCGCCTGGAGCGCGGCGGCGGTGGCGTTGGTGTCGAGCATCGTCTTGATGCCGCACGGCTCTGCCGGATCCGGACGGTACGAGGCGAAGGCGCCGTTCGCGCACTGCTGCCCGGTGAGCCAGTCGACGGCCTGCTCCGACGGGACGACCTTGACGGCGTCCTGCGCGAGCAGCGCCAGCGACTGCCGCCACACACCGTCGTACGTCGGGTCCTTCGTGCCGTACAGACCGGCCGGGAGCGCGGCCGACGGCGAGGGGGAGGGGCTGGGCGCGGCGGTCGCGGCCGGGGCAGCGGCCACGGCCCCACAGAGCACGGCGGAAGCGGCGGCGAGCGCGGCTGCGCTGCGGCGAACGGTCATGACGGGCGGTGCCTCTCCTGCGGGGAGCCGGACACAGGCACGCTCGGGCACCAGGCGCCGGCTCCGTATTCCTCGACGGTGCCTTCGGGGTGTCTTGTCCCGTGACGAGGCATTCCGACTGTCCGCCGGCGAGGGCGGCTCACGGCTGCGGGTCAGCGCCGGATTCGCACCGGCTTCCCCCCGTACGGGCTTGATGACGACTCGCACACTCTACCGGCCCGTACCGGGAGCGCCCCGGGTCGGACGGCAGGGCGTGGGTCACACCACGCCACCCTGCACACCACGCCACGCTGACCGCCGCCCCACGATGCACACCACGCCACGCTGACCGTCGCCCCACGATGCACACCGCCCTGCGCTTTGCACCGCCCTGCGCTTCGCACCGCCCCACGCTTCACACCGCGACGTACGTCACCGGGGAGCTTCCGGGTACAGCCTCCGCCCGGCCCAGCTTCACCAGACGGCGCAGATGGGCCTCCGCCTCCGAGACGGCGATGTTGCGCGACCCGAAGGGGATCCGGTCCCAGGGGCGGTTCCACTCCATGCGCTCGGCGAGCTGCCACGGGGTGAGCGGGGTGGTGAGGAGAGCCAGCAGCCCGGTGAGGCGGGCCTCGTGGTGGGAGAGGAGTTCGCGGACGCGCGCCGGGGCGTCGGTGAAGGCGTGCTGGTGGGCCGGGAGGACCTCGGCGGCGCCGAGGCGGCCGACGCGTTCGAGGGAGTCGAGGTAGTCGCCGAGCGGGTCGGTGACGGTGGAGTCGTCCGGGTCCTCGTAGAGACCGATGTGCGGGGAGATGCCGGGGAGGAGATGGTCGCCGGAGAACAGCCGGCCGCGGCCGGGGAGGTTCGCCGGATGATCCTCCTCCAGGTGGAGGCAGACATGGCCGGGCGTGTGCCCGGGCGTCCATATCGCACGCAGCCGGCGGCCCGCCAGGTCCAGCAGCTCGCCGGGAACGATCTCCCGGTCGGGCAGGGCGGCCGACAGTCCGGGCAGCGTCCGCATCCGGCCCTCGGCGCGGGCGGCGCGCAGCGGGGCGAGGTGCTCCTCGGGGGCGCCGACGGCGGCGAGCTTCGCCGCGAGGTAGTCGAGCCAGGCACCGGGTGCCGCGGCGCGGGTACGGCGCACGATGGCGGTGTCGGCGGCATGCATCGCGATCCAGGCGCCGGACGCCTCACGCACCTGCCCGGACAGACCGTGGTGGTCGGGGTGGTGGTGGGTGATCACGACACCGTGAACCTCGGCGACCGGGATGCCGACCGCGGCCAGCCCTTCGGTGAGGGCGGTCCAGGACGCCGGGTCGTCCCAGCCGGTGTCGACGAGCACCGGGCCGCGGCCGGTGTCGATGACGTGGACCAGCGTGTGGCCGAGCGGATTGTCCGGGATGGGGACCCGGAGGGACCAGACGCCTCCGCCGTGCTCCGTCACCTGTGGCATACGTCCTCGTCTCCCCTGTCCCCGTGGGCGGGCCGGGCATCGGCACGGGCACCGCCCACTATAACGAGAACTGATGGGGCGTCAGAAGGTCGGAAGGCTCTTCCGTGCCCCAGCACGCCGTGCCCTGCTCACCGCGGCTCCGGTCGTGCCGTCGAAGAAGCAGCCCCCGGGCTGAGGAGCGAGAGAGGGCGCTGCCGCGCCTGGCAACCCGGGGGCTTTCGTTCAACGGTGGGCCACTAGCGCCCGCCGGGTGGAGGAACGGAAGCGACGGCGGGTGCGGCGGCGAAGCCTTGAGCACCTGACGCGTGTGGGCAGACACCGATCGTGCCGGCGTCGGAGTGCGATACGCACGATGGATCGTCTCCTTTCGGAACAGGCGGCCGTTCCGCCTGCTGTCTCTCAGCGTTGTGGCGGAACGCTCGCCCCGTCAGATCCAGCGAGCCGATCGGGTGAGTGAGCCCCACCGCCATCCGCACCGTCGTGTTCACCGACGCGGTGCCGTCCTCATTGCCGCACCAGTCCAACTTTCCTCACGTGCACCACTTATGACAACGACTCATCTCGTGAGGAGAGTGCGACCGGAGCGGCAGGTCAGGCAAGGCGGGCAAGACGAACGAGGTGAACGAGGTGAATGAGGCGAACAAGCCGAGCAAGGCGAATAAGACGAATCGCGAGGCGGCATGGCGCATTCTGCGGCACGGTGTGACGGCGCCGTACGCCATTACGAAGCCGCCACGTGGTGATAACCGGCGCTTCAGCGGCCTCGTTGTGGACTCCCTCCGTCAGCGGAGGCTGTCGCCATAACACCTGTGGAGACCTCGGCGTGGGGGAGCCAGGGCCGGTGCCGAGTTCTGATGGGCCGCTGATGGGGGAAGGCGGTGGAGCGCCATAACCGGAACACATGGGGGCGCGGACAGCTCGTTGCGTCGACCGCGATAACCATGTTGATCTTCTCGTGTGCGCACGGCCGTGCAGCGCGTGCCCAGTCGAGGGAGAGTCATGCGGCTCCGCGACAAAGAACCCATCACCGGATTACTGCGCCTCGGAGGCCGGCCCCAGTGGAAGCCGGCCGTTCCGGTGCGTGTGTCCCATGCGTTCGTCTCGCTGTGTGCCCGGGGCCGGCGTCGGGCCCGCTCGGAGAGCGCCTGGCGCATACCCTCCGCGCCTGACATATCTGACGTCCTCCCCAGGAGCCCCTCGATGCCTCGCACGCCGCGCCCTCCCGTTCCTCGAATCGACGCCCCCGTCATGCGACTGCGTGCTGCTGAAAGTGCCCGGAAGGCACGGGCGATGCCGGGAACCTACGTGTTGTTCGGCAGTTATCCACGGAATCTGGCCAACCGGGTCGTGGCCCGTATCAAGGCGGGAGGCTATCCGGCCTTCGCCGACGGCATGTGGGACGCCACCCGGCGGCAGGACGAGGTGTGGGTGATGTATGTGGGCAGCCGCCTGTCCTGAGGTGGAGAGAAAGGAAAACCGCGCAGATGTTTCTTCTTGCCCGTGGATACGCCGACCACTGGAGCAACTCGGCACTCAGTGGCGGGCGTCGATACCGTGCTGAGCGCCGCCGGGGGGACGTCACCGCCTACCCCGGTGGGCGTTTCTTCAGGGCCGGCGCACGCAACGCTTATGCCGAGTGTCTGCGTGCCATGCTCGTTGCCCGGGGGGCCGCACGCTATTACGACGATGCGGCACCGGACGGCTGGTCCTTGCACGACCTGCGGGCCTGCGCGGCCTTTCAGCGGGCGCAGGGATGGCATCCCAGCCGTTGCAGGGGCATTCCGGACCGCATCACCTGGCGCCTGCTCGTGGACGGCCGCGGCAAGGACATCGTCCCCTGCCCCTCGGTCAGTTACGTCATCACCGACTGCCCCGGTCCCCTGAGGAGCAGGCGGTTCGGTCCGGGATGACGTGCCCGAGCCGGTGGGAGGGAAGTGGGGCGCGAAACGGCTTCCAGCGGCGAACTCCGGGGAAAACCCCGCCTGCCGGCGGGCGGGGAGCCGGCAGGTTCCCCGGCGCCGCTCGGCGGGGCGCCGTCCGCGGCGCGGGCCGTCGGCTCAGCCGGCGGCCGGCGCGTCGATGATGTTGCCGTCCTTGTCGAGCGTGTGGGTGCGCCAGTACACGTCCCACTTGTCGTCGACCTGCTGCGGCACCTTGCCCTCCGGGTATCGCGTGTATCCCGCCGGCAGCTCTTCGCCGTCCGAGACGCACGCCGAACCGGTGTCGCCCACCGCCATGACGGGGTACTCGCCGCTGCTGCAGATGTCCTCCCGGTATTCGAGGCCGGCGCATCCGGTGAGTGCGACGACCGCGACGGCGACCGCGCTTGCGAGGGCGGCGGCCCGGAGCCTGCCGGGCCGGGAGGCGGTGGCGGGTCGGCTGATGCCGTGGGGCGTGGGCACGATCGTCTCCAGTCGTTCGGTGTGCCCCCACTCTCACCGCCGATCGCGGCCGAGCCCTGAGTGCGCGTACTCAGAAGCGCTCGCGCGGATGCTCAACATGCCGCGTTCCGAGGGCTCGACCGGATCCCGCGCCCGGCGGTGTCAGTCGCGCTCCGGCTGAGTCGTCTCCTCGGCGGCCGCGGTCCGCGTGCGACGGCGGCCCAGCGCGGCGGTACCCACGACCACCAGGCCGATGGCGATGACCTTGGCCGCCCCGTGGTAGCCGGTCGCCGGCTCCCCCGGGGTGCCGGGCAGCCAGTCGAGACCCGCGGCGGGAGCGAGGAAGACCCACGCTGCCGCGAGCCCCCCGAGGACGATCAGCGTCACACCACCGCGCGTCCCGAGCCCCGCCCACCAGGGCTCCGGGGCGTAGCTCTGCTCCTCTGTTCGCTCAACGTCCTTGTCGGTCATGGTCCGTTCTCCTGTGCTGTGTGGGGGGTGGCGGTCGCGGGAGAAGACGTCGACAGGGTGCGGGCGGTTCACCGGGCGTATGAGTGGGCCCCCACCAGCGCAAAAACCGCTGGTGGGGGCCGTTTCGGTCCGTGCTCTGGCTTAGTTCAACTAGAACTGGTATCAGTTCTGAAACAGCGTCAGAAGATCCTCGACAGATCCCGATAGACCCCCGATAGAGCCCGATGAGAGATCCCCGAGGGTGATCCCGATGGATCCCCGGTGTCGCACGGTGTGCGGGAGGCGGACGTCATGACCGAGCTGGTCGAGCACGGAGAACTGTTCATCGGAGGCGAGCTGGTCGAACCGCTCGGCTCGGACACGATCGAGGTGGTCTCGCCCCACACCGAGCAGGTCATCGGACGCGTCCCGCACGCGAGCCGGGCCGATGTCGACCGGGCGGTCGCGGCGGCGCGGGGTGCGTTCGACGACGGGCCCTGGCCGCGGATGGGGCTCGAGGAGCGGATCGAGGTCGTCGGCAGGATCAAGGACGCGATCGCCGTGCGGCACGAGGAGATCGCCCGCTCGATCAGTTCGCAGAACGGGTCCCCGTACTCGTGGAGCGTCCTCGCCCAGGCGCTGGGCGCGATGATGGTGTGGGACGCGGCGATCACCGTCGCCCGCGGCTTTGCGTACGAGGAGCGGCGGGACGGAGTCCTCGGGCCGCTCCTCGTACGCCGCGAGCCCGTCGGGGTCGTCGCGGCCGTCGTGCCGTGGAACGTTCCGCAGTTCACCGCCGCCTCGAAGCTCGCGCCCGCGCTGCTCGCCGGGTGCACGGCCGTGCTCAAGCCGTCCCCGGAGTCCCCGCTCGACGCGTACATCCTCGCCGACATCGCGAAGGAGGCCGGGCTGCCGGAGGGGGTGCTGTCGATCCTGCCCGCCGACCGCGAGGTCAGCGAGTACCTGGTCGGGCACCCGGGCGTCGACAAGGTGTCGTTCACGGGCTCGGTCGCCGCGGGCAGGCGCGTGATGGAGGTCGCCGCGCGCAACCTCACGCGCGTCACGCTGGAGCTCGGCGGCAAGTCGGCGGCCGTGATCCTGCCGGACGCCGATCTGGAGGCGGCGGTGCAGGGGATCGTCCCCGCGGCCTGGATGAACAACGGCCAGGCGTGCGTCGCCCAGACCCGCATCCTCGTCCCGCGCTCCCGCTACGACGAGATCGCCGACGCCTTCGCCGCCGCCGCCGGCGCGCTGGTCGTCGGTGATCCGCTGGACCCGGCCACCCAGGTCGGCCCGCTGGTCGCCAAGCGCCAGCAGCAGCGCAACCTCGACTACATCCGGATCGGCCAGGAGGAAGGCGCCAAGATCCTCACCGGCGGCGGCCGCCCGGCGGGCCTGGAACGCGGCTGGTACGTCGAGCCGACGCTCTTCGGCGGAGTCGACAACGCGATGCGGATCGCCCGCGAGGAGATCTTCGGGCCGGTCATCTGCCTGCTGCCGTACGGCGACGAGAGCGAGGCGGCGAAGATCGCCAACGACTCCGAGTACGGGCTGAGCGGCAGCGTGTGGACGGCCGACGCCGAGCACGGCCTCGATTTCGCGCGGCGGGTCAGGACGGGCACGTACAACGTCAACACCTTCAGCCTCGACATGCTCGGGCCATTCGGTGGATACAAGAACTCCGGACTGGGGCGGGAGTTCGGTCCCGAGGGCTTCGGCGCGTACCTTGAGCACAAAATGATCCATTTGCCCGCCGGCTACGGGAGCGAGAACTGATGGGTGACCGCTGGCACATCGAGGTCGACCGGGGCGTCTGCATCGGCTCGGGCATGTGCGTGAACCACGCTCCGGACGGCTTCAAGCTGGACTCCGCCCGCCAGTCGCACCCCCAGGCCGCCGACACCGACGCGAACGAGCTGATCCTCGCCGCGGCGGAGGGCTGCCCGGTGGAGGCGATCCAGATCACGCTGCCGGACTCCGGTGAGGCCGTGTTCCCGCCCGAGGAGTAGCCTCCTGCGGTCGGCTGACGGTGACCAGGGTGGGTAGAGCGGTGGAGAAGTCCGAGGCCAAGCGGCTGCTGGGGCGTGCGCAGGACGCGTTCGACGCCGGGGAGTGGCAGGAGTGCGCGGAGCTGTACGAGCAGGTGCTCGCCCACTACCCGGACGAGCGCCGCAGCGAGGTGTGGTGGTACGACGCGGCCCTCGCGTACAAGTTCCTGCGCGACTGGCCCAAGGCGTACGAACTCGGTCGCGAGGCCGCGGCACGGTCGCCGCGCGGCGAGAGCGACCCGGCCTTCTGGAACCTCGGCATCGCGGCGACGATCCTGCGCGAGTGGGAGGTGGCGCGCGACGCCTGGCGCGGCTTCGGCTTCGCCGTGCCCGACGGCGAGGGCGAGATCACCGACTTCGGCGGCATGGCCTGCGTACGGCTGGACACGGACGGCGAGCGGGAGGTCGTGTGGGCGCGGCGGCTGTGCCCCACCCGGGCGCGCGTGGTGAACGTGCCGGTCACGACGGGGCGGCGGTTCGGCGAGATCGTGGTGCACGACGGCGAGCCGAAGGGCGAGCGGGTCGTCGAGGGGGAGACGTACTACGTCTTCGACGAGCTGATGCTCTTCGAGGACTCGCGGCTGCCCACGCTGAACGTGACGGTGAACGTGGAACGCGCCGCCGACCTGGAGGAGCTCATCTCGCTCTTCGCCGGACGGGACTTCGGGGCCGAGCCGGCGAGCGGTGTGCGCACGCTCTGCGCCTGTTGCAGCGAGGGCAGCCACGAGCAGACGCGTTCGCTGCACGCGGGCGCCCAGCAGCTGGCGCTCGCCGCGCCGGAGGCCGAGGCCAGGCAACTGCTCGACGCCTGGGCCGGGGCCGTGGCGATCGGGCGGAGCTGGAGTGGGCTTCAGCCGGTGGGCTGAGCGCCGGACGTCCGCCGGGGCCCGGGCGGGGGGCCCGTGCTGGTTTCTTGTCCTGGTGGGCGAGGGCTCCGTGCCGGTTTCTCGTTCCGGGCTGGGCGAGGACCCCGTGCCGGTGTCCCGTCCCGGCCCGGGCGAGGTCCCTGCGCCGGTGTCCCGTCCCGGCCCGGGCGAGCGCCCTGCGCCGGTGTCCCGCTCGTGGCTGGTGTCCCGGCCGCGGCTGTCCCGCCTCTGACCGGTCAACCGCCTCTGACCGGTCAACCGCCCCTGGCCGGTCAACCGCCCCTGGCCGGTCAACCGCCCCTGGCCGGTCTACCGGTCGGGACCGGTCTTCCGGTCCGGGGCCGTCAGCTCGATCAGCCGGCACACCGTCTCGATGTCGATCTTCACCTGGGCGATCGACGCACGCCCGGAGAGCCAGGTGATCAGCGCCGAGTGCCAGGTGTGCTCGATGACCCGCACCGCGGACAGCTGCTGCGGCGTCGGGTTCTCAAGACCCATCGCGTCCAGGATGATCGCCGTCGTCTGCCGCGAGACCGTGTCCACCTCGGGGCTCACGCTGCGGTCCGCGAAGGTCAGCGCCCTGACCATCGCGTCCGCGAGATGCGGCTCGCGCTGGAGCGCGCGGAACGCCCGCATCAGCGTCTCGGCGACCCGCTCCGCCGCGCCGTCGGCGGCCGGCGGGCGCTTGCGCAGGGTCGTGTGGAGGTGCTGGAGCTGGTCCTGCATCGTCGCGACCAGCAGATGGATCTTCGACGGGAAGTACCGGTAGAGCGTGCCGAGGGCGACCTCCGCCGCCTCGGCGACCTCGCGCATCTGCACGGCGTCGAAACCGCCCCGGCTGGCGAGCTGCGCGCTCGCGTGCAGGATGCGTCGGCGGCGGGCCTCCTGGCGCTCCGTCAGGGGCGGCGACGCCGGAACGGCCGGCCTGGCTTCCGCGGTCATCTCTCGGGTGTCCTCCGTGGCGCGAATCACCTGATCCACGCCTTACGGCGCGGCTACCTGCCGGTAGATTCGATGCTCCTTGACCGCTTCACGAACGCTCTCCGAGCGATCAGGAACGATCAAGTCTGGAACTTGTTCTAGATTAGCGCGAGCGGTTACGCTCCGGCGAAAGCGCAGTGAGAAGGGGGCCGTGAGTGACCGCTGAGGCCATAGCCGCCGGGCCCCGTCCGGGGACCGCCGACGCCGGTGACCGTCCGCTGCGCATCGCTCTCCTCACGTACAAGGGGAACCCGTTCTGCGGGGGCCAGGGCGTCTACGTACGGCACCTGTCGCGCGAGCTCGCCCGGCTCGGGCACAGCGTCGAGGTCATCGGCGCGCAGCCGTACCCCGTACTGGACGAGGGCGTGCCGCTGACCGAGTTGCCCAGCCTGGACCTGTACCGGCAGCCCGACCCCTTCCGCACCCCCGGGCGCGACGAGTACCGGGACTGGGTCGACCGCCTTGAGGTCGCCGCGATGTGGACCGGCGGCTTTCCCGAGCCGCTGACCTTCTCGCTGCGCGCGAGGCGGCATCTGACCGGGCGGCGCGGGCAGTTCGACGTCGTCCACGACAACCAGACGCTCGGGTACGGGCTGCTCGCCGACCTCGGCGCGCCGCTCGTCACCACGATCCACCACCCCATCACCGTCGACCGGCAGCTGGAGCTCGACGCGGCCCCCGACTGGCGGCGCCGGCTGTCGGTGCGGCGCTGGTACGGCTTCACGCGCATGCAGAAGAGGGTCGCGCAGCGGCTGCCGTCCGTGCTGACCGTCTCCGGGACCTCGCAGCAGGAGATCGTCGAGCACCTCGGGGTGAGGCCGGAGCGGGTGCGGGTCGTGCACATCGGTGCGGACACGGACCTGTTCTCGCCGGACCCGTCCGTCGCCGAGGTACCCGGCCGGATCGTCACCACGTCCAGCGCCGATGTCCCGCTCAAGGGCCTTGTCTTCCTGGTCGAGGCGCTCGCCGGACTCCGTGCGGAGCGCCCGGAGGCCCACCTCGTCGTCGTCGGCAAGCGCGCCGAGGACGGTCCGGTGGCGCGGATGATCGAACGGTACGGGCTCGAAGGCGCCGTCAGGTTCGTGAAGGGCATCTCCGACGCGGAGCTCGTGGACCTCGTGCGCAGCGCGCAGGTGGCGTGCGTGCCGTCGCTGTACGAGGGCTTCTCGCTGCCCGCCGCCGAGGCCATGGCGACGGGGACGCCGCTCGTCGCCACGACGGGCGGGGCGATCCCGGAGGTCGCGGGCCCCGACGGCGAGAGCTGCCTGGCGGTGCCGCCGGGCGACGCCGGCGCGCTCTCCGCCGCGCTCGGCCGGCTGCTGGCCGACGCGGACCTGCGCCGCCGCATCGGCGAGGCGGGCCGTGAGCGTGTCCTGGCCCGCTTCACCTGGGCCCGCGCGGCCCGGGGCACGGCGGCCCTGTACCGCGAATCGATCGCCGCGCGCGCCTCCGCGGGGGCGGCCCGGTGACGCCGGGCGCCGCGGACCGTGCCGTGTCCGGACATACGGACCGAGGGTCCGCAACCACAGCAAGGCGCGCCCTGCGAGGCAAGGGCGCCGTTCACCATTCGGAAGGGCCGGGCCCGTGCTGACCGTCGACTTCTCCCGCTTCCCGCTGGCGCCGGGCGACCGCGTGCTGGACCTCGGCTGTGGCGCGGGACGCCACGCGTTCGAGTGCTACCGGCGCGGCGCGCAGGTCGTCGCGCTCGACCGGAACGGGGACGAGATCCGCGAGGTCGCCAAGTGGTTCGCGGCGATGAAGGAGGCGGGGGAGGCCCCGGAGGGTGCCACCGCCACCGCGATGGAGGGCGACGCCCTCAACCTGCCCTTCCCCGACGAGTCGTTCGACGTCGTCATCATCTCCGAGGTGATGGAGCACATCCCGGACGACAAGGGCGTACTCGCCGAGATGGTCCGCGTGCTCAGGCCCGGCGGGCGGATCGCCGTCACCGTGCCGCGCTACGGCCCCGAGAAGATCTGCTGGGCGCTCTCGGACGCGTACCACGAGGTCGAGGGCGGCCACATCCGCATCTACAAGGCCGACGAACTGCTCGGGAAGATGCGCGAGGCCGGCCTCAAGCCGTACGGCACGCACCACGCGCACGCGCTGCACTCGCCCTACTGGTGGCTGAAGTGCGCGTTCGGCGTCGACAACGACAAGGCGCTGCCGGTGCGCGCGTACCACAAGCTGCTGGTCTGGGACATCATGAAGAAACCGCTCGCGACGCGCGTCACCGAGCAGGCGCTGAACCCGCTGATCGGCAAGAGCTTCGTGGCCTACGCGACCAAGCCGCACACGCCGAAGGTGGGCGCGTGACCTCACCCGGGCGCACCGAGCACCTCGTCCTGCCCGGGGTCCTCACCGCCGAGCAGGCCGCCGAGACGGTCGCCGGGGTCCTCGCCGTCCAGCGCGAGGACGGCGCGATCCCCTGGTTCCGCGGGCACCACCTCGACCCCTGGGACCACACCGAGGCCGCCATGGCCCTGGACGCGGCGGGCGAACACGCCGCCGCCGCCCGGGCCTACGAGTGGCTCGCCGGGCACCAGCTCACCGACGGCTCCTGGTACGCCGCGTACCACGACGGCAACGCCGACGAGCCGACCGACCACGGCCGCGAGACCAACTTCTGCGCGTACGTGGCCGTCGGCGTCTGGCACCACTACCTCGCCACCGGAGACGACGGCTTCCTCGACCGGATGTGGCCGACGGTCCGCGCCGCCGTCGAGTTCGTGCTGCGGCTCCAGCAGCCCGGCGGCCAGATCGGCTGGAAGCGCGAGAGCGACGGCACCGCCGTCACCGACGCGCTGCTGACCGGCAGTTCCTCCGTCCACCACGCCCTGCGCTGCGCCCTCGCCATCGCCGACGAACGCGAGGAGCCCCAGCCCGACTGGGAGCTGGCGACCGGCGCGCTCGCCCACGCGATCCGCCGCCACCCCGAGCGGTTCCTCGACAAGTCCCGCTACTCGATGGACTGGTACTACCCCGTGCTCGGCGGCGCGCTGACGGGCGCGGAGGCGAAGGCCCGCATCGAGGACCGCTGGGACGACTTCGTGGTCCCCGGCCTCGGCGTGCGGTGCGTGCTGCCGAACCCGTGGGTGACGGGCGGCGAGAGCTGCGAACTCGCCCTCGCGCTCTGGGCGATGGGCGAGTCCGACCGCGCGCTGGAGATACTCCAGTCCATCCACCACCTGCGCGCCGACGGCGGTATGTACTGGACGGGATACGTCTTCGAGGGCAACCGGGCCGTCTGGCCCGAGGAGTTGACGACGTGGACGGCCGGCTCCCTGCTGCTGGCCGTGGCGGCCCTCGGCGGCGACGAGGCGACGACGGCGGTCTTCGGCGGCGAGCGCCTGCCGCGGGGGCTGGACCCGAGCTGCTGCGGGTAGGGGCGGGCGACCGCCCTGCCGGCGGTCGGGGCCCGGGGTCCCGGGGCGGCGCCCCGGCCTACCCCTCTCGTACGCCTGTTCGATCACCCGAGTGGCGCAACACCATCCCCCGGGAGACGCTGGCGCTTGGGGCCTGTCGCCTGGATCACGCGAGCCCGGCAGGTGGATCACGCGAGCCCGGCAGGATCCGACCGACAGACCCCAGGTCTCGGGAGGTCAGGGAGGTCTGCCATGCCCACTCCGATACGCCGCACGGCCATGGCGCTGCTGCTCTGCTGCGCGCTGCTCTTCACCGTCCCCGCGTGCGGGGGCAGTGACGAAGCGGGCGGTGGGGCGACACCGACCAGCACGGAGGAAGCGCAGAAGTTCGCCAAGACCCGGTTCGTGGCCAACGCAGGTCTCGCGGCCGGTGCGACGTACCAGTGGATCATCAAGCCCTATCGCGCGGGCAAGTTCAAGGAAGGCGCGGACGGCCGCAAGCTCGCCCTCGTGAAGGCGGGCCTCGCCGGCGCGTTCGCGTACAACAGGCTCAAGGCGGCGTCGAACAACGCCAAGGGCGACCCGCTGCTCTCCAAGGCGGTCGCGCCGCTCACCGCGGGGATCGACGCGCTGAAGGACCTCGGCACCAAGCTCCGCAAGGGCCAGGCGAGCGACGCCGACGTCGGGGCCTTCGAGGACGTCATCAACCAGGTCAAGGGCGCCGGCAAGACCGCGGGCGCCGAGGTCAAGGAGAAGGTGCCGTCCACGTCCCAGCTCGGCGGCGGATAGCCCGCGCGCCGCGCTCCTGCCACCGCAGGACCGCGGTGGCAGGTTAGGGGCGATCCGTGCGGGCGCCGTGACCGGAAGGATTCACCGGCGCGCGACGCCCGGAACGGTGCCTCGCGGCGTTGTCGGGGTCGCCCGAGTACGCCCGGTGCGAGGGCGATCCTCCGCCTTGCGGTGCACCGCAACGGACATCGCGAGCAAGCGACCCGGCGAACCTTTCCGGTCATAGCGCTAGGGGGTGTCCGGTGGATCGGGCTGGGCTCGCGACGCCCTGCGACTCCGTCTCCCGCGTTGTCGTCGGTCGCCAACGCTCCGCGTTGTCTCCTTCCTCCGCCTTGGATCCGAAGCCACATGACGCCGCTCCCTGATCCAGCCTGATCCACCGGACACCCCCTAGCCGTTCAGCTCCGCCAGCACGCGCAGGGTGTGCGGGTCGGGCGCCGTCACCAGAAGGTCCGTCACCGGCCCCTTGCGCCACAACTCCAGCCGCTCCGCGATCCGTTCGCGCGGGCCGACGAGCGAGATCTCGTCGGCGAAGGCGTCCGGGACGGCCAGGACCGCCTCCTCGCGGCGGCCCTCGGCGAACAGCCCCTGGATGCGGCGGGCTGCGTCCTCGTAGCCCATCCGTGCCATCAGATCGGCGTGGAAGTTGCGGGCGGCGTGGCCCATGCCGCCGATGTAGAAGCCGAGCATCGCCTTGACCGGCAGCAGCCCCTCGGCGACATCGTCGCAGACGGCGGCCCGCGCCATCGGCGCGATCACGAAGCTCTCGGGGACCCCCTCCAGCGATGCCTGGTAGACGTCCGTACGGAACGGGGACCAGTACAGCGGCAGCCAGCCGTCGGCGATCCGGGTCGTCTGGGCGATGTTCTTCGGCCCCTCCGCACCGAGCAGGACGGGGAGGCCGGCGCGGAGCGGATGGGTGATCGGCTTGAGCGGCTTGCCGAGACCGGTGCCGTCGTCGCCGGCGTACGGGTGCGCGTGGAAGCGGCCCGCGAGCTCGACCGGCGCCTCGCGGCGCAGGACCTGGCGGATCACGTCGACGTACTCGCGGGTGGCGGTCAGCGGGCTCTTCGGGAACGGGCGGCCGTACCAGCCCTCCACCACCTGCGGTCCGGAGAGGCCGAGTCCGAGGAGCATCCGGCCGCCGGACAGGTGGTCGAGCGTGAGCGCGTGCATCGCGGTGGCGGTCGGCGTGCGGGCGGCCATCTGGGCCACGGCCGTGCCCAGGCGGATACGGGAGGTGTGGGCGGCGATCCAGGTCAGCGGAGTGAAGGCGTCGGAGCCCCAGGCTTCGGCGGTCCACACGGAGTCGTAGCCGAGGCGCTCGGCCTCGCGGGCGAGGTCGAGATGGGCGGGGTTCGGGCCGCGCCCCCAGTAGCCGAGTGCGAGTCCCAGCCGCATCCCCCGCTCCTTTCTGACGAGCCGTCAGTTCACTGCCGCGGGGCGACTGTACGACAACGGCCCCCCGCCCGGAAGGGCGAGGGGCCGTGGAGCCGGAGGCCGGGTGATCAGCCGCGCTGGATCCCGGACGTGTCCTGGAGGACACCGCGCCGGCCGTCCTGCGTCTGGGCCACCAGGCCGGGGCCGCGCTGCTCGACCGCGAGGTACCAGGTGCCGGGCGCCAGCTCGGCGACCGGGGTCGGCGAGCCGTCCTCCGCGTACAGCGGACGGGCCACCGGCACCGCGAACCAGAACGGCGCGAAGTCGGCGCCCGCCGGTCCGGCCGCCGGGACGCCCTGCTGGGGCCCCGGCTGACCGTGCTGCGGCTGGACACCGTACGGCTGCGGCTGCCCGGGCTGGCTGGGCTGACCGTGCTGGCCGTGCTGCTGCATCCCGTACGGCTGCTGCTGGGCGCCCGGGTACCCGTAACCGGCCCCCGGCTGCCCCGGCTGGCCCGGCTGCATCCCGTACGGCTGTGGCGACTGCGGACGCGGAGCCGGCAGGAGCGCACCCTTGAGCGCGGGGACCAGCGGCGTGGCGACGGCCGCGGCAGCGAGGATCAGCGAGGAGATCAGACCGAGGATCAGGCCCGCGCCGGCGCTCACACCTTCCCCGAGGTCGACGATCGTCCAGAAGAAGTTCCAGAACGTGATGATCGCGGCGGCGACACCGAACTGGCCGAGGTCGATCCCGGCGATCCTGCGCGGCTGCGGCAGACCACGGGCGATGACGATGAGCGCCGCGCCGATCACCCCGACCATGTAGACGCCGAGCGCGTTCCCGAGGGTGGCCCAGGCGCTCGGGGGCTCGAGGGGGACCTCGGCGTCGTACGAGATGACGTCGAGGAAGGAGGCGATGAACAGCAGTACCGCTGCTCCGATCACCACGCCATCGCCTCGAGTGAGGGAGCGGATGTTCACGTGAAGGTCCTTAGTCGTTGCGTCGCGTCGGCGCGGTCGTCAGTGCCGCCGGTCGGCGAACAAATCTAGCGCCTGACGCAACTACCCCAGCAGGTAGGTGGTGATGCCGTCGGCGATCCCGCTCGCCGCCTTCTGGCGCCACTGCGGGCTCTTCAGCCGCGCCGCGTCCTTCGTGTCCCGCATGTTCCCGCACTCGATGAACACCTTGGGAACGGTGGACAGGTTGAGACCGCCGAGGTCACCGCGCACGTCCAACCCGGTGCCGTCGCCCACGTAGTTGGAGCGCGGGCTGCCCGTGGCGGTGGCGAACGACCCGGCGATGTGCTTGCCGAGTTCGCGCGACGGGCCGGTGATCTTCGCCGTGTCGGCGGCGCCGTCCTTCACCAGGGCGGGGAGGATCACATGGAATCCGCGGTTCCCCGCCCCCGAACCATCCGCATGGACGGAGACGACGGCGTCGGCCGCAGCCCTGTTGCCGATACGGGCGCGCTCGTCCACGCACGGGCCGTACGGGCGGTCGCCGTCCTGGGTGAAGCGGACGGTCGCGCCCTGCTTCTCCAGCAGGGTGCGAAGACGGTGTGAGACATCGAGGGTGAAATCGGCCTCGCGGTAACCGTCGTCGGTGGCCGTGCCCGTGGTGTCGCATTCCTTGCGGTCGGTTCCGATGTCCACGAGTGCGTTGATCTCGCGGGTGTGGCGGAAGTTGCCCGCGTTGTGGCCGGGGTCGACGACGACGGTCTTCCCGGCGAGGGGGAGAGCGCTCGCGGGCGGTGCGGCGGTCGCTGTCGTGCGGGGGGTGGTGGCAGTGGACTGCCCCTTGGCGGAGTCGGCCGGCTGCGGGGCCTGGGCGCATCCGGCGAGGCAGGCCGCCAGGGCCGCGGCAGCGGCAACGGCGAGCGGTCTGATCCGGTCGTACGGCACTGTCGTCACGTTCGTCGGCACGACGCGATGCTAGTCGGCCTCGCTCAGATCCCCGGCCCGGTGCGGCGCAGCACGCGCAGCGAGTCCGTCGCCGAGACCTCCGTGAAGGCCCCGGACCCCAGCGCGCGCAGATAGATGCGGTACGGCGCCTGACCGGTCCACTCGTCCACCGGGTCGGGGAACACGTCGTGGATCACCAGCAGCCCGCCCTCGGCGATGTGCGGGGCCCACCCCTCGTAGTCGTGCGTGGCGTGCTCGTCGGTGTGGCCGCCGTCGATGAAGACCAGCCCGACCTCCCGGCCCCACACCTTCGCCACCTGCGGCGACCGCCCGACGACGGCGATCACGTGCTCCTCCAGGCCGGCCCTGTGAAGCGTGCGGCGGAACGTGGGCAGCGTGTCCATCCGCCCCACCTCGGGGTCCACGACCTCCGGGTCGTGGTAGTCCCAGCCGGGCTGCTGCTCCTCGCTGCCCCGGTGGTGGTCGACGGTCACGGCGACCGTGCCGGTCGCGCGGGCGGCGTCGGCGAGCAGGAGCGTGGAGCGCCCGCAGTACGTTCCGACCTCCAGCAGCGGCAGCCCGAGCGCCGCCCCGGCCTCGACCGCCGCCGCGTACAGCGCCAGGCCCTCCTGCGCGGGCATGAAGCCCTTGGCGGCCTCGAAGGCGGCCAGGGTCTCCGGCTCGGGAGCGGCGGGAGCGGCGGGAGCGGCGGGGGCGGCGGGAGCGGCGGCCATGGCGGGTTCCTTCGGCTCGTACGCGTGTCTGGGCGGTCCATCGTGCCGCACGCCCCACCGGCGAGGTGAATCGCGTGATTCGCATCACCTGTGTGCGACGTCTTGATTACGCTCGGCCACAGACCAAGAAACTGGGGGTGACCGCCTCGTGGCCCACATCCGCGACCTCGATCCCAGCGCCTCGCCGCTGGACTACTTCGGCTCCGAACTCCGTCGCCTGAGAGAGGACGCCGGGCTCACCCAGGGCGAGCTCGGCAGTTGTGTCTTCTGTACGGGATCGCTGGTCGGCCAGATCGAGACGGCGAGGAAGGTGCCGACCCGCGACTTCAGCGAGCGGGTGGACGCGGCGCTGGGGACGGGCGGGGTGTTCTCGCGGCTGGTGGGGCTGGTGCTGCGGAGCCAGCTGCCGAGCTGGTTCCAGGCGTACGCGGAGATGGAGGCGACGGCGACGTACATCTCCACCTTCCAGGTGCAGTTGGTCTACGGACTCTTGCAGACGGAGGAGTAAGCACGGGCGCTGCTGAACGTCGACCGTCCGGACGAGGCCGATGAGCTCGTGGCAGCGCGCATGGACCGCCAGCGCATCCTGGCACGTGAGAACCCGCCGGTGCTGTGGGTGGTCATGGACGAAGCGGTGCTGCACCGCGTGGTCGGCAGCCGCGAGGTGATGCGGAGTCAACTCGCACATATGTTGAGCTTTCTGGACCGCTCGTGGGTGCAGATCCAGGTGTTGCCCTTCTCGACCGGCCAGCACACGGGGATGCTCGGGTCGTTCAACCTGCTGAGGTTCGACAGCAATCCAGACCTCTTCTACACCGAGAGCTACGACACCGGACACATGACCGCCAACCCGCAAGTGATCAGGGAGCGTTCCGTCGGTTACGCTCGCCTCCGGGCCGAGGCGCTCTCCACCAGGGAGTCGGCAGCGCTGATCGCTCGCGTAATGGAGGAACGCTATGGGCACGATCCAGGACCTGACGGGCGCGACGTGGCGTAAGTCCAGCTACAGCGGAACTACGGGCGGCGACTGCGTCGAATGCGCACCGCTCGGCGCCGCCGCCTGGCGCAAGTCGTCGTACAGCGGCACCACCGGCGGCGAGTGCGTCGAAGTCGCCCCCCACCCCCACCGCGTCGCCGTCCGCGACTCCAAGTGCCCCGAAGGCCCCGTCTTCGCCGTCGCGCCCGCCGCCTTCGCGGCGTTCGTCGCGGCGGCGGCCGAAGGAGCCGTCAGCCCCGGGGGTCGGTGACCGTCCCAAGGAAGAGGACGGCTCCGGTCCGGCGGTCCGAGACGGTGAACGCGAACGGCCGGTCGGCGCGGAACACGATCGGGTGCAGCGGCAAGGACGACTTCATCGCGCCGCCGGTCACCGAGGCGGCCTCCGTGCCGTTCTCGTCCACCCGGATGTGCGTCTTGTGCACCACCTTGCTCAGCGAGGCGGCCGTCGGCGACATCCGGGAGAAGTCGGCCTCCGGGCCGAACGCCGCGCCCATGCCGAGCCGGTCCAGGGCGTCGTTGAGCTCCAGGGACCAGGTGAGTTCGAAGCGCGGGAGCGCCAGTTCGTGCACCTTCTCCTCGCGGAGTGCGGTCACGCCGGCCGCCCATTCGGCCGCGTCGAGCCGGTCGAGGAGCGCGCCGAGGCCGGAGCCGGGGGAGGGGAGCAGTACCTCCATCCCGTACCGCCGCTCCTTGCCGTAGGGCAGGCGCAGCATGGTGTAGCCGTCGCGCTCGGCGTACCCGAGCCGCTCCTCGCGCAGGCTCATCATCGGGACGGTGGCGGTGCGGCCGTCGGCGAGCGTGAACGGCTCCTGCCGGGTGGCCTCCGCGTCGAAACGGACGGTCCAGGTGCCCAGGAAGTAGACCGCGTTGAGCAGGACGAGCGCCGTGTCCGCGGAGGGAAGCCCCAGGTCGCGGGCGATCGCCGGGATGCGCCCTTCGGTGTTGTCGCTCGCCCACCGGTCGATCTCGTCGGCCGTGCGCTGCGCCGCCAGATCGGCTTCCTTCGCCGTCGCACCGAACGCGCCGGTGACGAAGTCGAGGTAGTCCTTCCGCAGCGGTGTGCCGTGCGCGGCCCACAGGGCGTTCGCCACGGAGAGCGTCACGTCGTCGGTGTCCGCCAGCATCCGCAGCAGGGCGCCCGAGCGCACGTCGCGCGCATGCGGGAGGTGCAGGGTGCGGGCCATGTCGCGCGCGGTGTCGCCGTCGGCCCCGGCGAGGACCATCGCGAGGAGCACCGCGACCGACACCGGGGAGGTCACGGTGTTGCGGAGCCGCGATCCGTCGGCCTCCTTGAGCAGGTCGAAGCCGAAGGCGTTCACGGCCTGTGCCACGGCTTCGGCGTCGCCCTCCCGCAGCCGTGCCACGAGCTGTCCGTCGATGCGCGCGGCGTCGCCCGGCGGGCCTTCCTCGGCCCCGCAGGCGGTCAGCAGCGCCACCACCGCGGCCCCCAGCACCGTACGTCTCGCCAGCACGGACCCCACCCCCCCGGCCACACCGGTATGTCCTCCCGAACGGTCCTGGGACGTACGGGGCGTTCGCGAGGTTCCGTGCCGCCGTCCGTCCCTCTCCCCTCGTCTGACCTTCCGTCAGATTGGAACGTGTTCTAGTCTGCCGCCCATGGGGAGCACCAGCGCCGCAGTCACCGGAAGCATCGGAATCACCCAGGAGCACGGCGAGTTGGCGGACTCCGTACGCCGCTGGCTCGCGCGGGCCGTACCGCCCGAAGCCGTACGGAAACTCCTCGACGCACCCGGCAGCGCGGACGCCGGGCGGCCCGCGTACTGGGACGGGGCGGCCGAGCAGGGACTCCTCGGACCGCACCTGCCCGAGGAGTACGGCGGCGGGGGCGGAACCCTCCTCGACCTCGCGGTCGTCCTGGAGGAGGCCGGGCGGGCCGCGCTGCCAGGGCCATACCTTCCCAGCGCGCTCGCCTCCGCCGTGCTCGCCCGGGCCGGGCGCGGCGATCTGGCGCGGACGCTCGCGGACGGGGAGCGGATCGGCGCCGTCGCCCTCGGCCCGGGGACGATCACCGCGGTCCCGACCCCGGACGGCGGCCACCGGCTCGACGGGACCGCGCCGCCCGTGCTCGGCGGCGGCCACGCCGATCTGCTCGTCCTCGGGACCACCTCCGGCTGGTTCGCCGTGGACGCCGCGGACCTCGCGGTACCCGGATCGATACGCGGCCACGAGAGCGCCGACCCGACCCGCCCCACCGCCGAGGTCACCGCGCACGCCTTCACCGCGCCCCCCGACCGGCGGCTGGACGTCGACCCCGGCCTCGTACCCGACCTCGCCGCCGTGCTGTTCGCGGCGGACGCCTGCGGCACCGCCTCCTGGGCGCTGGCCACCGCCACCGCGTACGCGAAGGTGCGCGAGCAGTTCGGGCGCCCCATCGGGCAGTTCCAGGCGGTCAAGCACCTGTGCGCGGACATGCTCGTACGCCTCGCCCAGGCACGGGCGCTCACCTGGGACGCGGCCCGCGCCGCCGACGAGCCGCCGCCGGTGCGGGGCCTCACCGCCGCGCTCGCCGCAGCGACCGCGCTCGACGCCGCGTACAGCTGCGCCAAGGACTGCATCCAGATCCTCGGCGGCATCGGCTTCACCTGGGAGCACGACGCCCATCTGCATCTGCGCCGGGCCCTCGTCGCCCGCCAGCTCCTCGGACCCGGCGACACCCACCGGCTCCGGGCGGTCCGGCTCGCAGCGGCGGGCGCCCGCCGGGAACTGCGCCTGGAACTGCCGCCGGAGGCCGAGCCCCATCGCACGGCCGCCCGTGCCGCCCTCGCCCCCGTCCGCGGCGCGCAGCCCGCGGCCGCCCGGCGCGTCCTCGCCCCCACCGGCTACGCCGCCCCGCACCTCCCGCCCCCGTACGGACTCGGCGCCGGACCCCTCCAGCAGCTCGCCGTCGAGCAGGAGATGCGGGCGGCCGGCGTCAGGGTGAGCGACCTTTCCGTCGCGACCTGGGTCGTCCCGTCCCTCATCGCCTACGGCACCCAGGAGCAGAAGGACCGCTATCTGCCCGCGACCCTGCGCGGCGAACTGCTCTGGTGCCAGCTCTTCAGCGAACCCGGCGCCGGCTCCGACCTCGCGAGCCTGCGCACCCGGGCCGAGCGCACCCCCGACGGCCGCTGGCGGATCACCGGCCAGAAGGTGTGGACGAGCGCCGCCCAGTGGGCCGACCACGGCATCCTCCTCGCCCGCACCGACCCCGACGCCCCCCGGCACAAGGGCCTCACCTACTTCGTCGTCGACATGAAGACCACCGACGGCATCGACATCCGCCCGCTGAAGGAGATCACCGGCGAATCCCTCTTCAACGAGGTGTACTTCGACGGCGCGCTGCTGCCCGCCGACGCCGTCGTCGGCGCGGTCGGCGACGGCTGGCGCGTCGCCCGCAACACGCTCGGCAACGAACGGGTCCACATGGCCGACCAGCTGAGCTTCGACACCGGCCTGGAGGAGCTGCTCGCCCGGGCGCCCGGCCTCGACGACACCCACCGCGCCCGGATCGGCGCCCTCGCCGCCGAGGCGCACGCCCTCGCCTGCATCGGACTGCGCACCACCCTCCAGCAGGTCGACGGCGCGGAGCCCGGCCCCGACGCCTCCGTACGCAAACTCGTCCAGACCCCGCACCAGCAGCAGGTCGCCGAACTCGCCCTGGAACTCCTCGGGCCCGCCGGCGCGGTCCGCGAGGGCGCCGGCGAGCGGGCCGTCCACGGGCTGCTGATGTCCCGCTGCCTGACCATCGCGGGCGGCACCACCCAGGTCCAGCGCAATGTCGTCGCCGAGCGGATCCTCGGCCTGCCCAGGGACTGAGAGGAAGAGGATGAAGAGCTACATCGTCGGTGTCGGGATGACGAAGTTCGAGAAGCCCGAGACCCGGGACTGGCAGTACTGGGACATGGCCAGGGAGGCCGGCACCGCCGCGCTCGACGACGCCGGCGTCCCCTACGGGCTGGTCGAGCAGGTGCCCGTCGGCTACTGCTTCCAGCCCTCGACCGCCGGCCAGCGCGCCGCGTACGAACTCGGCCTCACCGGCGTCCCCGTCTACAACGTCAACAACAACTGCGCGACCGGCTCGACCGCGCTGATGATGGCGCGGCAGTTCGTCGCGGGCGGGATCAGCGACTGCGTCCTGGCGCTCGGCTTCGAGAAGATGAAGAGGGGCGCGCTCGGGGGAGGGGCGGACGGGGGCGACTTCTCCACGTCACCCGTCGCCCGGCACTACGGCGTCATGGCCGCCGCGCACGGCTTCGAGATGACCCCGCCCACCGCCCAGATCTTCGGCAACGCGGCGCGCGAGCACATGGAGCGCCACGGCACCACCGAGCGGCAGCTCGCCGCCGTCGCCGCCAAGAACCACCGGCACTCGGCGGACAACCCCAACGCCCAGTTCCGGGACGTGTACGAGACCGACGAGATCCTCGCCGCCAGGACCGTCCACCGGCCGCTCACCAAGCTCCAGTGCTCGCCGACCTCCGACGGGGCCGCCGCGGCGCTCGTCGTCTCCGAGCGGTTCGTCGTCGAACACGGCCTGCACGACAAGGCCGTGGAGATCGCCGCGCAGGCCATGACCACCGACACCGCCGACTCCTTCGCCTCCGGCTCCTGCATCGACGTCGTCGGCCGGCCCATGTCGCGGGCGGCCGCCCGGCAGGCGTACGAGGCGTCCGGGCTCGGCATCGAGGACATCGACGTCATCGAGCTGCACGACTGCTTCTCCGTCAACGAGCTGCTGACGTACGAGGCGCTCGGCATGTGCGCGGACGGCGAGTCCGGGAAGCTCGTCGAGTCGGGGGCCACGACGCACGGCGGCCGATGGGTGGTCAACCCGTCCGGCGGGCTGATCTCCAAGGGCCACCCGCTGGGCGCGACCGGACTCGCCCAGGCCGCCGAACTCACCTGGCAGCTACGGGGGGAGGCGGGCGCCCGACAGGTCCCCGGCGCCCGCACGGGCCTCGCGCACAACATCGGGCTCGGCGGGGCGGCCGTCGTGACGGTGCTGCGCAAGGGGTAGCCCGGGGCCCGAGCCCTCGGTCGTTCACAGTCCCGTCTGCTCGGCGGCGTCCGGCACGCTCCCCCAGAGTTCGCGCCTGGGAGGTGCCCCCACCCCCGTAGCCCTTCGGGCACGGGAGGTGCCCCCACCGCATGGACTCCCCCCTCCTCCGCCTTGCGATCGCCCGCACCAGCAGACGCCGCCGGGCCCGCCCTTCGGGCGGACGACGCCACTTCGAAGACACGACCTAGGACCAGAGGTCCCGGGGCCCGTACACCGAAATCCGCATGTACGGACCGACAGGAGCCTGGGACCATGACGGTCATGGTCCCGGCCCCTTCAGACGCAGCAGCCCCTCTGACCGCCGCCCGCCGCCGTGCCGCGCCGCCCATGTGGGCGGTCGTGCTGGCCGCCTGCGCCGCGCAGTTCCTCGTCGTCCTCGACGTGTCCGTGGTCAACACGGCGCTGCCGTCGATGCGGGCCGACCTGGGGCTGAGCGCCGTCGGGCTCCAATGGGTCGTCAACGCGTACTCGATCGCCTTCGCAGGATTCATGCTGCTCGGCGGGCGGGCCGGGGACCTCTACGGGCGCAAGCGGATGTTCCTGGTGGGGCTGGGGCTGTTCACCCTCGCCTCCCTCGCGGGCGGGCTCGCGCAGGAGGGCTGGCAGCTGCTGGCCGCGCGCGCCGGGCAGGGGCTGGGCGCCGCGGTGCTCGCGCCCTCCACGCTGACGCTGCTCACCGCGGCCGTGCCCGAGGGCCCCGCGCGCGCCCGGGCCATCGCCACCTGGACCGCGGTCGGTGCGGGCGGAGGCGCCGCGGGCGGGCTCGTCGGCGGGCTGCTGACCGACGCGCTCTCCTGGCGCTGGACACTGCTGATCAATGTGCCGGTCGGTGCGCTCGTGCTGCTGCTGGGCGCACGGTGGCTGAGGGAGAGCCGGGCAGGTGAGCGGCGCCGGCTCGACCTGCCGGGCGCGGTGCTCGTCACGGTGGGCCTCGCGACGCTCGCGTTCGGCATCGTCCAGACCGAGCAGCAGGGCTGGGCGGCCGCCGGGACCGTCGTGCCGCTGACGGCGGGGCTGGTCCTGCTCCTGGGTTTCGTCGGCGTCGAGGCGCGGGCGAAGTCGCCGCTGATGCCGCTGAAGCTCTTCCGGGTGCGGTCGGTGTCGGCGGCCAACGCGTCGATGTTCACCTGCGGCGCCGCGATGTTCTGCATGTGGTTCTTCATGACGCTGTACGCCCAGAACGTCCTCGGCTACAGCCCGCTGGAGGCCGGACTCGCCCTGATGCCCAGCTCGCTCGCCGTGGTCGTCGGCTCGAAACTCGCACCGCGCCTGATGCGTCGGCTCGGCGCCCGCAACGTCGCCGTACTCGGTGTGCTGGTGTCCGCCGCCGGCTTCGCCTGGCAGTCCACGATGGCCGCGCACGGCTCGTACGTCACCGCGATCATGCTGCCCGGCATCGTCATGATGGCCGGCGGCGGTCTCGCGGGCACCCCGCTCGCCACCCTCGCCACCTCGGGCGCGGAGCCGTCCGACGCCGGCCTCGTCTCCGGCCTGATCAACACCTCCCGTGTCATGGGCGGCGCACTCGGCCTCGCCGTCCTCTCGACGGTCGCGGCGGCGAGGACGGGCGGCGGGACGTCCCCGGAGGCGCTGACCGCCGGATACGCGCTGGCGTTCAGGACGGGGACGTGGGTGCTGCTGGGCGGGGTGGTGCTGATGCTGCTGTGGCTGCCGCGGGACGGACGGGCGCGGGGCTGACCACCGGGGCCCGCCACGCCCCGTACCCCGGCAGCCCGATACCGGGCTCAGTCCGGCGGTGCCAGCGCCGGGTCGATGACCGTCTCACCGCGCAGCACCGCCCGGATCGCCGCCGTCAGCTCCGCCAACGGGCCGTCCTTGACCAGGATGCCCGCCGCCCCGCCGGCCAGCGCACGGCGCAGCTGGTCGGGCCGTGCGACGGTGGTCAGCATCAACACCCGGCACTCCGGTGCCTCGTCGTGCAGCCGCGCCGCCGCGTCCAGCCCGCCGAGCCCCGGCAGGTCCACCTCCAGCAGCGCCACATCGGGCCGCGCCGCCAGCGCGGCGTCGACGATCTCGTCACCGCGCCCCACCTGTGCGACGACGTCGATGTCCTCCGCGAGGCCGAGCAGCAGCGCGAGTGCGCCGTGGGCCGTGCCCTCGGCGAGAAGGACTCTGATCACCTGGCCGAGCCTATGTCCGCTCCGACCTGCACGGCGGGCCGACACACCCGCATCTGACGTTGTGTCAGGAGCCTTCACAAGTCCTGGGGGGTGCGTTATACATAGGGGCCGAGCCGGACTGGAACGCGTTCTAGAAGCAGTTCACGGACGCGGGGAGGCCGGCCCGCGTACGGCCTCGGTGCGGCCGACGGTGCGGACGGCCGCACCGAGGTCTTCCACTCCTCAACCGTCGTAGGAGCAGCAGCCTCATGCCCATCGATGCCGTCAAGGCGACCGCGGCCGAGCCGCGCAGCGCCGAGATCAGCTGGGACCACAAGGACATCCAGCTCTACCACCTCGGCATCGGCGCCGGATCGTTCCAAGGCAAGCACAGCCCGGCCACCGACCCCGACGAGCTGCGCTACACCCTGGAGTCCCGGCTGCACGTCCTGCCCAGCTTCGCCACCGTCGCGGGCGCGGGCATGGGGGTCGTCGGCGGCCTCTCCGCCCCCGGGATCGACGTCGACCTCGCGGCCGTGCTGCACGGCGGGCAGACGATCACGCTCCACCGCCCCATCCCCGTCAGAGGCCGGGCCACCAGCACCTCGCGCGTCGCGGCCGTGTACGACAAGGGCAAGGCCGCGATCCTCGTCCTGCGCTCCGAGGCGGCCGACGAGGACGGCCCGCTGTGGACCAGCGACGCGCAGATCTTCGTACGCGGCGAAGGCGGCTTCGGCGGCGAACGCGGGCCGTCCGTACGGGTGGAGCAGCCGGAGCGCGAGCCCGACAAGACCGTCGAGCGGGCCGTCCGCGAGGACCAGGCGCTGCTCTACCGGCTATCCGGCGACTGGAACCCGCTGCACGCGGATCCGGAGTTCGCCGGGCTCGCGGGCTTCGACCGGCCGATCCTGCACGGGCTGTGCTCGTACGGAATGACGCTCAAGGCGGTCGTCGACACGCTCCTGGACGGGAACGTCACACGCGTCCGCTCGTACAGCACCCGCTTCGCCGGGGTGGTGTTCCCGGGGGAGACCCTGCGGATCCGGATGTGGCAGCAGGACAGCAGCAAGGTCCAGGTGTCGGTGACGGCCGTGGAGCGGGACGACGCTCCCGTCCTCGCCGACACCGTCGTCGAAACCTCCTGAGTGGAAGCCTCCTGAAGGGAGCCGCACCATGCGCGCAGCCGTACTGCACGAGATCGGCCAGGACAAGCTCGACGTACTCGACGACGTCGAGGCGGTGGGCTTCGGCCCCGGCAAGGTGAAGATCCGGGTCCGGGCGACGGGCCTGTGCCATTCGGACGTCTCCGCGATGGGCGGCGTGCTGCCGCAGCCCGCGCCCTTCATCCCCGGCCACGAGGGGGCGGGCGAGATCCTCGACGTCGGCGACGGGGTCGCCGGCCTCAAGCAGGGCGACCGGGTGCTGATGTGCTGGCTGCCCGCCTGCGGCGGCTGCCCCTCCTGCAGGCGCGGCCAGTCGCAGCTCTGTCTGGCCGGGTTCATGAACGCCGGCACCCCCAACTTCAAGCGCCCCGCCGGTGATGTCTTCGGCTTCGCCGGCACCGGCACCTTCGCCGAGGAGGTCGTGGTCGACGCGGGCTGCGCCGTCCCGATCCCGGACGACGTCCCCTACGACATCGCCGCCCTCATCGGCTGCGGGGTCACCACGGGGCTCGGCGCGGCCATCAACACCGCGAAGGTGGAGGCCGGTTCGTCGGTCGCCGTCATCGGCTGCGGCGGCGTCGGCATCTCCACGATCCAGGGCGCCCGCGTGCAGGGCGCGGCGCAGATCGTCGCCGTCGACCCGGTCGCCTCGCGGCGTGAGGCGGCGCTGCGCTTCGGCGCGACCGAGGCGATCTCGCCCGACGGACTCGCCGACGCCAAGCAGCGGATCACGGGCGGCGAGGGCTTCGACTACGTCTTCGAGGTCGTCGGCAAGTCGGCGACGGCACGGACGGCGTACGAGACGACCCGGCGCGGCGGGACGCTGTGCATCGTCGGCGCGGGCGCCATGGACGACTTCCTCCAGCTCAACATGTTCGAGCTGTTCTTCGACGAGAAGCGGATCCTGCCGTCGATGTACGGCGGCGGGGACGTGCTCCGCTCCTACGAACGCGCCATCGCCCTGTGGCGGGCGGGCCGAGTCGACCTGGAGTCGCTGATCACCCACCGGGTGCAGCTGGCGGAGATCAACGAGGCGCTGACCCAGATGCGTACGGGTGAGGCGCTGCGGACCTGCATCGAGATCTGAGAGGACGGTTCATGTCACTCCCCTTGGAGGGCCTGTCCGCGATCGTCACCGGCGCGGGCCGCGGTCTTGGCCGGGCGGAGGCCCTGGAACTGGCCGGGCTCGGGGCGAGCGTCGTCGTCAACGACTACGGGCAGCCGGGACGTGGGGGCACCTCCCATGCCGAAGGCTATGGGGGAGGCTCCGGCGAGGCCAGCGCGGCGCCCGCGGAGCAGGTGGCGGAGGAGATCCGCGCCGCAGGCGGCCGGGCGGTCGCCCACCTCGGCGACGTCTCCGACTTCGCCGCGGCGCGCGCCCTGGTCGACCTGGCCGTCGGCACGTACGGGAAGCTGGACATCCTGGTCAACAACGCGGGGATCCTGCGGGACCGCATGGTCTTCTCGATGAGCGAGGACGAGTGGGACTCGGTCGTCCGGGTCCACCTCAAGGGCCACTTCAACACCACCCACTTCGCGTCGGTCCACTGGCGCGAACGCTCCAAGGCGGCGGGCGGTCCGGTGTACGGCCGCGTGGTCAACACCTCCTCGGAGGCCTTCCTCGCCGGCTCGGCGGGGCAGCCGAACTACGCCGCCGCCAAGGGCGGCATCGTGGGCCTCACCACGTCGACGGCGCTGGCGCTGCGCAAGTACGGCGTCACGGCCAACGCGATCTGCCCACGGGCCCGTACGCGTATGACGGAGGACGTCTTCGCCGGCTTTGCCGAGCCGGGCGACGGCGAACTCGACCCGCTCGCCCCCGAACACGTCTCCCCCCTCGTCGGCTACCTCGCATCGCCGGCCGCCTCGCACATCACCGGGCAACTCCTCGTCGTCCACGGCGGCATGGTGGCGATCGTCGAGCGCCCTAAGGTGGCGGCCCAGTTCGACGCGGCGAAGGAGGCGTTCTCCTACGAGGAGCTGGATGCGGTGCTGTCGCCGTACTACGAGGCCCGTCCGGCGGACGAGACGTTCGCGGCGACGGAGGTCCTGGGGCTGAAGAAGGGGTAGCGCTCCGAACCGGACAGCGCTCCGAACCGGACAGCGCTCCGAACCGGACAGCGCTCCGAACCGGACAGCGCTCCGGACCGGACAGCGCCCCGGCCCGCACACGTCGCCGGGTGCGGGCCGGGGCGGGCCCAGCTCATCCGGACTCGACTGCATCTCCCCGCACCTCCCCGCCCCGGGTCCGGATGCCGGGTGTCCGGACCGTATGGCCGGCCCTCCGGCGCCCGAGGAGCGGGGGACAGGGGCGGAAGCCCCCGGGAACGGGACCGGCCGAGCGCCGGTTACCGCCCTGCGCCGCCGCTGGGGCGGCGGTGGCGGCCCGCCGTGGCCGGGGGCGCGACGTCCTCCCGCGCCGCACCGCCCCGGTGCTTTCCGGCGCCGCCGGACCCGGCCTGGCTCGCGCCCGCCCCCTGCGGACGTGCCTGGGTCGTGTCGGTTCGGGCTTCAGACATGGAAAAGGTTCACCCCGTCGTGGATCGCTGATTTCGTGTCGCAAGGGCCGGACGGTACGGCCGCGCAGCCCCCGGTGAGAAAGTCTAACCAGGCGCCACCCGCCCGATCAGGGGCGCTTGCTGCAACGGCACCGGCCTGCACACGACAGGACCCCCCTCGCTCGCGCACGGTTCCCCACCTGCGGATTCCGCTTGTGCCGATCCCGTGATCACGGTGACCGTCTCGGGCTGGAACGCGGCCTCCGGTATCTCCGTCCGCGCCACCCCGCAGGGCACCGCGTCCGTCGCGTACGGCAGATGCAGCACCCCCTCCCTCGTCCACAGCCCCGTGCCGGTCAACCAGCCCTCGGGCCCGGCCAGTTGCCGCATGCGCCGCGCCGAAGGACGCCACACGCCGAGCCAGCTGCCCGCCGCCGCGTCGATCCGCAGCGCCACCGCGCAGCTCTCCGGCATCAGCACCTGCCCCGGCTGGATCGCGAACGGCGTCACCGCGGCGTCCGCCAGGCGCAGGCACTCCGGGAACCGCACCGGCCGCAGACTGCCCAGCACTCCCCACCCCAGCCGGTCGTGCCCCGCCGCGTCCGAGCGGATCAGCAGCAGCCCGCTCTCGGCGTCCGCGAGCAGCAGCCGGTCGTTGCTGTCCTCGGTGATCTGCAGCAGCGGCGTCACCTCGCCGCCCCGTTCCAGATCGACCGCCACCGCCTTGGTGATCCCGTCCGCCTCCCGGTCCAGGGCGAGCATCCGGCCCGTACGGTCCAGCCACACCCCGCCCGAGCAGCGGCCAGGCACCTGTGCGACCCGCTCGGGCCCGAACGCCCCGCCGGCCACCAGCCACACCGCCGTCGCCCCCTCGCCATGGGCCAGGGCGTACACACAGGTGCCGTTCGGCGACGGGGGGAGCAGCGTCATCTCGGACGCCGACTCGACCGCGCCGAGGGGCAGTTCGCCCGTACCCGGGCCGGTCGGATAGAGCAGCGAGAACATCTGCCGGTCCGCCACCCGCCGGCTGATCAGCACCCGCCCGTCGGCCATCGGCGCCACCTGCGCGTCGGGCTCCTCGGGCTGGTCGAGCGGCAGCGGCACCGCGTACGGCTCGGGACCGTCGAGCGTCCACCGCTCGGCGAAGCGCATCTCCCCGGCGCCCGCGAGCCGCGCCGCGTAACAGCCGTCCGGGCTGATCGTGAACGCCGCTCGCCGAACGGCCGCGTCCTCCGTGGCCTCCTCGATGGCACACACTGTCATCGGCTGTTCACCTCCGGCCACCGAAGCTAGTTTTCGCACTTCCAGCCGAACAACGCGAGACCGCTCACTTCACACATAAGGGTGGCCGTCTCGCGGTTCGCCTGAGCTCGCAGGGGTGGTTGTGCTGCGCGGTACCGGTCGCGGGCCTGCACAGGGTGGTGCGGCGCGCCGGGCAGGTAGCCTTTGCTCCGTGCCCCGTCTGTCTGAAGTCATCGCCGCGCTCGACGTCCTCTGGCCCCCCGAGCGGGCCGAGGAGTGGGACGCCGTCGGCACGGTCTGCGGTGACCCCGACGCCGGGGTCACCCGTGTCCTCTTCGCCGTCGACCCCGTCCAGGAGATCGCCGACGAGGCGATCGCCATCGGCGCGGACCTGGTCGTCACCCACCACCCGCTCTATCTGCGCGGTACGACGACGGTCGCGGCCTCCCACTTCAAGGGCCGGGTCGTGCACACCCTCATCAAGCACGACATCGCCCTGCACGTCGCGCACACCAACGCCGACACCGCCGACCCCGGGGTCTCCGACGCCCTCGCCGGAGCGCTCGGACTGCGCGTCACCGGCCCCCTCGTGCCCGAGAACGGGCTCGGCCGCATCTGCGAGCTCGACCACCCGCTCACCCTGCGTGAGTTCGGCGCCCGTGCCGCGCAGCGGCTGCCCGCCACCGCGCAGGGCATCCGGGTCGCCGGCGACCCCGACGCCATCGTCCGCCGCGTCGCCGTCAGCGGCGGCTCCGGCGACAGCCTCTTCGACGTCGTACGGGCCGCGGGCGTGGACGCGTACCTCACCGCCGACCTGCGCCACCACCCCGCGTCCGAGGCGACCCAGCACGCGACCCCCTCGGGGAAGCTCGGCCTGGTCGACGCCGCCCACTGGGCCACCGAATGGCCATGGTGCGAACAGGCCGCCGCCCAGCTCGACGAGATTTCCGACCGCCACGGCTGGGACCTGCGCGTCCACGTCTCGAAGACGGTCACCGACCCCTGGTCCTCCCACCACACCTCTGGAGCCCCCAACTGAACGCCGCGCCCGCCGACCAGATCCGCCTCCTCGACGTCCAGGCCCTCGACGTCCGCCTGTCGCAGATCGCGCACAAGCGCAAGTCGCTGCCCGAGCACGCCGAGCTGGAGACGCTGAACAAGGACCTCACGCAACTGCGCGACCTGCTCGTCGCCGCGCAGACGGAGGAGAGCGACTGCGCCCGCGAGCAGACCAAGGCCGAGCAGGACGTCGACCAGGTGCGCCAGCGCGCCGCCCGCGACCAGCAGCGCCTCGACTCCGGCGCGGTCACCTCCCCGAAGGACCTGGAGAGCCTCCAGCACGAGATCGTCTCGCTCGCCAAGCGCCAGGGCGACCTGGAGGACGTCGTGCTGGAGGTCATGGAGCGCCGCGAGTCCGCGCAGGAACGCGTCAGCGAGCTGACCGGCCGCGTCGCCTCGGTCGAGGCCAAGACGGACGACGCGACCGCCCGCAGGGACGCGGCGTACGAGGAGCTCGACGGCGAGACCGCCTCCGTGGCCAAGGAGCGCGAGGTCGTCGCCGGGTCCGTGCCGGCCGACCTGATGAAGCTGTACGAGAAGCTGCGCGAGCAGCAGGGCGGCATCGGCGCGGCACGCCTCTACCAGCGCCGCTGCGAGGGCTGCCACATCGAGCTCAACATCACCGAGCTGAACGAGGTGCGCGCGGCCGCGGCCGACACGGTCGTCCGCTGCGAGAACTGCCGCCGCATCCTGGTCCGTACGTCGGAGTCCGGCCTCTGATGGCCGTTCGCCAGCTGATCGTCGAGGCCGACGGGGGCTCCCGGGGCAATCCGGGGCCCGCCGGTTACGGCGCGGTCGTCCTCGACCCGGCGACGGGGGAGCCGCTCGCGGAGCGGGCGGAGTACATCGGCGTCGCGACGAACAACGTCGCCGAGTACCGGGGGCTGATCGCCGGCCTGAAGGCGGCGAAGGAACTCGCCCCCGACGCCGCCGTCCGCGTCCGTATGGACTCCAAGCTCGTCGTCGAGCAGATGTCCGGCCGCTGGAAGATCAAGCACCCGGACATGAAGCCGCTGGCCGCGGAGGCGGGCCGGGTCCTCCCCGCCGGGCAGGTCACGTACGAGTGGATCCCGCGCGAGAAGAACAAGCACGCGGACCGGCTCGCGAACGAGGCGATGGACGCGGGCAAGCAGGGCAGGCAGTGGGAGCCGTCCGCCTCGCGGGCCGCGCTCGCCGAGGACACACGCGCGGCGCGGGTCGTCGGGGACGCGGCGGCGGGCGCGGCGAAGGCACGGGCGGCGCTGGTCGGCGCGGGCGCGGGCGCGGGCGCGGGCGCGGGTGCCGGGTCCGGTGTCGGCGCCGGTGCTCGTGCCGACGCGGCGGTGACCGTTCCGGCGCCGGCCACGGCGGCTGCCCCGGCCTCCCCGGCCTCCCCGGCCACGCCGTCCGTCGGGTGGGGGCCGGCCGACCTCGGGACACCGGCCACGTTCGTCCTGCTGCGGCACGGGGAGACGCCGCTGACCCCGGAGAAGCGCTTCTCCGGCAGCGGCGGCACCGACCCCGCGCTCTCGCCGGCCGGCGAGCGCCAGGCCGAGGCCGTGGCGACGGCGCTGGCCGCGCGCGGCACCGTCCAGGACATCGTCTCCTCGCCGCTGAAGCGCTGCCGTCAGACCGCGGACATCGTCGCGGCCCGCCTCGGACTCGGCGTACGGATCGACGAGGGCCTGCGCGAGACGGACTTCGGCGCGTGGGAGGGCCTGACGTTCGCGGAGGTCCGCGAGCGGTACGGGGACGACCTCGACGCCTGGCTCGCCTCCCCGAAGGCCACCCCGACCGGCGGCGGCGAGAGCTTCGCGACGGTGGCGAGGCGCGTCGCGGCGACGCGGGACCGCCTGACGGAGGAGTACCGCGGACGCACGGTCCTCCTGGTCACCCACGTCACCCCGATCAAGACCCTGGTCCGCCTGGCCCTGGGCGCGCCCCCGGAGGCCCTGTTCCGCATGGAGCTGTCAGCGGCGTCGCTGTCGGCGGTGGCGTACTACGCGGACGGCAACGCGTCGCTGCGGCTGCTGAACGAGACGTCTCACTTGCGCTGAGGCTTTGGGCGGCGGGGCGGTGTTGCCCTTTGTCGGGTGGGCATCCGGGTTTTTTGTCCTCAAGTGCCGGACGGGCTTGGGGTGTGCGGTGTTGCCCGGTGTCGGGTGGGCACCCGGGGTTCTTGTCCTCAAGTGCCGGACGGGCTTGGGGTGTGTCCGGTGGGTGGTGCGGTTCGGGGCCCCTCCGGGCTCGACTCCTCGGAGGCGGCGGCGTACAGGTTTTGTCGGGTTGCGAGCCCGGTGCCTGCCGCCGTCTCCTGCGGGGCCGACCCTGCACGGCCCCGCCCCGGGGTCGTCCGCCGGGCGCGGGTGGGTGGGTGGTTGTCGCGCCTGCGGGTTGTTCGCTGTCTGCGGGCCGGTGGGTGGTTTGTGCCCACCCGTCCCTCCCCCTAGGACTTCGTCCTGGGGGGACCCCCAGCGGGACGACTGCCCACAAACGTGAGGTGGCCGCCTGGTTTGTGGGCAGGCGTTCCGCAGGGCGGGACGGGTGGGCACAACCCGACCACCGGGGTCGGCCATGGCCGGTGACCTGGTCCGGGGGGTGCGGAGGGGTCGGGTTCGGGACACTCAAGCGTGATTTGTGGCACGCAACACACGCGGCACCCACACAACCCCGGGCGGCGTGCCGTAAATCATGCCGTCCCGAACACGAGCCCCGCAGCGCCACCCGGACGGCAACCGCCCGCCGCCGGGCGACCCCGACACACCTAGCCCGTCCGGCGCTTGAGGACAAGAACCCCGGCCCACCACACCGCCACCGGGCAACCCCAACACCCCAGCCCGTCCGGCGCTTGAGGACACAAACACCCCGGGTGCCAACCCGTCACGCGCGAAGCGCAGCCGCCTCCCGGGCCAGGGACTCCACGCGGGCCCAGTCGTGGGCCGCCAGCGCGGACGGGGGCAGCATCCAGGTGCCCCCGACGCACCCCACGTTCGGCAGGGCCAGGTACGACGGGGCCGAGGCCAGGGACACGCCGCCCGTGGGGCAGAAGCGGGCCTGGGGCAGGGGGCCGGACAGCGAGGTGAGGTAGGCCGTGCCGCCCGCCGCCTCCGCCGGGAAGAACTTCATCTCCGTCACTTCGCGCTCCAGCAGCGCGACGACCTCCGACGCGGTCGACACCCCGGGAAGGAACGGCACGCCGGAGGACCGCATCGCGTCCAGCAGCGGGTCGGTCCAGCCGGGGCTGACCAGGAAGCGCGCACCGGCCGCGGCCGCGGCCGCCGCGCCGCCCGGTGTGATGACGGTGCCCGCACCGACGACCGCGTCCGGCACCTCGTCCGCGATCGCCCGGATCGCGTCGAGCGCGGCGGGCGTGCGCAGCGTCACCTCGATCGCCGGCAGGCCGCCCGCGACCAGGGCGCGGGCGAGCGGCACGGCGTCGGCGGCGTCGTCGATGACGACGACAGGGATGACGGGGGCGAGGTCGAGCACGGAGGTCATGCCCGCATCCTGCCCAAGCAAGGCGCTATGTGCAACGCGCGTTGCACATAGCGCAACAGGCGCGGGATGCAACACGTCCAGCGCCACGCCCACCGGCCCGCCTAGTGGATCTCGTCCACCAGCACGTCCAGCGACCACGCCTTCCCGGCGGACCCGCCGGCACCGCCGGCACCGCCCGGCGCCTCCGCCTCCACCACGTACCCCAGGTCCCGCAGCGCCTCCACCAGCTCCGCCGGACCCGTCGGCGCCGCCCCCGCCACGAGCAGGCTCCGCACGATCCGGCCCTTTGTCGCCTTGTTGAAGTGGCTGACGACCTTCCGGGTCGGCGCGTGCAGCACCCGTACCGTCGCCGTACGCCCCGCGAGCTCGCCCTTGGGCCGCCACGCCGCCGCGTACGCCGACGATCTGAGGTCGAGGACCAGCCCGCCGCCCGCGACCTCGGGCAGCGCGGAGGCCATCGGGCCCCTCCAGTGCGCGCCCAGCGCACCGAGCCCCGGCAGCTTCACGCCCATCGAGCAGCGGTACGACGGGATGCGGTCGTTCACCCGGACCGCGCCCCACAGCCCGGAGAAGACCAGCAGCCACTGCCGCGCCCGCCTGCGCGCCGCCGCGTCGAGCGTGGCGAGGCCGAGCGCGTCGTACAGCACGCCCGTGTAGATCTCCCCGGCCGGCCGCGCCCCGGCCGTCCGCAGCGCCGCGTTCTTCGCGATCTCGCCGCGCAGCCCCTCGCTCAGCCCGAGCACCTCGCGGGCCTTCTCCTCGTCGGCCTGGCACAGCCCGACCAGTTCGTCGAGCACCGCGGCGCGCGCCTCTGAGAGGGCGGGCAGCGACAGCGACTCCGGCTTGAGCGGCGCCCCGCGGCCGGAAGCGGCCTTGCCCTCCGACGGCGGCAACAGCACGAGCACGGTGGTTCTCCTCTGCGTACGTAAGGAAAGGGGGTGCGGCCCCCGCGCCAGCGTAGGCCCTGGTCGCGCCGTGACCACCGCCCGGCTCCCACCCCGGCTCCCAACCGCCCGCCTCCCACCCCGGCTCCCAACCGTCCGGCTCCCACCCCGGCTCCCAACCGCCCGGCTCCCAGGGGTGCGGGTGCGCGGGCCCCGCCATACGCTCGGTCCATGCCCCGCCGTCAGATGCATGCGGTCTGCGCAGCCGAGGCTCCGCTGCTGGCGGCCCTGTGCGCGCTGCGTACGGCGCTCGACGTGCCGGACGGCTTCCCCGCCGAGGTGCTCGCGGAGGCGGAGCGGGCGGCGCGTGAGCCCCGGCTCCCCGACCGCGACGCGACCTCCGTCCCGTTCTTCACGATCGATCCGCCCACCTCCACCGACCTGGACCAGGCCATGCACCTGGAGCGCCGCACGGGCGGCGGCTACCGCGTGCGCTACGCGATCGTGGACGTCGCCGCGTTCGTACGGCCGGGCGGCACCCTCGACGCCGAGGCGCACCGGCGGGCGCTGACGCTCTACTTCCCCGACGACAAGGTTCCGTTGCACCCGGCGGTGCTCTCCGAGGGCGCGGCCAGTCTGCTGCCGGACCAGACCTGCCCGGCGCTGCTGTGGACGATCGACCTGGACGCGGACGGCAGGACCGTCTCGACCGACGTACGGCGGGCGCTGGTGCGCAGCCGGGCCAAGCTCGACTACACGGGCGTGCAGCGGCAGATCGACTCCGGGACCGCCGAGGAGCCGCTCGCCCTGCTGAAGGAGGTCGGGCTGCTGCGCGAGCGGCTGGAGGCCGAGCGGGGCGGCATCTCGCTCAACGTCCCCGAGCAGGAGATCGTCCAGGAGGACCACACGTACGCGCTGGAGTTCCGCGCCCCGCTCGCCGCGGACGGCTGGAACTCGCAGATCTCCCTGCTCACCGGCATGGCCGCGGCCGAGCTGATGACCGAGGCGGGCACCGGGATCCTGCGGACCCTGCCGACCGCCCCCGGCGGCGCGGTCGCCCGGCTGCGCCGCACGGCCCGGGCGCTGCACATCGACTGGCCGCACCACGTCTCGTACGCGCAGGTCGTCCGCTCGCTCGACCCGGCGAACCACCGGCACGCGGCCTTCCTCCAGGAGTGCACGACGCTGCTGCGGGGCGCCGGCTACACCGCGTTCAGCGGCGGGCACCTGCCGGACCCGGCCGTGCACGCCGCCGTCGCCGCCGTGTACACGCACTGCACCGCCCCGCTGCGCCGGCTCGTCGACCGGTACGCGGGCGAGCTGTGCGTGGCGGCTGTCGCCGGCCGGGAGCCGCCCGCCTGGGTGGCGGAGGCCCTGGACGCGCTCCCGAAGGAGATGGCCGAGGGCTCGCGGCGCGCGGGCACGGTGGAGCGGGAGTGCGTGGACCTCGTCGAGGCGGCCGTGCTGGAGGGGCGGGTCGGGGAGGTCTTCGACGCGTTCGTGGTCGATGTGCGGGAGCATGAACCGGACGTCGGTACCGTGCAGTTGAGGGACCCGGCGATCGTCGCCCGGGTCGACGGCGGCGGGGCGGCGCTCCCCCTCGGCGAGGAGCTGCCGGTGCGGCTCACCCGGGCCGGCCCGCTGGACGCTCCGCAGGCAGACCCGGCGGCGGCGAAAGTGCGCTTCGTGCCTGCGTGAGGGCGCGCAGGAGCGCACGGGCGTCGTCCGCGTGGATGCGTACGGTCCGCACCCGGCGCTCCTTGCCCAGCAGTCCCACGGAGACGACGGGCTCGGACAGCTCCAGGGTGAGCGAGGTCTGCCCGCCGACGGCCAGGTCCAGCACGCCGTCCTGCCGGGTGTGCGTGAACCGCAGCTCGTACGAGGCGGAGGCGATCCGCTCCAGCGGGATGCGCACGTCGACGTGTGCCCCCTTGCGCACCCGCAGCGCTTCCGGGGACAGGACGTGCGGGCGGGTGACGGAGGCCGCGTGCAGGCCGAAGACGAAGAAGATGCCGCTGTAGACGTCGAGGACCAGGACGATCGCGTGCACGACCGGCCAGCCGCTCAGCAGGTAGGACATCCCGATGGTCTCCACCACGCACACGAAGCCGAAGCCGAACATGAGCGCGGCCTGGTCGCGGGCGTGCCCGAACGCCTGCGCGTCCGGGCCGACGCCGTGGCGGCGCCGGGCGACCCACAGGACGAAGCTCCACATCAGCCGCAGCTCGTGCCCGGTGAGCCGGAGCACCGGCTCGGGCACCAGCTCCCGCACGGCCGACCGGTTGCTGTGGCCCTGGCGGCGCAGTCGTAC